>CABQJV010000005.1 GCA_902464565.1 uncultured Collinsella sp.
TTTAAGAACGTCCATTACAGTCGAAATTGTCAGCCCGGGACCGTCTCGGGCTACGATTGAGGCGCGCCCAGAACGGGCCGCCGACCGGGCGCCCGCGCACGGCCGAACGTCCCTGCCCCCGAGAGGGCCCGTTGGGTGCTGCCGGCGCGGGACGCGCCGCCCCCGACGGCTGATAGGAAAGTGCCGGGCAGGCGCCGCGGCTGGTAATGTGAGTGCCGAGGGGGAGGCCATCCGGTCGAACGACTACCGGAAGGATACCACCGTGAAAGCGCCATCCACCAGACCCGCGGCCGTGCTCGGCCTGGACGTCGGCAAGTCATCGCACTGGGCCTGCCTGATCGACCGCGACGGGGAGGTGCTGGCCAGCGCCCCCGTCCGCAACAGGGAGGCCGAGCTCGACGCGCTGTTCGCCTCCGCGCCCGCCGGCACGCTCGTCGTCGTCGACCAGTATATCATTCACTGTGTCCAGGGGCACGGTCATCTCCTCCATCCTTCCCGGGCGGGCTCGCCAAAGTAACCGCCCGGGGAAACCATACGGCGAGGGCCGCGCCCCGGTCCCCGGGGCGTGGCCCTCTTGCTTAAACTGCTCAATTTTTCGTGCTCACGGTGCTTATTTCCCGGTGATCACTCGGACCACTTCTTAGTGAACATCAACACGCGGTGCTGCTCGAGTCCTGCCCGGCCCTCGAGGCCGCGGTCGACCTGTCGGACCGGCGGTGGCTGGAGCTGCTCGCCGGGTTCGGCGGGGCGTGGGGGATCGCCCGCTCCGGGGCCGAGGGCCCGCGGGCCGAGGCCGCCGGGGAGGCCGCGGCCGCCTCCACCGCGCCCCCGCCGGCGCTCGTCGAGGCCGAGAACAGGCAGGTCAGGTTCCTGGCCGCCCGGATATCGGAGGCCCTCGACGAGGCCGGGGCCCTCGAGGCCGAGACGGCGGCGCTGCTCGAGGGCGACGAGACCTACGCGTGCCTGCTCACCGTGCCCGGCATCGGCCCGAGGACCGCGGCGCAGCTCGCGGTGTCGGTCGACATCGGGAGGTTCCCGGACCACGACCACCTGGCCTCGTACTGCGGCATAGCCCCGAGGGTGAGGAGCTCCGGCACGTCGGTGAGGTCGGTCAGGGCGTCCAGGCGCGGCGACGCGAGGCTCAAGTCCCTGCTGATCTTCTCGTGCAACAGCCTGGTGAGGTCCTCGGGGCGCTACGGCGAGTACTACCGGGCCTGCAGGGCGCGGGGCATGGGGCACGGGCGGGCGCTCAAGGCCGTCGCGAGGAAGCGGCTCAGGGCGATATACGCCGTGATGCGCGACCGGGTGCCCTACCGGGAGTAGCCCCGACGGTTGACAAAACTATAGGAACACCCAATGACTACAAGTGCCGCACCATGGCAACGACGCAGGTAGAGGATGGACAGCGAGCGACGTCCAGGACGAACAAGTTGGCATGAAAAAGGCGAGGCATAGACCTTCTGGTCATGCCTCGCCTTTTGAATGACAAATTGTCGTCCTGGGCGGCGCGCAGCGTCAACTGGTTACGCGGTTCGTAGAACCGCGTAACCCCCTAGCTCAGCATTGCATCCATCATCTCGGAGCTGACGGAGTCGTCGGCAGACCACTCGCCGTCGTCGTTGCAGGTGTACTTGAAGATAACCGTGGTCTTCCTGGGCTCGGTGGCCTTGGTCACATCGACCATAACCTGACCGGCCATCTTGTACAGCTCGTCATCGGAAGGAACCGTGTCAAGCGCGGCGACCTTCTCCTGATACTGGGTGGAGAAGTCCTCGACGATCTTGTTCATAGACTTGCAGGTGATAGAGACCTCGGCGGTCGCGACACCCTTGTCCTCGTCGACCGTCACGTCGCCGATCTTGTAGTCAAAGCCCTCGAGATAGGTCTTGGCATACTCCTTGGGATCGATACCCAGCTGCTCGAACTCGTCGCCCGAAGCTTCCTCCAGACCAGAAAGGAAGTCGTCGCCACCGTTCTTGACCTCGTCAAACTGCGTCGTAAGATCCTCGGTGATGAGCTCCTCAACCGAAGGACCTCCACAGCCGGAAAGCACGACCACGCATGCAACCAAGACGGCCATGAGGGGCGCAAGCAGCAGCTTCTTTTTCATGTTGTTCCTCCCAATAAGCGGCACCGTGCTTCCCAGACGCGGCGCACGTTGTAATAAGTAAGCCCATAGTATCCGCTTATGAACACCCTCGGCAACGCGAAGGCACGGTCGGTTCGTTTTAGCGTCCGAACGGTTTGCAAGCCCGCCCAACGTGCAATAAAACGCTTTCCCGCGGTGCAATAAAAAAGGTGGCCGGAAAACCCGACCACCCTTGCACATCCTTTGGATGCCGCAGTTTACTTGCGGACGACCTTAACGATGGCGTCACCGGCGGCGACAGCAGAGTCGGCCTCGACGGCGAGTTCGACATCGGCAAACTCGGCGGTGTTGGACACGGCCACGACGACGCAGTCCTTGTAACCGGCAGCAGCGATCTTGGCGCGGTCGATCTTGAGAATGGGCTGGCCGGCCTTCACGACGTCGTCGGCCTTGACGAAGCCCTCGAAGCCGTCGCCGTTCATGTTGACGGTATCGACGCCAACGTGCACCAGAACCTCGATGCCGCTATCGGACTGCAAGCCCACGGCGTGACCCATGGTGACGGTCACCTTACCGTCGCAGGGAGCGTAGACCAGATCGTCCTCGGGCCACACGGCACAGCCCTTGCCCAGAACCTCGCCACCAAAGACGGGATCGGGCACGTCGGCCATCTTGATGACCTTGCCCTTGACGGGCGAGCACAGCACGTCGGCGCTAGCAGAAGCAGAGATGGAGGCCGGAGCAGCGGCAGCCGCGGGCTCAGCCTTCTTCTTGAACATGTCAAACAGACCCATACGTTTTCTCCTCTTGATTAAGCGCAACGTTGTGCGCATGCCTACGGTAATTATAGTGCCAAATGGTTCAAATGCTAAGGTGGGGACTCGAATCGCGAGCCCTTCCCGGTAGCGCTCGTGGAATGAGCGTCTCCTTTGCATCGCGGTTCGATAAGCCGAGTATCGCCCACACGCGGGACAGGCAGAAGCGGGCGCGCCAAACCCGACACTTCTTTTCGCGCCCACGGACCGCCGCCGCCCCGTCCCTGACACTTCCTGATACCGACCGAAACGCGCCAAAATAAAACCGTCCCTTTTTGGTAGGTTTGGCGAGTGTGGATTTTCGGACGCTTAACTAACGAGCGTGGATAATCTCCCGCTTTGACTTTGAGGCCGTCACCGAGCCAAAAACGGGAGATTATCCACGCTCATTTTGGATAACCCCCCTTGTACCAAGCCGAGCTCCATGGTCAAGTAATAACGACTTCTCATCATTAGATTGTTTACATCAATTCTAATAACTATTTAATCCTTAAACTCGTTATTAGAATTGATATGATTGGCCTAATAACGAGTTTCCGGCACTAAAGATATGGAGGGCGCGATGCAAATCGAGGAGAACGGCCAGGGAACGCTCCGCAATAATCTATCGGGGAAATTGGCTTACTATTCGTTTTTTCCAACGCCCTTGCAATCATTGAGGCAGCTAAACCTCACCGAGGAAACCTATCGCACGCTTTCCGCATGCTCACGAAAGCTTGGAGAGCTTGAAGGCATGCTCTACTTTGTTCCCAACGCCGATATGTATCTGACAATGTACGTGCGCAAAGAAGCACTCCTTTCTTCGCAAATTGAGGGAACCCAGTGCACGTTTGACGACCTACTTAGTCCATCGCAAACACAACTCCATCATAAAGATGTCGCAGACGTCGTGAATTACGTCCATGCTGTCGACCGCGGCGTAGAACTGCTCAAAAAGATGCCCTTGTGCACGAGACTTCTTAGGCAAGTTCATGCGGTCCTGCTGGACGGAGTGCGCGGAACGGAGAAGAATCCAGGCGAGCTGCGCTCCTCACAAAACTGGATTGGCCCCTCAGGCTGCACCATTGCAACCGCATCGTTTGTCCCTCCAAACATTGAAGATTTGAGTAACACGCTCCAGGACCTCGAACGCTTTATCAATGAGCCTCAAGTCGAAATGGATCCGATTGTGCGGGCGGCGCTCGTCCATTACCAATTTGAAACTGCCCATCCATTCCTAGACGGAAACGGTCGCCTGGGCAGGCTTCTCATTACACTTATGCTCATCAATGATGGCGTTCTTCATTCTTGCTTGTTCTATCCATCGTTCCAGTTCAAGAAAAATCGAAGCGAGTACTACCGGCAACTCACATCCGTAAGGGAGAGAGGCACTTACGAGGAATGGATAGAGTTTTTCTGCAACAGTCTTCTCGAAAGTGCGAAGGACTCGGTAGGGTCTTTAAAAAACCTTGTTGACCTCCATAACCGTTCCACAGCAACCATTACCGAAAATCTCGGAAGGACTGCTGCAAACGGGCAAAGGCTGTTGGGCATTCTTGAAGAGCACCCCATCGTCGACACCGCATTCATCGCTGCCCAACTCGATATCGGCAGGAGTACCGCGAGCTCGCTCGTCAAATCATTTGAAGAATTGGGTATCCTCCGTCCGCTCGACGAGTCAAGACAGAGATACCGGCAGTACGGGTATGAAGAGTATCTTTCGATTCTCAGGGAAGACGCCGAGCCGATTAGATAGGCATCGCAGCCCAGGCAAATTAAAGCGAGCGTGGATAATCTCCCACTTTGAGCCCGCACACAGGCCAAAAACGGGAGATTATCCACGCTCATTCCTGAGTAGTCATTTATGAACGTCCCCAATGACTAGTCCGGCAACGCCGATGCCTTGGCAACGGCAGCGAACGGGCCGCATTCGGAGCAAGACGACGCCGCAGGTAGAGAACGGACAGCGAGCGGGTCGCATTTGAGGCAAGGTGACGTGAAACGAAAGGGCGCTGACCTTCTGGTCGCGCCCTTGAAGTTGAACGTCAGATTGTCCAAATGCGGCCCGCACAGCGTCGACCGGTCCGCCGTTCGGCAGAACGGCGGAACCTACTTGACTCCGTACTTCTCGTAGTAGGCGTCGATGGCGGTCTTGAGCTCGTCATCGATGACAACCTTGCCGTCGATCTCGTGGTTGTAGAGGGTCTCGACGACCTCGGCCATGGAGACGATGCTCGCGACGGGGAAACCGTACTTGGCCTCGATCTCCTTCTGCGCGGTGGTCACACCGCCCTTGCCGACCTCCATGCGGTTGAGGGACACGATCAGGCCCTTGATCTCGACATCGGCAGCAGCCTTGACCTTGGGATAGGTCTCGTCGATGGACTTGCCGCTGGTGGTAACGTCCTCGACCATGACCACACGGTCGCCGTCCTTGGGCTCATAACCCAGCAGGTTGCCCTTATCGGCACCGTGGTCCTTGGCCTCCTTGCGGTCGCAGCAGTACTTGACCTCCTTGCCGTACAGCTCGTGGTAGGCAATTGCGGTCACGACGGCCAGCGGAATACCCTTGTAGGCCGGTCCAAACAGCACATCAAAGTCGTCGCCAAAGTTATCGTGGATGGCCTGGGCGTAATACTCGCCCAGCTTCTTGAGCTGATAGCCCGTCACGTAAGCGCCGGCGTTCATAAAGAACGGGGACTGACGGCCGCTCTTGAGCGTAAAGCTGCCGAACTTAAGGACGTCGGACTCGACCATAAACTTGATGAACTCTTGCTTGTAAGCCTCCATGCGGGCTCCTCTCGTAATCGCGTACGTGCCTTCCAGTTTAGCGCAGGCGAAGCGTCGATGCGGGCGCGCTTTGGGGCCACGGCATTCTGTAAAGGCTTTGTCAGGGGGAATGGTTTTCCGAACAATGGGGTTGACATGTCAAACCCCCTCATCAAGAATACGGGCGGATTAAAAAGGGGTACGAGATACCCAAAGCGCGCTGCGCTCAGCCTTTAGGAGGTGTGCCATGGAAGGCAGTCCTAGTCGAAAAACCTGCATGTCGCCCTCGGCACGCCGCGAGGACTCCGCACACGCATAAACGCCACCGGCAGATCGCCAAAACCACCGCAAAGGCGCGCTGCACCCTTTGTGGGCTCAAGAGCTTGACGTGAGCGACATCTAGGTTTTTTGAAGCAAATACGACACGTACGCTAACTCCCCTCAACAAGGAGGACCCTATGCTGATGCTCAAAACCGTCACGGTACTCGAAGCCATCTCCAAGCGCCGCCGCACGGCGCGCCCTGCCGCTCATACCGGCCTGTCCAAGAACACCATATTCGCCGCCACCCATAGTGCCGAGGACGCCCTCGTACTGCTTGACGCCACGGCAAACGGCCTCACCGTCGAGCAGGCAACTGAGCGCCTGAACGCCGTCGGCCCCAACACCATCGAGGCAACGACCAAAACGCTCGCCCGCCGCATCGCCGACGCGTTCATCGATCCCTTCGCCGGCATCCTCGCCGCGCTCGCACTGGTCTCGCTCTACATCGACGTGCTCGCCGTGCCCGAACCGCAGCGCGACCCCTCCACGGTCATCGTCATCGGCACCATGCTGCTGGTATCGGGCGGCATGAAGTTTATCCAGGAAGCCCGCAGCGGCAATGCGGCCGAGGCCCTCAAGGACCTGGTCTCCAACACTTGCACCGCCCTGCGCGACGGCGAGCGCATCGAGATCCCCTTCGACGAGCTCGTCCCCGGCGATGTAATCCGTCTCTCTGCCGGCGATATGGTGCCGGCAGATGCCCGCATCATCACCGCGCGCGACCTGTTTGTGATCGAGTCCGCACTCACCGGCGAGAGCGAGGCCGTCGAGAAGACCACCGCCGTCACCGTCGTCGAGGGCGCCGACGGCTCCGCACTGCCACTCTCTGCCTGCAAGAACATCGTCTTTACCGGCACCTCCGTGCAAAACGGCGCCGCCATGGCGCTTGTCGTTGCCACCGGCTCGGACACCTACCTGGGCGGCATCGCCAAGATGCTCAACGGGCGCGGCGAAAAGAGCGCGTTTGACCGCGGCGTCTCGAGCGTCTCCATGCTGCTGGTGCGCCTGATGCTCGTTATGGCGCCGGCCGTCTTTGCCATCAACGCCGCCACCAAGGGCAACGTCATCGACGCGCTGCTGTTCGCCACGAGCGTGGCCGTGGGCATCACGCCGCAGATGCTTCCCGTCATCGTGACCACGAGCCTGTCGCAGGGCGCCAAGGACCTCGCCCGTCGCCAGGTTATCGTCAAGGAGCTGCCGGCGATTCAAAACCTCGGAGCGATGGACGTCCTGTGCTGCGACAAGACCGGCACCCTCACCGAAGACCGCATCGTGCTCGAGCGCTATCTCAGCACCGACGGCAACGAAGACGCACGCGTGCTGCGCCATGCATTTTTGAATAGCTTCTTCCAAACCGGCCTCAAAAACCTTATCGACCTGGCCGTAATCGACCGTGCCGATGTGACGCCCTCGACCGTCGTGCCCGATTCTATGCTGGGCCAGAGTCTGCGCGACCGCTATACCAAGGTCGACGAGGTTCCCTTCGATTTCTCGCGCCGTCGCCTGAGCGTAGTTGTCGCCGACGCCCAAGGCAAAACCCAGATGGTTACCAAGGGCGCTGCCGAGGAAATGCTCGAGATCTGCTCCTTTGTCGAGATCGATGGCATCGCTCAGCCGCTCACCGACGAGAAGCTCGCCCAGATTCGCAAGCAGATCGTCGGACTTAACGCTGAGGGCCTACGCGTAATTGCCGTGGCGCAGAAGACCAATCCGCGCTGCGTGGGCGAGTTTGGCATCGCCGACGAGTGCGACATGGTGCTGATGGGCTTTTTGGCCTTCCTCGATCCGCCCAAAGCAAGTGCCGCGGGCGCCGTCGCCGCCCTCGAGGCCAAGGGCGTGGCGGTCAAGGTCCTAACCGGCGACAACGACCGCGTCGCCGCCACCGTCTGCGAGCAGATTGGTATCGATGCGAGCAACGTCTTGCTCGGCTCCGAGATCGATGCGCTCGATGACGCCGAACTTGCCGAGCGCGCCGAGAAAACCCACCTCTTCGCCAAGCTCTCGCCGCTGCAGAAGGCGCGCCTGGTACGTGTCATGCGCGAGATGCTCGGCCACACCGTGGGCTTTATGGGCGACGGCATCAACGACGCCGCCGCCATGCGTGCGAGCGATTGCGGCATCTCGGTCGATTCGGCCGTCGATATTGCCAAGGAATCCGCCGATATCATCTTGCTTCAGAAGGACCTGGGCGTGCTCGAGCGCGGCATCATCGAAGGCCGCCGCACTTACGGCAACCTGCTCAAGTACCTCAAGACCACGGTGAGCTCCAACTTTGGCAATGTGCTGTCCGTGACCGTCGCGAGCCTGTTCTTGCCGTTTTTGCCCATGAGCGCCCTGCAGCTGGTACTGCTGTCGCTGGTCTACGAGATCGTGTGCATCGCACTGCCGTGGGACACCGTCGATGACGCCTGGACTGCCCGCCCGCGTGTCTGGGACGCCGCGTCCATCAAGGGCTTTATGCTCGAGCTGGGCCCCGTGAGCTCGCTGTTTGACATCGTGACCTTCGCTGCGCTCTTCTTTGTCGTGTGCCCCGCCGCCGTGGACGCAAGCTGGTCCGAGCTTGCCGCCGCGGGCGACGTCGCGGGTATGGCGACCTTTGCTGCGCTCTTCCAGAGCGGCTGGTTTGTCGAGTCCATGTGGTCGCAGACACTCGTGGTCCACATGTTGCGCTCCCCGCATCTGCCGAGCCCGCGCGACCACGCCGCGCCCGCATTGTGCGTTCTTACCGTGCTGGGCCTGGCGCTCGTCACCTGGCTGCCGGCAAGCCCCATCGCCGATGCGCTCGGCCTCATGCCGCTGCCCACGAGCTTTTTTGGGCTGCTCATTGGCATCGTTACCGCCTATATCGCGCTCACCCAGCTGGCAAAGCGCCGCTACATTGCCCGCCACGGCGAGCTGCTGTAGCAAGTAGACGGAAAACACCCTGCCAGCTGCCGTTGCCACTACCACAGCTGCCAACGCCGCTGCCGTTGCCTCTGCCGCCGCCGCAGTCTATCCCCCCAGCAGTTGCGGTGAAATAGTTCCTGTTTAAAGCCCCGTGACTTTAATTTAGGGACTATTCCACCGCAACTTATTGGGAGATTAGCTAGTCCTTGGGTGTCCAGGACCAGAAGAAGTTGATGAGGGCCACGCGCGAGGCGGTACCGGCCTTTTTGTTGATCGAGGAAATGTGGCGATAGAGCGTGGAGCGCGAAAGAAAGAGCGTTGTGGCGATGTCCTGAACGCTCTGGTCCGAAACGACCAAGACCTCAAGAATATCGCGCTCGCGCTCTGTAAGCTCAAAGGTGGCGACGAAGGCATCGAGGCGTTCATCGGACGTGAGCTCCGCTACCTCCACGGGCTCGGGGTCGGAGCATGTGGGCGCAAGATCCCCACCAAGATCATCGGTGGCAGGCGCCAGCTCGTCCCGTATCACGGCGTCATCGGCTCGTTGCCCCAACTGTCCCAGCAGCGTAATCGCAATGCCCACAAACATCACGAGCGCCGCGCCGACCGCAGTCAGCACGTTTTGACTCGAGATGATCGCCACTGCCGGCGCCGTCACGAACATCGAGCACACGTTGTTGACGACGCGACCCATGCACGGCCAAAAATATGACCAGCGCGCATAGAGCGAGACGGCGGCATATTTTGTGGTAAAGAACACCACAAAGAAGCCTGAGCCCAGATAAAAGATGATCGTGGCAACAAGCTCGTTGCCGCCATTGCCGTCGACGATGAGCACAAAGAACGAAAGCGTGGACAACATGGCGGCGCATGTCATGCCGATATTCATATACGAACGGCCGTGCAGGTCAAATAGGACGCCAGCGGCCAACGAGCTCACGACAAGCAGTAGGCGCGGCCAATCGCCCAAATCGACGGCTCCGACAGCATGCAAGGTCGTGAGGCCCGCGTTGAGAGCGGCGAATACGCCGGAAAGATACACCGTCGCCACGGTCAGGCGAACTACGGCGCGGCGGAATGCCGCCTTTGCCTTGGGATCGTCTTGCCACTTGGCGCCATATTCCAAAGCATCTACCGAAAGTCCGGCAACGCTGGGTTCAAAGTTGGGATCGGACTCGTCGCGCAGTTTGGCGCGTCGGGCACCGTGGAGCAACGCCACCTGCACGATCGCACAAACGACCAGAACAGCCTGCTGAGGAATACCGACAGGCATCACCATGTGGTTGAGGACCTGCACCAGAACGCCCATGGCGTAAGAAAGTGCGGCGGCGCGCGCCAAGCAAGGCGTTCGCGCAAAGCGCCGCGCAAAGTTTGCGTGGGCAGTCGATCCGCAGTAGCCCAGCGCACAGCACGCCACCAAACCGCCGGCAATTATTACCTCAACCTGAACCGCCATAATCAACAGCAGCAATGCCGCCACCAGCAAAACGCCCGTGACGTCACTCGTTGCGTCGATGGCATGGGGACGGTGATAATACAGAATGGGACGCACAAAAAAGCCAATCACGCTCGCGCCGAGGACAAGGCTCTCATAAATAACGACCTCGTTCGGAGACACGAACTCGGCCATGCGCACATTAAAGAGATACTCGCACGCCAAAAACGTGAAGAAGAACAGCGCCAGGCATATAATCTCCCGAATGCCCCGACGCAGATATGCAGTTGTGTCTCCCATGTCCCTCATGGTTAACCCCCAGCCGCTCAATTGTCTGGAAATCTATTTTAATAAAGAACCAGTCTCAATATCGAAGCCGAGCTCGAAATGCTGCAAATTTGACCCCAGCCGTTCACGTCACACCGCGGTTTTGAGCCTCATGGACCAGAAGGGACACGCGCGGCCTCTAGCTCGGCCAGGAGTGTCCCCAGCTGCCACTCATTTAAGTACGTCCCCAATGAGTGCCCAATGACTACCCGCAGCAAGGAGTGTCCCTATGTGTCGGATGAAAAATGGGCCATGTGTCCCAGTTGTGGAGACTCCTTGAGCCGTCTGGGTATCGCGAAGGATCGCGCACTCCCCCATCATCAAAAGTGACACACGCTACCAGTTGATGGGAGGCAGCCATGGGCTTCTTTGACAAGATGTTCGAGAAGAAAGAGTGCGCGATTTGCGGTACCGAGCTGGGACTTCTAGGTAAGACAAAAATCAATGAAGGCTACCTGTGCAAAGAGTGCGCCGGCAAGCTCTCCCCCTACTTTCACGGCTATCGCTCCAGCACCGCGGACGACATCCGTGAGCAACTCGCCTACCGCGAGGCCAACGCCGAACGCCTGTCTTCGTTCAACCCCACGCGCACGCTTTCTGCCGGGCGCACCAATATTATGCTCGATGAGGACGCGGGCCTGCTGATCATCACTTCGCAGAGCCGCTGGCGCGACGCCAATCCCGACATCATCGAGTTCTCGCAGGTACTCGGCTGCGATATGGATATCGACGAGCATCGCACCGAGATCTATCGCGAGACCAAGGACGGCGAGCGCGAGAGCTACAACCCGCCGCGCTACGACCTGGATTACGACTTTAATCTGACCATCCACGTCAACACGCCGTACTTTACCGAGATCAACCTGCGCGTGAACGACTCCACCATCGATCAGCGCGGCTCCATCGAATACCGCGAGGCCAAGCGCCAGGCAACCGAGGTCCGCGACGCGCTGGTGCAGCTGCGCCAGGAGACGCGCGACAGCGTCGTGGCCGCCAAGGCCCCCAAGACCGCGGTGACCTGCCCCTTCTGCGGTGCAACCACCATTCCCGATGCCAGTGGGCGCTGCGAATACTGCGGCGGCGCCATCGGCGCATAGCCTCCGGCAGCGAAAGGACCGATCATGGCCTTCGAGAGCGTTAACTATCAGTGCCCTGCCTGCGGTGGCCCCTTACATTTTGCAAGCGCCGAGCAAAAGCTCGTCTGCGACTACTGTGACTCGCGCTTTGAAGTCGAAGAAGTCGAGGCCCTCTATCGCGAGCGCCAGGACAAGGCCGACGCCAAAGCCGATGCGGCAGCCGCAACGCCAAAGCCCCTCGCCGACGACGCGGTGCAGGAGCTCGCCCAAAACGCCGGCTACATCTGCTCGTCGTGCGGCGCCGAGCTCGTGTCCGACGGCACCGTCGCCGTCACCACCTGCCCGTACTGCGGCAACTCCGCCGTGGCGCCCGGCCAGCTCTCTGGCGACTTCTCGCCCGACCTGGTGATTCCGTTTAAGCTCGGGCGCGACGACGTCACGGCCGCACTCAAGGAACACTACAAGGGCAAGATCTTGCTGCCCAAGAGCTTTGTCACCGGCAACCACATCGACGAGGTCCAAGGTGTCTACGTGCCGTTTTGGCTCTACGGCGCCCGCGTTGACGGCGAAGTGTACTTTGACGCGACCAACGAGACCGTGACCGAGGAATCCGACCGCACCGTCACGACCACCGACCACTACGATGCCTATCGCAAGGGCAATATCTCGTTTAAGCGCGTGCCCGTCGACGGATCGTCCAAGATGCCCGACGGCCACATGGATGCCATCGAGCCGTTTGACTACGACGCGCTGCGTCCGTTCTCGGTCGCATATATGCCCGGCTACATCGCCAACCGTTACGACGAGGACTGCGAGACCTGCAAGGCGCGCGCCGAGCGTCGTATGGAAGAAAGTACGATCTCGGCCCTGCGCGAGACCGTCGTCGACGAGTATGACGACGCCACGGTCGAAAGCAAGCAGCTCGACTACACCTGGGAAGACAGCGACTACGCCCTGTTCCCCGTCTGGATGCTCTCCACCTCGTGGAACGGCAAGAGCTACCTGTTTGCCATGAACGGCCAGACCGGCCGCTTGGTCGGCGAGCTCCCCTGCTCCAAGCCCAAGCTCGCCATCGCCTCGGTGCTGTTCTTCGTGATCGGATTTATCCTCTCCCAGATTCTCTTTATGGGGGAATACGCCTTCGATCCGGATTACCTCACCTTTGATATCGAGGGTATCCTCATCAACATCATCGCGCCGCTGATCATCGTGATTATCGGAGACGTGCTACTGGTAGGCCAGCTCAAGACGGCCAACGAAGCAACCCATGCCGATGAGTATTGTGGCGAGCTCGACCTGACCGAGAAGCACGACACCTTCAGCCACACCGAGACCACCGTTGTCATGAAAGACGACAAGGACGATTAGTCATTCTGACCAATAACCACCCGGCCTTTGACGAGAAAGGAAGATCACCATGGGACTCTTGAAAGCTGGATTGGGAGCTGCCGGCGGCGTCATGGCCGACCAGTGGAAGGAATTTATCTACTGCGAATCGATGCCTGCTGACGTCTTGGCCTGCAAGGGCAGCAAACGCACCGGTGGCCGCAGCTCCAACACGCGCGGCGAGGACAACGTCATCTCCAACGGCTCGGTCATCGCCGTCAACGATGGCCAGGGCATGCTCGTGGTGCAAAACGGCAAGATCATCGAAGTCGCGCTGGAGCCCGGTGAGTTCGTCTTCGATACCGGCAGCGAGCCGAGCGTCTTTAGCGGCAACCTGGGCAATTCCATCAAGGAGACCTTCGCCAATATCGGCAGCCGCTTTACCTTTGGCGGCGACACGGGCAAGGACCAGCGTGTCTACTTCATCAACACCAAGGAGATTATCGGCAATAAGTACGGCACCGCCTCGCCCGTGCCCTTCCGCGTGGTCGATAACAACATTGGTCTGGACGTCGACATCTCCGTGCGCTGCAACGGCGAGTATTCGTACCGCATCACCAACCCGCTGCTGTTCTACACCAACGTATGCGGCAACGTGACCGATAGCTATACGCGCGACAAGATCGACAGCCAGCTTAAGTCCGAGCTGCTCACCGCCCTGCAGCCCGCCTTTGCCAAGATCTCGGAGATGGGCATCCGCTACAGTGCCATCCCCGGCCACACCACCGAGCTCGCCCGCGCGCTCAACGAGGTCCTCTCGGCCGACTGGCGCGACCTGCGTGGTGTCGAGATCGTGAGCTTTGGCGTTAACTCCATCGCCGCCTCGCAAGAGGACGAGCAGATGATCAAGGACCTGCAGAAGGCCGCGGTCATGCGCGATCCCACCATGGCAGCAGCCAACATCGCCAGCGCCCAGAGCGACGCGATGCGCGCGGCGGCCGCTAACCCCAACGGCGCAATGGCCGGCTTTATGGGCATGGGCATGGCAGGTGGCATGGGCGGCATGAATGCCAGCCAGCTGTTCGCCGCCGGCCAGGCACAGCAGCAGGCCGCCCCGCAGCCGGCTCCGGCGCCCGCCCCCGCACCGGCCTCCGCCGCCGCACCCGCGGCCGGCACGTGGACCTGCAGCTGCGGTGCCACCAACACCGGCAAGTTCTGCTCCGAGTGCGGCAGTCCCGCGCCCGCCCCCGCACCGGCCAAGTGGTTCTGCCCCAACTGCGGTAGCGAAAACGGCGGCAAGTTCTGCAGCAACTGCGGAACGCCCAGGCCCTAGCGCCCCTAACTGGTAATGAGCGGGGGATCCGCCACCCCCGCATTTGCTTCTATGGGTTTCGTTCGATGAAGGAGGACACCATGAAGACAACGTTCAAAAAGTCCGTACTCGCATTTCTGACATGCGTCCTGGCGCTCGCCTTTGCCCTGACGGGCTGCAGCGGCGGCGGCAAAGACCCCAAGGCCAACTTCGTCGGCAGCTGGCAGTACTCGGGTGGAACCTTGGACGGCGAAGAGCTCACCGATGAGTACATGGATATGCTCAAGGAGTGGGGCCTCAACTGTATCCTGATCCTCGACGAAGACGGCACGGGCGTCCTCGACATGTTCCTTGAGGTCGCCGACCTGAAATGGGAGGCCAAGGACGCCACCACCGTAACGATTACCGCCGAAGATGAATCGCACGACCTGAAGCTCAAGGACGACAAGCTCGTCCTCGAGGTGGAAGGCGACAAGCTTATCTTTACGAAGTCCGACAAGGATCTGTCCGGTACGGTGAAGAAGGATCGCGAGAACGCCGAGAAGGAAGAGGAAATCGATGAGGCCGTCGAAGACGACGATGTCCAGAGTGTCGAAATCTCCCCCGCCGTCACCGTCGCCGATGACGATCTGTGCACCATCACCATCACCGAGAAGTTCAAGGACGACTGGGGCGACATCGGCTTTGTCGTCAACATCACCAACAAGAGCGACAAGGACCTGACCTTCTACGCTCCTTCCGGCAAGACCAACGTCAACGGCACCATGAAGGAACCCTGGTTCTCGGCTCACCTGATGCCCGGTACCAACGCCACCGAAGAGTTCACCTTCTCGAACGGCACACTCGATAGCCTTGACGACCTCGTCAACACGACCATCGGCATCGATGCCTACCTGACCGATTCCTACGAGGACGTCGCCTCCTACAGCGCAACCATCGCGTAACGGCAGACACCGATAGCCACGGATTGGCGGACACATCCGCGCACATGCCAGGCGGGGCCGCAGGAGTTGATCCTGCGGCCCCGCCGCTTTATGCCGATGCGTAACGAGCGCTAGCGCTCCATGTTGGGAACGATGCTGCCCTCCGTTACTGCGTGCACGGCCAAGCGCATGATGTTGTCGTAGCCGGTCTTATTGAGAATCTCCGAGATGCGGCGTTTGATGGTGCCCTCACTCATAAACAGCTCGGCCGCGATCTCGCGGCGGCTTTTACCCTCGCAGGCAAGGCGCAAGATCGACAGCTCGACATCGTCGAGGGCCGCCGTGCCCGAGAAGATGCTCTCGGGCGGCTTGGGAAACGTGTAGTAACCCGCCAGCGTGGAGCGCATCACGGCGAATAGCTCGTCGATACCGACGTTCTTGTACACAAAGCTGTCGACGCCCGCCTCGCGCGCCTGGTCCACAAAGGTGATTTCGGGCATACCCGTCATGATAATGACGCGGCACTCGGGCAGTTGTTCTTTAATGCGCGCCGCCGCCACGATGCCGTTGGAATCATGCTCGGTGCATACGTCCATCAGTATCATGTCCGGGCGCTCCTTGAGCGCGACACCCAAGGCCTCGGAAGCATCGGCAATGGCGGAAACAACGGTCATATCGGGCTGGTCGCCGACGGAGCGCGCGAGGCTCTCGCGCAAGATAGCCTGGTCTTCGACGATTAACACGCGAATCATGAACTTCTCCTTTGGACCGTGGCGCTGGAGGCGAGCGGGATGGACACCGTAAGCGTGAAGGGCGGGGCGGTGTGGACTTCCAGGCTGCCGCCCAGATTCTGTGCGACATGCCTCATACCTGGGATACCCGTTCCCTCGCGATACGATACGGGTGCAGGCGCGCCGTCGTTAGAAACGGTCACCCGCGCAACAGCACCGTCTTCCGACGTCTCCTGCCACAGACGCACGTGGACCCGATGCGCCTGTGCATGCTTGGTGGCATTGGTCGAGGCCTCGCGGATAATCTGCAGAAAGGCTGCGGCGACACGCGCGTCGCTTGGCAGCTCGCCCTCCACATCGATCTGCACGCTCACCAGGCCAAAGGCATGGACGATATCGCCCAGTTGCTCTGCCGGTTCGGTGTCGCCCCCGCTGCGCAGATCGGCAGCGATTGAGCGCAGCAGCGGGTCGATCTGCTCGAGTGACTCGTCATCCAGGCGCCCCTCCTCCAGATAACGATGGAGGATGGACAGGCGCTGCCCGATCACGTCGTGCACGCGAGCGCGCATACGCAGATAGGCCGCATTGTCAGCAACTTTTTTGACTTCTTCGATCTGGGCTTGGAGCTCTTGGCCCGCAAGCTCAAGCAGGTGGTTGGCTTGCGCCAGGCGATCATGGGCATGCGCATACTCTGTTACATCCAGGCCGATAATGCGCTCGAAGAGGCGGCCCGAAACCATAACGTCATCGTGCACAAACAAGCGAATCTCGGCGGGAGAAACCTCGACCACCGCCCGCGCCTCACCAAAGCGGTCCAGATTAATCCGCACGCGGTTCTGGCTGCTTTCGGGCATTTGCATGCTGAGTTTGCGCAGGTCGTTCCATGTACCGCTCATATCGCCTAGGTCGGTGGGCATATGAAGCTCCACCAGGTTTTTTCGCATGCAGCGGTTCATGAGCAGCGGACGGCCCCTCGGGTCCAGATACAGGATGCCCACGGGAATCACGTTGATGGTTTCGATCGTCGAGAACGCAGTGATATCCTCCTGGCGGTTGCGGACATCCATCAAGAGCGCCGCAATGGAACGGAACAGGAAGAACGCTCCCTCTGCGATAAGGACAACGGTCCACGCCGAGCCCATGGCAAAAACCACCGGCGGTGTGACGGCGACAACAAGCAGCAGCTCGACCAGCATGACGGGGCGACGATAGTGCACCATAAGCACCACGCCATAGGCAAAGATTGCGGCATTGAGCCACAACGCTCCGCCCATTGCCCTGGCGCAAACGTCAAGCAGCGCCACCAGATATGAGCCAGACGACGCGAACAAGATGAGCGCCGAAATAATTAGGTGAAGCACAAGGCTCGCCTCGTAGGCACAAATCACCTTACGGTTATAGGACGAGCGGCGCGATGCGATGAGCGGGACGTGGATCGTCTGCAGACACGCAGCCAGGGCAAAGACAACATCGAGCGCAACGATTTGGGGAAGAATGAGCGAAATCTGCATCGTCACTCACCCGCCCTCGGCATCAAGACGATCATGCGCAGCTGGCCGGGCTCGCCCTCAAGGCGGTATGCCACGTTGCGCCCTTGCAGAGCGCTTTCGAGCTCTTGCGCAGCAGGCGTCTGCGAAAGATCTGCATCATCGTTGGAAAAAAGCGCGGCACGCAGCTCGACACTGCATCGGTCATGATCGCCCAAGTGATACATAAGCGCCGGATGGTCGGTGGTGTAGGCAAAAAACGCAAAGTCATACACGCAGTCGTACAGGGCGCTTACCGTACTGGCGTGCATCGGGCGCCGTATGGCGATAATCGAGGCGCAATCGATATCGATGGTGCGCAGGTCGCTTGCGAGCTCGTTGGCAATGAGCTGAATGCGGTCGCGGTCAAAACCGCTCTCCCCGTGCTGCGCCAACGTGAGCGACCCCTTGCGTTTGCAATAGGCGACGAGCATCTTGGCGCGCTGCAGCATGCGGTAACGCTCGTGCGAAGACGATTCATCGGTCAACGGCGGTAGCGAGCTCAGCAGGTCGTACATCCCATCGAGCGCGCGGGCAAGCGCTTGGTCCACGTCTTGGACCAGCAAGGTCTCGGCCTCTTGGTCTGCCAGGTGCGTCTTAAAGTCGTAGTCGGCGGCGAGCAGCTCGTTTTGACGCTGCAGCTCCATGCGACGATGTGCCAGTTCACGGTTAAGCTCGTTGAGATCCGACACGTCTTGGGCAAGCAGGGCCGATCCGCCCAGCAGTGGAAAGGCACGGTACATCACATCGGGATCGGACGCCACGGCAAAGGCATGGGCGCGGCCGTGCGCCTGGGTCCGCAACTCCTCGCGCACGCCTACCGGCATTGGCTTTGACACTGGCGTGGCATAGACTTCCTGCAGGTCGCGCGTTAGAACTTTGAGGTCAAGCGGCAAGGTGTCGAAAATGCCGGCGATGTCGTGATATGACGGAATGACACCGCAATCGAGACAGATTTCCATCGCCACCACACACAAGACGCAATAGATGAGCGAGAAGTTGAGCCTCCATGCCCAGGGCACGCGCAACGCATATGAGATGGCAAAGAACGCGCCGCCCAGCAGCACGAGCGCCGCCGTGCCCGAGAAACGTTGGATGCGAAAGGACGAGGACCGGCCCACCAGGATAAAAAAGGCCACAAAGTTAAAGGCCGTCCACACGAGGACGGCGAAATAACCCCAGCCGTACGTGTAATCGTTGCTCCAGGTGTCGCTTGTACGGTCAAAGTGGAAGACCTGCTGGTGAAAATCGTTGGTGAGCACAAATCCGATAAGCAGGATAGCCACAATCCACAGCGCAGCGCAGTAGCGGCGACCCAGGCGGTGTTGCTCCAGGCCCGCAAGGCGCAGACCACACAACTGGTAGAGCAGCGGAATGAGCGTCATGGGCACGTAGTACAGGTACCACAGCACGGTGGCATAGAACGGCGTGAACGACTTGTACTTGAGAATGACTTCGATCATCCACAGGGCGCAGATGGTGGCGACGGCAACAAGGCGGCGGCGCAACACATAGTCCAAACAGCGCAGATAGACCGATACGCCCCAGATCGAAAATATAATTGCAGCGACAAGCAGCGGGAGAGAGCTCGAATGGACGAGCGCATCCACGACCTCTTCGGACACCTCGCTATAGGCGGGCGCGGCGTTAGAAAGTTTGGGGTCGAAGGCGAACAGTGCCGGCAAGACTGCCAAAAGCATGAGGAACAGCGCAGTGATGACACCGGCGATAGCAAAGACGCGGTGGCGGTACATCCGATGTGTTATGCCAACAAGGAATCGCGGCATGGCGAAGAGCCTGCCACCCCTGGGATCCGCCACGGGTGCGGATCGGGCGGCCGCGTGGCCGATATGTCGCTCGCAGGTACCCATAGTGCTTTTAGTGTACCGACAGATGGGTCGAAAAAGCGGGCCGCATGTCCCAAAATCCGCAGACGGCAAGGCGCCCGGCAGCCTCCCCCGTCTGGCACTTCCCGATATCCGCCCGCCCCAAACCACCGCAAAGGAGACAGGCACCTTTGTGGTGGTTTGGGGCGATGCGCTAGTCCACGGTGATGTCGAGATTTTTGCCGATGAGGCCTACGTAGCCGCCTTCGGCTGCCTTGGGGCTGTCAGCATGGCAGAGGACCCACTTGTCGGCCTTCCAGTAGCAGTAGCTGTCGCCGGCCGCAGGCATGTCGGCCGCGACCTCGGGGCGCGGGCCGTTGGTGCCGGCGGGCAGCGCCACCATCACCTGGAAGCCACCGTCGTCGACCATGCACGGCGTGTAGTGGAGCGTGGTGTTGAAGACTTCGACGACCGTACCCGCCGGCACGCGAAACGCCTTGACGCACGCGGTGTCGAGCTTGCCGTCCTCGATCTCCCAGCGATGCGCCACGAGCAGGATAAAGTCGTGAGCGCCCAGGTTGAATTCGCTCGCGCGGTGATACTCCAGGCAGTTGAGTCGTGTATTGTGGCCGTTGCACCAGCCGAGCTGGAAGGGACGGCCACCAAACATGAGAAAGCCAAGCTTGTCGGCATCCTTGACGCCCTCGAGCTCCGGCGCACTTGCCACGTACTTGCTGCCCTCGGGAATGGGCGTGGCAGAGAGCGCCTCGAGCACGGGCGACGTAAGCTCGGACGGAACGTTATCCCAAACGTTGCCATAGGACTTGAACTCGGGATCGTTGACAGAGTAGATATGCATGTTCGCTCCTGTTCGTTTGTGTGACAGTATGAACATTCTAGAACAAACATGAGCGATTTTGAACGCTCGTCCCGACCACTCAACAAAAAGGCGCCCCCGCATAAGCGAAGGCGCCCAATGCGCGCGTTTTGGGCGATAAAGCCCTTACGCCTGCTGATAGCGCAGGTGCTTCTCGTCGATATCGGCCAGGTCGCGGTCGAGGTAACGGCGCGCGAGCCAGTTAGCCATGGGAAGGTTCTGGTCCAGGTAGTTGCCGCACTCCTCGGGAGCGGCACCGGGGACATCGCCCTCAAAGTCGGCGACAAACTCGAACAGCTCACGCACGAGCGGCAGGATCTCCTCGCTCGTCACCTCGCCAAATACGACGAGGTAAAAGCCCGTGCGGCAGCCCATGGGGCCAAAGTAGACAATGCGGCCCGACCACTCGGCATGATTGCGAAGGAACGTCGCGCCCAGGTGCTCAATAGTGTGGCACTCGGCGGTGTTCATGACCGGCTCCTTGTTGGGCGTGGTCAGGCGCAGGTCAAACGTGGTGACGGCAGCACCGGTCGCCGGATCGCGGTCGATGCGGCTCACATACACGCCGGGCTCAAGCAGCAGATGGTCAACGGAAAAGCTCGCAATGCGCTCCATGGCAGATCCTCTCGGTAGTCAATTTGGGACGGGGCTCTTTTAGCTGGTTCGATTGGTCGCACCAATCATACCAGTCAAAAAGCCCCGTCCCAAAAAGACAACTTAGCCAAGGACACGGGCCATACGCGTCTTGAACTCGGACAGGAAGCGCGGAGCATCCACGGTCAGTGCCACAAGCGCGCTCTTGTCCGGATCGGACAGGCGGCGCTCATCGCAGATGGTGCGACCGCGGTACTCGCCCAGCAGATCAACACGCAGGTTGCAGCCGAGCGCACCTACGAGCGTGGGGTCGATCGCCACGGCAACGGCCAGCGGATCGTGCAGCGCACAACCACCCAGGTAGGGTGCGTTCATCTCGTACGAGCCAATGTAGTGCTCGACCATGCTCGCAAATGCGCAGCCCGCCATGGTGCCCGAGCCCGTCCAGCCGGCAATGTCGCGGCGTGTGAGCACCACGCGATGCGTCACGTCCAGACCCACCATGGTGAGCTTACGGCCCGAGCGCAGCACCGCATCGGCTGCCTCGGGGTCGCTCGCCATATTGGCCTCGGCGCCCGCGCTCACGTTGCCGGGCACGGTAAGGGCGCCGCCCATCACGACCACGCGGCCGATGGACATCATCGCCGCCGCATCGCGCTCCAGGGCGAGCGCCAGGTTGGAGAGCGGGCCAGTCGCCACGTAGACCAGATCGGGACCATAGGTGCGCGCGGCATCGATCAGATAATCGACCGCAGCGTTGCCGTCGGCCGAGGTCGCCCCCACCGGCTCGTAGGGCGACGCGGGCACGCTCGCGCCGCCGATGCCGTTCTTGCCGTGAATGAGCGCGGTGGACGCCGGCGGCGTATAGGGCTCAGTCGCCTGCAGAGGACGGTCGGCACCCAGGTACACCGGAACCTCGGGGCGACCCAGCAGATCGAGCACCGCCAGGCAATTGTGCGCCGATTGCTCGACGCGCACGTTACCAAAGCACGTGGTGATGCCCACGAGCTCCACCTCGGGGCTCGCAATGGCATAGGCCAGCGCCATCGCATCGTCAACACCCATATCCAGATCAAGGATCAGCTTCTTGATTGCCATTGTTCTACTCCGCTTCTCCGTCTTGTACTAAATCGTCTAAATCAAACACGCGCTCAACTTCGGCGCGCGTGGGAATCGATTGCTGAGCGCCCAGGCGCGACACCGTCACCGCCGAGGCGCGAGCGCCCGCGGCCATGCACTCAAAGAGCGGCAGGCCCTCTAGGCGAGCCGCCGCCAACGCGCCGATAAACGTATCGCCGGCGGCCGTGGTATCGACTACCGTACTCGAAAGTGCCGGCATGCGCAGCAGCTCACCGCCATCGCCGAGCGTAACCGAGCCGGCACCGCCCAACGTGATGACCGCAGCCCCGGCACCCTTGTCGAGCAGCGCATTGAGCACCGCGACGCAGCTTGCATCATCCGTGGGCAGAATGCCCGTCAGAACCTGGCACTCGGTCTCGTTGGGGCAGACCAGGTCGACCGCAGGCCAGACCTCCGCAGGCAGCTCGCAGGCAGGCGCTGGATTAAAGACCGTATAGAACCCCAGCTCGTGAGCACAAACAAGCGCCTCGGCCGTCGCCGCAAGGTCACATTCACCCTGGGCGATAAAGACGCTTCCGGCAGCCGGGGCAATCTCGCTGGCGTCGTCGTCGAGCTCATGGGCCACCAGACGCCTCAACGCGCAGGCAACGTCCGCGCCCGCAAGCGCATGGTTGGCGCCCGGTGACAGTATGATGCGGTTGTCGCCCTCGCAGCGAATGATGGTCGCCGTTCCCGTCTCCACGTCATCGCGATGCACTACAAAGTCACAGTCCACGCCGGCGTCTTGGAGCCCCACCACGAGCGACGCGCCGAACGCGTCGCGACCGACCGCGCCGATCATGTGCGTGCACGCGCCCATACGCGCGGCAGCTACAGCCTGATTGGAGCCCTTGCCGCCGGCGTTGGTGATAAACCCGCTGCCGCCGACGGTCTCGCCCGCACGCGGTATGCGCTCGCACGCCACCGAAAGGTCCATGTTCATGCTGCCGAACACCGCAACGATGCCGCGATCTGCCATGGAAACCTCCTCATCTGCGGGCCTTATGCCCACCGCCGGCCGTCGATCGTGCACTCTCGCACCCCCTATAACTTTAGTTCACTTTGATGTGGACGCGCGCTTGAGCTTGCGCCAGCAGCAAGCATTCACAGGAGCAGGCAGCTACAATGAAGGCGTGCTGATTATTCTCGTCATTGGATGATGTTTTATGGAACAACTCTCGCAATCGGGCTCGCGCGGTCGACGCCGCACAGGCAACGAGCCGGCGCCGCACGAACGCGTGAAGAGCGAACGCCGTGCCAACGAGCCGCGACGCACCGCGAGCCCCCATCGCGCTTCTGCCAACAACGCGGGTCGCGCCAACACTCCCGCCGCGGAGCAGACGCCTGCTCGCCCCAAGTCCCGCTACATCCCTGCCCTTGACGGCCTGCGCACGCTTGCCGTCGTCGCGGTGGTGCTCTATCACCTCAACCTCACGTGGGCGCAGGGCGGTCTGCTCGGCGTCACGATCTTCTTTGTGCTTTCGGGCTATCTGATCACACGCCTGCTACTCAACGAAGTCGCTAAGACCGGCCGCATCGACCTCAAGAGCTTCTGGATCCGCCGCATCCGTCGCCTGGTCCCCGCCGTGGTGACCGTCGTGGTGGTGACCTGTGCGCTGTGCACCGTCTTCAACCACGTGATGCTCACCAAGATGCGCCCCGACATCCTGCCGTCACTGCTGTTCTTCAACAACTGGTGGCAGATTGCCCAAAACGTCTCGTACTTCAATGCTCTGGGCGACCCCTCGCCGCTCACGCACTTTTGGTCGCTTGCCATCGAGGAACAGTTCTACCTGATTTGGCCGCCACTGCTGTTTGCCATGGTATCCATGCATGTGAGCAAACCCAACACGCGCCGCGTGGTTCTGGGCCTTGCCGCGGTATCTGCCCTCGCCATGATGGTGCTTTACAACCCTGCCGCCGACCCCAGCCGCGTGTACTACGGCACCGACACCCGCGTGTTTTCGCTGCTGCTGGGTGCCTGGATGGCCTTTATCCCCGATCGCGACCTGGCGCCGGTGCGTCTCGTTCATCGTTTGGGGCTCAATCGCCTGGCTGGCGCCGCCAAGCACGGCAAGAACGCCGAGGGCAAGCCTGGCGAGAAGGCCGACGAAGCAGCCGAGACCGCCCCGGCACAGCCGAGCGCCCTCGTGCGTTTTTGGTCCTCGCCCGCATCCATCGATGTATTGGGCGTCGTGGGTCTGGTTGGCCTTGCCGCCATGGTCGCGCTCACCAACGGCTACACCGCCTTCCAGTATCGCGGAGGCACGCTGCTGTGCTCGATCCTCACGCTCATGGTCATCGCGGCCTGCGTGCAGCCCCAGGGAATGGTTGCCCGCGCGCTGTCCGCCGAGCCGCTCGTGTGGGTTGGCAAGCGCTCGTACAGCATCTACCTGTGGCACTATCCGCTGCTGTTGCTCATGAACCCGGTCGCCAACATCAACGATACACCGTGGTGGCAGTACATTTTGCAGGTGCTGTTGGTGGTCGCCGTGGCCGAATGCTCATATCGCTTTATCGAGACGCCGTTTAGAAAGGGCGCCTTTGGGCGCACCGTATCCGAGTTCCGCGACGGCACCGCCACGCCCGCCAACTGGGCACGCGCGCACGTCCCTGCCTGCGCAGCCTGCGCCGTCGTGTTGGTCGTTGCGCTGGGCGGTCTGATCTTTGTGCCGGAGACCTCCGCACTGAGCGGCGAGGGCGCCGAAGTTCTGAACAAGGAAGCCAAAAACACCGCGCCCACCGACCAGCAGGCGGCCGACGACACCGACAAGGACAACGACGGCTTCCCCGATGGCTCCTACGATCTGCTTATGATCGGCGACTCCGTGTCGCTGCGTGCCGTAGACACCTTTGACGGCGTGTTCCCGCACAGCCATATCGATGCCGAAAAGGGCCGCCAGTTTGATGCGGGCCGCGCGACATTTGAGGGCTATATCCAGCAGAACCTTGCCGGCAAGATCGTGGTCTTTGCACTGGGCACCAACGGCTTGGTAACCGACGACCAGATCGACGCCATCATGGACGATGCAGGAGATAAGCGTATTGTGGTGTTTGTGAACACGCGCAGCCCGCAGCCGTGGGTTGGCTCTACCAACCAGGCCATCGCTAACGCCGCTACGCGCTACAAGAACGTGCGCGTTATCGACTGGTACGGATACAGCGCCAACCGCAACGACCTGTTCGATGGCGATGGCACGCACCTATCGACCACTGGCGTGACTGAGTACCTCAACTTGATCCACGATGCCGTCAAGAAGGACCTGCCCGTGCATCCCGAGGATCACGTCAACGATCCGCAGCCGGCAGCCGTCAAGTCTGCCACCGACGCACTCGTCAATGCGCTTGCCTTCAAGCCGCACAAGCTGGGCACCGACAAGTAACCTGCAGCGCAAACTTCCCACATCCGGAGGGGGTGTCTGCCACGGCAGACACCCCCTCCGGCAGTTAGGGACACTCCTGGCGCAGCCAATGAAGACCTCTACGGATGAATTCCAGGCCGCTCCGTCGCTCCAGACATCGTTTCCGCGCCTCGTGCCTGCCCCAAACAATCAAAACAAGCCCTTTTCGCCGCACCCTCAAAGGTCTGTGGGCAAAAAAGGGCAAATATGAGTACTGTTACCATTTTAGTAGCAAGCAAAACCACCCAAAATGACGTCCGAGCGCCACCTACAACGGTAGCGCACAGAGATGTGGTGTAAGAGGCGGGGCATGCCCCGCCTCCGCCCTTTCTTGAAAGGGAGGGGACACCGCCTAGAATTCGTCGTTGGAGTAATGAAGGTGACGAATGGAAGGAAAGGCGATGCCCCAAGAAGAGAGTGTACTGCGCCTCGGCCGCGACGAGGCCCTCGAGGCGGCGAGGCTTTGGCAGGAGTGCGGCGACGCGCGCGAGTTCGCGTGCAGGGTGCTGGGCGGCGTGATGAACGCGCTGATGGACTCCGAGGCCCAGCAGATGTGCGGCGCGGGCCGCAACGAGCGCAGCGACGGCAGGGAGAACAGCCGCAACGGCTACCGCCCCAGGTCGCTCAAGACCGCCGTGGGCGACGTGGAGCTCGAGATACCCAAGCTCAGGCACGGCACCTACTACCCCGAGGGCATGCTCGCGCGATGGTCGCGCGTCGACACCTCGGTGGCCGCCCTCGTGCAGGAGATGTACGTGTGCGGCGTGTCCACCCGCAAGGTCGAGCGCGTGGCGTCCAGGCTGGGCATATCCTCGCTGTCGAGCTCGGAGGTCTCGAGCCTCTGCTCCGACCTCGACGCCGAGGTGGCGGAGTTCCGCCGCCGCGACCTGTCGGCCACGCCGTGCTGCTACCTGTGGCTCGACGCCACCTACATGAGCTGCAGGGTCGGCTCGTCGGTCGTCTCGCAGGGCGTCGTGACCGCGATCGGGCTGGGCGCCGACGGGCGCAAGCACTTCCTGGGCTGCGACGTGGTAGACACCGAGAGCGAGGACTCCTGGGCGGCGTTCCTCGGCGGGCTGCGCGAGCGCGGGCTGGCCGGCGTTCGCCTCGTGGTCTCCGACAGCCACGCCGGGCTCGTGGCCGCCGTCTCGCGCCTGTTCCAGGGCTGCGCCTGGCAGCGCTGCGTGACGCACCTGCAGCGCAACCTCCAGAGCGCCTGCTCGGGCAGGCCCGAGGACTCCAAGGCGGCCGTCAGGGACCTCGTGCACGCCGCGGTCTACCAGGACGACCCCGACCTCGCGCGCTGCGTGTGGGCCGAGGCGGCGCCCTGGGTGGCGTCGGTGTCCGCCAGGGCCGGCGAGGTCTTCGAGCAGGCCGAGGACTCCGCGCTGGCGTTCACGGCCTTCCCCAGGGCGCACTGGGCCAAGCTCCGAACCAACAACGTCCAGGAGCGCGCCAACCGCGAGATCAAGCGCCGCTACAGGGTCGTGCAGTCCTTCCCCTCGAGGGAGTCGATGCTGCGCCTGACGTGCGCGAGCCTCATGGAGACCGAGGGGCAGTGGTCCCAGCAGCGCGTGTTCTCCGAGGCCTCGGCCGCCGAGGGCTTCGCCGGGCCCGCGGACAGGCCCGCCCCGACAGAGGGGAGGCGCCGCGCGCTCGGGCGGCGCGCCGGGGAGATAGTGGACGAGATAGTCGAGAGGCACGGCCTCAAGAAGGAGTAACATCGGGACTTGCAGCGACGGACCTCAGGACGCTCTTACACCACGTCTACGCGCGACCCCTACAACCCCCTAAAGCAGCCAACCTGACTGGTTTAAGGCGTATTGGAGTCAATTTTAATGAACATATTAAAGGCTATGTTCATTATCTTTTAGGATGTAAATGCTATTCACTTAGCAACAGTACTCATATTTGGCATTTTTTGTCCATTGCTATATAACTAACACCCTATAGCAGACAAAAAACAGGCCGCAGCCCATCGCTGCGGCCTGTTCGGAAGCAAAAGTGGGCGTTAAGCGCTGTAGCCCATCGCTTGCAGCACAAACATGACGACTGTCAGCACCGTAATCACGGCGATAGTCGCCCAAGTGAGCACGTTCCACACGCGGCCATTGCGGTTGGCACCCATGATGTGACGGTCGGCGGCGATAACCACCTGGAACACCAGAACCACGGGCAGTAGCACGCCATTGATGACCTGTGAGGTCATCATAATCTGGAACAGATCGACGCCGGGCATAAGCACCAGCACGGCAGAGATACCGATGATGGCCGTAATGATGCCGCGGTAAACCGGGGCCTCGTCCCAGCTGCGGTCGGCACCGCGCTCCCAGCCAAATGCCTCGCAGATAGCGCTCGACGTAACGCCCGGCAGCACGCAGGCGGCCAAGAAGCTCGCCGCGACCAGGCCCGAGGCAAACAGTACCGTGGACCACTGACCCGCAATAGGCTCCAGCGCGCGGGCAGCATCGGCGGCATCGCTAATCTGAATACCCGCCGGGAACAGCACCGTACCGGTCGTGATGATAATGAAGCCCGCAATGATATCAGCAGCGATCGAGCCGCTCACGGTATCAATACGCTGCAGCACGATATCGTCCTCGCCCGCGTTCTTATCGACCACGTTGTTCTGCGCCAAGAAAATCATCCACGGCGCGATGGTGGTACCGATCGTTGCGACCACGAGCGACACGTAGCTGGGGTCATTTTGAATGTTAGGCACGACCAGGTCGACCGCGACCTCACCCCAGTTGGGGCCAGCCATAAACGCGGCGACAATATAGGTCACGAACACGCAGCTCACCAACAGCAGAATCTTCTCGATGCGCTGGAAACTACCCGACATGGTAAGCATCCACACCAGCAGCGCCACCAACGGCACCGAGATGCTCGCCGGCACGCCAAAGAGAGCAAGGCCGCTGGCGATACCCGCAAACTCCGAAATGGTCACAGCCGTGTTGGCGATCAACAGCGCCGCCATAGCAAGTACACTCTTGCGCACGCCAAAGCGCTCGCGGATGAGCGATGCCAGGCCCTTGCCCGTGACGCAGCCGCAGCGCGCCGCGGTCTCCTGCGTCACGATGAGCAGCACAGTCATGACGGGAAGCATCCACAGCATCTTGTAGCCATAGCTGGCGCCCGCGCTGGAATACGTTGCAATGCCGCCGGCGTCATTGCCCGAAAGCGCCGCCAGCAGACCGGGACCCATGGCGCCAAAGATGGCCGCGATGGTCAACTTTTGCTTGGTGCCCGACTTTTGCTTGGTATTTTGCACGCGACCACCTAACCAATGACCGACATGGTGAGCAGCACCGCAGCGGCGCAGTACGCTACGCACGAGATTATGACGGCAATAACGTTCATGGCGGTGCCCGACGTGTTGAGGTCATGCTCGTCACGCCAGAACAGCACCATCAGGTAAATCACGGCGCTCATGTTGCCAACCAGGCAAATGATGGCAGCGATATTAAAGCACCCGGTAAAGAGTTGCTCCTCAAACATGGGCGCATCGGGGAACGCGGCGGTGCGCACCAGCTGGGCGCACAGGTAGGTCACGAGTGACAGAATCAGACCCATGCCCGTGCTCTGGAAGAAGAATCCCAGGTACGGTTTGGGCTCGTCGTCGTGGCCGTCGTACTCGAGGAAGTAGTTCTTGACGAACGACACCATGCGCGAGGCAGCAAGCAGCACGAGCGGCATGGCGCACATGGGGAACACCACCAGATGCGCGGAGCCGAGCGCCGTTCCCAGCACGGTCGCCATGATGCACGACGCGATGCCCCATACAACAACCCAGTACTGGCGATGCACGAACCAGCTGAGCACGTTCGTCGAGTCGTCCGACGCGCTATCGCCCGAGCCGACACCGGCGATCTGCAGGTCCTCCTGATGCTCCTCGGCGATAACGTCCATGGCGTCGTCGAAGGTCACGATGCCCAGGATATGACGGTTCTCGTCGCAGACAGGGATGGCAACCAGGTCGTACTTGGTCATCTCGTCCGTCACGTCTTCCTGGTCCTCGTCGGGCGACACGTAGACCAAGTCGCGATAGGCGAGCTGGCCCAGCGTGGCATCGCGGTCGGCCACAATCAACGTGCGCAGCGAGAGCACGCCGGTGAGCATGCCGCTCGGATCCTCGGTATAGACGTAATAGACACTCTCGAAGTCCTCATCGAGTTTGCGAATCGCCTCGATGGCATCGCCGACCGTCGCCGTGGCGGGCAGCGAGACAAACTCCGAGGTCATGATGCGGCCGGCGGTGTTGTCCTCATAACCCAGCAGGTTACGAATCGCCTTCTCCTCCTTGACGCCCATCAGGCGCAGGAGCTTCTCGGCCTTCTCGTAATCGAGCTCGTCGATCAGGTCGGCGGCGTCGTCCGGGTCCATCATGGCCAGCATCGACGATGCGTCCGTATCGGACAGGCCCTCGAGCATCTCGGTCATGAGCTCGTCATCATCGAACTCCGAGATGGCCTCGGCGGCCTGGGCGGTGTCGAGCTGCGCGAACACCTGCGCACGCAGGCGCGGGTCGAGCTGCTCGATGATGTCGGCAATGTCGGCAGGGTGCAGCTCGCCAAGCGTCTTGTGCGACACCGAGAGCTGGATGTTCTTAGTCGAGCGATCGAGCAGGTCCATGTAGGACCAAGCGATGATGTCCTCACTGAGCGGCTTGCCCAGGTGCTTCATAAAGCCCTCGACGATATGCTCGAGCGCGGGGCTGATGGCGCGCAGCAGACCGCGGGCACCGACCTCGGCGCCCAGCAGGCGCAGCTGATTTTCGCCCGACATGGAAAACTTGATGTCGTTTACGCGCACGACTTTCATGCCCTGCGTATCGACAATCTGCTTGTTGAGCACGTCGCGGGCAAGCAAGAGTTCGGTCGGCTGCAGGTACGAAAAACGGATTTCGGTGGCCGACGTCTTAAGGTGTACACCCGTCTCGTCGATACGGTCGACCCATTTGCGCCAGCTGATCATAAACGGCGTCTTGCCGGGTCCGCGGAACGCGAGCGACGTCACGTGCGGAAAAACTTCGCCGGTAGCAATACCAAAATCGTTGACCACGCCGAGCTTTTCGCCGTCGACGTCCAAGACCGGCAATTTGAGCATCTCACTCAGATAATTCAATGGTGCTCCCCATCATTATTCCTCCGGACGCGGCCGCGCGTGCGGCGTCTGGGGGCTTCTGGATATGTATACGCATGCGCGGGCGGCACGCCGCTCGACGCTTACACCCCGTGCATGCGCAAAAAGCACCTGCATGGGGTCATCGACTGTATGGTCGAGGTTTGGATTTCACCTGTAACCTTTCTCTTGACCCTCATTAACCGCAGTAACTATAGCATCAGCATCGCCCTGCGGCATCGAATTTATGCGCTGCACATTGCAGGCATACCAAACGCTGACGCATCCGTGACATAGTCATTGGGGACATTTTTAAACGACTATTCCGTGGTGTCGTCATTTTCGGCGAGCTGGGGGAACACGGCGTCCTTGGGCATGGTGACCTTCGTGAGCGAGGTGAGCTTTTTGCTCAGCGACGTGTCCGTCTTGACCAGGTCGCTGAGCGTCACGATCTTGTAGCCGTCGGCAATGAGGCCGTCGATAATCTGCGGCAGCGCCTCGAGCGTCTGCCCGGCGCATTCGTCTCTATCGGTGAGCAGCACGATATTGCCCGGCGTCACCGAATCGAGCACCGTCGAGACCTGCTCGTCGGCACCGTTGAGCAGCCAGTCGCCCGAGTCAATATTCCACGAGACCACGGCGGAGACCAGGTCCATCGCATCAATCCAGTTTTGCTCGTCAAAGGCAGCGTAGGGAGCACGCAGCAGCATCGTCTTCACGCCGGTCGCCGACTTAATCGCATCGGTGCCTTTCGTGATCTGCTCGCGTACCGCCTCACGGTCCTGATCCTTGAGCGAATCGTCGCTGTAGCTGTTGGATCCGATCTCGCACCCGGCATCGACAATCGCCTTGGCCGTGGCAGGAGAGGCCTCGACCGCATCGCCCGAAAGGAAGAACGTCGCGGTGACGCCCTTTTCCTTGAGCACCTGCAAGATCTGTTTGGTGGCGCCGCTCGGACCCTCGTCAAACGTCAGCGCCACGTACTTTTTGTTGCCCTTGGGCGCCACGCTGGCGCACGCAACAACGCAATCGGTGGCGGGCACAACCTCGCCGCGGTCTTGCGTCTTGCCCGACTGCTCACCAACCCACACCTCGGAGCGGCCCTGGACACCCCACGTCTGCACATACTCGATAGCGCCCGTGCCCTCGACCTTGAGCTTGGGCTCGATAACCGTAGCCTGAACCTCGTGCTTCTCGTAGGTGTTACGGCCATCCTTGACCGTCACCTTCTCGCCGCCCTCGAGTTCGCGGCTATCCCATTTGCCCTGCTTCACGCGCTTGCCGTCGACCTTCACCGACAGCTTTTCGCCCCCATGGCGCTTGAGCACGCTGTCATCGACGGCCAGCAGGTCGCCTGCGTCGTAGGTGTCAGTCAACTCCTGGTCGTCGATGAGATTCTGCAGCGTAGAGCCCACGCGCACCGCGGTCTTCTGGCCGTTAAGTTCCACGTCCACGCTGCGGTTGACGTAGCCCACGACGGCAGCGATAAACAGCACGAGCGCGCAACCCACGGCGATAAGCGCGTAGGGCAGGCGAGACGAACGACGGGGTGTGCGGCTGTTGCCGATGCGAGCGCTGCGGTCGCTAAAGCCGCGGCTATGGTTGAGATACATCGCGCCGGGCTTACGGTGACGCTTGCGCTGACCGCTGGGCAGCTGCCCCAGGTCGCGGCGCGCCGTCGGACGCGCACCCGAACGCCCGTTTAAGTTGGATCCGTTTTGGCGCATGTGCCCTCCCCCATAAACACAGCAAGCCGGAGCAACAGGTCTCCGGCTTGCCTCCCATCATTTGGTACGTCGCTATTTTGTAGCTTTTGACGAGCCTCCGCTCGCCTTTTGGTATTCGTCCTTAAAGGCCTTGAACATGCCGCGCGTCTTGCCGAGCTGCTTGCCCAGTGCGCGACTGCCCTTGTCCACGGCAACCGATCCCTTGTCGTCGAGCACCTTGGCGCCCTTTTTGACCTTGTCGCCCACCACGACGCTGGCCTCGGCGGCCTTGGCAGCCGCACCGCCCGAATACCCGAGCGACTTGACCTCGTCCGAGACGACCATCGCGCCGTTCTCGTAGCCGCGCAGCATCGTCGGCGGCACCTGCGTGTCACCGACCAAAACACTCGAAGCAGCACCGGCGGTCACATAGAATGCCTGCACGATGCCCGAGCGTGGCTTGAACTCAACATCCGAGCAATAGCCCACGACGTCGCCCGATTCCGTGCGCACGTCCATACCGACCCAGATGATGCAATCGTCCAGGTTGATGTCGAGGCGCTTGGCGGCGGCGGCATCGTACGTGTCCTTGACGTCATCGACCGCAATGGCGCCCTCGTAGACACCAATGGCGTCGAGCGCTACGAATCGGTCGGGACGCTCGATCATGCCCGCGATATCGGACTGGCGGACCATAAAGCCGACCACGCGCGTACCGCCCGGGGTAAAGACCGGAAAGTGAATCTTTCCGAGCTTTTTAGGGCTGCGCGGCGTGCCGTCCTTTTTGGTGTGCTTGTCCTCGGTAGGCTTGCGATAGATCTTGGCGCCGACAAAATCCCCGGCGCGCATTATGCCTCGGTCGAGGGCTCCGTGGCCTCGGTGTCGGCCTCGGCGACGTTCTCGACTACGACGTCGGCAGCGGGCGTCACGTTGCCGCCCGAGATGGCGTCGTTGAGCTGCTCGCGAAGCTGGTCCATGCGCTCGCGGGCCAGGTCGACCTTGGCGCGCAGGTCATCGGTCTTGGCGTCGACCATCGGACCAAAGTCGTTGACCGCGGCACGGGCCTCCTCGGCACTGTGCTCGTAGGTGTCACGCATGTTGTCCCAGGCATCGTTGGCGATATCGGCGGCCATGGCGCGGGTCTCGGCACCCGAGCGCGGGGCCAGGGCAACGCCGATGATAGCGCCGGCGGCGGCACCAAAGAGCGCACCGGAGACAAAGCTGAAAGTCTTTCCCATGATCATTCCTCTCCTGCGGGCACCTCGATGCCCACCGTTTGAATGCTGTCCATTATACCCGCAGCGCAACACTTGCCGTCGCGCTCATCTGCGTACGGTAAAAGCGCAGGTACATGATGGTGATAAGCGAGTAAACCTACTCCTGCGGCATGGCAGGCATGGCCACCGTGGCGGCCGGGTCCTCGCCGGCGCCATCGACGAGCGGCAAGTTGCCCTCGTGCGCCGAGCCGGACGGAGCCGTTGCCGCACCACCAAAGACGGCCGCGGGGGCCTCGTGGTTCTCGGCAACCGCACCCTCGGTATCAATCGGCATCTGCGGCTCGTCGTCAAAGCTCGGGACGTCTTGGGGCTCCGCAGGCTCAGGCTCAGCAGGCGCCTCGGCAACGGGCTCAGTGTCGGCGTCGGCAGGAGCGTCGCCCTCGGGCACATCCTCGGCCACGTCCTCGCCGTTCGCAGCGGCAACGGCCTCGTGCGGGTCCTTGCCCTCGGCCTCGGCACGCATGCCCAGCACCAGGTTGCGCAGGCCCGCGACCGTGCCTTCCACGTCGGGGGCCGGCTGGTCGGCGTGCAGGTACGCCCAGTCCATCATAAAGGTCGCCGAAGACAGCGCACCGATGGCCAGCGCGTCGTCGGGACACGAAAGCTCGACCTCAAAGACACGCTCGTCGTGCTCGCTCACGCGCGTGCGGCCGCACGAAATGCTGCCAGCGAGACCGGTCTCGTTCATGAGCTCGACCGTCACGTGCTCCAGCAGGTGGCAAAGCTCGGTCTGGCCCATGCAATCCTGGAACTCGCGACCCGAATCGCCCAGGCACAGATGCTTGGCAATCGCGGGCACCAGGTAGTACACGCGCGCCGTGGCCTCGATATCCTCCGAGGTCATGAGCGGCATGCCGGGGTTCACCAGCACATGCGCGCAAATCTTGTCCTCGCTGACGGTGACCTTAAGGATGTTGAACAGGCCTGCCATAACTCTCCCCTACTCTTCCTTGCCCTACTCGTCGCCATCGTGCGGGTCCGCAGAGCCCGCACCCGACGCCGCCGGCTTCTCGGCCGAGGACTCGGAATCCTTCTTATCGGTTTCGGCCGGAGCGATCACGCGAATGAGCGAGATGCGCTGGCCACGCATCGACTGTACCTTGAACTTGTACCCTGCGACCTCAAACACCTCTCCGATGTCGGGCACCGAGTCGCAAAGCTCCAAAATCCAGCCGGCGATGGTCTCATAATCATCGCTTTCCTCGAGCGGCCAACCAAGCTCAATCGCGTCATCGCACGAAAAACGCCCATCGACGAGCCACTCGCGGCGCGAAAGGCGCGTGAGGTACTTGTTGTCGGGGTCGAACTCGTCCTCGATCTCGCCGACGATCTCCTCGACGATGTCCTCGATGGTGATGATGCCGGCCGTGCCGCCGTACTCGTCCACGACAACCACGATCTGGTCGTGCGAGGTCTGCATCTCGGACAGCAGCGGCAGGATATCCTTGGTGTCGGGCACAAAGGTGGCGTCGCGCAGGTAATCGGCGATGGGCTGGTCGCCCTTGCCGTCGAGCGCGGGCTGAATCAGGTCCTTGATGTGCGCGATGCCCGCGACGTTGTCGGGGTCCTCGTGATAGACGGGGATGCGGCTGAAACCGGTCTGGCGCATGGTGGACAACACGTCGGCGACTGTCTCGTCGTCCTCGCACATAGTGGTGTCCACGCGCGGCACCATGACCTCGCGAGCCACGGTGTCGCCCAGGTCGAAGATCTCGTGGATCATGCGCTTTTCCTCGTCGAGCAGGTCGTCCTGCTCCGAGACCATGTACTTGATTTCTTCCTCCGAGACGTTCTGGCGGTCGTCGGCGCTCTTGATGCGCAGGATGCGGGCCAGGCCGTCGGAGCAGGCACCGGTCAGCCACACGAGCGGGCGGGCGATCTTTTGGAACACCGAAAGCGGCCCCACGACTTGCTTGGACACGCCCTCGGCATTGGCCAGACCAATGCGCTTGGGCACGAGCTCGCCGATCACGATGGACACGAAGGCGACGGCGACGGTGATGATGACCGGCGCCAGGCCGCGCGCGATGGCAGAGAGCGGCGCGATGCCAAAGCTCATGAGCCACGTGGCAAGCGGGTCGGACAGGCTCGTCGATGCGACGGCGGACGAGGCGAAGCCCACGAGCGTGATAGCGACCTGGATGGTGGCCAACAGCTGATCGGAGTCGGCGGCGAGCTGGACGGCGCGCTCGGCGCGCTTATCGCCCTCCTCGGCATCGTGCTCCAACACGGCGCGCTTAGCCGTGGTGAGAGCCATCTCGGACATGGAGAAGTAGCCGTTGATAAGCGTCAGGACGAGGGTAGTGATAAGGGAGATGGTTATGTCCATCGGGAGTTTCTCGAACCTCCAAGATTCGGGACGTCAGGGTAAAACGTTGATGGCGGATACGGCAATTGCGCCAGTCACCCGTGCGAGCGGGGCCGTGGGCGCGGTCGCTAGATTACGAAGAGGATCACCGCCATGAACTGGAAGATACTGCCGGCGAGCACCCACAAGTGAAACACACTGTGCAGATAGCGCACGTTTTTGGCGATATAGAACGGCACGCCCACGGTGTAGCACACGCCGCCGACGGCGAGCAGGGCAAGCGCGACGGGGTTCAACAGCGCCACGAGCTCGGGCAGCTTAAAGACGACGAGCCAACCCATCAGCAGGTAGACCAAGCCGCTTACCCAGTGCGGTTGACGCTCGCGCATAAAGCACTCGAGTGCGATGCCGATGATGGCAATGGCCCACACGGCAAAGAACAGCATAGGGCCGCCGTCGTTTGCGAGCGTGATGAGGCAAAACGGCGTATAGCTGCCGGCTATGAGCAAGTAGATGCAGCTGTGGTCGATAATGCGGAACACGCGCTTGGCGCCCGCGGGCTGAATCGCGTGATAGAGCGTGGAGGCCAGATATTCGAGAATAATGCTGACGCCATAGACAATCGCCGCGGCCATGTGGGCCGGGCCTCCGCCGCGCAGGGCAGCGAATACGATCAGGAGCACCAGGCCGGCGATACCCAGCAGGCAGCCGACACCATGGGTGACGGAGTTCATGATCTCCTCGCCCACCGTGTAGTGTGGAACGGCCGCGGTCTTGGGTCGCGGCTTAGAACTGTCGCTCGAATCGGACATGCCGGTTACATCCTCCAACGTAAAGAGTTCTCAACACTATATCAAAGCGTCTGGGTACGTGCGAAATTTGCACCATACGTGACCCTTTGTTTACCCATTCTTTGCCTGTTGACGCATCAACGGCGAACGTCCATAATGCGCTTGCATTAAATGTTGATGTATTAACATCTTATAGGAGAGTACTGCATGGCTCAAAACGCACGTTCCCATCGAAAGCTCAAGATAGCCGGCATCGCTGCGCTAGTGGCTGTCGTTGCGCTGCTCGGATTTGCCGGCAACTTTTTGTTTGACTTTGCCCTGAACCCCCAAGCGCCGTACACCATGAAGATGATGCAGGATAGCAAGAACGACAAAGAAGGTGAGCAGCCGGATGCCGAGGACACCGAGGCGCGGGCGTGGTTTAAAGAGAATTGCGAGAGCAGCAGCCTCACCGCAGATGACGGAACCGAGCTTGCCGCTTGGTATTTTGCTGCTTCGGAGAGCACGCACGACTACGCCGTCTGCCTGCATGGATATACCAACGAGCCCATCGGTATGGCCCGATACGTCAAGCGATTCCACGACCGCGGCATGAACGTACTCGCACCCGCCGCCCGCGCCCACGAGCGCTCCGGCGGCGACTATATCGGCATGGGCTGGCCCGAGCGCCTCGACATCGTCGCATGGATCGAGCAAATCGTTCAGGCTGACCCCGAGGCGCGCATCCTGGTCTTTGGCGAGTCGATGGGTGCGGCAACCGCCATGAACGTCGCGGGGGAATCTCTGCCCGCAAACGTAAAATGCATTATCGAGGACTGCGGGTATACGAGTGTTTGGGACGAGTTTTCTCTGCAGCTCAAAGACGTGTTCGGCCTGCCCAGCTTTCCCTTGCTCGATGTAGCAAACTTGGTGTGCAACGTGCGCGCGGGCTACGACTTTCATAAGGCGAGCAGTGTGGAGCAACTCAAACACGCGACGGTTCCCATGCTGTTTATCCATGGCGACCAGGACACCTTTGTGCCGTACGGCATGCTCGACCAAAACTACGAGGCGTGCGCCAGCAAGGTCAAACAAAAGCTCACCATCCATGGCGCCACCCACGCCAAGAGCGCGCAAATTGACCCCGAGCTCTACTGGAATACGGTCGACGACTTCCTCGACGAGTATTTTTAGGCAAAAAGCAACGTCTGGGGCTTTATCTGGCCCCCTGTTTTCGGAAGTGCGGGGAAAATCGCGCGAAGCCCGACCAGACCGCAGTTTTACCAACGATTTATCAGGGGTTTTGTTGCCAAAAAATGTCGTGTGCTCGGCGATCTCGAAATTTGCCGCATACTTCCGAAAAGCCGCCCGTGGACACTGTGCTCACGGGCGGCTTTTGCTAACGTTGCGCTACAAAAGCGCTTGATATGTCCAATAGGCAGGTGCTACTTGACCTCGATGAGCTCGTACTCGCTCGTGCCCAGGCCGATCTTCTCGGCATGCGCGATGCACGCACGCCAGTCGGTGTCGGGATGCGTGATGCAGAAGGGATCCTTGGCCTGCTCGCCCTCCAAATGCTCGTGATTGTGCTCCATCTTGGCCGCGCTATCGGTGAGCTCGGTGTTGGGCAGCGGCTCGGATGCCATGACGGCATCGGCGCAGGCCTGGTCGATGGCGACCGGGTCGAAGCTCGCGAACATGCCGATGTCGTTGACGATAGGCGTGTCGTTTTCGGGATGGCAATCGCAGTTGGGGCTGATATCCATGGCAAGCGAGATATGGAAGCTGGGGCGATCCTGAACAACAGCCTTGGTGTACTCGGCGATCTTGCAGTTGAGCACGTCGGCCGCGGCTTCATAGCCGGGCTTGATGGCGTCCTGGTTGCACACGCCGATGCAGCGGCCGCAGCCCACGCAGCGATCGTGGTCGATAGCGGCCACGTGCACCGTGCGAGTAGCGCCGCCGGCAAGCTCGCGCTCGCGGGTGCCATCGAACGAGATAGCGTTGTGCGCGCAGATCTTTTCGCAGGCATGGCAGCCAACGCAGTGCTCGGTCGCGACGTTCGGCTTGCCGGCGGCATGCTGCTCCATCTTGCCGGCACGGCTGCCGCCTCCCATGCCCAGGTTCTTCATGGCGCCGCCAAAACCGGCCTGCTCATGACCCTTAAAGTGGGTGAGGCTAATCACGATATCGGCGTCCATGAGCGCCTGACCGATCTTGGCCTCGTGCACATACTCGCCGCCCTCAACCGGGACGAGCGCCTCGTCGGTGCCCTTGAGGCCGTCGGCGATGATGATCTGGCAACCCGTGGCATACGGGGTAAAGCCGTTCTGGTAGGCGGTATCAATGTGCTCGAGCGCGTTTTTGCGGCTACCGACGTAGAGCGTGTTGCAGTCGGTGAGGAAGGGCTTGCCGCCCAGCTCCTTGACGACATCCGCGACGGCGCGGGCGTAGTTGGGGCGCAAAAAGCTCAGGTTGCCCAGCTCGCCAAAGTGAATCTTGATAGCGACGAACTTGTTCTCAAAGTCGATCTGCTCAATTCCGGCGTGACGGATGAGGCGCTTGAGTTTGTCGAGCTGGCTCTCGCGAGCATGCGTGCGCAGGTTGGTGAAGTACACCTTAGCGGGTGCTGCGGGTGCAGTTGCGGTCATAGATCTATCCCCTCGGTCTATATGGCGTTACAGACATAGAGGATGGTACCAGTTAAAGCAGAGTTAAAGTCAAGTACGGCACCTAGTCATTGGGGACGTTCTTAAATGACTACTCTTGGACTTTGAGGGCTTCGGCCAGGCTGACTCGCTTGATGGAGCGCGTGTGCAGCAGCGCCACGATCAGGTAGGTCGCAAAGCCAATGCCGACGCATGCAGCCATGGACCAAGCGGGCACGTAGATCTCGATATTGCCGTTGTAGGCGAGCAGCATCGAGCGGAAGATGGCCGTGAGCGAGCCAATAATGACCGGCAGGCTCAGCACGAGCGACGCCGCCACGCACAGCGTGATCGAGCGGATGTACAGATGCGAGATCTCGCTATCGCGATAGCCAAAGACTTTCATGTAGCTGATCGAACGGGCGCTGTGGTCGATCACCGCCTTGGTCAGCAGGTACATAAACAGCAGGAAGATAAACACCGCGAGCCCGACCATCATGCCGATCATTTTGCTCATCATGCCTATAAACTGGTCGCCCACGGCGCGCATGTCGTCGGGTGTGGTGTCGCCGGCAAAGTAACGAGCATCGAAGTCGAGCTTCTCGTCGCTCACATAGCCGTTAAAGTAGGCGGCGTCGTTGTCGAACAGCTCGTTAAAGTCGTCGATACTCATATAGATATTCATGTCCGACTTGGAACCCCAGGTGCATTCCTTGCCCGCGTACTCAAAGGAATAATGCTCGCCCTCGTATTTGTCGTTGAGCGTAATCTTCTGACCCTCACCCCAGCCAAACTTATCGAGCAGACCACCGCCAAAGACGACGCGTCCGTCGCCGACGTTGAGGTCTTTCCAGTAGCGCGAATCGGACGAGATGCCGTAGACGGAAATCGTCTCCTCGCCATTACCATCGCCGCGGCTGTATTGCAGCTGGTAAACGGCATATTTCTCGGCCTGCGCGATTGCGCCCGCGCCGTTGTCAATCGTGTTGACCGGGTGAATGTCGTCGTTGTCGGTGTCGATCTTAGAGGCCTTGTCGATCAGGTCGATAGCCTCGTCGCGGTCGCAGCCGAGGGCATCGGCAAGGTCATCGAGGCGCGCATAAAGCGCATCCTTCTTGTCCTGGACCTTGGCGAGCGCGTCCTGCGCCGCGGCCAGGCTCTCGGCAGACGGAGCGCTGGTCGCGGCATCGGCTGCCGCCTGCGCTGCATCGGCCGCGTCGTCAAGCTCGTCATCGGCATCCTGAGCGGCAGAAAGCAGTGCGCCGTCAACCGACTGCAAACGCTCGAGTGCCGACCACTGCTCGCGCTCCTCGGCGGTGCCCTCGAGTTCCAGCGGGGCCTTGAGCGTGTACTGGTGCTCGGCGACCAGGCTTGTCTCGAGGTTGTCCGCGTAGTGCGTCATCGTGGGCAGAATCGCCAGGCCAAAGAGCAGTAGCAGCGAGGCAAACGCAATGCCCACGAAAAGCGTGGCGAAGTTGCCCAGATTACGCAGGAAGATGCGCAGGCGGAAGCGCGAGACAAAGCCCATGCGCTCCGGCAGCTGCAGGCCGCGCTTGGTGCCCGACTTGCCGCCCGCCTCGTGACGGAGGAACTGCAACGGCGTCTTGCCCATTTTGCGGAGCAGGCCCACCAGCGTAATGAGGATGAGCGCGGCGGCGGGAACCACGGCGCACTTCACAAAGATCTCCCAGCTCCAGTACACCTGGAAGGGCGGCAGGCTGTACGAGCCGTAATAGAGGCCGCGCATGGGCTCGGTAAAGAACGCAACGCCGAGCGCGGTGCCCAACAGTGCCGCGAGCATACCCACGATGGCGGGAAGCGCGAGGTAGTGCAGTACGATCTCGCGACGGCGATAGCCGCTGGCGAGCAGTGTGCCGATGATGGCGCTCTCCTCCTCGATGGTGACGTCGGTAAGGACCACAAAGACGAACGCCATGATCACGATGATGATGTCGAGCAGCGTCATCCACATCATAGAGTCGCCGTCCACGTCATCGCGCGCATAGCCAATGCCTTGATTGGAATCGGCGTCGATCAGATCGTCCACGCGCGCATCGGCGTCGGTCAGTGCCTCGACCATATCTTGCTCGGCGTCGATGCGGTCCGCGGTGGGGAGGTCGCGATCGGTAAAGGTGAAGGAGTAGGTGTAGACGGGCGCGCCGCCGGCATCTTCGAGCGCGGCAAAGCCGCCATCGGTGACCTCGGCCACGCCGTACGTGATGGTGTTCACCGTAAAGTCCGAATTGTTGAGGAACAGCGCCTGACTATCGGGCTGGGTCATGATGCCGCAAATGGTGTAGGTGCGACCCTCGAGCTCGACTTTATCGCCCACGGACAGGTTGTTATTGGTGGCAAAGACACGGTCGATGGCCACCTCGTCATCCGCCTTGGGTTCCTTGCCCTCACAGTAGGACGCGATATCGACCTTGGTGCGGTGCGCATAGGTGCGCAGCGTGCGCTTGGTGCCGTCGTCGCCGGACACCTTTTTGATGATGGCGTCGATGGAGAAATTCTTGTAGAGCGTGACGCCGCCGACGTCGCCGGCTGCATCCTCGGCGGCCTTAAGCTGCTTGTCGGTAGCCTCGAAGGAGGTGGTCACGCGGCCGTCCTCAATCGTGTACGCATCGCGCATGTCGTCGATAAGGCAGCCGATGGAATGCGCTGCGAGCAAAAAGCCCGAGGTAAGGGTGATGCTTCCGCACATAAGAAGAAAGATGCCCAGGTACTTGCCGATATTGCGGCGCAGCTCGCGCGGGAGACGTTTTGCGAGAGGTGTCATGGCGCCGCCTACCAATCGAGCTCGGCGGCTGCGACGGGCGACTCGTTGAGCTCATCCTCGACGATGCGCCCGTCGCGCAGGCGCAGCATGCGATTGGCCATGCGCGCGATGGCGGCATTGTGGGTGACAATGATGATGGTGCAGCCGTAGGTGCGGTTGACATCCTCCATGAGCTGCAAGATTTCCTTGGACGTCTTGTAGTCGAGCGCGCCCGTGGGCTCGTCGCACAGCAGCAGGCCCGGGTTTTTGACGAGCGCACGGCCGATGGCACAGCGCTGCTGCTGGCCGCCCGAAACCTGGCGCGGAAACTTGTTGCGGTGCTCGTAAAGGCCCAGCGAACGCAGCAGGTCGTCGACATTGAGCGGGTTTTTGGACAGGTGCGCCGTGACCTCGATGTTTTCCTTGATGGTGAGGTCGGGCACCAGGTTGTAGAACTGAAAGACAAAGCCCAGCTCGCGGCGGCGGTACTCACCCAGGTCGGCGGGCTTGAGCACCGTGAGGTCGCAGCCGTCCACCATGATGGAGCCGGCGTCGGCATCCTCCAGGCCACCGATCAGGTTAAGAAACGTCGACTTGCCCGAGCCCGAGGGCCCCAGCATGACGCAGATCTCGCCGCGATTGATGGACGTGTCGATGCCGTCGAGCACCGTCAGGCGTGCATCTCCATCGCCGTAGTGCTTTTTGAGATCCTTAACCTGGACGTAGGCCTCCCGCGTTGCCATGGTATCCCCCATTGTTAGCCTTGTACTACTTTATGAACATAATAGTAAACCTTGGCGAACTATTTTTGGGCGAGGCCTGGATTTTATTTCAGACTAGTCATTGGGGACGTTCTTAAATGACTAGCTGTTGGGGACACTCTTTCGCCACCCGGCAGTTAGGGACGTTCCCTTTCTGCCGGCAGCTGAGGACAGTCCTTGGCAACCCGGCCGGCAAGCCGGCGGTTCGGCAAAGACTGTCCCCAATGACTAGTCGTTTAAGTCTGTCCCCAATGACCACTCTTGGTCGTTTAAGTCTGTCCCCAATGAGTACCCAATGACTAGGTGGCTAGGCATGGGATTTGGTGCGCGAGAGTGCTAGGCCTACGGCGGCGATGGCCACGGCGAAGAGCACGGTGACGCCCAGGTCGCAGGCGATGCCGCCCAGCACGGTGGACGTCAGGTCCGCGGCGAGCGCCTTGCCGATCGCGTCGTTCACCCAATACGTCGGCACAAAATGCGCCGCGGTCTGCACGGCCGAGCCCATGAGCGACAGCGGCATCCAGGCGCCGCCCAAAAACGTCATGAGCATGCCGAGTAAGTTGCCCACGCCGTTGAGCAGCTCCTCGCGCGCGCCCAAGCTCGACAGCGTAAAGCCAACGGCCAGCGGCGTGCACGCCAGGGCAAACGTCGCCGCCAGCGCCAGACACACACGACCCGCGCCGACCTCGGCAACCGCGCCGGCAAAGCCCACGACGCCCATCATGCACGACACGAGCCAAATGCAGACGGTAATCACGGCGGCGGCCGCGAACACGGCGAGCGAGCGCTGACGCTCGGAGACCGGGCTGGCATCCATGCGGCGCACGCGCTCGGGCTCGTTCATGCCCGAGAACACCAGTCCCACCGACACGATGACCGACGAGATAATCGCGTACGCGCCAAAGTTGAAGTACGACTCGAGCGTGGCGGCAGCAGTCGAGTCGACCTTGACCTGCTCGATCTGGACCTCCGCGCGCTTTGCAGCGGCATGCTCGGCGGCCTTGGCAACGTCGCCGTTAGAAGCAGCGGGCTCAAGCGCCGCCGCAGCGCCCGCGAGCGAGATCCAGCGCGAGGCCTCGGCAGACGAAAGCGCCGCCGCCATGGTGCCGGCACCGTAGGTCACATCGAGCTTGGGCAGGGACTCCCCCACGCGGGCGGCTGCAACGAGGTCGTCCTCAAACCCCTCCGGGATAAAGAACACGCAGTCGGCGCTGCCCTTGGCGCTGTTGCTCTTGGAGAGCGCGTCCGCAAGGTCGTACGTGTCGTCGCCAACACCCGTGACCAGGTCAAAGCGCGACCCCAGATGCTTGGTAAGCGCACGCGAAAGATCGCTGTCGTCGCGGTCGACCACAATCACATTGGCGTCGTAGGGCTTGTACTCGGTGAGCTGCGACGAGTTCCAGCTCACCGATGCCGCGATGAATACGCCCATCAGCGAAATGAACACCGTGTAGATGAGCAGGTAGAACGGGTGCGCCAGCGCCATGCGAAGCGCGGTCTTAAAGGTGCTCATAGCGGCTCCTTCCAAAGATCAGCGTGGCGGCGGCAACGAACAGCAGCGCCACAAGGACCAGCGCGCCGGCGCGAACGGCGAAAGGATCCAAGTCTTCAAAGAAATACAGGCGGTTGAACATGTCGCAGATAAGCTTGACGGGGTTGAGCCAGCACTCAGCCGGGCAGGAGCGGGCGACGTCGTCGGCAAGCGCCATCGCTGGCTCGCCGTAGAGTCCGGCGAACAGGGCGCACGTGGTGGCAAAGCCTGTGAGGATGCCCGACTTGGATGCCTTGCCGCCCTTAACGGGAAGCGTGCCCACAAAGAGTCCCAAGCCCGTGACGGCAAGCGCGGAAGCGGCACCGCCCACCAGACACAGCCCCTCGCGCCCGCCAAAGTCGACGCCCACAACCAGGCGCACGTAGCCGATCGCGATCGCCATCGAGGCAAAGGAGACCAGCCACGAGCCCACAAAGATACCGGCCAGCGACGCCGTTTTGGAAAGACCGCCCGCGCAGCGGCGCGCGCCAAGGCCCGACAGATTGGGCTGCAGATCGACGACGCTCAAGGCGGCAAACTCCGCAGACATCATCGCGACCAGGCCAAAGAGCGCGTAATAGTAGATGACCGTGCCATCGGGCGTGGTGCGTGTCAGGCTTACGCGGCGGGTGCCGCCCTCGAGCGACAGGGCGCGCGCAACCGCCTCCGGGTCGGCGAGCGCCGCCGGGTTGTCCTGGGCAATCTGAGACATGAGCTCGGCATTTTGTGTATACGAGCTTGCCACCGTCTCCAGAATGCTGCGGTCGGTGAGCACCGTTGAGGCACGCGAGCTGTCGTAGCTCGACAGCAACGTGAGCTTGGGTGCGCCCGCGTCGTCGACCGTATAGATGCCCGCGACCTCGCCGGCCTTAAGCGCACGGTTCGCATCGGCTGCGTCGTCGCACTCGTGGATCTCGAGCAGCTGATTGTCGCTCTCCTTGGCAAGCGACGTCGCCACGTCCTTAAAGGTCGAGGCGTCCCAGGCCTCGTCCGCTATGACGGCAACCGGTACCGGGTCGACCGTGCCGTCAGAGCTCAGATTCGCAAACATAAACATGAACATCGTGGAAAGTGCGATGGGAAAGACCGCGCCCCAAACCCACGTGCTCGGCCGGCGCAGCAGCGTCTTGACCGTAATGATAATGGTGTTGAACATGGCCGCCCCCTAGTCGCGCAGCTCGCGGCCGGTGATCTCGAGGAACACGTCGTTGAGGGTCGGCGGCTCGCTCCACACGCGACCGAGTGCCACGTCGGCGGCGCGCAGCGTGTCGAGGATGTCGACCAGGTTGTGCGGACTCGCCTCGCAGGTGCAGACGAGTTCGCCGCCGGACAGATTGACGCTGAGCACGTGCTCGAGGGCGCGCAACCGCTCGACCGTGGCGGGCTCGACGGCGCCTACCTCGACGGTCACGCGCTCGCCCATCTGAATCATGCGCTTGAGCTCGTCGTTGGTGCCCTGCGCCAGCACGCGACCGCCGTCCATGATCATGATGCGGCTGCAGATCTGCTCGACTTCCTCCATGTAATGGCTGGTATACACCACCGTGGCCCCTTCGTCGCGCAGGCGGCAGATGCCCTCCAGGATGGCGTTGCGGCTCTGCGGGTCGACCGCCACCGTGGGCTCGTCAAAAAAGATAAGCTCGGGCTTGTGCGCGATACCGCAGGCGATGTTGAGGCGACGCGCCAGGCCACCCGAGAGCTTGCCGGGGCGGAACTTGGTAAAGTCGCCCAGCCCGACAAAGTCGATCGCCTCGTCCACCAGCGCGCGGCGGCGCTTGCGGTCGTTGACGTAGAGGCTGCAGAAATAGTCGATGTTCTCGCGCACCGTGAGCTCGTCGAATACCGCCACCTGCTGCGGCACCACGCCGATGCGGCGCTTGAGGTCGTAGCGGGCGGGTGTCATGGGCTCGCCGAACAGCTCGATGGTGCCCTTGTCGTAGGCAAGCAGCTGCAGGATGCAGTTGATGGACGTTGTCTTGCCCGAGCCGTTGGGGCCGAGCAGGCCGAAGATCTCGCCGGGGGCGATGCTCAGGTTAAAGTGGTCGAGCGCGATAAGATCGTCGTAGCGCTTGACGAGGTTTTCGACGTGGACGATATCTGTCATGAGGCGGCCCTTCCGTTGATTGCGGCCCGGTACGATTGCATCATCGCAGGAGCGGGCGGCGCGCACCAGTGAGCTTTGTCACGAGTGCGAGGGAGCGGAGGCGAAACCCCGCTTGCGCGGGCGATCGAAGCCGCTTTGCCGCGCGGGAGGAATGTCACGGTTGCGCAGGCGGCCCCTCCACCACGCGCGGCTTCGCGTACAATACCCGTATGAACAGGCTTTTCGACAAATCGATTGTGCTAGCGTGCTGTATCGCAGCCGCTCTGGGCCTTACTGTGGATGCTTGCTTGGTCGCGGCGTTTTGCCTTGGCGTTATTGCCACCTCGCTGGCCGAGGTCGCACAGGGGAAACGCGCTCGGCGCGCGAGCGAGGCCGCGAGTTACGCTTACATCATCGCGGCTGTCTTCGTGCCGCCGTTTGTGCCGTTTGCGCCTCTCGCCCTCTATGACATCGCGCGGCGCGTGCGCCGTGAGCGCGTCTGGGTCGCACTGGGCATTGGCTCCGCTTTTGCCTTTGCGCTCGTCGCGGACCTTCGCACCGACGCGTTTACTGCCCGAACGCTCCTACTGACCACCATCCTTTCGGTTGCCGCCACCTTGCTATCGCTACGTACCGGCCAGTTGGAGCGCGAGCAGCAGCGCATGCGCCGCACCCGCGACGAACTGCAGGAACGAGCCCTCGTGCTCGAAGCGCGCAACCGCGATCTTGCCGACCGCCAGGACTACGAAGTCGAGCTCGCGACGCTCGCCGAACGCGCCCGCATCGCGCGCGAAATCCACGATAACGTCGGACACCAGCTCACGCGTGCCTCGCTACAAGCCGAAGCCCTGCGCATGATCCACGCCGACGAGCCCGGCGTCGCCGCCGATTTCGCCGACGTCAAACGCACGGTTGACGAGGCGCTCCAGCTTGTGCGTACTAGCGTCCATGCGCTCAACGACAACGCTGTCGATCTTTCCGTGCAGCTCGAACGCATTGTTGAAGGCGCGCGCTCGGACAGCGGCCCGCAGATTGAGCTTGAGGTTATGACCGAGCATGCACCCGCAAACGTCGCGAACTGCTTTGCGGCGGTCCTGCGCGAGGCGCTCTCCAATACCATGCGCCACGCTTGCGCCCATACTGTCACCGTACGGTGCATGGAGCATCCGTCGTTTTACCAGCTCATCGTTACCGACGATGGCGTGGGCGGGGTCCAAGCAATCGGCCGTGGCGCCGCGGAGGGCATGGGGCTCGCCTCCATGCGCGAGCGCATCGAGGCGCTTGGCGGCACCTTCACCGCCGGTCCGCGCGCCGGCGTCGGCGGCTGGCGCGTGTTTGCCACCGTTCCCAAACAGCAAGGAGATGAGGACCGATGAGGCTCATCGTTGTCGACGACGACCGCTTGGTGGTCGATTCGCTCAAGATTATCCTGGGCGCCCAGCCGCAGATCGAGGTGGTGGGCACCGGCGCCAACGGCAACGATGCGGTGGCGCTCTACGCCGAGCACGCACCCGATATCGCACTGCTCGACATTCAGATGCCGGAGCGCGACGGCCTTTCGGCGGCACGCGAGATCCTCGAGCGCGACCCTGCGGCGCGCGTGGTGTTTCTGACAACATTCTCAGATGACGAGTACATTGTGTCGGCGCTCAAACTGGGCGCCCGCGGCTATCTGATCAAAACCGATGTCGCCGCCATTCCGCCGGCGTTGGCGCAGGTCATGGACGGCAAACGCGTGCTCGAGGGCAAGGCAATCGAGGATATCAACTTTGATGGGGCGGACGTCGAGGCCGGTGCGACCCGCCGGCCCGCCGCCTTTGCCAGCCTGACCGACCGCGAGTTCGAAGTCGCCGAGCTTATCGCCCGCGGCCTCGACAACAAGGAGATCGCCGCCACGGCATACATGGGCGAAGGCACCGTGCGCAACCACATCAGCTCGATCCTAGCCAAAATGGGCCTGCGCAACCGCACGCAAATCGCCATCGCCTACCTGCGGGGGTAATTGCCCGAAGACCGACCGCCCCGGCAGAGTAAAATGGCTGCTACCGATTTAATGCCATTTCAATACTATGCCGGTTTACTACGATGAATCGCCCACCTTCGACCACGGCAAATTGCGCGCTTGCAAAACCGCAGGTAGAACGCTTGCAGTATTTAGAAAAATGCAGTCATGGTCGGGAATGTCGAATTTATCGTAGTAAACCGACATAGTTTTGTTCAGGCGGCCCTGCACGAGCTCCTCCGCAAGCCTCGCGGGGACCAAAATGATCCGTTTTCTTCCGCCCGCGGAGATTGGCTGACGGCGCCCGCCACGAAATGGGCCCATCTACTACGTTTGACTCGATACCCCCGGCCATACCCGCTTTTCATGAAAAACCGCAGGCGTTCTACCTGCAGTTTTTATTTCGCATTACTTGCCATGGTTGAGGGCGGTGGCTTAAACGTAGTAGATGGGCCCATTTCGTGGCAGACGGGTCACGCGGCAGCCCTCGCAAGGCAAAAATGATCCGTTTCCCTCTGTCCACGGGAGATCAAGGGCTGTTACAGATATGGTGCCATTTCAAAACTATGCTGGATTACGGGGCTAAAGTCGGAACCCTCATCCATGCCTTCATTTTTTGAAAAACGGCAGGCTATCTACCTGCGGTTTTGTTTTTGCAATTTTCTGTATGGTCGGAGGTTCGCTATCCAGCCCCGTAAACCGGCATAGTTTTGTTAGCGGCAGCCTAACCGCGCGTTTAAGCGCGGGGCCGGCATTTTTGCCCCACCGGCCCCTATTCCAGCTCTATTCCAACGCTACTCCGGCTTGGTTTCTACCGTGGGAGTCTTGTCCGCTGCGACTGGGGTGCGGGCGGTGTCCATAGTCAGGCAGTGCTTGGGGCAGCTCTCGATGCACTCGCCGCACACCACGCAGGCATACGGGTCGATCGACCACGTTCCGCCCTTGCGATCGACCGCGAGCGCGCCCGCCGGGCAGCGACGCGCGCACATGCCGCAGCAGATGCACACGTCCATGTCGTTGACGATGTGCCCGCGCAAGCGCTTGGGCGCCGTCAGCTCCTCCTGCGGATAGCACACCGTGACCGGTTGCTTGACCATAGAACCCAAGGCCGTCTTGGCAAATGTCAGCAAACTCATGCCGCGCCTACCTTTCCGTGCAGCTAATGCAGGGGTCGATGGTCAGGATAATCATGGGCACGTTGGCAAGGAGCACGCCCTGCAGCGCATGCGTCAGACCCGCCAGGTTCTGCGACGTCGGCGTGCGCACGCGAAAACGGTCCAGGTTCTTGGTGCCGTTACCGCGCACATAGTAATAAGCCTCGCCACGCGGCTGCTCAATCACAACCTCGCCGCGCGCGCCGTCGGCCGGCGTGAGCTTGGTGCGCCCGCCGATTCCGTCGTGCGGAATCTTGCCGACAAGCTCCTTGATGATGTCCATGGCCTGTGTGACCTCGGCACAACGCACCTGGCAGCGGGCATAGCAGTCGCCATCGCTAGCAACGATAGGCTCAAACGCGGCCAGATCCGCATAGGCACCGTCGCCAAACATGCGCACGTCGTAGTCCACGCCCGAGGCGCGACCGAACGGGCCGACCATCGACAGGTCAAGCGCGTCCTTCTTGCTGATCACACCCACGCCATGCAGGCGCTCGCCGCAGCTGTTGTCGTCCAAAAACGTATGCACCAGGGCCTCGTAGTCGGGACGCATGGCATCGAGCGTCTGCACAATACCCGCCAGCTCAGAGTCCTCAATATCGTGCTTAAGGCCGCCGATCTCGTTAATCGAAAGGATCACTCGGCCGCCGCAAGTGCTCTCGAAGATCTTGAGAATCTGCTCGCGCAGGGTCCACGAACGATAGAACAGCGCCTCGAAGCCAAAAGCATCGGCGAGCAGGCCCAGCCACAGCAGGTGCGAGTGAATGCGCGAAAGCTCGTGCAAAATGGTGCGGATGTACTGCACGCGGCCGGGCACCTCGATGTCGAGCATGCGCTCGCAGGCGCTGGCATAGCCGCAGCTGTGGCCCACGGCGCAGATGCCGCAGATGCGCTCGGCGATGTAGCCAAACTGGTGCATGTCACGCTTTTCGGTGAGCTTCTCGAGTCCGCGGTGCACAAAGCCGATCTGCGGAATTGCCTCGATGACGCGGTCGTCCTCGATCACCAGGTCCAAATGAAGCGGCTCGGGCAGCACCGGGTGCTGCGGGCCAAACGGAATAACGGAGCGATGTGCCATGGACCTTACGCCTCCTTTTTCTGCTTGTCGCGGGCGGCCTTGGCGGCAAGCGCCGCGCGGACCTTGGCCGCTTTCTCGGAATCCATGGCGGCGAGCTTTGCCTCCATCTCGGCGGCTTTGAGCGCGGCCTTGGCAGCGGCATCGTCATGCTGAGCATCGGACCCGGCAGCCGCATCGGGCTGAGAGGCAGCGCTCGCAGCATCGCCGGCGCCCGCGGTGCCCTCCCCCGCAGCAACCGCAGCAGCGGCGGCCTTCTCGGCCGCAGCCTTGCGCGCCTTGGCCTCGGCAGCGGCACGGACCTTCATGGCCTTCTCGCGCGCAGCCTTCACCTCGGGCGTGATAACGCTCATGGGTTCGGCAGTCGAGACCTGGTAGAAAAAGCCCTTAAAGTCGAGCTGCATGTCGGTGATGGCAAGTCCAAATAGGTCGTGGGCCTCATTTTCAAACGGGAACACCGCGGGGTAATACGAGCTGATGGACGGAATCTCCTGGCACTGGTCGATGCCCTCAACCACCAGGTTCTCAATCGCATAGCTGCCGTCCTGAGCGATCCGCTCCTGAGCAGCACGAACGTTGATAAACGTATAGACCAGGCGATACGATCCGTCGTCCACACAGCGCTCGGCGTGCATTTGCACAAAGCGCGCGCCGACGCCCTTGAGCGCCTGGACATGCGACAGGAGCTCGTCGATCCCGACGGTGGTATAGATTGCCTTTTGCATTACTCGGCCTCCTTTGCAGCGACGGGCGTCTCAGCAGGTGCGTCGCCAGCGGCGGGCGCGGCGGGCTTCTCGGCAGGCGCGTCACCGGCACCGTCAGCCCCGGCCCCCGCAGCCACAAACCCGTCCTCGCCCAGCTCAACGCCACCGTCCCAGGTTGCGGCACCGCCCACGGTGAGCGGGTCACCGCCAGCACGCATCACGGCCTCCTTCTGGTCCAGGATGCCGCACGCCTCCACAATGGCATCGATTACGGTCTCGGGGCGAATGGCGCACCCGGGCGCGTACACGTCCACGGGAATCGCACGGTCCACGCCGCCGATCACGTTATAGGCATCGCGGAATACGCCGCCCGAACACGCGCAAATGCCGCACGCCACCACGCACTTGGGCTCGAGCATCTGGTTGTAGATCTGGCGCACGACGGGCAGGTTCTGCGCGTTGACCGAACCCGTCACCAAAAAGATATCCGCATGCTTGGGGTTGCCGGTATTGACCACGCCAAAGCGCTCCGCATCGAACAGCGGCGTGAGCGAGGCCAGCACCTCAATATCGCATCCGTTGCAGCTCGAGCCGTCGTAATGAATAACCCACGGCGAGCGCGACATTTTATGATCCATGGATGCCGCCTCCTAAATAAACACGTCGACGAGGATGGGCATAAGGTTGAGCAGGCCAAACACCAGCGCCACGCCCCATCCGAGCTTAAAGCAGCTGCGCCAGGTGCTGCGCGCGAAGGTGTTGTCGATCAGGACCTCGACAAAGTACGTCGCGGCCATCACGACCAGGGCGACCACCCAGCTCACCGGGTTGTCCCAAACAAAGAACATGCCCACCCACATCAAAAACAGCACGGTCTCGCACCAGTGCATAAGGGTCATCTTGGCCAGCGTGCCGCCGCTCATCTCGGTGGCGACGCCCTGGACGATCTCCTGATGCGCGTGATGCGAATACGAAAGGTCAAACGGCGACTTGCGCAACTTGATGGTAAGCACCGCGAGCAGCGCGAGGAAAATGGGCGCGCTGTACACGATGATGGGGGCCGACTGCCCCGTCACGGCGATGGAATCGAAGCTGTCGGTGGCAAGGTACAGGCCCACGCTCATCAGCAGAACGGCAGGCTCGTAACTCATAACCTGCAGCAGCTCGCGGTCGGCGCCGACCTGGGCAAACGGGCTTTGCGTCGAGGCGGACGCCAGCACCACAAAGATCGCGGCGAGCGTCACCATAAAGGCGCACAGCAGCGTGTTGGAGCCCGACACAAAGATGCCGCCGCCCACGACGGTAAAGATGAGCGCGCACGCCATATAGGTATCGTCCATGGTATTTACGCTGGCGGGGGCCTTGCGCAGCAGCTTGGCAACGTCGTAGAAGGGCTGCAGCAGGCGCGGGCCCACGCGGCCCTGCATACGGGCGGACAGCTTGCGATCGATGCCGTCGATCAGGCCACCAACCAAAGGCGCCAGCAAGGCAAACGCCACGGTACCAATAAAAATGCCCACGACGCCCGAACCTTCAAAATACTTGCCGCGCAGCACCGAAGGCGCGCTCATGGCAAGCCGCTCGGGCCCAATCCACGCGCAACACAGCAGCGCAAACAAGATAATGCTGCAGCACACGACGCTACCCGCGGGGCCGATGCGCTTCTCGCCAAGGGCGTCCTCCGAGTACCAATTGCGCTTTTCGGCCTTCACCTCGTGTCCCATCGAGCCGCGGAAATGGCGATATTTGTCGGTTCCCACGCCCGAAAGGTACACGTTGACGCGCGGCTTATTGCTCACGCGAAACGACGTCAGCAGCACCACGGCGATAAACGCCACGATAACCACCATCAGATACATGGCGTCCTTGCCGATAACGTACGGCACGCGGCCAAACACCATGGCGAGGTAAGGCGACACCAGACCGCTCGAGATGAGCGGGAAGGCTACGCAGCACAGAATCAGCAGCGCGGCGATGGTGTTGAGCGCCATCCATTCGGTCTTATGGACATTGACCTCAACGTTTTGAGCCGTGGGGTCGACGCCCGAAAGCTTGGCAAGCCACTTGCCCCAGAAGTAAAACGTCGCGGCCGAGCCAAAGGCAAGCACCATGATCATGAGCACGTTGCCGGTCTGCGCGAACGCCACCAGGGCGCCCCACTTGGACACGAGCATGCCAAACGGCGCCACAAACATGCCCATGATGCCCAGCATCATCAGGCGCGTCAGGTGCGGCATGCGGCTGAACATACCGTCCATGTCCTCGATATTGCGGCTGCCGATATGATGCTCGGCCGTGCCCACGCACAGGAACAGCAGCGACTTTGCCACCGTGTGGAACAGGATCAGGAAGATGGCCGCCCATACGGCCTCGGGCGCGCCGACGCCCAGGCAGGCACTGATGAGGCCCAAGTTGGAAATGGTGGAGTACGCGAGCACGCGCTTGGCGTTGCTCTGCGAGATGGCCATGAGGGCAGCGAGCAAAAACGTGATGGCACCCACACTCGTGACCATAAAGCCGGTCACGGGATAGATGGCATAGAGCGGGCTCAGCTTGACCATCAGAAACACGCCGGCTTTGACCATGGTTGACGAGTGCAGCAGGGCGCTCGTGGGGGTGGGGGCAACCATGGCACCGAGCAGCCAGGTATGGAACGGCATCTGCGCGGCCTTGGTGAGTGCGGCGAGCGACAGCAGGATGACCGGCATCACCAGCAGCGCGGATTGCGCGGTTCCGGCGCCGGAAAGCTCGATCATGCCCGAGATGGTCAGCGGCATGCCGTTAACGTGCAGGTACATGAGTCCGGCCAAAAACGCGATGCCGCCCAGCATGTTGAGGATGATCTGGGTGAAGGCGTTCTTGATGGCCTCGGGCGTGCGCGTGTAGCCAATCATAAGGAACGAGCACACGGTGGTGATTTCCCAGCCGCAGAACAACCACTCAAGGTTATCGCTCGTCACGATGACGAACATGGCCGAGAGGAACAGGAACATAAGCGCCAGGAACTGCGGGCGACGGTCGGGCGCGGTCTGCCCGCGCAGCGCGGCCTCGTGCTCGTCGTGGGCCTGGAAGTCCTTCATGTAGCCCAGGGCGTACACGCAGATCAGGCTGCCGACGATGCCGACGGCAAGCACCATGATCACGCTCATGTAGTCCAGGTAGAGCGGCGTCGCCGTGACGGCTTCGGCCGCGGGCAGTGTCATGGCTGCAAAGGCAACGGAGCCCACTAGCTGTATTACGCCGAGCACACCGGTAAGCGCGTTCCTATATTTGTACGCGTTGTACAGGATAACGGCGCACAGAATTACGTCGATGACGGAGCTGATGATCGAGAGCACATGCGAGGTGCCGGGGGCAACCTCAAAGCTCTGCGGACCCGTGACAAAAAACATGACGGCGACTACAACTGTCACCGCCATAATAATGCCGGAACCTATGAGCCCCACCGCATCGCGGGCGCGGTCACCGCGCGCAAGCAGCATGCCCAGCGCCGGTACCAGCGGAAACAGGGTAAGGAAATACAGTAGCGTCATACCATCACTCCCCCATGCAAAAACGCTGCAATTGTTTAACGTTATAGCTCAATTGAGGAGCAACGGCGGCAGGTTTTCGGTCAACTGGGGAGTTTTAGGCGTACGGGGCAAGGGCACGTCCGCTTTGGAGCAGTGGGGCGGCAAGAAAAATGCGCCCCTGTGGGCGCACCATCCCGTTCGCTATTCCGCCTTTTTAACGCGCGGCTTATCGACCAGTGCGGACTCACCGCTCTCGCGGTACTGACGGCACCAAGCCTTGACCGAAGACTCGCTGGGAATCTTGTGCTTGATCATGGCCTCGCGAACCGTCAAGCCGTTTTCCAGACGGTCCTTAACCACAGCGAGCTTTACGTCGTACGAATAGGTGTGATGATGCGAACCGGCATTGAGAACGGCGTCGGCACCGCCCACGGCATACGCGCGGGCCCACTGACGAGCCGTGGCCTGGGGAATGCCAAGCTCCGCGGCGAGGGCGCGATGACCGACCCCCTCTTGGAGGATCTCGACGGCGCGCTGCCTAACCTCGGGCGCATGCGTGCGAGTCCTAGTTGCTTCCGACATACCTGCCACTTCTTAGCCTTAACCGTTAATCTGCTTTCTTACGTGCATGTTAGATAGTAGCATTTTGCTGTTTGCTCAAAGCAGTTAATTAAAATAGACGCGGCGTTATCTGGGCATTTGGCACCAAATTACGACATATCTTTATCGATTATTTACGCTGGTAGCTGACTCACAGCTAATCGTCATTCGCTTGTCAACAAAATTGGCATCTCTTTATGTCCTTTGGTATAGAGGATATAGTTATTAACCCCTCCCCCAATAATTTTGAGTGATCTGCAAGGCAGTAGACGTCCTCACTCCTCATGATTACCGCGCATTGCCATCCACCGGAGCAAAACAAAAAGGGCGGGACCTGCTGCGCTTGCAGGCCCCGCACCGGTTGACACCCGACGGGACACAGCCGGGCGAGACGAATCCGTGCTACCGCCCCGCCTGGCCGCGATGTTCAACTACAGCTCGTTGGCCGCGTGATATGCCGTGCGGATGGCGCTCGCGATGTCGGCGGTGCGCTCGCCCGAGCAGTCGCCCACGCAGGTCACGGGCACCGTCACGCCGTCCAGGTCAAACGCGTTGGCCTTGGAACCCACGGCCATCACCACGTAATCGCAGGCGATCTTCACCGGCTCCTCGGCGCCGTCCTCGGTGGTGCGAATGGCCTCCACGCCCTCGTCGGTAATGGCGGTCAGGCGGGTCTTAACATGCTGCTCCACGTTGTGCTCTGCAAAGTCGCTCATAATCAGCGGCAGAATGGTCTCGGACTCGCCCGCGGCAATCTTGTCGAGCATCTCCACGATCGCCACCTCGCAGCCGTGCTGCAGCAGATACTCGGCAGTCTCGGTGCCCACCAGGCCACCACCAATGACGGCGACGCGGCCGCTGAGCTCCACCTTGCCGGCCAGCACGTCCCAGCTCGAGACGACCTTGTCCGAGTCGGCACCCGGAACGGGGATGACCACGTCGTGTGCGCCCACAGCCACAATCGCAGCGTCGGCGGCGTTGAGGTCCGCGGGGCTAGCAACGTGGTTGAGCTCGACCTTTACGCCCAGGCCAGGCAGAATCTTCTCGTAGTACTCAACCGAGCGCATGATCTCGTCCTTGCGCGGGGGCGCAGCCGCCAGCACAATCTGGCCGCCCAGATGATCGCTCGCCTCGTAGACGGTCACATCGTAGCCGCGCTTGGCCGCCACGCGTGCGGCCTCCAAGCCGGCAATACCGCCGCCCACCACGGCGATCTTTTTGTCGCCCTCGCCCGGCTTGATGGCGATGGTCGCCTCATCGCCGTTCTCGGCGTTGAGCACGCACGAGATGTACTTGCGGTTTTGAATCGCATCGACGCAGCCCTTGTTGCAGTTGAGGCATTCGCGGATAGGCTCGCCTGTGGCGGCCTTCAGCGCAATGTCGGGGTCGCACATGAGCGAGCGGCCATAGGCGATGATGTCGGCGGCGCCGTCTTCCAGAATCTTCTCGCCGGCCTCGACCGAGACAACACGGCCGACGGTGGCCACCGGCACGGAGACCAGGGCCTTGACGCGCTCGGCCACGGGCAGCGTCCAGTTGTAGGGCATGGCGCCCATGGGCGGAATGGTGTCGCCCATGTTGCCGGTGTGGTTTGCCTGTGCGACCTGGATCATGTCGATGCCCGCACCCTCGAGCAGCTTGGCGAACTCGCAGGCCTCGTCGGGCTGCAGGCCGCCCTTGCCGCGCGGCGTACCGTCGGGGTTCTCCATGATCACGGGGAGCTTGTACTCCACCATCAGCTGCGGCGCGGCCTCCTTAATGGCGGCGACGACCTCCAGAGCATAGCGGACGCGGTTCTCGAACGAACCACCATACTCGTCGGTGCGCTTGTTGAGGATCGCCGAGCACAGCGAACCCACCAGACGGTCGCCGTGGACCTCGATGGCGTCGATGCCGGCCTGCTGCGCGCGGGCGGCAGAGGCGGCGATGGCCTCCTTGATCTGGGTGAGCTGCTCCACGCTCGCCTCGTTCACAAAGTGCTGCATGTCGTGGTGCAGCTTGGCGTAGGCCTGCTTGCGGATCTCGTTGGACTCGGCCATTTTGGCGGCAAAGGTCTCCTCGTCGCCGGCGGCCTTGGCCTCCTGCGCGGCCTTGGCGGCAGCCATGGAGCCCATGACCATGCGGCCAACGCCGGGCACGTCGTACTCGGGGTGGAACAGCTGCAGCGCGACCTTGGCACCGTGCTTGTGGACGGCATCGGCCAGCGCCTTAAACGTGGGGATCTGGGCGTCGGTCGCCAGCTTGGGCGTGGGGCTCGCGGTCATAACGGGAGCGACGTCGCCGATGACGATGTAACTCACGCCGCCGCGGGCCAGGCGCTCGTAAAAGGCCAGGCTACGCTCGCCAATGGAACCGTCGCGCTCCTCGTAGCCGGTGGTCAGCGGCGGGAACATAATGCGGTTCTTGAGCTCAAGGGGGCCAACCGTAATGGGCTGGAGCAGCTTGGATGCAGGTGCGGTCATGGATATTCCTCTCTTGTAGGCGCGGCGGCGATGATGCCGCGTAGTTGTCTAGAGGATATGGCATGGGAATACAACAGCGCAACGGAAATCGGCGGACAGTAGGTAGCGGCAGGTGGATGGGGCGGGGCGGCCCGTCGGTTTGCCCGCCGGTTTATCTCAATCTGTAACAGTTACGCGGCAAAACCGGGTCTTACTGTTACAGATCGAGACATTCCTCTTGGCCCATCCTCAACAGTCTAGATCTGTAACAGCTAGGCCCACTTTTGGCCCCTATCTGTTACAGATCGAGACAAACCAAACCCGCCTGCTAGAAAGCCTGCTAGAAAATCTCAATCTATAACAACAACTCGGCAAAATCCGTCCCTCGTGTTACAGATTTAGACAAACGAAGACCGTCCTGCCGAAACATCTCGATCTGTAACACTTAGCCGCCCAAATCGGGTCTAGATGTTACAGATCGAGATTTTGATTGAGAGGCCGAGAATTGGACCGAAAACACGGCCCCGAAATAACAAAAAAGCTCGCCGGCTAGGCCGACGAGCTGCAAGTTCTTGGTCGCGGGGGCAGGATTTGAACCTACGACCTCCGGGTTATGAGCCCGGCGAGCTACCAGACTGCTCCACCCCGCAATGTCTGGGCGCCTCATGTGCGCAAGAAAGAATATTACGCGGGAGTTCGGTAAACGGCAAGGAAAAACTCGTGGAGCATAATTCCTTCATATTTAAACCCCTCAGCCCCCTATCACCGTAAACGAATCGCAGCCGAGTGCCGTCGGCGGCGCGTATACAATGGTGCGCGTCCTTTTATGCCAACACTGGGAGTAGACATGCTGCTCGCTATCGATATGGGAAACACGCAGACGGCCATGGGCCTGTTTGACGGAGACGAGCTGGTGCAGTCGTGGCGCATGCCCACCGACCGCTCCTATACCGCCGACGAGATCCATGTGCGCCTGATGGGTTTCTTTAAGATGTACGGCCTTTCGCTCGACGCGGTCGACGCGATCGCCTTTGCCGGCGTGGTGCCGCAGCTCTCGCGCGAATGGCACGCCGTGGCCGACCGCATTGCCGCGGACGCCATCGTCATCGGGCCGCAGACGGCCGCGGTGACCAAGCTGCGCGCGGCGCGTCCCCAAGCCGTAGGCGCCGACCGCATCGCCAACGCCGTCGCTGCCGAGACCTTCTACGACGCGCCGGCGATCGTGGTGGACTTTGGCACCGCAACCAATATCGACGTCATTGATGAGGACGGTTATTACATTGGCGGAGCGATCGCGCCGGGCATTCGCATCTCCATGGACGCGCTTGCCGCCCGTGCCGCCAAGCTCGCCAGCGTGCCGCTCGAGGCGCCCGAGCACGCCATCGGCCGCGATACCGAGGAGTGCATCAAGGTCGGCGCCGTGATGGGCGCCGCCGCCATGGCCGAGGGCCTGGTCGCGCGCATGAAGCGCGAGCTGGGCCGCGAGGATGCCACCGTTATCGCCACGGGCGGCCTCGCCGGCATCGTCGCCGATTCGACCGATGCCTTCGACGTGGTCGATGGACAGCTCACCATCAAGGGTATCTGCGAAATTTACCGCCGCATGCAGGAGCTGGGATAGAGCAGGGGCTTAAGTCGAGCACGCCCGATGCCACAGTCCCCGCAAAGGCTCGCCAAGCCTATTCCTCAGACAGGCGAAACCCTCCCCGGCACAGGCCGAGGAGGGTCTTGTTGTCATCGTTGTCTTTGCGCGCGGGCGCCTCGCGTTACAGTCCGCGAATGCGCACGGCCTCGGGCGGAAACTCCTGCTCGCCGGCATCGGTCTTGATGGTCGCGCGACCCCAGATGTCCAGACCCGCAAACACACCGACCGCAAGCGGCAAACCGTTGGGCGACACCGCCGCAACTTGGCGGCCCAGCAGCGGCACCATGTCGAAGTACTCGCCCAGCACGGGAGCCAGCGGCCCTGCGGCGCCTTGCGGCGTGTTGGCAACAACCGCCCAGGCGTCCACGCGGGCCAGCACGGCGGCGGCCAGCGTCTCGACCAGCGCTTCGTCAGCTACGTCCACACCAAGCTCGCTCAGCGCCGAACGCTCAATATCCACCGTCACGGCACCGAACATGCCCGCAGCACCGGCACCGCCGTTCACGGTAACACGCGCGAGCGACGTCTCAAACGCAGGCGCACCGCACACGATATCGCTCGGCCACTGGATACCCACCTTACCGGCAAGGCCCAACCCCGGCGTCGAAGCCGTGCCCACGAGCGCGTCCATCATGCCCATCGCGGCCACAAACGGCAGGCCGTGGAAGGCATGCATGTTCACATCGGGGCGCACGACCAGCGAAAACATCAGCGATGCATCGCCCGCGCTCCACGCGCACCAGCCCGCGGACATGCCCTCGCGGCCCGCGTCGCGCGCCGCGTCGAGCTCGGTGCCAGCGGCAACAGCATTCATCTCGATCATCTACATACGCCCCAATTCGCCCACGATATGACCCACGCGGTCCTCGGGCTCCTTGACCTCGACGCCGTTGTAGCGGAAGAACCGCGCCGGGTCGTGCATCAGGTCCTCGAGCGGCACCAGCACAAAGTCGCGCTCGCCAATGAGCGGATGCGGCAGGCGCAGCTTTTTGCCGCCGTGGGTCTCGCCGTCCATCCACAGCAGGTCCAGGTCGATGGTGCGCGGGCCGTTAGCCTTGGCCTTCTTGGAGCGGTCGCGCCCCAGCTCGGCCTCGATCTTCATGAGCTCGTCGAGCAGCACCAACGGCGCCAGCTCGGTCTTAATCTCGATGACAGCGTTGGCAAACGCGTCCTGGCGCGTCTCGTAGGCAGGCTCGCTCTCGTAAATCTTGGAGGAGTTAGACACGCAGGTGAGTGGAATCTCGGCGATCATCTCGCGTGCGGCGCGGATGTTGTCGCAGCGATGCCCCAGGTTGGAGCCCACGGCCACAAACGCGCGGCGCGGCTGTGGCTTGGCAACCGCCCAGTAGCCGTTCAGGAACTGCGCAAAACCCGCTGCATCGTGCACGCGCACGATGTTGGCACCGGCCTGGATAGCGCCCAGGCACACGCCAAACGTAGCGGCATCGCGCTCGGCGGCCTCGGTCACGCCCGAGACGGCGCCCACAAAGCGCTTGCGCGACACGGCGCACATGAGCGGATAGCCCAGTGACGCCATCTTGGCAGTCTCGCGCTGGATGACGATGCCCTCGTTAGCCGACTTACCAAAGCCCGGACCAGGATCGATGCAGATGCGGTCGCGCGACACGCCGGCATGGATGAGTGTGCGGGCCTGGTCGGATAGAAAGCCCATGACGCGGCGCATGATGGGCGCAGAATCGGGCAGGGTAAAGCGGCGGAGCTGCGAGGTGGGCACGTAGGCCTCCTCGCGGCGGGCGCTGCGGCGCATCATGGCGGCCAGGCGGTCATTGGACTCCGATGCGGCCTCGGTGGCCTCGGGCGCAGCCTCGGGCGCGGGCGCAACGGTCTCGGCGGCAGCAGCCTGCTCGGCGGCGGGCGTCTCCTGCTCGCTTGCAGGCTCGGACGTGGGCTCCGGTTCGCCAAACGGCAACGAGGGCTGCACCACGCCGCCCGGAAGCTTGGCCTCCGGCTTAGGCTCGCCCAGCAACTTGCCGCGACGGCGGCGAGCCGGCTTCTCGGCCTCGCGCGCAGCCTCGGCAGCCGCTTCGCGCGCCTTCTCGGCAACAAACGCCGCAGCCGAGGTGTCGAGCTGCACCGTCGCGTGCGTGCGGGCGGGTGCGGCGACCTCGCCGGCGTGCATTACGATGACGCCGCAGGTGCTCGTCTTAACGAACTCAACCATCTTGGGATCGGTGAAGCCTGTCACGTCGTTGACAATCGAAGCGCCGCAGCGCACAGCCGCCTTGGCAACCGCCACATGACGCGTGTCGATCGAGACAATGGCACCCTCTTTGGCGAGCGCGCGCACGACGGGCAGCACGCGACGCGCCTCCTCGTCGGGGTTGACCGGGGTAAAGCCGGGGCGCGTGGACTCGCCGCCCACGTCGATGATGTCGGCGCCGGCGTCGAGCATCGCCAGGCCGTACTCGATGGCGGCGTCCGGGTCGAAGTGCTCCCCGCCATCGCTAAACGAATCGGGCGTCACGTTGAGGACGCCCATGATGCGCGGACGGTCAAAGCTGAGCTCGTACTTTCCGCACCGCCATGTCTTGCTGTCGTTCGCCATGAACATCCTCCTAAAATGCCCACGCCGCCGCGCTCGGGCGCTGGCGGCGGGGTCGCTTTGCAATCAGTCTTTCTATTGTATCCGCGCGCGCGGGCTAGAACGCAAACGCGGCCGCGATGTCGCAAGAAATCAGCAGGTCGGCATTTGCATCCTGATCGGTGGGAGCAAGGTTGCAAATGGCCAGCGTATCGCCGGTAAAGTAACGCGTAAGGCCTGCCGCCGGATACACCACGAGCGAGGTCCCGCCCACAATGAGGGCATCGGCGGCGGCGATGGCGGCAACGGCACCGGTCAGCACGTGCTCGTCGAGCGGCTCCTCGTAGAGCACTACATCGGGCTTGATGCGGCCGCCGCACGCGGGGCACGCAGGCACGCCCGCGGCATCCTCGTGCTCGCGCGAGCAAACCCACTCGGCGCTATAGACCGCGCCACACGCCTGGCAAATGTTGCGGTGGACCGAGCCATGCAGCTCGAACACGCGTTGCGAGCCGGCCATCTGATGCAGGCCGTCGATATTTTGCGTCACCACGGCATTTAGCTTGCCGGCGCGCTCCAGCTCGGCCAGCTTGGTGTGGCAGCGATTGGGCTTGGCGCCAAGCGCGATCATCTTGGTGCGGTAGAAGTCGAAGAACTCGGCCGGATGCGCCTCGTAAAAGCTATGCGAGAGCATGGTCTCGGGCGGGTAGGCAAACTGCTGGTGATACAGGCCGTCCACGCTGCGGAAATCGGGGATGCCACTCGCCGTGGAAACGCCCGCGCCACCAAAGAAGACCACGCGCTTGTGGGTGCCGAACAGCTCCGCCAGCGCGGCGGAGGCCTGCTTGGGGTCCGATATTGCCTGCGTCATATGAGTCCTCCGTCCTTGTTAGTCGGGCAGCGTTGGACGACGTCCCAGCATGCGGCCTTTAAGTCAGCATGCGCGGAGCCCACCGCGCCCCTGTTGCGCTAATCTTAAGCCTGCCAACCCCGTCGAAAGGACACCATGCCTCAGACTTACACTTTCGCCTCGTGGAACGTTAACGGCCTGCGCGCCGTGCTCAAAAAGGACCCGAGCTTTATCCAGATCGCGCAAGAACTCGACGTCGATATCCTGGCGCTGCAAGAGACCAAGCTGCAAGAAGGCCAGGTTGATATTGACCTGCCCGGCTATCGCCAAACCTGGAGCTACGCCGAGCGTAAAGGCTATTCGGGCACTGCGGTCTTTAGCCGCCAGGAACCGCTGCGCGTGCTGCACGCCGACGCACTGCTACCCTACGCCGGCGAGAACGAGGCGGCCGAGCTCGTCGCCCAAGCCGCAACCGAGGGCCGCGTCTGCGCGCTCGAGTTCGACAAGTTTTGGTTTGTGGATGTCTACACGCCTAACGCCCAAAATGAGCTCGCGCGCATCGATGTACGCATGGCCTGGGACGATGCCTACCGCGGCTTTTTGAACGCGCTCGAGTGCGAGACCGGCAAACCCGTCGTGACCTGCGGCGACTTTAACGTTGCGCACGAGGAGATCGACCTTAAGAACCCCAAGTCCAACCGCGGCAACGCGGGCTTTTCGGACGAAGAACGCGGCAAGTTTACCGAGCTGCTCAACGCCGGCTTTACCGATACCTGGCGCACGGCTAATCCAGACGTCGAGGGCGTCTACAGCTGGTGGAGCTATCGCTTTAATGCCCGCAAGAACAACGCCGGCTGGCGCATCGATTACTTCTTGGTAAGTGATTCAATCGCCAATACCGTGCGCGACACCGGTATCCGCGGCGATATCTTCGGCAGCGACCACTGCCCCGTCACCCTCACGCTAGAGCTCTAGCCCCAAGTAATTCCTCTAGGGGACAGAGGAAAACAGATCATGTGACCCCTCTCCCCCTATAAGTTGCGGTGGAATAGTTCCTGTTTGGGCAGCAAATAGCCAAAAACGAGAACTAATCCACCGCAAGTTCGTGAGGAAACGCGAAATGCCTTACAGCCCGTATTTCACGACGACACGGTTAATGCGACGGCACCAGGGCTTGTACAAGGCGGCCAAAAACACGCAGGTCGCGAGTCCGTGCGTGATATCGAACGGCACGGCGGTGGCAAGACGTGCCACGGCACCTGCCCAAGTAAGCGGCTGTACAAAACCAATGATGTCGTAGGCGTTGATCACAACGCCGTACAGCAAACCCGAAGCAAAGCCGTAGGTCAGCAGCGCCGGCATACGCACGGTGCCATCGGCGCGGTCGAATGCACCCGCATACGCCAGCGCACCGCCAACGTATCCCACGAGCCCCCAGGCATACATCTGCCACGGCGTCCACATGCCCTGCCCAAAAAAGAAATTGCTGGTCAGCGCCGCCAACGCACCGACCATAAAGCCGTTACGACGACCGAGTGTCGCCCCGGCGATAATGGCGATGGCACTCACGGGTTTAAAGTCGGGAATGGGTCCAAACAGGATGCGCCCCGCCGCCGCCAGCGCCGCCAGCACCAGCGTGGGCATAATCTGACGCAGGCCCGGACGCGATGCCTCATAGCCCGCAAAGAACAGCGCAAGCACCAACGCCACCACAACCAGCATGGCCAACGCTGCCTGCTCAACACCCGCCAGCAACGCGGCAGCCATCACCGCCGGCACCGCCAACAACAGCGGGATCTCCAGTTTTGCAAGCAAACGCGAGAAACGACAGTCCGTCATCCCATCACGCCCTATAGAACACGTTGTCGGCAAAGAAGTCGGCCGGGGACTCCATGCAGGCAATCTCGCCGTCAAACATCATGGCGACGTCGTCGGCTACCTGCTCGGCAAAGTCCAAATCGTGCGTGGCCATGATGACGGTGCCGCCAGCCTTCGCATGGTCACGCAGGGCGCGGGCGATGGTGCGGCGACTCTCCAGGTCCAAGCCCTTCGTGGGCTCGTCAAGCAGCAGCAGCTCGGGGCCGATCAGCAGCAGCTTTGCCAGTGCGAGCAGCTGGCGCTGTCCGCCCGAGAGGTCGTAGGGGTGGCGCGTCTCCAGGCCGTCCAGCCCCAAGCTCGCCGCGCGCTCCCGCGCCACGGTCTCGTCATATCCGCAGGCTGAAGCCCATTCCATCAGCTCGTCGCACACCGTCTCGGCAACCAGCAATGCTTTGGGATTCTGAGGCAGCAACGCCGCCGAGGCCGCTCCGCGCACCATGCGGCCGCGCTGCAGCTTGGCGGTCTTCGCCAGCACCGAGAGCATCGTCGACTTACCGCATCCGTTGCCGCCCACGATCGCATGCACCGCACCGGCCGAAAACGACGCATCGAGCCCACGCAACACCCAGCCGGACGCCCGATCGTAGCGAAACCAACCTTCCGACAGGGTGGTAGCCGACCCAGCGTGCATTTTTTGGAGTATTCTGCTTCCATCCGTGCGCGAGAAGGCTTCCAAGCCGTTCTCGAGCGACGTTTGCGCCACAAATTCGGACGATTTGTCCAATTCCAAACTTTTTTTCGCGCTCGATACGCCCCCGGGCGGCTCCAGAGAGCCCAAATTGTCCTCACGCCTGCTGAATACTCCGTTTTTTGCACATCGGATGGCACCCCACCCCAACGTGTCATCGGAAAACAGCGATTCTCGGCGTACCAAAGAAGCCATATCCGCCGCCTCGTGCACGCGGCCATCCTCAATCCGGTACGCACACGTCGCGTATTCGAGCATTGGGCGCGGCTGATGCGTCGCCACAACAACCGTGCAGCCCAGCTCGCGATTCACACGAAACAGCGCGTGCAGGAAATTCTTCTCGGCAACGGGATCGAGCTGAGACGTGGGCTCGTCGAGCAGCAGCACGCGCGGGCGCAGCGCCAGAACGGCCGCCAACGACAGCAACTGTTTGCGACCACCCGAAAGCGTGTCAGTATCGCGGTGAAGCCAATCTTCCAGCCCAAAGAAATAGCTGGTCTCGGCAACACGGCGGCGCATCTCGTCGCGCGACACACCCAGATTCTCTAGGCCAAACGCCATCTCGTGCCACACGGTCTCGCACACAATCTGGTTCTCGGGATCCTGAAACACATAACCCACGCGCTCTGCCGATGCCCGCACGTCCATGTCGGCAACGTTCTCGCCCAGCACGCGCAGTTCGCCAGTGCGCTCGCCCGCTGGAGCGATCTCGGGCTTGAGCAGCGACAGCAGCGTCGACTTGCCCGAACCGGTACCGCCAACAAGCAGTGCAAACGCACCTTGGGAAACACGCCAATCAAGCCCCTCGAGCACCGGTGCCTTGACCCCGGGATAGGCAAAACTAAGGCCTCGCACCTCAATCGCCGGCGCGGCCGAGCCATATGCCACACCCGCCGCCGAGCTCCTATCAAACCGAGCCATCAGCCAAACCTCTTCTCATCAATCGCGTGCAACGCGCAAGGCAACACCATCCAGGCGGCGTACACGACATAGCCTGGCCACGGCGCCGGCACCGAGAGCTGCGGATAAAACGAATACTGCGTCGTCGCGGCCCACGCCACCGCCACCGCGGCGGCGCCAAACACCGCAAGTCCAACCAGCGCGGCAGCGTCGCCGCGCCCCAGTCGATACCGCGCATACGTCGTACGACGCGTCGCGGCACCCCACCCGCGCGAGCGCATCGCGTCCGCGCGCTCCAGCGAATCTTCCATGCCCCAGCCCATCAACACGCTCGACGCCCGCAGGCGCGAGCGCACGGGGTCGGCCGGCGCACGCCCCGGTACATCAATCGCGTCCTGCACCGCCAGCACCGTGCGGCCGCGGCGCAAAAACTGCGGGATAAGCCTCATGCACATCGAGATCATGAGCGCAATCACCGGTGCGGCATTGCCCAGCAGCGCGAGCACCTTGTCGTATTCGAGCATCGACGCCGCGGCCTCAAACCACAGCACGCTCGCCACAAACAGCCCGCCCATGCACAGGCCGTATACCATGCTTTCCAGATACACCGCGCGCATGCCAATACGGAACAGCTCCGTCGAGCCCGAGGCGCTAAACAGCGGATTGACCAGCGCGATAATCAAAATCACCGGCAACTGCCAGCGGAGTGCGCCCAGCGTGCGGGCAGCCCCACGCGTCGCAAATCCATACGCCAGCCCGCCCGCAAGTGACAGCGCAATCAGCACCGGCTGCATCGAGAACATGGTGAGCCCCAGCGTCAGCACTATATAGAGTGCCGGCACAGCCGGATGCGACATCGAGAACGCCGCGACGGGCTCGCCGCCAAACTCCTCTTGTATGTTGTCCACGGGCACCCCCGTCCCCTCGCTCAAACGACAGCTCCACAGCACCGCCAACGCCGCACGCAAGCAGTACAAACGTCACGCCGGCGGCACCGACATCGGCCCTCACGCGTCAATCGCTACGCGCTCAACATATGCCTGCGGTATCATATTGCGCCGTGTATCGTTTCCAAACACACGTCTCTATAACGTAACAGGAGATCACATGGACGCAACCGCAATTATCCTCGCTGCCGGCGAGGGCACCCGCATGAAGTCGAACCACTGCAAGGTTTCGCACAAGATCCTGGGTAAGCCCATGGTTCAGTGGATCGTCGACGCCACCATCAAGGCCGGCTGCAGCCGCGTCGTTGTCGTCATCGGCAGCCACGCCGACGAGATGCGCGCCCTCATCGACGGCGCCTATGCCAACAGCGCTACCAAGGTCGAGTGCGTCGAGCAGACCGAGCGCCTGGGCACCGGCCACGCCGTGAAGGTCGCGCTCGAGGCCTGCGGCATCGCGCAAGGCCCCGTCGTGGTGCTCAACGGCGACCTGCCGCTCATCACCGCCGACACCGTCGCCAAGTTCGCGCAAACCGTCGCCACCGGCGAGCTCGCCTGCACCGTCATGACCATGACCCCGCCCGACCCCTTCGGCTACGGCCGCATCAAGCTGGGCGCCGATGGTCAGATCGAGCGTATCATCGAGCAGAAGGACTGCACGCCCGAGCAGGCCGCCACGCTGCTCGAGTGCAACGCCGGCTGCTACGCCTTTGACGGCGCGCAGCTCGCCGCCCACATTAACGAGATCGGCAACGACAACGCGCAGTCCGAGTACTACCTGCCCGACATGCTCGAAATCCTCAAGGGTCACGGCCAGGCGGTCTCCATCTTCCACTGCGATGACTACCGCAACGGCCTGGGCGTCAACAGCCGCATCCAGCTCGCGCAGCTCACCGCCATTGCGCGCGACCGCATCAACGAGCACTGGATGGCCGAGGGCGTCACGTTCATCGATCCCACGCAGGCCTGGATCGGCCCCGACGCCGTTATCGGCCGCGACACCGTCGTGTGGCCGCAGACGCATCTGATCGGCCACGTCACCGTGGGCGAGGAATGCCAGCTCGGCCCCAACAGTCGCCTCACCGACACCACCGTCGGCAGCGGCTGCACCATCGATGAGACCATCGCCATCGAGGCCGTCATCGAGAACGGCGTCGACTGCGGCCCGCGCGCCTACCTGCGCCCGGGCACCCACATGCTCGACGGCTCCAAGGCCGGCACGCACGTGGAAATCAAGAAGTCCACGATCGGCGAGGGCTCTAAGGTGCCGCACCTGTCCTACATCGGCGACACCACCATGGGCTCCGGCGTCAACGTGGGCGCAGGCTCCATCACCTGCAACTACGACGGCGTGCACAAGCACAAGACCGTCATCGGCAAGGACGCCTTCATCGGTTCCGACACCATGATGGTCGCGCCCGCCCAGATCGGCGACGGCGCGCTCGTGGCCGCCGGCTCCGTCATCACCGAGCCGGTTCCGGCCGACGCACTCGGTCTGGGCCGCGCCCGTCAGGTAAATATCGAGGGCTGGGCCGCCGATTATCGCCGCCGTCTGCACGAGGACGACGAGGTATAACGTTTTACCAAGCACAAAAGGAGCTGTTCCATGGGGACGGCTCCTTTTTCTATCGTGACCTGCGCGACCGGATGAGTGGTCGGTTCGTGTCCGTTGACGGTAAAGACGTTATCAAGACTCGATAAACCCCGTCGCGCGGTTACAATGCAACAAGGCATCTATATGGCATTCGATGTATAAAGGAGAAGGGTAATGCCGATTAATGATCCCGAGAAGTCGGAGAATATGCGCAAGTCCATCCGCGTGTATTCCGGTTCCTCCAACCGTCCCCTCGCTCAGAAGATCGCTGAGTACCTTGGGGTCGAGCTTTCGGGCCTTACGCTAAAGCAGTTCGCCAATGGTGAGATTTACGCCCGCTACGACGAGACCGTCCGCGGCGCCGACGTCTTCCTGATTCAGTCCGTGGCCGGCGGCAACGTCAACGACATGCTCATGGAGCTGCTCATCGCCACCGACGCTGCCAAGCGCGCATCCGCCCGCTCCATCACCGCCGTTATCACCCACTACGGCTATGCCCGCCAGGACCGCAAGGCCGGCCCGCGCGAGCCCATCACCGCCCGCCTCGTCGCCAACCTGCTCGAGCGCGCCGGTGTCGACCGCATCATCACCCTCGACCTGCACCAGGGTCAGATCCAGGGCTTCTTTGATATCCCGGTTAACCACCTGTCCGCACTGCCGCTGTTTGGCCAGTACTACAACGACATGCACTTCGACACCGACAACCTGGTTGTCGTCTCCCCCGACGTGGGTCGCGCCAAGGCCGCCAAGAAGCTGTCCGACATGCTCGGCTGCGACCTGGCCATCGCCCACAAGGGCCGTCCGCGCCACAACGCCGCCGAGGTCATGGGCATCATCGGTGACATCAAGGGCAAGACCTGCGTCATCAACGACGACATGATCGACACCGCCGGCACCCTGTGCGCCAACGTCAAGGAGCTCAAGGCTATGGGCGCTGGCGACATCTACGTCTGCGCCACCCACGGTATCTTCTCCGGTCCGGCCATCGAGCGCCTGAACGACGCCCCGATCGTCGAGTGCGTCGTCACCGACGCCATCCCCGTCGAGGTCGGCGGCAAGATCAAGACTATCTCGGTCGCCGAGGAGTTCGCTCAGGCCATCTCCGCCGTTTACCACGAGGAGCCCGTCTCCACGCTCGTCGGCGGCGACTTCGCGCTGTAATCCAGCGTGCATCTCATCATCTTTGGTGTTTTTAAAGGGTCGGAAGCTCGCTTCCGACCCTTTTCTATCCCTCGCCAACCTTCCCTGGACAATTAGTTCAGATACGTATTTTTCTAAAGCTCCAAAGGGCCGTTCGGAGCCTTCTGAGCTCCCCGGCGGATGCCATACCGTCCAAAGCTCATCGTCTTCGAGTACAACCGCCGCATATTTATCCTCAAATCGCCCTCAAAGGCCCTTAGAAACGCCTCGAACGCCCGCCGCCTTATACGTATCTGAACTAACTGTCCAGTAGATATCGTCAACCTTCGCGGCAGAGCTCAATTTCCTGTAATCCCCTCGACCGATTCCACCGATTTCATAACGCCCAGCCGTTCGTGGCGCGCAGCGCCCCGCTGAGCGAAAAGAACGGTATGGCGGTCGCATTCTGCCGCCAACTTAGTACTTTATAGCTATGACGACCGTGATTTCACATCTCTCCGCCCTCCGCGCAATTCGTCGCGCACGACGGGTGTACTCTGCCCTACCCTGGGACTTCGTTGATAGCGAACAGCAAGCACATGCCTTGGCTAGCTGTATTCCCAACAATGACGCGATAGACTTTGGTGCACTTTCGATACTCGACGCCTGGAATGAAGATGATTCCGAACTGCTCGATCTTCTCGTTTCAAACGAAGACAACAGACGCCGCGACAGGCGACTTCTTCAGCATATTCTCTCCGCTCCTCTTCCTGAAGGTGCAATTATGCACGTCGAGGCCGACATCTACGCAACGTCTCCCGCCATGACAGCCATGCTTTGTTCCAAAAATGAATCAGTCGCCAAAACCCTGATGCTTCTCATGGAACTGCTCGGAACCTACTCCCTTCCTCCCGGGGCAACATACCCCATTGCCTATGACGGCATCTGGCCCGAGGGCGATGACTACGAAGCGATGGACGACCTCGATTGCCGGGGCGACCAGTCGGCGACCGAACAGCAGAACGAAACCCGCTACGAACAGGCACACTACAAATGCGAGCCCGCCACGACCATCGAAGATCTCGAGGCTGTTGCACAGCTTGCCAAAAGTAGCTCATACACATCGTTTCGCACGGCCGTTAAACTCGCCCGGGCCGGATCCGCATCCCCAGCCGAATCCCTAATGTTTGCCGTTCTCGGAGCACCCATGCGCTTTGGCGGTTTCGGGTGTTGCAGCCTACCTATGGGAGGCTTGCTACTCAACTATCGAATCGACTTCGACACCCTTGCGGTCAACATGTCCTCCGGCATCCCTTACGCCATCTGCGACCTGTATTGCCCCGCAGCCGGAGTCGACAGCGAATACAACGGAATTGGGCATGAGCTTCAAAACGCTCGCATCCACGATGGCAATCGAAATAATGGCCTCAAGGCAATGGGCATCCACGTCCTGGTTATCAATCGCGACCAAATGAAAGACCTTGTTGCACTCGAAGCCTTCGCCCAAACGATGCATCGACTCGCGGGAGTCCGATTCCGATATCGCATCAAGGGCTATCGCAAGCGTCAGGCCGCTTGGCTCAACGCTCTGCGGGCCGGAATCGGCCTTGCACCGGTCTAAACGGCGAATCACCCGTGCGCCGTCAAACAGGGCTGGACAGTTAGTTCAAATACGTATAACTAGACATATTGAATTAGGCTGTTTTGCAGCTATCTCTATACCATTCGCCCTATTTGAAGGCAGGGTAGACTTCAAAACAGCGTCATATGGGCTAACTAAAGCTCCAAAACAACGCATCGACATTGAATTGAGCAATTCGAGTCCTCAGAACTTATACGTATCTGAACTAGCTGTCCACCTCGGATTTCGACGGCCGTCCAAACGCTCCCAAACAACCTCAATCGCCCTCCATTTGACAGCGGCAGCAGGGTCGCTCACCATAGCAGGCGACAAATCAACGAAAGGACAAACATGGCAGCTGCACAGCCGCTCAAGATTCGCATGGTTGCCGGACTTGGCAACCCGGGCGAGGAATATGCCGAGACCCGCCACAACGCTGGCTTCAAAGCGATCGACGAGCTGGCCCGTCAGGCCGGCGTCACGTACTGGAAAAACCAAGCCGGCGCCGAGGTCGCGCTCATCAACATCAACGACCCCGAGGAAGAGGGCGGCAAGCGCCAGATTGTGCTGGTCAAGCCGCAGTCGTACATGAATACCTCGGGCGGTCCCATCTCCAAGCTCTGCCGCGAGTACAAGATCAAGGCCGAGGAACTGCTCGTAATCCACGATGAGCTCGACATTCCCGCCGGCGATGTTCGCGTCAAGGTGGGCGGCGGCCACGCCGGCCACAACGGCCTGCGTTCCATCATCGACAAGATGGGCAGCCGCGACTTCAGCCGCATCCGCACCGGCATCGGCAACCCTCCCGGCAAGATGGCCGTCGCCGACTACGTGCTCAAGCAGCTGCGCGCCCGCGAGGCCGAGGATTTCCAGGACACCTGCGCCCGCGCGGCCGACGCCGCCGGCCTGGCGATCGTGCACGGCGTGGTCTATGCCCGCGACCATGTCAACGGCGCCGCCTCCGCCAACGGCAAGCACTAAAACCTATCATTTAGGGATAGGTTTATTTTGGCAGGTTTTACCTGCGGAAACGCCCCAACCGCAGCATCGCAATCAACCGCTCGCCGCCATACACACATAACACCCCAAGGGGGCCGGCCTCATCACAACCCGAGGCCGGCCCCCTTGCCGTTTTACCCTCTAAAACTGACCAAAATAAACCTGCCCCTATTTGGTAGGCCGAAGTGGATAAACCCTGTCCCCAACCGCCGAAGACACACGTAAGCGACATGTCCATGAGGGTATAATTTGCACCGTATGTCTGCACAACGCCTGTGCGCGTACGGTTTTATTCGGGCTACCGTCCATTTCCGTGGAGGCACGGTTCGGCGGCCCTAACAAGAGAGGGGTTCTATGTATAAGATCCTGGAGAAGACGCAGTTCTCGGAGAAGGTGTTCAAGTTCCGCATTGAGGCGCCTGCAATCGCCAAACATGCGCACGCTGGACAGTTCCTCATGGTTCGCGCCAACGAGACGGGCGAGCGCGTCCCGTTTACCCTGGCCGGCTGGAACGGTGACGAGGGCTGGGTCGAGTTCATCTTCATGGTGATCGGCAAGACCACCGAGATGCTGTCCACCTACGAGGCCGGCGAGTCGCTGCGCGACGTTGTGGGCCCGCTGGGCGTTCCCACCGAGATGGCCGAGGGCCCCTGCGCCGTCATTGGCGGCGGCGTTGGCCTGGCAATTGCCTTCCCGGTCGCCAAGCACCTGGTCGAGACCGGCCACGAGGTGCACGCCATCATGGGCGCCCGCACCAAGGACCTCCTGCTTATGGAGGACCAGTTCCGCGAGCTCCTCGACGAGGACCACATCCACATCACCACTGACGACGGCTCCTACGGCGAGCAGGGCGTTGTCACCGCTCCGCTGGAGCGCCTGCTGCAGGACAAGGCCGTGAGCCAGGTCTTCTGCGTCGGCCCCGTTCCGATGATGAAGTTCTCGACCCTCACCGCCCAGAAGTACGACACCCCCATCACTGCGTCGCTCAACCCCATCATGGTTGACGGCACCGGTATGTGCGGCTGCTGCCGCGTCGAGGTGGGCGGCGTGACCAAGTTTGCTTGCGTCGACGGCCCCGACTTCGATGCCACCCTGGTCGACTGGGATGACCTTCGTGCCCGCCAGGCCGCTTACCGTTCCGAAGAGGGCGAGTCCCTCAAGGCCTATGAGGAAAAGAGCTGCGCATGCCACTAGTTAACGGTCGTTTCGTTGCCGATATGAAGTCGCCCCGCACCCCCGATAACGAGGAGCCGGCTGCCGAGCGCGCCTGCGACTTCCGCCCCGTCGACAAGGGCTTCACCGAGGAGATGGCGCTGGCCGAGGCCGAGCGCTGCCTCAACTGCAAGAAGCCGTTCTGTGTTGAGGGCTGCCCCGTCAACATCAACATCCCCCGCTTTATCGAGCAGATCCGCGCGAAGGACTTCGGCGGCGCCCTCGATACCATCCGCGAGGACTCCATGCTTCCCGCCATCTGCGGCCGCGTCTGCCCGCAGGAGAACCAGTGCGAGGGCAAGTGCATCCGTGGCAAGAAGTCCGAGCCCGTGGCCATCGGCCAGCTCGAGCGCTTCCTGGGTGACCGCCCTGAGCTCGCCTCCACGCCCAAGATGGCCCCCAAGAACGGCAAGAAGGTCGCCGTCGTCGGCTCCGGCCCGTCCGGCATCACCTGCGCCGGCGAGCTCGCCCGCAACGGCTTTGACGTCACCGTCTTCGAGGCCTTCTTCACCGGCGGCGGCGTGCTGGTCTACGGCATCCCTGAGTTCCGTCTGCCCAAGGCAGTCGTCAAGCGCGAGATTGACGGCCTGGAGGACATGGGCGTCAAGTTTGAGTACAACTCCGTCGTGGGCAACATGGCCACGGCCGAGGAGCTGTTCGAGCAGGGCTTCGACGCCATCTACGTAGCGACCGGCGCTGGCCTGCCCAAGTTCCTCAACGTCCCCGGCGAGAACCTGCCCAACGTCTTCTTCGCCAACGAGTACCTCACCCGCGTGAACCTGATGAAGGCCAACAAGTTCCCCGAGTACGACACCCCCACCAAGCACGGCAAGAACGTCGTTGTCTTTGGCGGCGGCAACGTGGCTATGGACGCCGTCCGTACCGCCAAGCGCCTGGGCGCCGAGCACGCCATCATCGCCTACCGTCGTACCGAGGACGAGATGCCCTGCCGTCGCGCCGAGCTGCACCATGCCAAGGCCGAGGGCGTCGAGGTTCTGCCGCTCGTCTCCCCGCTCGAGTTTGTCGCTGGCGAGGACGGCTCCGTGTGCGCCGTCAAGGTCCAGAAGATGGAGCTCGGCGAGCCTGACGAGTCCGGCCGCCGTCGCCCGGTGCCCATCGAGGGCGCCATCGAGGAGATCCCCTGCGACGTCGCGATCTCGGCTATCGGCACCAACGCCAACCCCTTCGCAAAGAAGATCGGCGGCAAGATGGAGCTCAACAAGTGGGGCTACATCGTTGCCGACGAGGAGACCGGCCAGACCACCGATCCCCGCATCTGGGCCGGCGGCGACATCGTCACCGGTGCCGCTACGGTCATTCTGGCGATGGGCGCCGGCAAGAAGGCCGCCGCTTCGATCACCAAGAGCCTGCTGGGCGAGTAATCACCTACAGCGCTAGCCACCAAACGGCAAAGTCCCCGTCGAGCACACGCCCGGCGGGGACTTTTTCTATGCCGATCGCCCCACCACCGCAAAGGTGCCTGTCCCCCTTGCGGTGGTTTTGGTCGGCTAGCCTTCGAGCTGCGCCACCTTGTAGCGGTAGGCTGCGGCGATGACGTCCTTGCAGCCTTCGCGGCCCAGCTTGGCGCGGTTGACGACGATGTCTTTACCGCTCGTCATCTTCCACTTGCCGGCGCTATAGCGCTTATAGAACGCCTCGCGCGCCTTCTGCTGCTGTTTGACCAGCTTGGCGCCCTTCTTTTTGTTAAGGCCACGCTTCTTGCGCACAATCTCGACGCGGTCCTCAAAGGGTGCGGTCACCAACACGGCAATGTGGCTGGGGTTGTTGCGCAGCAGGTAATCGGACAGACGGCCTTCGATAATGCAGCTCTCGGTCTCGCCCAGATCCAAAATCACCTGGCTCATCTTTTGGAACAACTTATCCGAGTACGAACGCGCATCGTAGCGGTCGGGCAGAAACGCCATGTTCTCCACGGCCAGACGCTCATCATAGGCGGCCATCTTATCGAGCGACTCGCCCGCGCGCAGCGACGCACGTACCAGCAGCTCGTTATCGTACAGCGGAATCCCCAACTCGTCGGCAAGCATGCGGCCAATCTCGTGGCCCTCGGCGCCAAAGTCGCGCGCGATGGTAATGACCACAGGATTCTTCTTATTCTCCAGATCGCTCATCGCGATTCCTTTCTCTATGTGACAAAGGGGCTGTCCCTTTGCCACATTCTACGCTGCCACCATTCGCCTCTGATATGCGCGAACCAGCAGCGAGATACCAAAGTTGAGCACAAAGTACATCGCAAACACCAGGCCGTAGAGCATAAGCACCTGCGACAGGTCGATCGCGTGGGCCATCACCACGTTTGCCGTGTACATGAGCTCGGCCACGTTAATGCCCGAAAGATACGAGCTGTCCTTAATGACGGTCGTGCACTGGCTAAACAGCGCCGGAATGATCGTCTTAAACGTCTGCGGCAAAATGATGTAGCGCATGGTGGCAAAGAAGCCGAAGCCCTGGCTCTGCGCTGCCTCAAACTGGCCGCGCGGAATCGAGTTGAGGCCGCCGCGCACAATCTCGGCCATAACAGCGCTGGTAAACAGCGTAAAGGCGATGGTCGAAATCACAATGTCCAAACCCTGCACCGTAAAGTAGATAAACAGGATCCACAGCAGGTTCGGCGTGCAACGGAACAGCTCGATATAGGCACTCACCAAAATACGGAACGGGCGGGGCGCATAGCTCTTAACGAGCGCCAGCACCGTGCCAAAGATGAGCGAGAAAAAGATCGACAGCGCCGAGATCTCGATCGTCTTAACAAAGCCGCCCCAAATGTAGAGCAGGTTGGTCGCGTTGAAGATTTCCATGCGCTAGGCCTCCTCTACGTTGTCGAGCCCCAGCTCGGCCAGGCTCACACCGCGCGGACGCTCCTTTGAGCGGCGCTCGAGCCACTGCACCAGCATGGCGAGCGGAAAGCAGATGATGAAGTACATAAGGCAGCAGACGATGTATCCCTGCAGGTACCCGTACAGACTCACAAAGTTGTCGGAACGGTACATAAGGTCGCCGCCGGCCACGAGCGCCAGCACCGACGTGTTCTTGACCAGGTTGAGCGCCTGGTTACACAGCGGCGGCAGAATAATCTTGAACGTCTGGGGCAGCACGATGTACCAGTACGCCTGCGCACGGGTGAAGCCCTGGCTCTGGGCCGCCTCCATCTGACCGCGCGGAACCGCCTCGATACCGGTGCGGATGACCTCCGAAATGTAGGCCGCGTGATACAGGCCCACGCCCAAGAAGCCCAGCACGAACGGCGCGATGCGCACCGGCTGGTCGGCACCGGTTATGGCCTGCAAAAACTGCGGACCGGCCATGTACATAAAGAGCACCTGCACGGGCAACGGGGTGTTCTGGTAAAACTCCACGTACACGCGGCTTATGGCGCGCAGCACGCGCGAACGAGTGGTAGAGAACACGCCCAGCAGTGTGCCCAGCACCAGTGACAGCAGCAGACCGGCAACGACCACCTGCAGCGTCACGCCAAAGCCCTCCCAGAAGGGCCCCATGTTTTGAAATGTCGTCGACCAACGGTCGGCGTCAAATAATCCTTCGAGCATTTGATTCCTTCCTTGGACGATGCGCCTATACAAGACCCCAGGTCTTGACCTCTTGGTCGAGCCAGCCGTCGGCCAGGCGATCGCAAATCACCTGATCGACCACGGCCGAAAGGTCGCAGCCCTTCTTGGTCGCCACGCCGTAGCCCTGCTCGCCAAACTTGACCTCGGGCTGCAACAGCTCAACGGTCTCGTTCATGTAACCGGCCAGCGTGGAGCGGTCCATGGCAAAGACGTCGATATTGCCAGCGTCGAGCGAACTCTTGATGATGGGGTAGCCGCTAAAGGCCCTAAACTCGGGCTTACAGCTAAAGCCGTTGTCCTTGATCATCTGCTCGATCAGGCCCTGCGTGGTGGCACCCTGGCTCACACCAATGACCTTGCCATCCAGATCCTCAATCGAGGTAAAGCCCGAACGCTTCTTGACCATGAGTCCCACGTAGTCGGTGCGGTACGGCGTCGAGAAATCCCAGCTCTTCTTGCGCTCGTCGGTGATGGTGTAAGTCGCCGCGACAACGTCAAGTTGGCCGTTATCGATCAGCGGGCCGCGCGTCTTGGGCGTTACGTCGGTAAACTCGACAAGCTCCTGGGCGCGGGCCTCCTTGTAGCTCACGCCAAAGACGGCAGCGGCGATCTGGTAGCACAAATCGACTTCCATGCCCTCAAAGCGGCCCTTGGCGGTGTCGTAATAGCCATAGCCGGGAACGTCCTTCTTAACGCCGGCATTCAGATGGCCACGCGACTTGATGGCCGCAAGCTTGGACCCCTTGTCGGAGCCCTCGCCGCTGGTGGAGTTGCCGCAACCGGTAAGCGCGGACCCCGTCAGCGCAAGCATACCGGCGCCCGCCAGCTTCAAAAAGTGACGGCGCGACACGGCCGCCCTCGTCATATCCGTCATGTCCATCACCGCGCCTAGTGCAGAATCTTGGACAGGAACTCGCGGCAACGCGGGTTCTCGGGGTTATCGAAGAAGTGCTCGGGCGTACCCTCCTCCAGGATGCGGCCGTCCTCCATAAAGATGACGCGGTCGGCCACCTGGCGCGCAAAGCCCATCTCGTGCGTCACGCAGATCATGGTGATGTCCTCCTGCGCGAGCTCAATCATAACGTCCAGAACCTCCTGGACCATCTCGGGGTCGAGCGCCGAGGTCGGCTCGTCAAACAGGATAATAGGCTGCTTGGTGCACAGGGCACGGGCGATGGCGATGCGCTGCTGCTGACCGCCCGAGAGATTCTGCGGATACTCGCCGGCCTTATGCGCCATGCCGACGCGCTTGAGCGCGGCGATGGCGATCTCGGTCGCCTCCTCCTTGCTCTTCTTTTGCAGCTTGATGGGCGCGAGCGTCAGGTTGCCCAGCACCGTCATGTTGGGATACAGGTTGAACTGCTGAAACACCATGGAGCTGTACTTACGAGCCATCTCCAGGTGGTTCTTTTTGGTGAGCGGCGTACCGTCGATGACGACCTCGCCCGACGTGGGCTCCTCCAGATAATCGACGCAACGGATGAGCGTCGACTTACCCGAGCCGGAAGGCCCGATCATTACGAGCTTCTCGCCGCGCTTGACGGTGAGATTGATATCTTTGAGCACATGCAGGTCGCCAAAGTACTTGTTGAGATGCTTGATCTCGATCATGTCTGCCATGAATGTCCCTTCCCTGCGTTTACACGAGTTGAACTATTGTACGGAAAGAACCACGTTTCCGCAGCCCACACTACATTCCCGTAAAGAACCCGCAACCTTCCACCCACTCATTGGGGACAGGCTTAAATGAGTACCCGCTCATTGGGCACTCATTTAAGCCTGTCCCCAATGAGCACCCAGCTCATCTAAGCCTGTCCCCAATGAGTACCCAGCCCAGAAAAAAGGGGCGCGACCACAATGGTCACGCCCCTCAAGACCCGAAAATAATACAACCGCCCTTGAAATTGAACGTCAGATTGCCGCGTGTACGGGTTTGCAGCGTCGAGCCGTTACGCGGTTTGGTAAAACCGCGTAACAAATTACGCGAGTTTGGCGCCGACGATCTTTGCTGCTGCCGGCTTATCGAAGTTTCCGCCAGTGGCCTTGCCGAGCGCGCCCATGACCTGGCCCATCTGCTTCTTAGAGGTCGCGCCCAGCTCGGCGATAACCTGCTCGATCAGGGCCTCGAGCTCCTCGCCCGAAACCTGCGCGGGCAGCAGGCTCTCCAGAATCTTGACCTGCTCGGTCAGGTTGTCGGTACGCTCCTGGTCGGTACCGGCCTTGATGGACATCTCCAGCGTCTCACTCGTCTGCTTAATCAGACGCTTGATCATGCTGTTGACGTCTTCCTCGGTCACATCGCGGCGCTCGTTGACCTCGATGTTCTTCACCTCGGCCTTAACCTGGCGAATGATAGACAGGCGAACCTTGTCCTTGGCCTTCATGGCCGCGATCATTTCCTTCTGCAGCTCTTCGTTGGTCATCTGCAAATCCTCCTCAATAGTGCGGGCGGCACTCACACGAGCGCCGCCCCATGATTACTCAGTCGTCGACGAATTGTCGGTCGAACTCTTGGTGACGCCCTTCAGGCTGACGTTGTACGGCACGTCCTTGGGCATGGGGTTAACGGTAATGTCGGCGTCCTTCTTGTACTGCTCCAGCCACTCGCTGTACGCAGTGCTCTCTGCCTGCGTCTTCACCACGTTGGAGACATACTTCTTGATGTCCTTGGGCACCTGTTTAATGTCATCGACCTGGCTATCGACATGGAAGTAGTCGGTGCACTTGATGATGTGGTAACCATACGTCGACTCGACGACGTCGCTCACGTCGCCCTTGTTAAGGCCTTCGAGCGCCGCCTGATAGCTGTCGACGAAGGTGGTGAGCTTGTCCCAGCCCACGTCGCCCTTCTTCTCCTTGGAACCGGTGTCGTCGGAATACTGCTTCACGGCGTCCTCAAAGCTCAGCTCGCCGGAGTTAATCTTGTCCAGGCACTCCTGCGCCTTGGCCTTGGCGGCAGCCTTGTCTTCGTCGGAAGCGTCGGAATCGACCTTGATCAGGATATTCGACGAGCGGCGGGCATCGTTGTACTTCGACAGGTTCTCGTTGATGTAATCGACGATCTCGCTGTCCTTGGGCTTGCTGGTGGGCGCCACGGCTTCCTTGAGCTTTTGCTGCGCCAGGCTCTCCTTGAGCGAGCTCTTATAGGTGTCCTCGGTGTAGCCGTAAGTCTTAAGGGTCTTCTTAAAGGTCTTGGCGCCGCCCGCGCTCTTGCACGCGTCCTTCCAAGCCTTCTCGACTTCCTCATCCGACACCGTCACGCCGTTTTCCTTCTGCGCCTGCTGAAGCAGAATCTGCTGCGTGTAGGAATCGATGAGCTGCTTGCGGTACTTCTTGGGCGTAAGGTCGTTGTTGACCAGGTACTGCGCCCAATCCTTGTCCTTGGTATAACCATAGGACGTGCGCATGCTCATGATCTGCTTGGTCACGGTGTCCTCGGTGAGGTTGGTGCCGTTGATAGTGGCAGCCACACCGCCGGTGAGTTTGTAGCCCGAGCTGGCGCTTTCGGTCTGCGACATCAGGCCGGAGCACGCCATGGCCGAGACGGAGAGCAGCATCGCCAGCACGCCGATGACCACCAGGACGATCTTGACGGTCTTGGACACATAGGTCTTGCGTTGCTTCTTACGAGAGCTGGAGGCGGCGCGGGACCGTTGCTCGGACATCGGCGCGACCTCGGGGTTCTTTTTCTTGTTTGCCATGTTTGGCCTTTCGCATCACGAATCGAACAAACGCCATTGTGTCACAACGCAGCCCCGCGGCACACCTGGTGCATGGGGGACAGGTTAATCTGCACCATTTTGGTGCAAAGGGGACAGGTCTGGCTGTTAGGGACGTTCCTTTTCTGCCGGCAGTTAGGGACAGTCCCCAAATGCCGACTTAGAAGTGGCGACGGATGGCGTCGACCATGCCCTGCGGCGTGGTTTGGCCGAGTACATCGGCTGCGGCATCGGCATCCATAAAGATATTCATGAGCGCTTGCAGGGCCTCGACTTGCCCGCCCGGCTCGGCAATGCCCAGGTTGATGACGATCTGCGCCGGCACCGGGGCGCCCATGCCCGCCATCGCGTTGAACGTCACAGGTGCGGCGGGCTTTACCACCGCGATATAGGGCTTGGCCACAAATCCCGGATCGGTATGCGGAATGGCGATGTTTGCCGCCGGCATGGCGAGACCCGTGGGATAGGTGTCCTCGCGCGTGCGGACGGCGTTGAGCCAACCGGGCGCAATGTAGCCGCGCGGAGCGAGCTCACCCTCGAGGCGCGCAAACACCTCATCCGGCGTCGTGCACTCCCAATCAAAAAACACCAGCTCAGGCGAGAATAGCATCTCGGCGTTATCCGCCATACTGTCCTCCAAAGTTGTATGAGGTTCACAATGCCCCATATGATAGCGAAACGAGACAGACAAGGTTAGCCGAGGATCCCGATCATCTCGACCGCGCGAGCAGGTGTCAAGCACACTTCGGGCATCGCCTCCAGCATGCGCCGGTCGCTCGTGACCACATAGTCAACATCCGCCGTCTCGCCCGAAGCGATGATGAGGTTGTCTTCAAGATCCGGCATGCGCTTGCCAAGCATGCGCGCCATTTCGCACTCTGCCAACGAAAGCGGAGAGGCCGTCGCCACCTGCATCATATGCTCGATGCAGGCCCATGACGCCGAGGCAAACGACACGTTAATCCCATTCGCATTCCGCCGGGCCAGACGACGAGGCAAAATATAGAACACATCCTTTGCCGTCGTTGGCGCATACAGAAGGTCGATCTTTCCCGCCTCGGCCAGTTCAACCAATCTTTTCGCTTCGTCGAACGCCCCTTCTTGCAGGTAATAATCGAGCCAAACGTTCGTATCTACCAAGAGATGCTTTGCCTCAATCATCGGCAATTCGCCTCAATGTCGGCAATCATCGCGTCATACATATCATCTCGTACGGCATCCCAGTTGTCCGCCGAAGATTCCGCCGATGCGAAATCCGACGCGCTCAGCCCCAACGAGGAAAAAGCTAGGCCACACCCCTGCTCGGCCAGACTCTCCGCACGGGGCGCTTCGCGCTTATCCGCCACCATAAATCCCGGCAACGTTTGATGTTCGACGAGATAGGCCCAAAGTGCGCGAATGGCATCGCTCGGCCCCAACCCATTGCGAGTTAGGACCGCATCGCCACCAGCTTTGAGCATAGGATCGATTCGTGTGTTGAGCTGCACCGTTGCTGTACCCATAGCGGCTCCTCTCTACGTGCTAGCAGTATAGCAAACATAAAAGGCAGCGCAAAAGGGCCCCGCCCGAACGCGGACGAAGCCCTATCAGATTTCTTGAGATGGAAATGGCACCCGTCACGTTATCCGGAGTCCAAAGTCAAGCGACCAGCCTGGTTTTCTTTCAATCGGCCCTACAAACCAATTCTTTTAAAAAATGCCCCGTCGAACAATGTCGACGGGGCATTCCAATCACCAGCTCGTTATACCTTAGTCGTTCTTACGAGATAACAGTTTCAACGCAATGGCGATGAGGGTCGCACCGAAAACAGCAATTGCGGCAACGACGGCAAACGTCCTATCGCCCGTGTCTGCAAGAGTCCCCTTTGTGGACTTCTTAACCGATACGTTCGTCTTGGTAGTCGTTACGGTTGTGGGCTGTCCAGGGCGCGAGGGATCGAAAGGAGCTGACGGCTGCTTCGACTGTTCCTGACCGGTCACGACATACGTTGAGAAATGCGTAGTCCGGAAGCAGAGGTAGTCCCCTTCAACCCAAGTGTCCATAGCTTCAACGGCGCCCTCGTCGGAGACGTGAAGGACCTTGAGATTGGTGAGTTTTTTCATAGACTCAGTCATTTTGATGCGGACAACCATTGAAGCCCCATCGCCATTGGCAATCTCAACCACAGATCCATCACTCTTCTCAAAGTGAATATCCAGGGTCTCGAGAACCTTTACGGTATCGGACTTCATGCCCGCAATCTGGGTCTTAGCAGCTTCGGTCAAATTTGAAGGCTCTTCGACAACCAAACGTGTTTCTCCGTCAACCTTGCCTGATACAACGCCATTCTCATCGGCCACGGAAGCCTCGACTTTGCCGTTTGTGCTGACAGCGATTTGCTTAGCAGCGACTGTAACCGTACAGGCAGCAGTCAAATTGCCACACTGCGCAGTAATTGTCGCAGTACCAGCGGAGACCGGGATTACCGTTCCGTTTTCAACCTTGGCAATCGCCTCGTTAGAGGAGGTCCAAACGATATCAGCATTGTCTGCATCGCTCGGCGAAACAACGGCAGACAACTTCTTGGCAACATCACCGACCGTAAAGTTAAGAGCAATGTTGTCAAGCTCTATCTTTTGAGCAGGATTTGTGACCGAAACCGTCACAAGCTGTCCAACGGTCCCGTTCTCACCGGCGACAATCTTAAAGCTACCATTGCCAGATTTAAGCGCCTCAACCGTATACGAGCCGCCCTCGCCCGACACCTTAAAGACCTTGGAGTCAGTGTCCTTGAGCACAATAGAGTCATCGTCAACGGCACCCGGGAGCCCGGCCTCAAGCGTAGCCTTAATCTGGACCTTCTCACCCTTTTTCAGATTGATGGACGCGTTGTCAACCGTAATGCCCATCACTGGATTCGATACTTCGACCTTACAGGTGTCAGATAGGGACCCATCCGCCGTTGTAACAACTATATTTGCCTTGCCCTTGGAAACAGCCGTCACAAGTCCGCTCTGATCGACCTTGGCGACAGATTCATCATCGCTCTTCCAAACAACAGCCTGACTGGCATCCACGGGGGCCACAGTGGCGACGAGCTGCTGAGTCCCAGCGCCAACGATCTTAGTGTCGTGAAGATCGAGCGATATGCCAGTAACCGGCTGAATCACGGTCACCTTACATGCTGCGGTGAATCCGCCATCGACGGTTTTGACCGTTACGGTCGCGCTGCCCGCCGCAACAGGAGTCACGTTGCCTTCCTGATCAACTGTGACAACGCCGTCATTCGAGGAAGTCCACTCTACGTTTTGATTAGTTGCGTTTGCGGGCTCAACGGTGGCGGTCAACTTTGACGCAGCGCCACCGACCTTCAGATCGAGCTTCTCTGAATTCAGCAATACTCCCGTAGTCTCCACAACCGGAGTCTCAACCGTAATGACATCCGTGCATGCGCTGACGCCATCAACTGCCGCCGTAATAGTCGCAGTGCCATCGGCAACCGCAATCACGTTGCCCTTGGAGTCAACCTTTAGAACGCTCTCATCAGACGAGGACCAAATCACAGAGCCAGCCTTATCCTCGGGCGTAACTTCTGCAGCCAACTTCTGCGTATCCCCGGGCACCATATTGGTTTTATAGCCGGACTTAATAGAAATGGAGGTCTGAACGCGAGGAACAACGTGGACGGTCATGGTATCGCAGAGTCGACCACCGAGATACATGGAGACGGTTGCGTTGCCGTAGCTGCGAGGTACCAAATGCCCAAACGAGCTATCTCCGTTATACCTCACGCCACAAACTTCCAAAACGCTTGGATCGCTAGATTTATAGGTATAGAACTCGTTAGGGACGCGCCCGCTATCAACCCATTTGTTCTGAACATAGCTTTCCTCAAGCGCAGCTGCGCCCCTACTCAGAATTCCGACCCTTCCATAGGATGAAAGCATGTCGTTTTCTTCCTCAATCCAGAGACCGTCGGAATAAGCATCGTCCTTCTCTAAATCTATCGGCAGATCCCTCTCCTGTTTAGAGAATTTCGCATTTGAGATATCAATCGAATTCGGGTCTTCGATTTCAAATGTTTTTTTATGAGTTACTCCCAAACCGTCTACGGCAACAACTGTTGCGAATCCTGGTTTAAGGGCTGTGAGCTGCCCATTTTCCTCCTTGGCGTTCGGCGTGGGTTCCAGCGAATACGTAACATCTGTTATCCCGCTTCCGTCTGTCACACCGCTTCCCCAGTGAGCTTTAACACAAGCGGTTACCGTCTCATTAGGAGAAACCCAAAGGATGTTCGAAAGATAGCCCACTCCCCCTACGAGCATCTTTGGGTTCTCTTGGCACCTCTCCTCGAATACAGGATCTTGATTCTTCTCCGCTACATTACAGATATCGAAAGTATCTGACTTGCCCATTCCGTAGTCCGCCTCGGCCCTCAGTTTGCCTTTCCCTTTTGAAAGACCAACGACCTGGCAGGAAACGCCCATTGAGTAACCACTTTGGATGTGAATATTAGAGATGGTGCGGAGGGAGGCGACCGAATTTGCCCCACTCAAATCTTTCAGAGTAAAAAGCGTGCCCGGACGGCTTTCATCCTCAAACTCAATTTTCAAACTTGCGTCACGTTTACCAAAGTGAGTCTCACCGCACTTTTTTGGGCAGTTATCTGTGTAATAAAGATCGAGGTCAGTAACTGGACTCTCATAATCACCAGACAGCAGCCCAATGCTCTTTATTCTATTCAGCGACTTAACGCTGGATATTTCAATGTATCCCTGATTGCCCGAGTCGGCCTCGTCAATTGCCGTGATACGAGCAGTGCCAACCTTGTTGGGAGCGATTTTCAGTATCCAGCTGCCGTATTTGTCTTTTGACACAGTTGCGATGTCGCAATCAGAGGACTCAACCCTGTAGGTTGAATGTTTCATGTAATCCTCTTTATCGCTAATGGACAATGTGCCAGTCAGCTCCTGTCCGACGGCAATGTCAAATTCATTCACATAATTAGAGCCCGTCATATCAGCGGGACTGAAATAGATACCAAGCGAGCCCCCAGACGCCGTCAGCATCTTCGCTTCAGCAGCCGACGGATTGGCCACGGTCGCACCGAGGCCAATCGCCAGCGCCAGGGTAGCGGCGGCGAATCTCCTTCCCCAATTTTTATGCATGCTTATCATCCAATCTTCCTTGCGATAATGCAGCTATTTCGCACGATTTTAGATATTGAAATGCTACCCCCCCCCCCCGCACATCGTGGCAAGAGGCATTCGGTAAACGTACGTCTTCCGGCCTTTAGCTCGTGGGTTTCTTTTTGAGCCAATGTGGGGAACACAAAGTCGAATCATTGCCTTGCAAAGAGCAGTCATTAATGCAATTAAAAAACTTCAGCATCGGTGCAGGCCGTCGATAATAAGGCCATCCGTTCTAAAGGAGACAGACAATTGATAACTAGATGATAAATAGGCGATAAATAGAAATCGCTAAAAATCAGGTATTCATTCCTGCCATATTTTGCATTGCCGCAGCTATTGAACGCATTACCTCTAGCACTCCGCTGTCTCAACCTAAAAAATGTTAAATAACAGGCAAGAAGAGCAGCCTATTCAATTCCGGCTAAATCAAGCAACCCAAAACGCAATAAAAAGGCGGCTGGACGTATTTGCTACGCCCAGCCGCCTTTACAAGCAAGTTATTATTTCGCAGGATCCACGGCGACCTTGCCGCTCTCCAACACGTGAACGCGGCCGTCGGCGAGCATTTGCACGACCTCGGGATACAGCACGTGCTCAATCGCGTGGATGTGCTCCTCGAGCGTGTCGACGTCCCAGCCCTCCTCGACAGCCAGCGCACGCTGGGCGATGATGGGGCCGTTGTCGTAGATCTCGTTGGCAAAGTGCACGGTCACGCCGGTCACCTTGACGCCGCGAGCAAACGCATCGTCGATCGCATGGGCACCGGTAAAGCTCGGCAGCAGCGCCGGATGCAGGTTGACCACGCGATTGGGAAACGCTGCCAGCAGCGGCGTGTGCACCATGCGCATGTAACCGGCCATCACCACGTACTCGCAGCCGCGCTCGAGCAGCTCATGCGCGATGATCTCGTCAGCCGCGATGGGGTCGGCATAGACATCCTTGGACAGCGTGAGTGTCTGGATGCCCGCGCGCTCGGCACGCTGCAGGCCCTTGGCCGAAGGACGGCTCGACACCACAAGCTCAATCGAGGCGTTGAGCTTGCCGGCGGCGATCAGGTCGATCAGCGCCTGCAGGTTGGTACCCGAACCGCTGATAAGCACGCCGATCTTAAGCGGCTCAGCCGTATCGGTACCGGTCGGACGGGTATAGGGCACAAAGCCCAGGCCCTCGGCATCAGCTATCTGCTCGTTAGCGCTCATCGGAGTACACGACCTTACCGGAGCCCTCGACGCACTCGCCCACGCGGAACGGCTTCTCGCCTAGCGCGACCAGAGCCTCGGTCACGGCAGCCTCGTCCTCGGGGGCGACGATCAGGCACAGGCCGACACCCATGTTGAAGGTCTTGCATGCCTCGTTGGGCGCGAGCTCGGCCTGACGCGACACATAGGTGATGACGGGCGGAACGTCCCAGCCCATCTCGGCGCCGGTGCGGGTGACCACGGCATCGACGTCGTCGGCGAGCGCGCGGTTGAGGTTCTCGGTAATACCGCCGCCGGTGATATGGGCAATGGCATGAACGTTGGCGCCACCGTGGAGCAGCTCAAGAATCGGCTTCACATAAATGCGCGTGGGAGCCAGCAGAGCGTCGGCCAGCGAAGCACCGCCGAGCTCCTCGAGCGGACGGCTCAGCTCCTCGGCCTTAGCGGCAGCCTCGGGCGTGCCCGGCTTGATACCGTCGACACCGATGACCTTGCGAACGAGTGAGTAGCCGTTGGAGTGCACGCCGGTGGAGGGCAGACCCAGGATCACATCGCCGGGGCGAACGTTCGCGGGGTCGAGCATCTTAGGACGGTCGACGACGCCCACAGTAAAGCCGGCGAGGTCGTAATCGGCGGGGGCCATGACGCCCGGGTGCTCGGCCATCTCGCCGCCCACAAGCGCGCAGCCCGCGAGCTTGCAGCCGTCGGCCACGCCCTTGATGATCTTTGCCATGTGCTCGGCCTCAATGTGGCCGATGGCAACGTAATCCAGGAAGAACAGCGGCTCGGCGCCCGAAGCCAAAATGTCATTGACGCACATGGCAACCAGGTCCTGGCCCACCGTCTCGTGACGGTCCATGATCTGGGCGAGCACGAGCTTGGTGCCCACGCCGTCGGTGCCGCTGATCAGGATCGGGTCTTCCATATCCTTAAGCGCGGCGGCCGAGAACAGGCCACCAAAGCCACCGATGCCGCCGATAACCTCGGGGCGGTTGGTGTCCTTGACCATCTGCTTAATAGCGTCGACGGCGCGGCCGCCCTCGGCAGTATCGACGCCGGCGTCCTCGTACGTCACATGCTTGCTGTCGCTCATCTGAGCCTTCCTCTCCACTACCGTGGCGCCGCGCGGGCGCCAAACGGTGCTCATAGTTGCGTTCATTTCGGCGCACGCCATAACAGCACGCGCCGTCATATCAACAAAACGGCAGGTAAAACCTACCAAAATAAACCTGTCCCTACATGGCAGGTTTTAGGCCTCGCCGTGCTCCTCTTCCCAGCTGCGGTCGTCGTATTTCTCGACCACGGCGTCGTCGTCAAAGTGCAGCGGCTTGTCCAGGTTGCGGGGCTTAAAGCCCTCCATGAACTTGTCGCGGCCAAAGCTCTCGGGAATCGCCACGGGGTAGCGTCCGGTAAAGCACGCATCGCAGTAACCGCCCTTGGGCATGATCTTAAGCAGGCCCTCGACCGAAAGGAAGGCCAGCGAATCGGCGCCAATGTACTCGCAGATCTCATCGACCGTCTTGTTAGCGCTGATAAGCTGCGACTGCACGTCGGTATCGATACCGTAGAAGCACGGCCAGATGACCTCGGGCGAGTTGATGCGGATATGGATCTCCTTGGCGCCGGCGTTGCGCAGCATCTTGACGAGCTGCACCATGGTGGTGCCGCGGACGATGGAGTCGTCGATGACGACCAGGCGCTTACCCTCGATGTTGTCGCGCAGCGGGTTGAGTTTCATACGCACGCCCATGGCGCGCAACTCCTGCGTAGGCTCGATAAACGTACGACCCACGTAGCGGTTCTTGATAAGGCCCTCGCCAAAGGGAATACCGCTCTCGTGCGAATACCCCTCCGCGGGCGGCAGGCCGGAGTCGGGCACGCCGATAACCAGGTCGGCCTCGACGGGCTCCTCATGTGCCAGCTGACGACCCATGTCATAACGGCAGGCGTAGACGCTCTTGCCGTTCATGATGGAGTCGGGGCGAGCGAAGTAGACCTGCTCAAAGATGCAGTTAGCAGGCTCTTCGGCGGCAGGCACGCCCTGCTCGGACACAAGGCCCTCGGCGCTGATGCGCAAAATCTCACCGGGACGGACATCGCGGACGTACTCGGCGCCCACAATGTCGAGCGCACAAGTCTCGGAGGCGACGACCCAGCCGCCGGCGCGGGTGACATGGGTGGTGGCGTCGGCCGTCGCGGCGCCGTCCTGCGACGGCAGCTGCGAAACGGATGCGGCATCGGCCTGGTCCAGGCCCTCGTCCACCAGCTTGCCCAGCACAAGCGGGCGAATGCCGTGCGGATCGCGGAATGCGTAGAGCGCCTGCTCGTTGATGAGCGTCATGGCGTAGCCGCCGCGCACGAGCTCCATGGTCTTGCGAATGCCCTCGCGCAGATGACCTGTACGCTGGGTAAAGTAGCCGATGAGTTTGGTCGCGACCTCGGAATCCGAGTTGGAGAGGAACGGCACGCCCAGCTCGATCAGCTGGCGGCGCAGCTCGTCGGTGTTGACGAGGGTGCCGTTGTGCGCGAGCGCGATAATGACGCTATTGATGGTAGAGAGGTGCGGCTGAGAAGCCTCCCAGCTCTTGGCGCCGGCGGTGCCATAGCGCACATGGCCCACGGCCAGCTGACCGGAGAGCGTCGACAAGTCAGCATTGGAGAATACGCGGTCGAGCAGGCCCAGATCCTTGCGGACCATAACCGTACCGCCGTCACCAACAGCGATTCCCGCCGATTCTTGGCCACGGTGCTGCAGTGCACGCAGGCCAAAGTACGTCAGTCGAGCCACGTCACGATCGGGCGCCCACACACCAAAAACGCCGCATTCCTCATGCAGCTGGTCGGAGTCCGGATCATACGTCGACATGGCGTTCACCTGTCCCGCGGCACGCTCGGCCGCGCGGATGGTTTCTTGAGACATGGCATCCCCTCAGAGCCTCGTATTTTGGCGTTACCCGCCTTATTATACGCACGGCGCGACGCGCTCCCCAGCGCATGAGCAGCGCTTTTTAAAAGCCCACCGAGCTAATAATCCGTTTTGCGGCCAAACATTTTATCGGTCTGTCCAGTGCCAGCGCCCGCGCCCCCAGGTGGCCGCCGCGTCCACCGTTGGGGATTACAAAGTTGCAATTGGGACGTTCGTCCTGTCTTTTGGCAGGTCGGCGGCGTATCCTTATAACCTACAACAAAGCGAGAAAGGTTCTGTATGGATCGAAACGAACTCGACCCCAGCGTCCCCAGCGCCACGGAGGTCAAGAAGATCCCGCTCATCATTAAGGTGTACGCCGTCCTGTGCATCCTATCCGGCGTGGGCACGCTCCCGTCGGTCGCCGCCTTTATGTGGCAGGTCATCACCGCGCTCATTAACGGCAACGCCGCCGCCAAGCTCGGCGACAACACGCTCGTCGCGGTTGGACTCATCGTCGCCGGCATCATGCTCTCTGCGGCAAGTGCCGTCATCCTGATCATCTTTGGCCTGGACCTTATCAAAAACCAGCGCCGCAACGCCGCCCGCCTGTCCTACATCCTTATTGCATTCACCGTCGTCGAGCTTTTGGTCGACGTGATGCTCCAGGGTATCGGGCCGTTCTTGTTGCGCCCCGCCATCCAGCTCGGCATCCTCATCGCGCTTTCGGCCACCGTCGACCCCACGCTTCGTCAGGAGCGCGAACTGCAGCGCCGCCTGCAGGAGATGCTCGATCGCGACGCCGCTGCCGAGGGCATGCTCGGCCGCGATGAGACCGGCGAAGGCTACATCAAGCTCAACTACTTCAACCTGTTCTGGGTATTCTTTGTCTGCTGCGTACTGGGCCTCATCCTGGAGGACATCTGGCACATGACGGTCGACGACCCGGGCGTCTACCAGAACCGCGCCGGCATGCTGTTTGGCCCCTTCAGCCCCATCTACGGATTTGGCGCCGTACTCATGACCATGGTACTCAACCGCTTCTACAAAAAGAACCCCATCATCATTTTCCTGGTAAGCGCTGTGCTCGGCGCGAGCTTTGAAGTGTTCGTGGGCTGGTTTATGCAGACCTCATTTGGCGTGGTCTCGTGGAGCTACTCGCACATGAAACTGTTCGGCATGCCCGACCCACTCGCCGTCCTCACGGGCGGACGCACCTGCACGGGCTTTGCCTGCCTGTGGGGCCTGGGTGGCCTTATCTGGATCAAGCTGCTGCTACCCAGATTGCTCAAGCTCATCAACATGATTCCGTGGAAGAGCCGCTACTCGGCTACCGTCATCTTTACCGTCATTATGCTGGTCGACGGCGTCATGACGCTACAGTCGCTCGACTACTGGTACCAGCGCGTCAACGGCACGGAGCCGGATATTCCCGTCGCGCAGTTCTACGGCAAGTACTTCGATAACGACTACATGGAGAACCGCTTCCAGAGCATGACCATGAGCCCCAAGGATGCGACGCGCGTGTAGCGCCACGCAATGCCGAGATTTTCCAACGCACAGAAAAGCCCGCTGGCAGACTGATTGAACTGCCAGTGGGCTTTTTGTTGGCGAATGCTGCTGCCGGCCTTACGCCTCGCGCTCGACCTCGCTCACACACTCATTTTTGATGGTACCGACGAGCGCCTGCAGCGCATCGACCACATGCGGGCGAATGTCTCCGCCAATGAGTACGAGCATGATGTCATCGCCCACGGTAAGCTCACCGCTCGCCAGCCACACGCGCACATAGCCGATACCCGGCATCGTGCGCGTTGCCTCGATAGCAGCCTGCACCTTCTGAGCATCGAAGCCGAACACCATGCCGCCCACCTTGTGGCCCGGCGCCACGCCATCGGTCTCGACACCGCGCGCCTCGGCCTTGGGCGTCGCGCGCACCACACCGTTGTGTGTCAGGTACATGCCGCAGCCAGCCGCCGAAACATCGGCCTTGGCTTCGCGCAGCCAGGCATCAACCGAAGGCATCGATTTGCCACTTTCAAGCATCATTTCTCCTTTTTACCGTCATCGAGTAGCTCATTTGGGACGAGGCTCTTTTAGCTACTCTCGAACCACTTATTCCTCGACCGGCGTGAGCACCATGACTGCGCGCGTATTGCTAAATGACAGCGAGCGGCAGGTCACAAGCGTTACGACCTTGGTTGCCGAAGCGGCACGATCGGTGGCATCACTCGCCACGGCAGAGGCACCGTCGAGCATCTCGGACAGGTAATTCTTCAGTCCGTCATCGCCCTCAAAGTTGGGCGTGCGCGCCTTGGCATACGTGTCCTCGACCACCTTGGTCGCCAGCGGGCGCAACTTATACGTCGCATCGCGCGTGATGTAGTACACGTATTCCATGCTGTCGAACGTCGCTTGATCGGTCGTATCCGAAATCACGTTGAACATCGAACCGTCGTTCATATGATGACCGTAAATCGTGGTCTGCTGATCCACCATGCCCGGCGCGGTGTCGTCGCTATCCAAGAAGATGGCTCCCGAGGCATTGGCCGTACCGTCAAACAGCGTGTTGAGGTACTTGGAGTTGTTGTTGGTTTGCACCACGGGGTAGTTGATGTTGGTGCCGGGCGCATAGATCCAACCCACAACCTCGGGATTTGTCTGAGCAAGCGCATTGAAGTCGATAATCGGCACGCCGCTGGCGTCCTTGTCGCTCACATATTGCTTTTCGATTTTTTGATACGACTCGCTCGCCTGCTTGTAGCCAATCTGCGCGTTGATAAAGATGGCGGCAGCGGCAACGATCAGGCCAATGCCGATAATGATGAGCAGTATGGGAATGACGGAGCGGCGCTTTTTGCGCGGCGGTTCGGTATAGCTCGATGGCGCGGCATGCGCCGAAGAGCGAGGTGACTTCTTGGCCGTACTGTATGACGAAGGACGATATGCAGCCGGCGTATCCTGACGGCGATGCTTCGCCGGCGTCACGGGGCGCGGCGCGCGCGGCTGTTGAGGAGAGGATGTCCGACCCTGCTGCGGCGCGCGGGCTGCTCCCGACTTGGCTGGATCGGGAATCCGAGAAGCCGAAAAACGCTTTCCCTGATAGTCGGACATGGCTCTCCTTATGCTGCAAATGGACTGGCAGAGCGCTTAGGCGTCAGCCATCTCCTGCTTCATCTTCTCGATAACCTTGCGGTACTCGGGGTCGCAGGCGCCCAGGATCTGCGTGGCGTAGATGGCGGCGTTCTTGGCACCGTTGATGGCAACACAGGCAACGGGCACGCCCGAAGGCATCTGCACCATCGACAGCAGCGAGTCCATACCACCCAGATCGCTCGTCTTCATAGGCACGCCGATGACCGGCAGCGGCGTAAACGCAGCCACGACGCCGCCCAGGTGAGCAGCCTTGCCGGCGGCAGCGATAATCACCTTGATGCCGCGGTCGGCAGCGGTCGAGGCCCACTCATGGACCTTCGCCGGCGTGCGGTGCGCACTTGCAATCACGAGCTCATAGGGCACGCCCAGTGCCTCGAGCTCGGCGGTGCAGCCTTCCATAACGCCCAGATCGGACTTGGAGCCCATGATGATCCCGACAACCGGCTTCTGATCTGCCATAAACAAAGACCTCCTGTTGAGAGCGGTGACGCGGCGAATCCGCGACCCTTAACTACTGAGAGTAGTATAGCTGCTCCCGTCCCTGCGGTCTGTGTGGTGGCGGCTGAGCCTTTCCCTCGGGAACTGGGCTTCGCGAAGTTTCCCGAGGGAAAGGCTCAGCCGCCACCCTGCGACCTACCGGAGATTGCTATGACGTACGTTGGCTGAAATAAAAAATGTGGGCTCTGTCGTTCATTCGAACGACAGAGCCCACACTCATTTTCTAATCAGCCCTAGTCATCGCGCAAAGTCCCTTCGGCAGCACACGGTGCAACCGAGTCACCGTAGGCCGGGACGGGAGGGGCCGAGTTTCCTCCTGAGCGACTCTGCTTGCAGCCGGAGCGAAAGGGGGAAATCTCGGCCCCTCCCGCCCCGGCCGGCCAGGTCACACTACACCGTGTGCTGCGGCAGGTCCTGCAGGGCGATGACGTCCATGCCCATGTCGTTAGCGCTGCCGTGGCCCTGCTGGTCCTCGCGCACGGCCTCGATGGCACTCACGTACGTGTTGGCGGCAGACATCGCGGTCACGCAAGTCACGCCGCGGCGCACGGCCTCGGTACGTAGCAGGTAGCCATCGCCACGCGAGCCCGGACCGTACGGCGTGTTGATGATTACCGCAATCTTGCCATCGGCGATGAGGTCGCCGATGTTGGGACGCTCGCCGTCGTGCGGACCGCTGATCTTCTCCACGACCTCACAAGTCACGTTGCCGCCGCGCAGCACGCGCGCCGTACCCTCGGTGGAGCAGATATCAAAGCCCAGGTAGCGCAGGATACGGGCGACCGAAAGGATATGACGCTTGTCGCGGTCGCACACGCTGATGAACACCTTGCCGCAGCTCGGATCGGGCAGCTTGTAGTCAATCGCCAGCTGCGTCTTGGCATATGCCTCGGGATAGCTCTTGGCGATACCCATGACCTCACCTGTCGACTTCATCTCGGGCCCCAGGATAACGTCGGCGCCCGGGAAACGACCCCAGGGCATAACGGCTTCCTTCATGCAGAACCAATCGAGCTGACGCTCGTCGCTCGGCAGGCCCAGGCTGGCGATGGAATCGCCCGCCATGATACGCGCCGCACACTTGGCCAGCGGCACGCCGGTGGCCTTGGAGATAAACGGCACGGTGCGGCTGGCACGCGGGTTGGCCTCGATCACGTAAACGGTCTCGCCCTTGATGGCGTACTGCACGTTAACCAGGCCGCGTACGCCCAGCGCCATCGCGATGCGGCGCGTGGTCTCGCAAAGCTTTGCCTGCAGGCTCTCGCTAAAGCTGAACGGCGGGATGCAGGTCGCAGAGTCGCCGGAGTGAATGCCGGCCTCCTCGATATGCTCCAGAATGCCGCCGATGTAGACCTCTTCGCCATCGCACAGGGCGTCGACATCGGACTCGATCGCACCCTCCAAGAAGCGATCCAGATACACCGGGTAGTCGGGGCTAATGCGTGCAGCCTCGGCCATATAATCGCGCAGATGCTCGGCATCGTAGGCGATCATCATGCCGCGGCCGCCCAGCACGTAGCTCGGACGCACCAGCAGCGGGTAGCCAATATGCGCGGCGACGGCCTCGGCCTCCTCAAACGAGGTTGCCTGGCCCGCCGGCGGATACATAATGCCCAGCTTGTCGAGCAGGGCGGCAAAGCGCTCGCGGTCCTCGGCAAAGTCGATGGCATCGGGCTTGGTGCCCATGATGTTCACGCCGCTTTCCTCGAGCATGCGCGCCAGCTTAAGCGGAGTCTGGCCGCCGAGCGTCACCACGACGCCGTCGGGTCGCTCAACATCGATGACATCCATGACGTCCTCGTAGGTGAGCGGCTCAAAGTACAGACGGTCGGACGTGTCGTAGTCGGTCGAAACGGTCTCGGGATTGCAGTTGACCATGATGGTCTCAAAGCCGCGGGCCGCCAGCGCGTAGCTCGCGTGCACGCAGCAGTAATCGAACTCGATACCCTGGCCAATGCGGTTGGGACCGGCGCCCAAGATCATCGCCTTGGGCTTGTCCGCCGGCGTGGTCTCGTCGGGAGCCACGCACTTCTTGGCATCCGGGCTCGTGCGGTAGATGTTCTCGTACGTCTTGTAATGGTACTCCGTGGCGCTCGAGAACTCCGCAGCGCAGGTATCGACCGTCTTCATGCTGGGAACCACGCCAAGGCCCTTGCGATAGGCGCGCACAAAGCGCTCGTCCGAGCCGGTCAGCGCAGCGATCTCGGCGTCGCTCGTGCCGTACTGCTTGAGCAGGCGCATCGCGTCGGCATCGATATCCTCCACACGCAGGCCGCGGATGCTCTCCTGGACCTGCACCATGTCGTTGATACGGTTGAGGTACCACGGATCGATACCGCAGATGGCACGGATACGCGCGACATCCCAGCCGCGGCGCAGGGCCTCGACCACAAAGAAGATGCGATGCTCGGTCGGGGTTGCCACGGCCTGAGCGAGCTCGTCGTCGCCCAGCTTGTCGGCACCCTCCTTTCCACCGGCGCAAATGCCCTGGTGTCCGTCCTCCAGCGAGCGCATGGCCTTGCCAAAGGCCTCCTCAAAGGTGCGGCCGATCGCCATAATCTCGCCCACGGCCTTCATGCGCGTGGTGAGCGTGGGGTCGGTACCCTTGAACTTCTCGAAGGCAAAGCGCGGCACCTTGACCACACAGTAGTCGATCGTGGGCTCAAAGCAGGCGGGCGTAGCCTTGGTGATGTCGTTGACGATCTCGTCGAGCGTGTAGCCCACAGCCAGGCGCGCGGCGGCCTTGGCAATGGGGAAACCCGTGGCCTTGGAAGCGAGGGCGGACGAACGGCTCACGCGCGGGTTCATCTCGATGACGATCAGGCGGCCGGTCTGGGGGTTCACGGCAAACTGCACGTTGGAGCCACCGGTCTCGACGCCGATCTTCTCCAAGATGGCGAGCGAGGCGACACGCATGCGCTGATACTCCAGGTCGGAGAGGGTCTGCGCCGGCGCCACGGTGATGGAGTCGCCGGTATGCACGCCCATGGGGTCGAGGTTCTCGATGGAGCACACGATGATGCCGTTGCCGGCGTGGTCACGCATGACCTCCATCTCATACTCTTTCCAGCCCTCGATGGACTCCTCGACCAGCACCTCGTGGGCGGGCGAGAGCTCGAGGCCCTGGCTCACGATGGAGACGAGCTCCTCGTGAGTGTGAGCGATGCCGCCGCCGGCGCCGCCGAGGGTAAAGCTCGGACGCAGCACGCAGGGATATCCCACGCGCTCGGCGATGGCCTCGGCGTCGGCCACGCTGTAGGCATAGCCCGAGCGCGCGACCTCCAGGCCGATCTCGGCCATGGCCTCGTTAAAGAGCTTGCGGTCCTCGCCGCGCTCGATGGCGGCCAGGTCGCAGCCGATCATCTCGACGCCGTACTTGTCGAGCGTGCCGTCTTTCGCCAGCTCGACGGCGGCGTTCAGACCGGTCTGGCCGCCCAGCGTGGGCAGCAGCGCGTCCGGACGCTCTTTCTTGATTACGCGCTCGATAAACTCGGCAGTGATGGGCTCGACATAGGTGCGGTCGGCAAGACCCGGGTCGGTCATGATGGTCGCCGGGTTGGAGTTGACCAGGATGACCTCAAAGCCATCCTCCTTGAGCACCTTGCAGGCCTGGGCGCCGGAGTAGTCAAACTCGCAGGCCTGGCCGATAACAATGGGGCCCGAGCCAATGACGAGGATGCGCTTGATGTCAGTACGTTTAGGCATGTTAGTTCTCCTCGGTCTCAGTCTCGGCGAAATTCCAGCCAGCCAGGCGGTCCTTCGCGGTGTCGATGTCCAGGTAGTTCTCCTCGCCGTCCATGAGTCGCGTAAAGGCGGTAAAGAGATAGTGAGCATCGGTGGGGCCAGGCGAGGCCTCGGGGTGGTACTGGACCGAGAAGCACGGGGCGTCGAGCAGCTGGATGCCCTCGGCGGTGCCGTCGTTGAGGTTCACGTGCGTCAGGCGAATGCGGCCAAAGCGCTCGTTCATCACGACCGGCGCGATTCCGCGGCGCACCCAGACGCGCAGATCTCCATCGGCCGCATGCTCGGTCTCGCCGCCGGAAAGCTCGGGGACAAGCTTGCCCAGGCTGGGGAACAGCAGGCCGAAGCCATGGTTTTGCGCGGTAATCTCCACGCGACGGCTTACCAGGTTCATGACCGGCTGGTTGCCACCGCGGTGACCGAATTTAAGCTTTTCCATCTGGGCGCCGCAGGCCAGGCTGATCATCTGATGGCCCAGGCAAATGCCAAAGACCGGCACCTTGCCGATCAGCTGCTGCACCTGCTCGTAGGTCTCCACCACGGCGTCGGGGTCGCCGGGGCCATTGGACAAAAAGACGCCGTCGGGATTCATGTCGAGCACCTCACTCGCAGGCGTGTCCCACGGCACGACGGTAAGGTCGCAGCCGGCGCGGACCAGCCCCTCCAGAATGCCGCGCTTCACACCGCAGTCGTAGGCGACCACTTTGTGACGGGCAGGAGCGGCAGTCGAAAGCGCAAAGTCATGCGTAGCGGGCAGATCGCTCGCGGCAAAAGCGTGGGGCTCAGGGCAGCTCACGGTCTTGACCAGGTTCTCGCCGACCAGCGTGGGCGCGGCGGATAGACGTTCGGCAAGCTCGGCGACGTCAAAGATTTCCGTCGAGATAATGCCCATCTTGGAACCATTGTCGCGCAGATGGCGCACCAGAGCGCGGGTGTCGACGCCCTCGATAGCGACGATGCCGTGGGCGCGCAGATACTCCGGCACGCTGACGGCCGAGCGCCAGTTAGAAGGCGTGGTGCACATGTCGCGAACGATCATGCCGCGCATAGCCGGAGCGCTCGCAGGGCGCACGGCGTCGCCGGGGAAGGCCGACTGGACGTCGGTCTCGTCGATACCGTAGTTGCCGATCTGCGGATAGGTCATGGTTACGATTTGGCCGGCATAACTCGGGTCGGTCATGACCTCAAAGTAGCCCTCGAGCGAGGTGTTGAAGCAGACTTCGCCGGTCGCGGTGCCCTCGGCGCCGCATGCACGTCCATAAAAAATGGTCCCATCCTCAAGATACAGGATGCAGGGACCGCAGGTGCCCTTGCTGGTTTTGGCCAGCATGCGCTGGCAAAGCTCGCTGGGCGCGAAGGTGCGGGCGGCAGCGCCCGCGGTATGGTTGTTCGCCATAATTCTCCTTCCCGGTCTCACAGGACCGGCTTAAAGGTGTGTAGTTAGGCCTCGCGGTATTGTAACCGCAAGCATGCCTCATGGCGTTAATTTCATCGAAATGTTTACGAAATGATAATTATGACTTTCTATGCATAATGATTTTTCTGGGACGGGGATTAAAAAATCATCCCGCGGGGCTTGTGGCTCACGCGGGATGATGGCGTCTTATTTTTTCTTGTCCTGCTCCAGCAGTTCGGACGGTGTGCGATCGGGCTTGCCGCCGCGGAAAATCTCGCGGCCATGCAGACGATGCTCCAGATCGCGCTCGGCCTTTTCCTCGTCAATCTTGGTCTGGCTCACCACCGGATCCTCAATCAACGACGACACCGAGTTCACCTGCTTCTGAATGCGCTCGGCGATGGTGTCATCCATGCTCACGATACGCATCTTCCAGTCGATACTCGTGGCATTTGACGAGCTCTTGGTCCACACAAACGTCAAAATGGCGCTCTGATGACCCCGCGCGGGGAACATGCCAAAGAAGGAATCATGCTGGATATTGCTGTCCTCGTCGATATAGGCATGCACGTTGTACACCACGCGGTCGATCTTATCGTTGAGCAGCGCGTTGGTCGCAAGTGCCGCAGCCTGAATCTGCCCGTTGGACAGCAGCTCGAGCTCGTTGGCAGACGACGTGTCCAACACCGTCACCTCTACCGTACCCGTGCGTTCGTCCGCCTCGTCGACGCTAAAGTCGAGCGGGAACTGCGTAAAGCCGTTACCCCACTCAAGGCCGCCCTTCAGTGCCGTGGAAACGGTATCCACCGAAACGCTCTCGGACAGGTTGGCAGTGTTCAGGCGGCGCATCACGCCGTAGCCAATCTGCATGCCCACGATCAGCACCAAGATGCCGATAACCACGACCATGGCAGTCTTCGTAATGGTATGGCTCACCTGCGAGCCCGAAGGATCGTCCTCGGACAGCGGGTCGATATGTTTTGCCTGGCTCGCGCGATCCTCGCTGCGCAGCCGCGCCAGCGTCGCCTTGTCGCCGCGCTTGACGGCAGCCTCTTTCTCGCGCATGCGCTCGGTACGCTTTTTGGCGAGCGTAGGATCCAAGACGCCGGATGCATCGATTTCGGAGAATAACTCCGTCACTTCTTCCGGAGTCAAAGGGTTCTTGTCAGCCATAAACTTCCTGTCATATCAATCAGTCGAGCTCGTGCGCACGCGCACCTTCGAACTGCATTCGATAGTAACGGGCATAGGTGCCGCCACGGGCGAGAAGCTGCTCGTGCGTACCACGTTCCACAACGCGACCATGCTCGACGGTCGCAATCTCGTCGGCATGCTTAATGGTCGAGAGGCGGTGGGCAATGATGATCGTGGTGCGACCGCGCGCCAGGCGCTCGAGCGACTCCTGCACCGCCTCCTCGCTCTCGTTATCCAAGGCGCTCGTCGCCTCGTCCAGAATCAGGATCTTGGGGTTCTTGAGAAACACACGCGCAATGGCCACGCGCTGCTTCTGGCCACCCGAAAGACGGCTGCCGCGCTCGCCTACGACCGTGTCGTAGCCCTGCGGCAGCGACTCAATGAAGGCATCGATATTGGCACGACGGGCGGCCTCGGCGACTTCTTCTGCCGTGGCGCCTGGCTTGCCGTAGGCGATGTTCTCGCCAATCGTACCGTCAAACAGATAGACATCCTGCTGCACCAGGCCAATGGCGCGGCGCAGACTCTGTTGCGTCACGTCACGCACGTCTTGGCCGTCAATGCTGACGGATCCAGCAGCCACGTCATAAAAGCGCGGCAGCAGCGAACACGTTGTGGACTTGCCACCGCCCGAGGGGCCAACCAGGGCAATGGTCTGTCCGGGCTTGATGGACAGATTCATATGGTCGATCACGGGACGAGCCTCTTCGCCGCCGCCCAGCTCAACATCCTCATAGCTAAAGCACACGTCGCGATACTCAACCGCGCCCGCCGTAACCTGCAGGTCCACGGCACCCGGCTTATCCTGAATATCGGGGGCAGTCGAGAGCACCTCGTCCATGCGTTTAAAGCCGGCGATGGCCTTCTGATACGTTTCGGCCGAATTGACGAGCGTCTCGAGCGGGGTGCAGAACAGCGAAATATAGAGTGCAAAGGTCGCCATATCGACCGCCTGCAGCCGTCCCTGGGCGACCAGCCAAGCACCCAGCAGCACCACAATCACGTACAGCACGCCCGAGAGCAGGCCATACGTCGCTGTGTAGACGCCCATGGCGTGATACATATTCTCCTTGGACGAAAGATAGCGGTCGTTAGAGGCGCGGAACTTGGAGCGCTCAGCTTCCTCGTTCGCAAAACTCTTGACCACGCGCATGCCTGCCAGCGAATCCTGCAGCTGAGCATTAATACCGCTGATCTTTTTGCGGTTGTCGCTGAAGACCTCGCGCATGCGCATGTTCTGCCAAAACATGATGACCGCAAACACCGCCGTCACCACGGCCATGGCAAGCGCCAGCACCGGGGCGATAGCAAAGAGAATCACAAACGAACCGATAATCTCGATACCGCAGATGATAATCCACTCGGGCACGTGGTGTGCCGCCTCGCAGATATCGAACAGGTCGTTGACCACGCGGCTCATCATGTCACCCGAGCTGTTGCGATCGAAGTACGCAAAGCTAAAGCGCTCGTACTGGTCGAACAGGTCCTCGCGCATCTTGGACTCCATGCGCGCGCCCATCACGTGGCCCCAATAGCTCACAAAGTAGCGGCAGGCGCAGCGGACGGCATACATCAGCACCAGGCCAACCGCGATCATACCGAGCGCCTGCATAATAGCAGCCTGACCCTGGGTAAAGAGCCCGCCGGTCAGATTGCGCAGAATGATAGGAAACGCCAGGTCAATGGCGGCAAGCACCAGGGCGCAAACAGTATCGGCAACAAAAAGCCCCATCTGGGGCTTGTAATACGAAAGAAACCTTTTCAGCATAATCACCTTACGCGGTTTTACCAAACCGCGTTTCGTCTCGACGCTGCAAGTGCTCCATTTGGACAATCTGGCCTTCAATCGTCGGTCGCGTATATCCATACGCTTCCCTCCTCTTTTAGGCCACCTTGTCTCAAATGGAGCACTTTCGCTGACTTACACAAACCTGCGGGATCATTCCCGCTCGTTAAAGTTCGGCCCCGCCTAGTCGGTGCGCGATGCTATCGCAGGCCAAGGCGCCCACGACGGTCTTGGCATCTTCGATCTTACCGTCGAGCACGGCGTCGATCAGCTCGTGCAGCGGCACCAGATCCACGTTGACGAACTCGTCATCATCGGGGTTGGGCGCATCAAACTCGAGCTTGGTGGCCAGGTAGATGTGAATGATCTCGTCGCAGAAGCCGCAGGACGTGACAATCGACGTCAAAAAGCGAATGCGACCGGCCCTAAAGCCCGTCTCCTCATGCAGCTCGCGCTTGGCGCAATCGAGCGGGTCCTCGCCTGGGTCGAGCTTGCCGGCGGGAACCTCGACCGTCACGCGGTCGATGGCGGTGCGGTACTGACGCACCAGTACGATCTTGCCGCTCTCGGTCAGTGCCACAACGGCCGCCGCACCCGGATGGCGAACGATATCGCGGGCGCTACGGCGACCGTTGGGCAGTTCAACCTCAAGACGGTGGACGTCGAGGATCTTGCCCTTCCAGGCGCACTCCTCCGAAAGAATCTTCTCGTGCAGCTCGGCATCGTGCGGGTCGTCGTCGCCCAGCACCAGCGCCGGCTCGTCAGCGACCTCGCCACCAGGCTCGCCCTCGGCGTGCCCATACATGCGGCTGTCCTCTTCGACGATCTGCGCGTCCACGAGCTCTTCGTTCTTCTCGTCCATCCGTCTCATCCCTCTCGGACTTTAGGCATCCCAGGCGTCGCGGCCACGCAGCGCGCGCAGGCCGATGTCATGACGCAGGGTCTTGCCCTCAAAATCAATCTTCTCGCAGGCCTCGTAGGCAAGGTTGCGAGCGTTCTCGAACGTGTCGCCCAGCGCGGTCACGGCAAGCACTCGGCCGCCGTTGGTCACGAGCTGACCGTCCACCACGGCAGTGCCGGCATGGTACACGGTCACGTTCTCCATGGCCTCGGCGTCGGCGATGCCGGTGATGACTTTGCCCTTCTCGTAGCTGCCGGGATAGCCCGCGCTCGTCAGGACAACAGCCACGGCCCACTCGTCACGCCAGTCGAGCTCAATCTGATCAAGCTCGCAGTTGGCGCAGGCGAGCATAACCTCGACCATATCGTTCTTAAGGCGCGGCAGCACGACCTGCGTCTCGGGATCGCCAAAGCGGGCGTTGAACTCCAGCACCTTGGGGCCGGCGGGGGTGAGCATAAAGCCACCATACAGGCAGCCGCGGTAGTCGATACCCTCGGCAGCCAGCTCGGCCACGGTCTGCTCCATGACCTTCACCATCGTGGCGTGCTCCTCGTCGGTCACGATGGGCACCGGGCTGTAAACGCCCATGCCGCCGGTGTTGGGGCCAAGGTCGCCCTCGAGCGCACGCTTGTGATCCTGCGAGGTGGCCATGGGGCGCACGGTCTTGCCGTCGGTAAAGGCCAGCAGCGAGCACTCGGGGCCAACCAGCATTTCCTCAATGACAACGGTGTTGCCGGCATCACCAAAGGTGCCGCCAAAGCACTCGCGCACGGCCTCTTCGGCCTGCGCAAGCTCAGTCGCCACGATAACGCCCTTGCCTGCGGCCAGGCCGTCAGCCTTCACGACCAGCGGGGCACCCTGCTCGCGCACATAGGCAAGAGCCGAAGCCTCGTCAGTAAACGAGCCGTAGGCGGCCGTCGGAATGCCGGCACGCTCCATGAGCTGCTTGGAGAACAGCTTAGAGCCCTCCATCTGGGCGCCCTCGGCACCCGGGCCAAAGCAGGGAATACCCGCCGCGCGCACGGCGTCGGCCACGCCCGCCACGAGCGGCGCCTCGGGGCCAATTACCACGAGTCCGCATCCGTGGCTCTGGGCAAACGCCGCCACGGCCGCAGGATCGCAGTCGTCGAGAACCACGTTCTCGCCGCAGCTCGCGGTGCCGCCGTTACCCGGCGCAATGTAGAGCTTGCCGGCGCGCGGTGATGCAGCGAGCTTAGCTGCCAAAGCATGCTCGCGGCCGCCGCTGCCCAACAACAGGATGTCGATGGTTTGAGTGTCCGCCTTCAAGGGTGCCTCCTCTATGGATGAACGGCCCGCTCCGCGCGAGCCCTTTGCAAGCAAATATACCCCTCGGCCGCCCGTCCGGGCTGCAAAGGGGTATATCGCAATAACCAAATAGTGCCGATTACTTCCAGAATCGGTTGATGATCTGCTCGCGACCGGCGCCGACGCCAATGAACGTCACGCGGGTGTGTGCCAGATCCTCGATAAACGTCACGTAGTCCTGAGCCTCCTGCGGCAGCTCGTCAAAGCTGCGGCAGCCGGTGATGTCGCACTTCCAGCCCGGGAGCTCCTCGTAGATGGGCTTGGCGTGCTCAAAGCGCACCTGATGCTCGGGCACGCTCGTGTAACGCTCGCCGTCGACGTCGTAGGCAACGCACACCTTGACGGTATCGAAGGCCGAAAGCACGTCGAGCTTGGTCATGGCGATATCGGTGAGGCCATTGACACGCGAGGCGTAGTTGGCGATGGGGCCATCGAACCAACCGCAGCGACGGCGACGGCCGGTGGTCACGCCGTACTCATAGCCCTCCTCGGTCAGCGTATGGCCGGCCTCGGACTCATAGGAAAGCTCGGTGGGCATGGGGCCCGAACCGACGCGGGTGATATAGGCCTTCATGACGCCCAGCACGCGGTCGACATTCTTCATACCGACGCCAGAGCCGGTGATGGCGCCGCCGGCGGTGCAGTTGGAAGACGTCACGTACGGATAGGTGCCGTGGTCAATGTCGAGCAGCGTTGCCTGGGCGCCCTCGAACAGCAGGTCCTTGCCCTCGTCGATCATGTTGTTGAGCAGCAGGCTCGTCTCGGTGATGTAGGGGCGCAGGCGCTCGGCCATGGGCAGGTACTCGTCGCAGATCTGGTCCACGGTGTAGGTGGGCAGGTGGTAGATGAGCTCGAGCTCGGGATTCACGCGGGCAAGAGCGGTCTCCAGCTTGTCGCGGAACAGCGCCTCGTCCAGCATGTCCTGCATGCGCAGGCCGATGCGGGCCATCTTGTCCTGGTAGCACGGACCGATGCCGCGCTTGGTGGTACCGATGTTCTTCTTGCCGAGCTTCTGCTCAAAAGCACCATCCAGATCGATGTGGTACGGCATGATGACATGCGCGTTGCCGCTAATCTTGAGGTTCTTGGTGGTGATGCCGTCGGCCTCGAACATGTCGATCTCCTCAAGGACAACCTTGGGGTTGACGACGCAGCCGTTACCGATCACCGACACGTGGTCAGAATACATGATGCCGGAGGGCACCTGGTGCAGGCCGTACTTCTTGCCGTTGACGACGATGGTGTGACCGGCGTTGTTGCCGCCCGAGTAGCGCACGACGGCATCGAAGTCGCCGGCGACTAGGTCGCAAATCTTACCCTTGCCCTCATCGCCCCACTGGGCACCGACCAAAACGGTTGACGGCATGTTTACTCCTTACATTCATGGACTGTCTACGCGCCACGCCGGCACGCAGAAGCACAAAACATTCCCAGTATACCCGTGCAACGGGCGCCTGTCCTACTCCTCGGCATGTGCCCCATCAAGCTCATAGAACTTGGTGGATGCCGGCAGGAACATCAGGTCGACGTCACCGATCGGGCCCGAACGGTTCTTGGCCACGACGATACGCGTAACGCCCTCGTCGGGTCGATCGTCGCGCGAGGCCTCGGCCTCGTCGGCGGAGCGGTCCAAGAACATAACGATATCGGCGTCCTGCTCGATGGAGCCCGATTCACGAAGGTCGGAAAGCTGCGGGCGCTTGCCGGTACGGGATTCGACCTGACGCGAGAGCTGCGACAGCGCGATGAGCGGGATCTTGAGCTCCTTGGCCATGATCTTCAGACCACGCGACATCTCCGAAACCTCGACGGTACGGCTCTCGGAGCGGCGTCCCGGCGGAGGACTCACCAGCTGCAGGTAGTCCAGGATGATGATTGCCTTCTCCTTGTTATGGAGCATGCGGCGGCTCTTGGCGCGAATCTCGGTCACTGTGGTGCCGGGCGTATCGTCAATCAGAATATCGAGCTTGGACAAGGTCTGCGTGGCCTCGTTGATATTGGCCCACTGCTCGGGGCTAATGCGGCCCATGCGGAAGTCACTGATCGAGATCATGGCGTAGGCGCAAATCAGACGCTGGGCAATTTCTTTGCCCGACATCTCCAGCGAGAAGAAGCCGACGGTATAACCGGCAGCGGCAGCGTTGAGCGCCAGATTCAGGGCGAACGACGTCTTACCCACAGCAGGGCGGGCGCCGATAATGATGAGCTGGCCCTCGCGGAAGCCCATGAGCATGCGGTCGAGTGACGGGAAGCCCGTGGGCACGCCCGCAGCCTGACCACCGGCCTGACACACTTCCTCGGCCTCGTTATAGGCCTCGACCATAAACTCGGTCAGCGTCTTGTAGCTCGACTTGACCTCGCGTGCCGTGACCTTGAGCAGCTTGCTCTCGGCTAGCTCCACGACCTCCTTGGTGTCGGTGGGGGCGTTATATGCCAGCGCGTTGATCTCGTTGGTGGCGCCGATCAGCTCGCGCAGCATCGAATCGCGACGAACGATGGCGGCATGGTGCTGCCAGTTCACGAGCGACAGAGTCTGACCCATCAGCTCCAAAATGTAGGCCTCGCCGCCCACGGCATCGAGCTTGTTGATGCTTCGCAGGTAATCGATCAGCGAGATGGAGTCGATGGGAATGCGGCTGTTGTACATATCGACCATCGCGGTGTAGATGGTCTTATGAATGGGCCGGTAGAAGTCATCGGGCTGCAGCTCGACCTGGGCCTCCTCGACCACCTCGGGCGATAGCAGCATAGCGGCCAGTACATTGGCCTCTGCATCTTGGTTTTGGGGAAGACCCAACTTTGAGCCGCGGTCCTCAACCGTCAGCCCGGTCTCCCTATCGTCATATGCCATGAGCATCCTCATTCATATCGCTTGCGAGCATCCATAGTATCAGCCACGGTCCCAAAACGCGCCGCGCGCCGCCAATCATCACCGAACCAAACGGATGAACGGTCCTGCATATAGGACGTCGACGCAACGTTCACCATGACACCCACTCAGCGCAAAAAACAAAAGGGCGCCCCGGTTTCCCAGAGCGCCCTTCTTAGAACAAGATTGTTGCGTTGCAGCAAATGCTACTCGGCAGCAGCCTCAGTCTCGACCTCGGCGGTCTCGGCCTCGGCGACCTCAGCGGCCTCCTCGACCTCAGCCTCGGCAGCGAGCTCCTCGGCGGTAACGCCGACGAGAACGACAACCTCGGCCTTGATCTCGCGGTACAGCGAGATGGCAACGGTGTGGGCACCGGCAACCTTGATGGGCTTACCGAGCTCGACGCGCTTGCGGTCGATGTCCATACCGAGCTGAGCCTTGATGGCATCAGCGATCATAGCGGCGGTAACGGAGCCAAAGAGGATGCCCTCGTCGCCGACCTTGACGTCAACGGTGACCGTCTTGCCCTCGAAGGCAGCCTTGGTCTCGTTGGCGGTAGCCAGACGGACGGCCTCGCGCTTGGCGATGTTGTTGCGACGCTCGTCAAGCTGCTTGAGGTTGCCCTTGGTGGCGGCAACAGCGAGCTTCTTGGGGAACAGGAAGTTCTCAGCGTAACCCTGAGCGACCTCTACGACGTCACCCTCGCCGCCCTTGCCCTTGATCTCATCGAGAAGAATAACCTTCATGATGCGTCTCCCTTCTTAGCCGCGGTCGCGGTTGCCACGAGAGGAAACCACGGGGACGGTGTACGGCAGGAGAGCCATCTCGCGGGCGCGCTTGATGGCGTTGGCGATGTCATGCTGATGCTGCGTGCAAGCGCCAGTGACGCGACGGGGCTTGATCTTGCCACGGTCGGTCATGTACTTACGGAGAAGCTGAGTGTCCTTATAGTCAATGAACTCAGTGTTCTCCTTGCAGAACTGGCAGTACTTACGACGCGGCTGACGTGCAGAAAAATCATTAGCCATGTCAAAATACCTTTCATTTGGCAACTTCGGCGAACCGAAGCCGCCTCTCACTCAAAAATAGGTGAACAACCCCTAGAACGGGATGTCCTCATCGTAGACGTCGACCGCGGGCGGCGTAGCCACCGGTGCGGCAGGACGTGCTGCGGGCGCGGGAGCTGCGGGGGCGTAACCGCCCTGATCGTAGCCACCCTGGCCACCACGGGAGCTCATAAACTCGATCTCATCGACGATGACCTCAAGCTTGCTCCTGCGCTGACCGTCGCGCTCCCAAGAGCTGTAGCGCAGCTTGCCCTCGATCGCGACCTTGTTTCCCTTTGCCAGGAAACGGCTCACGGCCTCGGCGCGGGTGCCGAACATGGTGCAGTCGACAAAGTTGGGATAGTCCTCCCACTCGCCAGTCTGCGCGTTGCGGCGACGATCGTTCACGGCGACGCCAAAGGACAGAACCTGGGTTCCGCCGGCGGTGGCGCGCAGCTCGGGATCGCGGGTGAGATTACCGGTGATGTTCACTCGATTGATGCTCATAACTCACTACTTCCTCTTGGGGCACAAGCCCAGTCCAAAACGACAGTCTTACTCCTGGTCGTCGCGACGGACGATCATGTGGCGGACCACAGCGTCGGTGATGCGCAGGACGCGATCAAGCTCGGCGATCTGGGTAGGATCTGCGTGGAAGTTGATAAGGGTGTAGTCACCATCGGTGAGGTCGTTGATCTCGTAGGCGAGCTTGCGCTTGCCCCACTCGTCAACGGAGTCGACCTTGCCAGCGCCCTCAGCGATCGTGGTATCGATACGCTTCATAACAGCGAGACGAGTCTCGGGGTCGAGCGACGGGTCAACAAAGAACAGCAGTTCATAAGCCTTCATATTGTCACCTCCTCTGGGCAAATGTGGCTTCAGGTCGTGAAGGTGCGCCTGAAGCAGGAAAAGACTTGGTAATAATATCTTTCAACCTCCTAGGCTGCAATAATTTGCAGCTACAACCTCATGACCTCCACATATGTCCATACCCGCACGACGTTTCATGCGCATTCCAACCAAATGCTGACCAAAAGCTTGACGAATCTGTGGACAAGATACGGTGCCGTGGTGACAAGCTGAGCCAAGCCACAGGTCAACGGGCACAAGGCTGTGGTCGCAAAATGCATACCAGTGGTCCACAGCACCACCCAAAGATTTTTAAATTCATTGCCAAGTCGCTTATGAATACCCCTTTTGAACAATTGAGTTGATCAACCACGCTGGTCGGAAGCCGTTTTTTTGGCACCTCAAACCCCACTGCAACGCCAAACGCGGCCGAGCGTTTGGTTGATTTCCGATCTCAGCCGAACACATTGAGCTGATGGCTCGCTCCCGCAGTT
>CABQJV010000006.1 GCA_902464565.1 uncultured Collinsella sp.
CGTCAGAACGCCGGAACGAACAGGTATCATTGTGTAAGCGATTTCAATGACAGGGGTGCTCGTGGTAAAGATGAAAGATGTGGCCGAGCTGGCCGGCGTTTCGAGCGCCGCCGTCTCGCGCTACCTCAACGGTGGATATATCTCGGCGGATAAGGCCGAGCGCATTAAGCAAGCGATTGAGCTGACCGGATACGTGCGGTCCAGCCAGGCTCGCGCGCTGCGCACCGGCTCCACCAAGCTCATCGGCGTCATCGTGCCTAAAATCAACTCGGAATCCGTAAGCCGCATTACCGCCGGCATTGGCCAGGTGCTCGGTCGCCGAGGCTACCAGATGCTGCTCGCGAATACTGACAACGTGGCCAAGCGTGAGCTCGAGTATCTCGACCTGTTCCAGAACCACCCGGTCGATGGCATCGTGCTCGTGGCGACCATGATCACCGACGAACATCGCGCGGCCATTGCGTCTTGCCGTGTGCCCATTGTGCTGATCGGCCAAAACGTCGAGGGCGCGGCGTGCGTCTATCACGACGATTACGAGGCTGCCTTTGAGCTGGGCCAGGCGCTCGCTGGTCGGGTAGATGGCAAGATCGCCTATATTGGAGTTACCGAAGAAGACCGCGCTGCTGGTTATGACCGCCGTCGCGGTTTTGAGGCCGGATTACGCGCCGCGGGCAACCCGCTCGATGCCGCCTTGATTCGCCTGGGCTCGTTTACGCTCGACTCGGGCTATAGTGCGGCGCGTGAGCTGCTCTCCGTCGCTCCCGATGTTTCGTTTATCGCCTGCGCGACCGACACCATGGCGGCGGGCGCGCTGCGTGCCATCGATGAGGTTCGCGGCATGGGCGAGGGCATACACCGCGTGAGCGGTTTTGGCGACAACGCGTTTTTGCGCGCGCTGACGGGCGGCATTCCCACCGTACATTATGGGTATCTGACCAGTGGCGTCGAGGCCACCAGCATGCTGCTCGACACGCTCGATGGCGTGGAGGGGGAGCGCGGTCTCAAGACGCTCAAGCTCGGCCATCAGCTTATGAATGTCTAGGCTCTGGGCACGTCTTCCTGCCTCTGAGTCGCCTGTTTTTGCCTTAAAACTACCATTCGCCGGCTTTTTCCTACCGTTCACCCTACTATGAAAACGATTACAGATATATGAAACTGAAAACGATTACAGTGTAAGTGTCAAAGATCGCCGGGTGTAAATGCGCCCGTTGGAGGAAAGGGAAGTCATGGACTACCGCAAATCAGCCCAAGAGGTGCTCAACAACATCGGTGGCGCCGGCAACGTTGTTTCGGCCGCACACTGCGCCACGCGCCTGCGCCTGGTGATTGCCGATAACGCGAAGGCCGACAAGGAGGCCCTCGAGAATATCGACGGCGCTAAGGGCGTCTTTGAGGCCCAGGGCCAGCTTCAGATTATTTTTGGCACCGGCACCGTCAACAAGGTCTACGACGAGTTCATTGCGCTCAGCGGCGTCGAGGCTGCCACCAAGGCCGAGGTCAAGGAGGCCGCCGCGCAGCAGCAGAACATCTTTATGCGTGCCATTAAGGTGCTCGGCGACGTCTTTGTCCCCATCATCCCCGCCATCGTGGCTTCGGGCCTGCTGCTGGGCATTATGAGCGCCCTCAACTTTATGGCCTCCAACGGCTTTATCGCGCTCGACACCAATAACTTTATTTATAAGATTGCCGACCTGGTCTCGGGAACGTCCTTTGGCATTCTGCAGATCCTGATTGGCTACTCCGCCGCTAAGGCCTTTGGCGCCAACCCGTATCTGGGCGCCGTCGTCGGCGGTGCGTTCATCAACTCCTCGCTGCAGAGCGCCTACACGGTTGCCTCCGAGGGCGTTCAGACCATGGTCACCGTCATCCCCGGCGTGTACAGCTTTGAGTGGGTCGGCTATCAGGGCCATGTGATCCCCATCGTTATCGCCTGCGCCATTCTGGCCTTCCTCGAGAAGCGTCTGCACAAGATTGTTCCCGAGATGTTCGAGCTCTTTGTGACCCCGCTCGTCTCCGTGTTCGTGACCGTGCTCGTGACCCTCGTTGCCGTCGGCCCCATCTTTGTCTGGGCTGAGAACGCCATCCTCGGTCTGATCCAGGCCCTGCTGACCCTGCCCTTCGGCATCGGTTCCTTTATCGTCGGCCTGTTCTATGCCCCCACGGTCGTTACGGGTATCCACCAGATGTACACCGCCATCGACCTGGGACAGCTCGCCCAGTACGGTGTGACCTACTGGCTGCCCATCGCCAGCGCCGCCAACATCGCCCAGGGTGGCGCCGCACTCGCCGTTGCCTTTAAGACCCGCGATGCCAAGATTAAGGGCCTGGCGCTTCCTTCGGCTCTGTCCGCCTTCATGGGCATTACCGAGCCCGCCATCTTTGGTGTGAACCTGCGTTTCTTTAAGCCCTTCATCGCCGGCTGCATCGGCGGCGGTTGCGGTGCCCTGGTCTGCGCGCTCACTTCGCTGGCTGCCTCCGGCACGGGCGTTACCGGTATCTTCGGTATCCTGCTGTGCCTGGCCCAGCCCGTGCAGTACGCGATCATGTTTGCGGTCGCCGCGCTGGTTTCCTTTGCCGTCTCGTTTGTCCTGTACAAGGACGAGCCCAAGGCTTCCGAGCAGGCCTAAGAGCATTTGATTAAGGGAATGCCCGCGGGCTGTATGCTCGCGGGTGTTTCCCGTATCTGGTGCCGTTCTCTGGTGCCTTGTAACTTTCGATCCGTTAGGACTTTGATATGTCTAATGCACTTGGTCGCGATCTTGCAAAGCTGGTTGCCGCTGTTGACGCCGCCGCCACTGAGTGCGGTCATGGCGCGTATGGCCAGCGCTTCCATATTATGCCGCCGGCGGGTTGGCTCAACGACCCCAACGGTCTTTGCCAAGCGGGCGGCGTGTTCCACGTTTATTTTCAATATGCGCCGTTTGATGTCGAGGGCGGCGTTAAGGCCTGGGGTCATGCGACGAGCCGCGATCTTATGACGTGGGACTATGTTGGCGCTCCGCTGCTGCCCGACGAGCCGTTCGATTGCCACGGTGTGTATTCGGGCTCCGCGCTTGCCGAGGACGGTCACATTCGCGTGCTCTATACGGGCAACGTTAAGCTTTCCGATGCGGACGGCACGTACGACTACGTCAATACCGGCCGCCGCGCCGATACTGTTTATGTCGAGAGCGTTGATGGCCTTGCCGGTCGGGAGTTCAGCCAAAAGCGCGTGGTGCTGGCGTCGGAGGACTATCCCGAGGATCTGACGTGCCACGTGCGCGATCCCAAGGTGTGGCGTGACGCGGACGGGCGTTATCACATGGTGCTGGGTGCGCGTCGTCGAGTTGACGGGCCGCACGTCGAGAGCCGTTTTTGCGCCATGCATGGCGAGGGCGCCGGTCGCGATGTTGGCGAGATCTTGGTGTATGGCTCGGCTGACATGCTTAGTTGGGAGCTCGAGACCCGCGTGTGTGCGCCCGAGCGCTTTGGGTTTATGTGGGAATGCCCCGGCTATATCGAGCTCGGTGCGAATGGCGATACCGCTGCATTTTTGTCATTCTCGCCTCAGGGCCTTGAGGGCGGTCGTTGGAACCGCGGCAATGTGTATGCCGCTGGCTACATGCCTGTAACGGGCGACATCACTGGTAGTGACGGTGCCTATGAGCTGGGGGAGTTCCGTCTGTGGGACGCCGGTTTTGACTTCTATGCTCCGCAGGAGTTTACGTCCGAGGATGGTCGCCACATTCTAATCGGCTGGATGGGCATGCCCGATGAGCCGACCTATGGCAACGCACCCACCGTGGTGTGCGGCTGGCAGCACTGCATGACGGTGCCGCGCGAGCTTACAGCCGGTGCCGGCGGCGTGGTGCTGCAGCAGCCGGTGCGCGAGATCGAGCACCATTATGCCTCGGTGCGTATGGGGGAGGGTTCATTGGAGGTTGCCGGCGACACCTGCTTTGACGTTGTTGTCGACGGTGTCGACGGCGCATTTACCGCAATCGTTGATGGCGAGCTGAAGCTGGCGTTTGTGCCCGCCGAGGGCGAGCTGCCCGCGCGCTTTGAGATGCGATTTACCGATGAGAGTCGCGCTTCTGCCGGCTGCGGTCGTACCGTGCGCTGGGAGCCCGTCGACGAGGTGCGCAACGTGCGCATTGTTGGCGATACTTCTTCGGTCGAGGTGTTTGTCAACGACGGTGCGCTTGTGTTCTCCACGCGCATCTACCCTGCGACCTATGGCGTGTCCGTTGACGCTCCGGGTGCGAGCGTGACCTATCACACGCTCAACATCTAGGCGATTCGTCGCATATCGGCGCTATACTGCAGCCGTTGCCCACGATGCGGGGAACACCCGCATCGTGGGTTTTTGTTTTCGAAGGGACGGTGCCTTGTGGATGTACAGCAGCTAGAAGAGGCTTGGGCTTTGAGGGCCGGCTCGCGTGAGGCGCGTCTTGTTGCGGCCCCGCATGTGCCGGCGGCGCTGTCTCTGTTGGGGATTGTGCGTCCCGGTGATCGTCTGGTTGCCTTTGCGGACGACTTTGCCGATGCGTTTGCGCACGGCTTTGATGCCTGCGACGTGGCTATGGTGGGGGAGCCGTCGGCTGCCGCGTTTGCTGCTGCGTCCGAGGGCTTTGATGCTTCGTTTGATGCCGAGGGGCCGCACCTGTGGTGGTTCGTCAACTCTATCGGCGGGTTTGGTCTGCTCGTTCCCGATCTTCGTGCGTTAGGCCGCGCAGCGCGTGAGGCTCATGCGCTGCTCGTAGTGGATAACACCGTGGCTGGCCTCTTTGGGTGCGATCCGCTGCGTTTGGGTGCCGTCCTGTCGCTTGAAGCACTCGACCGTGTGTGCGCCGGTAAGGCTCCTCGCAAGCTCGTTGCCGTATCGGTCGCACGCTCGCAGCTCAAGCGCCATCGTGTGGATGCTGCTGCCGAGTGCGCGCATGCGCTGCTCGAGGGGTGCGGATTGGCCGCACTCGACTTGTCCTCCGATGAGGCTGAGGTTCTAGAGCACGGGCTCGATACGCTCGACACCCGCATGCAGGCACACTTCGACCGCGCGCGTGCACTGGCCGAGTATTTGGCCGCGAACGAGATGGTGCACGGCGTGCGCTATCCTGGGCTGACCTCGCATCCCGACCACGCGGTTGCAACGGGAATCCTCGAGCACGGCTTTGGCCCGGCAGTTGAATTTGACCTGATGGACTGCACCGCGGGCGAATTCTTCAGCATGCTGCCGGATGAATTCCGCACATCACCCGCAGGCGGCCCAACAACGCGCCTTTCGGCTCCACGCGGCAAGCAGGGCAGCACCATCCGCCTCTTCGCCGGCACTGACAACCCCCTGATCGTGGCCGCCACCCTAGACAACGCCCTCCGCAACTAGCTAAATCATCCTCGACTCCATAAGTTGCGGTGAAATATGGATTGATTTACGGCTTTAACCGCATAAACAGTCCCTATTTCACCGCAACTTATGAGAGGGGGTTGTGTAGCCATAAAGCCCCGTCCCATATTAGCTACTGTGGTTGATGCTGGCGATGAGAGCGTCGGCTTTGGCAGCTATGACCTGGTTTATGTCGGTCTGCAGCTCCTCGTAGACTTCGATGGCTCGTTCGCCGGCGGGGGTGAGCGTGGATCCGCGGGCGCCGTCGCGCTCGATGAGCTTGCAGCCCAGCTGTCCTTCAGCCTCATTCACGATGCGCCAGGCCTTGGAATACGCCATGCCCATGCTCTTGGCGGCGCGGTTCAGCGAGTGCTCGCGGGCAATACCCTGCAGCAGCAAGACGCAGCCGTGACCAAACACGCCCGGCAGATCTTTGTCGCACGCTTGAATGACCAACTTTGCCGTCGTCTTGTACTCCATACGCTCCACGTCTCCCCGCTAAAGTATTTGCTGGGCAAACGCAAAGCCTGCGTCAAGCCCTCGTGTGCTCTTCTTAAATCATGCATTGTAGCAGTCAAAGTGCGTTAAGATACTTGCCCAGTATTGGGCGCCCAAGGTTGGGCTGGGTCCTACGAGGCCTGCAGCCGACCGGTCGCATGGAAAAAGGAGAAACATGGCTACGTTCTTTCCCGGTGAGTCCCACACGTTTTCGGAGTATCTGCTGGTCCCTGGTTACTCGTCCTCGCAGTGCATCCCCAACAACGTCTCTCTTAAGACGCCGCTGACCCGCTTCAAGCGCGGTGAGAAGCCGGCAATCACCCTGAACATCCCCATGGTTTCCGCTATCATGCAGTCCGTTTCGGGCGTCGACATGGGTGTCGCGCTCGCTACCGAGGGTGGCCTGTCCTTCATCTATGGTTCCCAGAGCGCCGAGTCCGAGGCCGCTATGGTCAAGGCCGTCAAGGATCACAAGGCCGGCTTCGTTCAGTCCGATTCCACGCTGACCCCCGATATGACCATGGAACAGGTCATCGAGCTCAAGGAGAAGACCGGTCACTCCACCATGCCGGTTACCGACGACGGCACTCCCAAGGGTAAGCTCCTGGGCATCGTCACCAGCCGTGACTATCGCCCCAGCCGCGATGACCACCAGACGAAGGTCTCCGAGTTCATGACCCCGCGTGAGCAGCTCATCGTGGGCGACAAGAACATTAGCCTCAAGGTTGCCAACGACGTCATCTGGGACAACAAGCTCAACGCTCTGCCCATCGTTGACGACAACGATCACCTCATGGGCATCGTCTTCCGCAAGGACTACGACAGCCACAAGACCAACCCCAACGAGCTGCTCGACGGCGACAAGCGCTACATGGTCGGCGCCGGTATCAACACCCGCGACTATGCCGAGCGCGTGCCGCTGCTCATCGAGGCCGGCGCCGATGTCCTGTGCATCGACTCCTCCGAGGGCTTCAGCGAGTGGCAGAAGCGCACCATCGAGTGGATTCGCGCCAACTACGGCGAGGACGTCAAGGTCGGTGCCGGTAACGTCGTCGACGCCGAGGGCTTCCGCTTCCTGGCCGACTGCGGTGCTGACTTCATCAAGGTCGGTATCGGCGGCGGTTCCATCTGCATTACCCGCGAGACCAAGGGTATCGGCCGCGGCCAGGCCACTGCGCTGATCGACGTCTGCCGTGCTCGCGACGAGTACTACGAGGAGACCGGCGTCTACGTGCCCGTGTGCTCCGACGGCGGTATCGTCTACGACTACCACATGACGCTCGCCCTTGCCATGGGTGCCGACTTTATGATGTTGGGCCGTTACTTCGCCCGCTTTGACGAGAGCCCGACCGAGCGCGTCAACGTCAACGGCCAGTACATGAAGGAGTACTGGGGCGAGGGTTCCGCGCGTGCCCGCAACTGGCAGCGCTACGACCTGGGCGGCGCCGCGAAGCTCAGCTTCGTCGAGGGTGTCGATTCCTACGTTCCCTACGCCGGTTCCCTCAAGGACGGTGTGGGCGGAACGCTTTACAAGGTTAAGTCCACGATGTGCAACTGCGGCGCCCTCTCGATCCCCGAGCTCCAGGAAAAGGCACGCCTGACGCTGGTCAGCTCCACCTCCATCGTCGAAGGTGGCGCGCATGACGTAGTCGTCAAAGACTCCCAGCAGAGCGTTTCCTATCGATAAGCGGCTTTCCCAAGCACCGCACCTTGCCGTTCAAACCGTCGCTCGCGTACCAAAGTACGCGTTGCTCCTCTTTCACGGCAATCTGCGGCACCTGGAAAACCCGTTCGTGCTAGAACGAGTTTCAGACAAAGGTTGAGTTTCAACCACGTTATTTAGATAAAGCGAGATGCATGCAAGTCGCAGGCATCTCGCTTGTTGTATTTGCTATCATCAGTCAAGTTAACCTTAGGGTCGGTCGGCTTGGCTTTGTTCGCTACAAGTTCCGCACGCAAAGAAGAGCACTTAATGTGCTCTTCGTCTTGCGCAGGACTGTCCGCAGTAGCGAACAAAGCCAAGCCGACCGACCCCAGCTAAGATTAAAGGAGCTGATATGTGCGATTGCACAGATCATAAGGACGAGATCCCTGTCTACGACGCGCAGGCCATTGAGTCCAAGTGGATGAAGGCCTGGGAGGACTCCAACCTCTTTGCCGTCGACACCGACGACAGTAAGCCCAAGAAGTACGTGCTCGAGATGTTCCCGTATCCGTCGGGCGACCTGCACATGGGCCACGCCCGCAACTACACCATCGGCGATGCCATGGCCCGTCAGGCCCGCATGCGCGGCTACGACGTGCTGCATCCCATCGGCTTCGATGCCTTTGGCCTGCCCGCCGAGAACGCCGCCATCAAGCACAACACGCAGGCTGCCGCCTGGACGTATAAGAACATGGATCAGGCGCTTTCCACGATGAAGCGCATGGGCTTCTCCTACGATCTGGATCGCATGGTTAAGACCTGCAGCCCCGACTATTACCGCTGGGGCCAGTGGATCTTTGAGAAGATGTGGGAAAAGGGCCTGGTCTACCGCAAGAAGAACCCGGTCAACTGGTGCCCCACCTGCAAGACCGTTCTGGCTAACGAGCAGGTCACCGAGGGCAAGTGCTGGCGCTGCGGCACCGAGCCCGAGAAGCGCGACCTTGAGCAGTGGTACTTCAAGATCACCGAGTACTCTCAGGAGCTGCTCGACGATCTGGAGAAGCTCCCCGGCTGGCCCGAGCGCGTCAAGCAGATGCAGGCCAACTGGATCGGCCGCTCCGAGGGCGCCGAGGTCGACTTTACCCTGTGCGACCAGGATGGCGAGCCCATTGAGGGCGACGAGGGCAAGATCACCGTCTTTACCACGCGTGCCGATACCCTTTTTGGCGTCTCCTTCTTTGTCCTGGCTCCCGAGTACGCCGGCCTGCACGAGCTCGTCGAGGGCACGGAGTACGAGGAGGCCGTCACCAAGATCGTCGAGAACTCCAAGCATATCTCTGCCGTCGAGCGTGCCCAGGGCACCCTCGAGAAGCACGGTGCCTTCACGGGCCGCTATGTTGTAAACCCCGTCAACGGCGAGAAGGTCCCCGTGTGGGTTGCCGATTATGTCGTTGCCGACTACGGCACCGGCGCCGTCATGGCCGTTCCCTGTGGCGACCAGCGCGACTTTGAGTTTGCCCGCAAGTACGACCTGCCGATCGTGCCGATCATCCTGGACGATGACGATCGCGCTGCCGTCGAGGCCGGCGGCGAGACCATCGATACCTTCCATGCCGAGACCGTCGACTGGGATTGCGCTCACGCTGCCGAGGGCACGCTCGTCCAGTCCGGCAAGTACACCGGCATGCGCGGCGGTAAGCACTCCGAGGGCGAGGCTGCGATCGTGGCCGACCTCGAGGCCATGGGCTGCGGTCGTCGCAAGGTCGAGTTCCGTCTGCGCGACTGGCTCATCAGCCGCCAGCGCTATTGGGGCAACCCCATCCCGGCTATCCACTGCGAGCACTGCGGTATCGTGCCCGTGCCCGAGGATCAGCTGCCGGTGACGCTGCCCGAGAACCTGGACTTGGGCGCCGGCGAGACCCTCGCCGAGTGCAAGGAGTTCTACGAGACCACCTGCCCGGTCTGCGGTCGCCCGGCCAAGCGCGAGACCGATACCATGGACACCTTCACCTGTTCCAGCTGGTATTACCTGCGCTATACCGATCCGCACAACACGGAGCTGCCCTTCTCCCGTGAGGCCGCCGACCGTTGGATGCCCGTCGATAACTACATCGGCGGCATCGAGCATGCCATTCTGCACCTGCTCTACAGCCGTTTCTTTACCAAGGCACTGCGCGACTTGGGCCTGCTGAGCGTGGACGAGCCCTTCACCAACCTGCTGTGCCAGGGCATGGTCAAGGACGAGAACGGCGACACCATGTCCAAGTCTAAGGGCAACGTCGTGCCCCCGAGCTCGGTCATTGAGCCCTACGGCGCCGACACCATGCGTCTGGCGATCCTGTTTATCGCCCCGCCTGAGAAGGATTTCGACTGGGATCCCAAGGCCGTTGAGGGCGCCAACCGCTTCATCAAGCGCGCCTGGCGTATCGTTTGGCAGCTCGTCCAGTCCGGCGACGCCAACGTGGCCTTCGACAAGTCCGCACTCGACGAGGTTGCGATGAAGCTCTATCGCGAGCGTCACCGCACCATTGCCAAGTGCACCGAGGACTTCGATTGCGGCCAGTTCAACACCGCCATCTCGGCCGTCATGGAGCTCGTCAACGCGGCAAGCGCCTACCTCAACGCCACTGAGGGCGCTTCCCGTGACAAGGCGCTGTGCTACGGCGTGGCTAAGGATATCGTGAGCGTCCTGGCGCCCATCTGCCCGTTTTGGGCCGACGAGCTGTGGCACGAGGCCCTCGGCTGCGAGGGCAACGCCTACACAGCCGCCTGGCCCGAGTTCGACCTGGCCGAGTCCGTTGAGGACACGGTGCAGATCGTGGTCCAGGTGCTCGGTAAGGTCCGCGGTCGTGTCGACGTTGCCCGCGATGCCTCTAACGAGGATATGCAGGCTGCCGCCGAGGCCGCCGTCGCCAAGTGGCTCGAGGGCAAGACAGTCGTCAAGGCCATCTGCGTGCCCGGCAAGCTGGTCAACCTGGTGGTCAAGTAAGCGCTGCGCGCATAGCTGACATGAAAAGGCGAGGGGGACGATTCCGTATGGAGTCGCCCCCTTTTTGGTTATGTATACTTGCGACAACACCCAATTATCCATTTCTTGTGGAGAAGCTGTGCGCACGCTGACCTGCAGATTCGTACTGTGCTTGCACGTTTCCGCAGCTATTGGTATAGTTTGCTTGCAAATGAAGTTGTAATTGAAAGAAGTGGGGTTTCGGCCCCGCTTCTTTTTTGTATGGATGGAGGTGCCGCAATGGTCAAGACCAAGACCGAGCAGGCGATCATCGACGCGCTCGAGGCCGTCGCTCCCCAGCTCGATGTCGACATCGTCGACGTCGAGCTCGTGGGTGCCACCAAGGCCCCCTGCGTGCGCGTGCGTATCGAGGGTGCCGAGGGTCAGAGCCTGTCGCTCAACGACGTCACGGCCAACACCAAGTGGGTCGGCGATGTGATTGAGGAGCTCGACCCCATCTCTTCGAGCTATACGCTCGAGGTGTCGAGCCCTGGCATGGCGCGCCCGCTACGCCGCCCGTGCGACTTTGCCCGCTTTGTGGGCGAGAACTGTGAGCTCACCTCCACCGCCACCGAGGGCCGTCGCAAGTACGCCGGCAAGATTGCCGCCGCCACCGAGGCGAACGTGACCCTCGAGCTCGAGGACGGCGAGTCCGTCACCCTCGATTTCTCTGATGTTAAAAAGTGCAAGTTGAAGCCCACCTACGACTTCAAGCCCGCGAAGGAAGGAAAGTAAGATGGCAGCATCCGACATGATGTCCGCCCTGATGGAGCTTTGCCAGGAGAAGCACATCGACCAGCTCTACCTGATCGACCGCCTGGAGCAGTCGCTCGCCAAGAGCTATGCCGAGATCCTGCATCTTGAGTGGGGCGCCAAGGTGACCATCGACCGCACCACCGGCAAGATCTACGTCTACCGTCTGGAGCCGATTGACGATTCCATGGACGAGGAAGGCAATTTCACCGAGTTCGAGGAGATCGACGTCACCCCCAAGAACACGAGCCGCATCGCTGCCCAGCACGCCAAGGCCGAGATCAACGCCATCGTGCGTAACTCCGCCCGCGAGCAGATCTACGAGGAGTTCTCCGGCCGCATCGGTGACCTCATCAGCGGTACCGTGCTGCAGTCCACTCCCGACTTTACGATCGTTAAGATCCGCGAGGGCGTCGAGGCCGAGCTTCCGCACTTCGACCAGCGCCGTTACGAGAACGAGCGCAACGAGCGTCCGATGGGCGAGCGCTACCTGCACAACCAGCACATCAAGGCCGTGATCATCGACGTTCGCGACCCCAACTCCAACCTGCAGCCGGTTCGTGGCGAGCACAGCCGTCCGCCGATTGTCATCTCCCGTACCCACCCCGAGCTCATGCGTCGTCTGTTTGAGCAGGAGGTGCCCGAGATCTATGAGGGCACCGTCCAGATCAAGTCGATCGCCCGCGAGCCCGGCCAGCGCTCCAAGGTCGCCGTCCACTCGCTCGACGACCGTCTGGATCCCGTGGGCGCCTGCGTCGGCCCCAAGGGCAGCCGTGTTCGCGCTGTCGTGGGCGAGCTCCGTGGCGAGCGCGTCGACGTCATCCTGTGGGATGCCGATCCTGCCGTCTACGTCGCCAACGCCCTTTCGCCTGCCAAGGTCACCCGCGTCCTCATCGACGAGGAGAAGGCTTACGCCGGTGTCATCGTGCCCGACGACCAGCTGTCCCTCGCCATCGGCAAGGAGGGCCAGAACGCCCGCCTCGCCGCGCGCCTGACCGGCTGGCACATCGACATCAAGTCCGAGACCCTTGCCGCCGACATCCTCAAGAACGTTCCCGTTCACGAGGAGCCCGCCGCCGACCTGATCGGTGACGAGGAGGACGAGGACGTCCGCCGCTGCGAGTATGTGTCCGAGGACGGCATCCAGTGCCGCAACCAGGCTCGTCCCGGCTCCCGTTTCTGCGGTGTCCACGACACCGACGCCTTCGATGATGCGGAGGACCTGATCTAGCGCGCGGTCGCGCCGGGCGGGTCCCGGCGCGTCTCCCACGCTCGTTCAGTCTCTAGGCACCCAAGGTGCCAGAAAGGGTAGGTGAAGTCATATGGCAAAAGTCCGTGTGTCCACCCTGGCCAAAGAGTTCGGCATGACCTCCAAGGAACTGATGGGTCATCTCGCCGATATGAAGATTCCCGCTAAGTCCGCTTCCTCCACCTTGGAGGACGCCTATGTCGCTATGGTCCGCAAGCAGCTCGCCTCGGTGATCGAGGCCCGCGCTCAGGAAGTCGAGGCCGCCAAGCAGGCCGAGGAGCAGGCAGCTGCCGCCGAGGAGGCCGCTCGCGCCGCCGAGGCCGAGCGCGAGCGCATCGCCGCCGAGAAGGCCCGCGAGGAGGAGCGTCGCCAGTTTGCCGCAGCCCAGGCTGCCGAGGAGGCTGCCCGCGCCGAGGCCGAGGCCAAGAAGAAGGCCGAGCAGGAGCGCCTTGCCCGCGAGAAGGAGGAGGCTGCCCGCGAGGCCCAGCGCCGCGCCGTTCCCGCTTCCGACTCCGGTTCGCGCTTCCGTTCGCTGCTCGACCAGATCGCCGCACAGGAGACCGTGCTCAAGGAGAAGAAGGACGCCGAGGACAAGGCCAAGGCCGAGCGCGCCGCAGAGCGCGGCAACCGTCGCGGCGGCAACAACGACCGCCGCGGTGGCCGTCGTAACGATCGCAACGCCTCCGACAACAACTCCGAGCGCAACGCCTCCGAGAGCCGTCCGCACAGCCATCGCACCAACGCCAGCAACAACGCCGCTGCCGGCATGGACTTCCCCAACCCCGATAAACAGGGCAAGGGCAAGAAGCGCAAGGGCGGTCACAACAACGAAGAGGACCACTACAGCCGCATGGCTCGCGAGGCCGAGGAGTACAGCCGCGAGAAGGTGCTCGAGGAGGCTCGTGCCGCCGTCGAGGAGGCCTCTCGCGAGTCAACCGGTCGCCGCAAGAAGCGCAAGGAGAAGCGCGAGCGCGAGGCTGCCAAGGCTCAGGAGGAGCGCAAGATAGAGGAGGCGCTGGCCCAGGGCGTGAACCCCGAGGACCTCGACGCCATCAAGGTCTCCCAGGGCGTTACCGTCCAGGAGCTTGCCGAGGCGCTCGATGTTCCGGCCAACGACATCATCAAGCGCCTGTTCCTGCTTGGTACGCCGCTCACTATGACGCAGTCCATGTCCGACGACCTTGTCGAGCTCGTCGCCGACGACCTGGGTCGTCAGATCAAGATCATCACCCCCGAGGAGGAGAACACCTTCTCGTTCTATGACGATCCCGCCGACCTTAAGCCGCGCGCCCCGGTCGTCACCGTCATGGGCCACGTCGACCACGGCAAGACGTCGCTGCTCGACGCCATCCGTCACACCGGCGTTGCTGCCGGCGAGGCGGGCGGCATTACGCAGGCCATCGGCGCTTCGCAGGTCATGATCAACGACCGCAAGATCACCTTCATCGATACCCCGGGCCACGCCACCTTTACGGCTATGCGTGCCCGTGGCGCCAAGGTGACCGACATCGTCATTCTGATCGTGGCAGCCGACGACGGCGTCATGCCCCAGACCGTCGAGTCGATCAACCACGCCAAGGCCGCCGGCGTACCCATCGTCGTCGCCGTCAACAAGATCGATAAGCCGGGCGCCAACCCCGACCGTGTGCGTCAGGAGCTCACCGAGTACGGAGTCATCCCCGAGGAGTGGGGCGGACAGAACATGTTCGTCAACATCTCGGCTAAGCAGAAGATCGGTATCGACGAACTTCTGGAGACCGTGCTGCTCCAGGCCGACGTGCTCGAGCTCAAGGCCAACCCGGACACCTTTGCCTCCGGCAACGTCCTCGAGGCCAAGCTCGACAAGGGCCGCGGCTCGGTCGCTACCGTGCTCGTGACCCGCGGTACCCTGCACGTGGGCGATACGCTGGTCGCCGGCCTTACCTACGGCCGCGTCCGCGCCATGCTCGACCCCAAGGGCCGCGCCGTCACCGAGGCCGGTCCCTCCGACGCCGTCGAGATTTTGGGCCTGCAGTCCGTGCCCAACGCCGGCGACGAGTTCCGCGTGTTCGAGGACGAGCGCGAGGCACGCGCCCTGGCCGACGAGCGTTCGCTGAAGGCCCGTATCGAGGAGCAGAGCCGCGTGAAGCACGTCACGCTCGAGAACCTCTTCGAGACCATCGCCGACGCCGAGGTCAAGGAGCTCAACCTGATCATCAAGGCCGACGTCCAGGGTTCCATCGAGGCTCTTCAGGACTCGCTCGACAAGATGGATCAGTCCGAGGTCCGCATCAACACGATCCACTCCGCTGTCGGCGCCATCAACGAGACCGACGTCGTCCTGGCTGATGCCTCCAACGCCATCATCATCGGATTTGGCGTCCGTCCCGACGGTAAGGCCCGCTCCGCCGCCGAGCGCGAGGGCGTCGAGATCCGTTGCTACGACGTCATCTACAAGTGCCTCGAGGAGCTTGACGCCGCCCGTATCGGCATGCTCAAGCCCACCGAGGTCGAGGTCGCCACGGGTACCGCGACCGTCCTGGACACCTTCAAGGTGCCCAAAGTCGGTATCGCCGCCGGTGTCCGCGTCGAAGAGGGCGAGATCGCCGCGACCGATTCCGTGCGTCTGGTGCGCGACGGCATCGTGGTCTTCAACGGCAAGATCGCCTCGATGCGCCACTACAAGGACGAGGCCAAGAGCCTCAAGAGTGGTTCCGAGGGCGGCATTGGCCTGGAGAACTTCCAGGACATCAAGCCCGGCGACCAGATCGAGGGTTACCGCATCGACCAGGTTGCCCGTACCGAGTAGGGGGTAGCTCTATGAAGCAAACGCAGGCAACCCGCCGTCTGGGCGAGCAGCTTCGCGAGAAGCTCGGTTATATCCTGCTCTTTGAGGTTTCCGATCCGCGTCTCGACCTGGTTACTTTGACTGCGGTCGAGGTCGCGGTGGACCGTTCGTTCGCGCGCGTGTACGTGTCGTGCGATGCGAGCCGCTACGATGAGGTCATGGAGGCGCTCGCAAGCGCCAAGGGCCGTATTCGCAGCCTGTTGGCTCGCTCGCTCGATTGGCGTGTTACGCCCGAGCTCGATTTTCGCATCGATCGCTCGACCGATGAGGCCGAGCGCATCACGCGTGCGCTGGAAAACGTTCCCGCCACGCTTGCGATCGAAAAGGACGAGGACGGCTATCCGATAGCGGATGCCGCCCAGGAGGCAGCTTTAGATGACTAATTCCGCCGACCTCGCCTCGTGCGAGTCTGCAGATATTCAGCGACGCATCCTCGAGCTCATCGAGGGTGCGTCCTCCATTGCGATTTCGGGACATACTTCTCCCGATGGCGATGCCTTGGGCTCCGTATTGGGTCTGGGCCTTTCGCTCATGAAGTTTTTCCCCAACAAGGACATTGCGCTGCTGCTGGCAGACGATGACCCGGTTCCTCGCATCTACCGCTTTATGGAAGGCTCCGATCGCCTGGTGCCGGCATCTGCGTACGCCGGCAATCCTGACCTGTTCATCTCGGTGGACGTACCGGTCGTCGAGCGCCTCAATAATTCCGCCGAGGTGCTTCGTCGCTCCAAGCATGTGGTGTGCTTCGATCATCATCCGGCGCGCGAGGAGTTTGCCGAGCTGAGCCTGAGGCGCGTCGATGCCGCGGCCTGCGCCATGATCATCGACCGCTTCTTGGACAATTGCGGCATTGTCGCACGTGATAGCGTTGCGACCTGCCTGCTGTGTGGCTTGGTTACCGATACCGGCCGTTTTCAGTACCAAAACGCCGATGCTGCCGCGTTCCATGCAGCCTCGCGCCTGGTGGCGCACGGTGCCGATCCGGCGCGCGTTGCGCTCGAGGTTTACCAGAGCATGCGCGTTGAGTTTTTGCACCTCAAGTCCATTGTCATGGGCCGCATTAAGACGGTCGCGCATGGGCGCGTGGCGTATAGCTATGCCTACCAGAGCGACCTTGAGGCCTGCGGCGTCACCTCGGACGAGTGCGACGGCCTGGTCGATGTGGTGCGTTCGGTGATGGGCGTCGAGGTCTGCATGTTCTTAAAGGGCATTGAGGGCGATACCAAGGTGCGTGGCAACCTGCGCTCCAAGGGCGACCTCGATGTGTCCGAGATTGCTGCCAACTTTGGCGGTGGCGGGCATCATGCCGCCGCCGGCTTTTCCAACAACGGAACAATTCGCGAGACGCTCGCCGTGGCACTTCCCATGCTGGCCGAGCTGGTAGGGGAGGATCCCGCTTCGGTGACCGTCGAGCTTTAACTTTTTGGATGGTACATGGCTCGTCGTACGCCTTCTCAACTGAATATGCTGCTCGCCGTCGATAAGCCGGTGGGCTGCACGTCCCACGATGTGGTCTCGCAATGCCGACGCGCCCTCCATGAGCGGCGCATCGGCCATGCCGGCACGCTCGACCCCATGGCATCCGGCGTCATGGTGGTGGGCGTGGGCCAGGCTACTCGTCTGCTGGGCATGCTAACCCTCGATACCAAAAGCTATGTCGCCGACATCTCGTTTGGTGCCGAGACCAATACCGATGATGCGGAGGGCGAGGCGGTCCGCACAGTGGCTGTTACCAACGAGCTCCGCGATCCTGCCTATGCCCGTGAGCACTTGGCCGCTATGCTGGGCCCGCAGATGCAGGTGCCGCCGGCGTTTTCGGCTATCTCGGTCAATGGCGTTCGCGCCTACAAGTCTGCTCGCGAGGGCAATGCGGTGGACCTACCTCCGCGCCCCGTCGAGGTCTATGCCGCCGACCTGATCGCCGTGGGCGGCGAGGATGATACGTGTGTGTGGACCGTGGCGTTCTCGGTGAGCAAGGGCACCTATATCCGTGCGCTCGCTCGCGACCTGGGCCGTGCCTGTGAGAGCGCCGCGCATATTTCCGCGCTGCGCCGCACGGCCTCCGGTGCTGTTTCCATTGGCGCCTGTCATGCGGTGGAGGAGCTTTCTCCCGAGTCCGCCGCTGACTTTGCCCTGGATCCCATTGCGGCCCTGGGCGCCACACGTGTTGACTTGCCGGGCAATCTTGCCGACGACCTGCTCTGCGGCCGACGCATTCCCGTTGAGCGTGCGCTTGCCGATTTCGATTCCTTGAAGGCGCCGTTTGCGTTGGTGCTCGATGGGGGACTCAAGGCGCTCGCCCGCATTGAGGGCGGCCGCTTTGTCATGGAGCACGTGTTTCCGCAGGCAATCGGCGGTGTTCGATGATGTTGTCCGCTCGCGAGCTCGCGCGTGTCTTTTTCGCGGGCGAGTCGGACGAGGCTCGCATCGTTGCTGCCGATACGTTTGATGAGTGTGAGCACTTGGGTGCCGCTTCAATCGCCATTGGCGTGTTCGACGGCGTTCACCGTGGACACCAGGAACTCATCGAAGCGCTTGTCCGTGATGCCCGTGCCCATGGCTGTAAGGCGGTCGTGGTTACCTTCGATCCCGACCCGGACGTTGTGGTGAGCCCTTCGCCCGCTCAAAAATTGATGACGACGGCCGACCGTCTGCATGCCTTGGCTCAAACCGGGGTCGATGCGGTGGTGGCCGTTCCCTTTACGCCTGAGGTTGCGGCACTCGACCATGTCGGTTTTCTCGCACTGCTGTCACGCGTAGTCGACATTCGCTCGATTCTCGTTGGCAGTGACTTTAGGCTGGGTCGTGGCGGTGCTTCTGGTGTTGCCGAGATGCGCGCCTGGGGTTCCGAGCACGGCGTTGACGTGTATGGTCACGACCTGCTTTGCGAGGGCGGTGAGGCCATTTGCGCCACCCGCATTCGTCATGAGCTGGGACAGGGGCATGTGGAGCTTGCTGCTGAGTTGCTCGGCCGCCCGTATATGGTGCGTGGCGGTGTTATTCGCGGCCGTCACGAGGGTTCTGGCATGGGCTTTCCCACGGCAAACTTGCAGGTTCCCGACGGCATTCAGGTGCCAGCCGATGGCGTGTATGAGGGTCTGGTGCTGGTCGATGACACCGCGTGGCCCGCTGCCGTGAACGTCGGCCTGCCGCCAACGTATGCTGACGATGCGGCATCTGCGCATCTCGAGGCTAATTTAATTGGTTATACGGGCGACCTGTACGGCGCTTCCGTTTCGCTGGCGTTTACGCGCTGGCTGCGTCCCTCGCGTGTGTTCGATTCGCTGGATGAGCTGATCGCGACCGTCGAGGGTAATATCGAAGATATTCGTCACAACTTGGGCGAGCAGGGGGTGAGCATCCGTGATTAGCGATGAGGAAAAAGACCAGGTACGCGCTGCGTCCGACCTAGTCGCCATCGTGCAGGAAACGGTTGAGCTCAAGCCCCGCGGCCATGAGTTTTGGGGTTGCTGCCCCTTCCATGGCGAAAAGACGCCGTCCTTCCACATTATCCCCGCCACGCAGGTGTGGCATTGCTTTGGCTGCGGCGAGGGTGGCGACGTCTTCACCTATATTATGAAGCGCGAGAACCTGAGCTTTCCCGAGTCAATCCGTTATTTGGCCGATCGCGCGGGTATTGAGCTGCACGACACCGGAGATCGCCGCGAGCGCGGTACTAAGCGTGCCCGCATCTACGATCTGTGTGCCGAGACCGCCCAGTTCTACCACACCATGCTTATGCGCGGTAAGGACGGCCGTCCGCGCGAGTACTTTGCCAGCCGCGGCATGGGCGGCGACGTCTGCCGCCGCTACTGCCTGGGCTTTGCGCCGGGTCGCAACGCGCTGGTGTCGCACCTGTCCCAGGCGGGTTTTACCCCGCAGGAGATGATCGACGCCAATGTTGCCGTGAGCCGCGGGCGCGGGCAGCTTGCCGACCGCTTCTACGACCGCGTGATGTTTCCCATCTTTGACGAGCAGGGTCACAACATTGCCTTTGGCGGGCGCATCATGGGTGACGGCCAACCCAAGTACCTCAACACCGCCGAGACGAGCGTGTTTCATAAAAAGCGAAACCTCTACGGCTTTAATTGGGCCAAGGAGTTTATTGTCGCGCAGGATACCGCCATCGTGGTAGAGGGCTATACCGACTGCATCGCCTGTTGGGAGGCGGGGATTAAAAACGTCGTCGCCACGCTGGGCACCGCGCTCACGGAGCATCACGTCAAGACGCTCACCCGCTTTGCGAAGCGCATCGTGTACATGTTCGATGGTGACGCCGCCGGCCAAAAGGCCGCTCGCCGTGCGATTCAGTTTATCGAGCAGGATTCTATGGACCTGCGCTGCGTGGTGCTGCCCGACGGCAACGATCCCATGGAGTTCATCACCGCGCATGGTGGCGAGGCATTGCAGGCGCGCATCGATGCCTCCGAGCCCCTCATGGACTTTGTGTACCGTTCGCTGCAGGAGTCGAGCGACATCACCACGCCGGGCGGTCGCGCCAAGGCGCTGGAGGATGCGCTGACGCTTATCTATCCGTTGCGCGACAGCTATATGATTGACACGTACTTTATCCAGATTGCCGACCTGCTGGGTTTGGATCTGGAGACGGTGCGCGCGAGCTCGGGCCGTGTGTTTCGCGATGTCGCCAAGCGCGAGGATGCGGAACGACGTCGTGAGCAGAACTATGAGCGCCAGCGGGCACAGACTGAGCGGTCCGGTAGCGCGGGCGGTCGGGCATCGGGTTCTCGCGATGCCGGTCGCGGTGCTTGGGCATCGGGCGCGACGCCGCCGGTGTCCGCACCGGTCGAAGAAGAGCCGTACGACTACGTCCCGCTCGATGCCTACGGTGCCGCGCCCGTGGAGGTCGTCGACGACCTGCCGCCAATCGATATGCCTGATGGTATGGGCGCTGTGCCTGCGGCTGACGGTTCGGGCGCACCAGCTGCGGCTGCGCCGATGGTTCTTACCGATCTTGAGCGCAAGTCCTTGGCAGGGGAGCGCGAGCTGCTGACCATGCTCACGAGCTACCCCGACCTGTTCCGCACGTATGCCGACCGCATCTGCTCCATCGAGTGGGTTGACCCACGTCACGAGTCCATCGCATGGGCCGTTCTGGCAACGCCGCCGGGAACCGATCCTGCAGCCTGCATGGATGCGGCGCGCTCAGTGTGTCCCGATGCGGCAACGCTTGTGAGTGCCGGGCGCATCTCCGCGACGAGCAAGCACCCCACCGAGACGAACATCGTGTTTATGCTTGATACGCTCGAGCTCTACACCATCAAGCGTCGTATGCGTGCCGCACAGGCCAAGCTGCGCCAGGACCGTTCACTCGATGATGAGGCCCGTCGCGCGCTGACCGTGCAGGCCGCGCAGGATTCGCAGCGTCAACGCGAACTGCAAAAGTCGATCGGCGGCGTGGCGGACCCGTTCCGTTTGATTGGCCTGGAGGCCGCAGGCACCGAACAAGCCTAGATGTTGTGGTCAACCAGCGTATTCTCGCCTATATCCAGCCCTCTTTTTGGGTATAGACGTCAATGTGTGTGCTAAAGTATTGAGTCCTGTGGACTATGAAGGGAGAATCTGTGCCAAAAAAGACTGAGAGCACGGGTACTGGGCTGGAATCCTACGTTGCAAAGCTCATGGGCAACGGCTCAAACAGGACTTCGGTAACCGAGGACGAGATTCAGGTCGCCCTGAAGGATATCGATGTAACTGATGAGCAGCTCACCGCGGTGTATTCTGCGCTGCGCAACAGCGGCATCCAGATTATCTCCGCGAGCGGTAACGACGACGCCCCCATGGACGTCGACGATGACGATAACGATACCGATACCGACGATTTCGATGACGACGACGAGCACGATTCCGGCTCGCTCGACGATCACGAGCTCAAGATGGCCCGTCAGGCCGACGCCGAGATGGGTTCTTCCAAGAGCAAGAAGAAGCGCACCGTGCGCACGTCCCGTTCACGCTCCCGCGTGCGTGGCATCGATGCCTCCACGGTGATGCTGACCGGCGACCCGGTCCGTATGTACCTCAAGGAGATCGGCAAGGTCGACCTGCTGACCGCCTCCGAAGAGGTCGATCTGGCCATGAAGATCGAGGCCGGTCTTGAGGCCACCGAGAAGCTTGAGGCTGCCGATGCTGGTGAGCTCGAGCTTACGCGTGCCGAGATGCGTCGCCTTACGCGTATTGAGAACGTGGGCCTCGAAGCCAAGCAGGCGCTCATCAGTGCAAACCTGCGTCTGGTCGTCTCTATCGCCAAGCGCTATGTCGGTCGCGGCATGCTGTTCCTGGACCTGATTCAGGAGGGCAACCTCGGTCTGATCCGCGCCGTCGAGAAGTTCGACTACCAGAAGGGCTTTAAGTTCTCCACGTACGCCACGTGGTGGATCCGTCAGGCCATCACGCGCGCTATCGCCGACCAGGCCCGTACCATCCGTATTCCCGTGCACATGGTCGAGACCATCAACAAACTCGTCCGCGTGCAGCGCCAGCTCCTTCAGGACCTGGGCCGCGACCCGACCCCCGAGGAGATCGGTGCCGAGATGGACATGAGCGCCGACCGCGTCCGCGAGATCCAGAAGATCTCGCAGGAGCCCGTGTCGCTCGAGACCCCCATCGGCGAGGAAGAGGATTCCCAGCTGGGCGACTTTATCGAGGACTCCCAGGCCATCGTTCCGCCCGATGCGGCCAGCTTCTCCATGCTGCAGGAGCAGCTCACCCAAGTGCTCGATTCGCTTGCCGATCGTGAGCGCAAGGTTATCGAGCTGCGCTTTGGCCTTGTCGACGGACATCCCCGTACGCTCGAGGAAGTCGGCCGCGAGTTTGGCGTCACGCGCGAGCGCATCCGCCAGATCGAGTCCAAGACCCTGGCCAAGCTCCGCCACCCGAGCCGTAGCAGTAAGCTGAAGGACTATATCGAGAGCTAGTCAAGCAAGAGGCGCCCTCAAGCACATCCGCTTGGGGGCGCTTTCATGTAGACATTGGGGACGTTCTTGAATGACTGGTCGTTTAAGAACGTCCCCAATGACTGGGTCGGAAAATTTCTTAAAAAAGTTCTTGCCCTGAGCTGATTCGTCCGTATAATAAACTTCGTTGCTTGAGAGCACGTACCTATTCCTCGGTAGCTCAATGGTAGAGCACGCGGCTGTTAACCGCGCTGTTGTAGGTTCGAGTCCTACCCGGGGAGCCAGAATTTTCCAGCCCTTTCCGTTGGGCTTTAAATTCCTCGGTAGCTCAATGGTAGAGCACGCGGCTGTTAACCGCGCTGTTGTAGGTTCGAGTCCTACCCGGGGAGCCAGGTTGTAAAACCCGTCGCTTATGCGGCGGGTTTTTTCATGCCGCGATCGCCGTTCGCGAACGTTACCATATCAACATTTCGTGTCGAGGATGTAATCCCGAGGCCCGCCACCTCAACATGCCGCGGTCGTTGTAGAATATTGCAATGATTGCTCCCACGACATGGTGCCGCGAGCACCAAGAAAAGGAGATTCTTGTGTCTGAGACCATTAACGGCAGCCTGAGCGTCTCGAACGACGTTATTGCCGATATTGCCGGTTATGCCGCGATGACGTGCTATGGCGTTGTCGGTATGGCTGAGCAGCTCCAGGGCCCCGAGAGCGTGCGCCTGCTTGCCGGTCAGCGCCTCCGCAAGGGCGTGCTTGTCTCCGCCGACGAGAACGGCCTTACGGTCGATCTTCACGTCGTGCTCGAGAACGGCGTCAACATGAAGTCCGTCTGCCACAATCTTTCGAGCTCCGTTGCCTTCACTCTGCAGGAGATCGCCCAGATCGATCCCGCCAGCCTTAAGATCGGCATCCATATCGACGCGCTCAAGAGCCGTCTGAACTAGCATCCGAAAACGGAGATTCAAATACCCATGATTGCAAAGACCATTCGCACCTGTTTTCCGATCGCTGCGGCTGCCGTTTCCGACAAGGCCGAGGAGATCAACAAGCTCAACGTCTTCCCCGTACCCGATGGCGATACCGGCACCAACATGTCGCTCACGCTCGCCTCGGTGACCAAGGAGCTCTCTGCCCTTCCCGCCGATGCCGATATGGAGGCCATCGCCGGTGCCATTACCCACGGCTCTCTCATGGGCGCTCGCGGTAACTCCGGCGTTATTACCTCGCAGATTCTTCGCGGCGTGGCCGAGGGCCTTGTCTCTGCCGACGAGCCTATTACGTCCGCCAACATTGCCTTCGCCTTCCGTCGTGCCGTCAAGGTCGCCTTCCAGGCTGTCCGCAAGCCCATCGAGGGCACGATCCTCACGGTCCTGCGCGATGTCTCGACCAAGGCCGATGAGTGCGAGAAGAAGAAGTTCTCGGCCGAGGATGCACTCGATGCTATCGTCGTCGAGGCATACCAGTCCGTCGCCCGCACGCCCGACTTGCTGCCCGTCCTCAAAGAGAACGGCGTGGTCGACTCAGGCGCCTTCGGCTTTGCCATCTTCCTGGAGAACTTTGTTGCCGCCGCGCTTGGTCGCAGCACCGTTGTCGAGGATTTCTCCGCTACGTTTGACTCCGCCGGCTCTGCCCGCGATGCCGCTCTTGGCCGCGTTGAGATCGAGGCTAACGACGACTGGGAGGGCTCGGAGTTCCGCTACTGCAACGAGTTTCTCTTTAAGGCCGACGCCCCGTTTGACGAGGACGAATGCCTTAAGTTCCTAGGCTCCATGGGCGACTGTGAGCTGCTCGTGGGCGCCTATCCCGACTACAAGATCCATGTGCACTCCAATACCCCCAACCTGGTGCTCGAGCACATGCTGCAGCTCGGTCAGATCTATGAGGTCTTTATCCACAACATGGAGATGGAGGCCCACGACCGTACCGCTAAGATCCACGAGGATCAGGAAAAGGCCGCCGAGCCCGCCAAGGCGCTGGGCTTTGTCGCCGTTGCCGCCGGTTCCGGCGAGGCCGACATCCTCAAGTCCCTTGGCGTCGACGTGGTCGTCTCCGGTGGCCAGACTATGAATCCCTCGACCGCCGACCTGCTGGGCGCGGTGGACCAGGTCAACGCGACCTCGGTCATCATCTTGCCCAACAACGGCAACATCCGCATGGCCGCTGAGGCTGCTGCCTCAGCCTGCACCGACAAGAAGGTCGCCGTCGTTCCCACCAAGACCGTCCCGCAGGCCTTCTCCGCGCTGTTCGCAGTCCTGCCCGATTCCGAGCTCGAGGATGCCGTCGCCGCCATGGTCGACGCCATCAGCGAGGTCCGCGATGGCGAGGTCACCCGCGCCGTGCGCGACTCCAGTGCCTCTGACGGTTCTCCGATTCACTCCGGTGACGTCATGGGTATCATCGCCGGCTCCATCGACGTGGTCGGCTCCGACGTGAAGCAGGTCACGCTCGACTGCATCAACCGCATGCAGGAGGAAGAGGAGGGCGACGCGCTGACGATTCTGGCCGGCGAGGAGCTGTCCGATGAGGCCTTCCAGGAGATCGTCGACGCCATCGAGGAAGCTCAGCCCGACTTGGAGATTGACGCCCATCGTGGCGAGCAGCCGCTCTATCCCGTGATCTTCTCGATCGAGTAGGCATCTGCCCATGTCCGAGCTCTGCTCCGTGCCGCGCGTCTCGGAGCGCTTTGCCCAGAGCAATGCGCTCGACGAGGATATCGCGCGACTCAAATATGTTTCGGGTAAACGTGAGGAGGCCCTTCGCCGTCTGGGAATTCGGACGGTGGGGGACCTCCTTCTCCATATCCCTCATCGATACCTCGACTTTACCCGTTCTTGGTCTATCGAGATGGCGCCCATCGGTACCGTGTGCACCATCATCGCCACGGTCGACCGCATCGTCCAAAAGCAGCCGCGTCCGCGCATGCAGGTGACCGAGGTCTCACTCGTTGACGAGACGGGCGTGCTGCAGGTCGCCTTTTTCCGCCAGCCCTGGATTGCCCAGCAGCTTAAGCAGGGCGACCGCCTGGCCGTGATGGGAAAGGTCGAGTTTGCCTACGGTTTTAAGCAGATGGCCTCGCCGCACTTTGAAAAGCTCGAGGACGGGCGTGCCGCGGGCACTATCCTGCCGGTCCATTACGTGAGTGATGGCGTGAGCCAGGCGTGGATGCGCCGCATCGTAAGCGGCGCACTCGAGGTCGTCGGCAATCCGTTCGATCCGATTCCCGCGCCGCTGCGCGCAAAGCGGAAGCTCATGAGCAATGCCCGCGCGTTGCGTTCGATCCATTTTCCATCGAGTATGGCCGAGCGCGATATCGCGCGCGCACGGCTTGCCTACGAGGAGTGTCTCTACTTGCAGCTCGCGCTGCGTCTGCGCAACGATGGCGGTATGGTCGACGTGGTGCCTTATGCGCATGCCGCGGGCGAGCATTTGACTGCGCTTAAACAGGCCCTGCCGTTTTCGCTGAGCGATGAGCAGGAGGCTGCATTTCAAGACATCCTGCATGACATGTGCGATGGCGGTCGCGTGATGAACCGTCTGCTGCTGGGCGACGTCGGTACCGGTAAGACCGCCGTTGCCGCCTGCGCATTGGCGGTTGCGGCCGATAGCGGCACTCAGGCCTGCGTTATGGCGCCCACGGGCGTGTTGGCGCGTCAATATGCCGACAAGACCGGCCCCTTGCTCTCGCAGGCTGGCATAACCTGGGCGCTCCTGACGGGCGCCACGCCGGCGGCCGAGCGTGAACAGATTCATGCGCGGCTCCAGTCTGGCGAGCTCGACGTGCTCTTTGGTACCCATGCGGTGCTTTCGGAGAACGTCACGTTCAAGCATTTGTCGCTTGTGGTGATCGACGAGCAGCACCGCTTTGGCGTGGGCCAGCGTAACGCTCTACGCGCAAAAGGCCCGGGTGCCGACTTGTTGGTCATGACTGCCACGCCGATCCCGCGCACGCTGGCGCTTTCGGTGTACGGCGACCTGGATACGAGCATCATCCGCCATCGTCCCGTTCCGGGTGCCGGCGTGACGACGCGCGTCCTCACCGAGTCGAGTCGCGACCTGGCCTATGGCGCCATTCGCGAGGCGCACGATAAGGGGCAGCAAGCCTACGTGATCTGTCCGCTCGTGGAGCCGAGCGATTCGGCCGATGAGCTCGAAGACGTACCCGGCATCGCTCGCGACGACGAAGGCCGCGTGACCGTGCCTGTGCCGCTGCACGATACGGCAACCGAGCTCGACCGACTGCGCCTTGCGTTGCCGGGGCTTACCATCGAGCGTCTTCATGGCCGCATGCCGGCGGGGGAGAAGGACCGGGTCATCGATGCCTTTAAGCGTGGCGAGATCGATGTGCTCGTCTCGACCACGGTGGTCGAGGTGGGCGTTGACGTGCCCAACGCCACCGTCATGGTCATCGAGAATGGAGAGCGCTTTGGCTTGGCGGCCCTGCACCAGCTGCGCGGGCGCGTAGGTCGCGGCAGCGTGTCGGGAACGTGCCTGGTCATGACGCACTCCAAGGGCAACGGCGGCGCGTCGACGGCACAAGACCGCCTCCAGTCGCTCGAGAAGACCTCGGACGGCTTTACGCTCGCCCAGATGGACCTGCGTCTGCGCCACGAGGGCGAAATCCTGGGTTACCGCCAGCATGGCGGCGTGACCTTGCGTTTTGTTGACCTCGATGCCGACGAAGAATTGATCGAGTGGGCCCATTTGGACGCGGTCGAGCTCTTGCGGTATGCTTGCAACCTTGACTCCGTGGCGACGCGTCCCTTGCGCGATGCAGTCGCCATGCGGTATCGGCACATCTTTAAGGAGGTCAGCGGAGGATGAGAATCATCGGCGGCGAATGGCGCGGTCGTAAGATCGAGGAGCCCCGTGGTCGCGATGTCACCCGCCCCACGACCGATCGCGTGCGCGAGGCGTGCGCATCTATGGTCATGTCGGCATTCGACTTCGATCTGGACGAGGTCCGCGTGCTGGATGCCTTTGGCGGCTCCGGCGCCTTGGGCATCGAGATGCTCTCGCGTGGTGCCCGCTCGCTCACCACGTTCGAGATCGATCGCAACGCTGCTCGTCTGATTACCAAGAATATCGAGTCGCTCTGCCGTGACCGTGCGCGTTGGCGCGTGGTGACGGGTGACGTGCTGGCGAGCGCCTCGCGCGGCCGCGTGCCGGGCGGTCCCTTCGACTTGGTCCTGCTCGACCCGCCCTATGCTTTTGGCTCCGACCCGGTCGAGGAGCTGCTGCAAAACCTAGCTCAGCAAGGCTTGCTGGCGCCGGGCGCCTACGCGCTCTTTGAGCACGCCGCGGCCGATACGGGCGCTCACCCGACCGGTTTTGAGACCGTGCGCGAGAAGCGCTACGGCATAACTTCGGTTGACTTGCTGCGCTGGTCGGCCACGAACGAGGCCGACAATGCCGACGACAGCGACCATGACGAGGATGCGCCTTTGGAGGACACCCATGAATGACACCATCAACCGCGTGATCGTCCCGGGCACCTTCGATCCCATCACGTTTGGCCATATCGACGTCATCCGCCGCGCCCGCCGCATCTTTCCCAGCGTGATCGTGGCCGTTGCCGAGTCGCAGGGCAAAAACGGCGTCGGCACCACGTTTAGGCTCGACGAGCGCGTGGCGCTGGCCCGTGAGGCGCTCGGTGATATTGACGGCGTCGAGGTGCTGCCCTTCACCGGCCTCTTGGTCGATTTTGCCCGCGAACAGGGGGCAGGAGCCGTGGTCAAGGGCCTGCGTGCCATGACCGACTTTGAGTACGAGCTGCAGCAGGCCGACCTCAACTACCGCCTGGATAACGAGCTGGAGTCCATCTTTGTCATGAGTGCGCCGCAGTACGGCTATATCTCGAGCTCGGTGGTTCGCCAGATTGCCTCGCTCGGTAGCGACGTCTCTAATTTTGTTCCGCCCAATGTGGTCAAGGCGCTCAAACATCGCTTTTCGTGACGTTTTTTAATGCCTGGTGGCATGTGGTAAACTAACACGATGATATGTTACCTATGAAAGGAGACCGGATGCCGGGCGAGAATTTTCCTGGCGACAGGATCGTGAGTCTTGTCGACGAGCTCGAGGGGCTCATCGAAGAGGCTAAGACGCCGTTCGGCAAGAACGCCCAGATGAAGGTTATCGACGCCGACGTCTTCTTTAACATCCTCGACGAGATCCGCATGAGCTATCCCGAGGAATGGCAGAAGTCCCGCCGTATCCTCAAGGAGCGCGAGGAGCTTATGGCTTCCGCCGCCGCCCAGGCCGATTCCATCATCGCCGATGCTCAGCAGCAGGCCCTCACCATTGCCGGTGAGCAGGAGATCGTCCGCTTAGCGCAGCAGCAGGCCGACGATATTCGCGACCGTGCCCAGCAGTATGAGCGCGAGACGCGCTATGCCGCCGAGGATTACGCCGAGCAGGTCTTTACGCACCTCGAGGAGAACCTCAAGAGCCTGACCGGCACCGTCACCCGTTGCCGTCAGCAACTCAACGAGGGTGCCGCCCAGCAGAATGGTCAGTGGTAATGGCTGAGTTCCCGAGCGTTACCGTCGATCTTTCCGAGCAGCTCGAGTTTCCCGGAGACTCGTATCCGCTGACCGGCAAGGTCGATGTCACCACCTATACGGTGGGCGAGAAGGAGTATCAGCTGCAGGACGGTATTGACTACGACGTTGTCTTTACCAATGCCGGCACTGGTGTTCTGCTTACGGGTATGGTCCGCGCGCATGCAACCGGTGAGTGCGACCGTTGCCTGGAGACCGCTTCGTTTGATATCGCCGGTGAGATTGAGGAATTCTATCTCTTTAACGAGCCCGAGGACCCCGAGGCCTACGAAGACGGCTACGAGCTGCTGGGCGAGGATCGCATCGTCGATCTGGGTGAGCCCATCAACGACGCGGTCGTCATGGACACGCCGTTCGTTGTCCTGTGCAAGCCCGATTGTCGCGGCCTATGCCCCACTTGCGGCATCAATCTCAACGTCGAGCAATGCGATTGCGCCGCTCAAGCAGAGGCCGAATGGGCCGCTGCCACGGAAAATCCATTTGCAGCATTGAAGAATCTCAAGCTTGACGAGTAAAACTGTGGTAGTATCGCTACTTGCGCGTAATCGCCACACTGGATAGTTCATAAGGAAGGTCACTATGCCCGTACCTAAACAAAAGCAGGGTCGTATCCGCACTCACACCCGCCGTTCCGCCAACATGAAGATTTCGGCTGCGGCTCAGTCCACGTGCCCCCGTTGCGGCGCTGTCAAGCTCCCGCACCACGTGTGCCCCAGCTGCGGTTTCTACAAGGACCGCGAGGTTATCGTTACCGAGTAACTGTATACTCTGGATGCGATGCCGTTCCAACTGGAACCACAATGGCCGGCTCAATGAGTCGGCCATTTTTGTATAAGGAGCATGTATATGAGTAACGTTCGCGTTTGTGTAGACGTTGTGGGCGGAGACGAGAAGCCTCAGGTTGTCCTCGATGGTATCGAGGCGGCTCTTGCGGCGGATCCCGATATCGAGGTCTTGGCCGTCGGCCCCGCAGAGATCGTGAACCCCTTTGCCGCGGCTCACGCTCGCGTTGAGGCCTTGGAGGCGCCCGATATCATCGCCATGGATGACGATCCCATTCGAGCCGTGATGACCAAGCGCAAGTCCTCGATCGTGCTTGCCTGCCGCGCTATCAAGAAGGGCAACGCGGATGCGTTCTTCTCTGCCGGCTCCACTGGCGCCATGACCGCTGCCGCTACCGCCTACGTGACGCCGTTTAGGTATCAGGCCGAGGGCAAGAAGCAACCGGTACGTCCGTGCCTCACCAATGCACTGCCCAACCGCGCCGGTGGCCTGACGGTCCTGTGCGACATGGGCGCTAACCCCGATGTTGAGGTTGACGACATGGTGCGTTTTGCCCAGATGGGTAGCGCCTATGCACGCGTCGTCTTGGGCATTGAGCAACCCCGCGTCGGTCTGCTCGGCAACGGCACCGAGGATGAGAAGGGCTCCAACTTTACCAAGGCGTGCTTCCCTGCCATGAAGGCCGCCGTTCCCGGCTTTGTGGGCAACTGCGAGGGTACCGACCTGACCTCGGGTAACTTTGACGTCGTCGTTGCCGATGGCATGTCGGGCAACATCGCGCTCAAGGCAACCGAGGGCGCCGCTAAGTTTTTGCTGCAAGAGCTCAAGGGTGCCTTTATGGCTTCGCTCGGCACCAAGATCGCCGCGCTGCTCATCAAAAAGCAGATGCGCGAGATCAAGGCAAAGCTCTCGGGCGATGCCAAAGGCGGTGCCATTCTGCTGGGCCTGCGTGGCGTGGTCCTGATCGGCCACGGTGCTACCTCGGTCGAGGCCGTCAAAAACGGTACGCTTGCCGCTGCGGAGGCCGTGCGCGCCGGGCTGGTCGAGAACGTCGCCAACTCTATGGACGGCATCGTTTTGTAGGAGCGAGTTAGAGCGCTGTTATGTGCCTCGCGGCCTTCGTCGTGGGGTAGAATCAAAACCGTGACTGGCGTTGCGCTTGCGGTGCCAGCGCGTTGATGTTCACGCAATACGAGAGGAAGCGCTATGGACCGCTCCGAAATCTTCGATAAGATCGCCGAAGTCGCCGCTGACGTTCTGGGCGTCGATGTCGCCGACATTAGCGACGAGACTACCTTTGACGATCTCGATGCCGATTCCCTCGAGCGTCTGCAGCTGGTGACGGCCATCGAGGACGAGTTCGACCTCGAGATCGATGACGAAACCCTGCTGTCGCTCAACTCTGTCGCCGACGCTGTCGACGCTATTGAAAACGCCAAGGAGGCCTAAGTCTTGGCTTTATCTCAACGACTCGCGCGCGCCCAGGAAATCCTGGGCCACGAGTTCAATAACAAGGTGCTGCTGCGCGCGGCGCTCACGCACCCCTCTGCCGTGGAAGGTCAGCCCGTCTCGGCGAGCTATGAGCGCCTTGAGTTTTTGGGCGATTCCATTTTGGGCGCCGTTGTTGCCCGCTCGCTCTTTGAGTCCTATCCGGAGTTTGACGAGGGCAAGCTTACGCGCCTGAAGGTGTCGCTCGTCTCGGGTGCCACGCTATCCGAGGTCTCCCATGAGCTGGGCATCGACGACATCATCATCTTTGGTGCCTCCGAGACCGGCACGGGCGCGCGCGGCCTGCATTCGGCGCTCGAGAACGTCTACGAGTCGCTCGTGGGCGCGCTGTATCTGGATGCCGGCTGGGACGTTGCGGCGGACTTTATCCACCGCACGCTTAAGCCGCACCTGGCCTCCGAGCGTGCCGAGCATCCTGCGAACCCCAAGTCGTTTTTGCAGGAGTGCGTACAGGCCGACGGCCACGAGCCTCCGGCGTACAAGCTCGTTGGCTCTGAGGGCCCGGCGCACGCACCGACCTTTACCGCCGTGGTGCTCATCGACGGTATCCGCCAGGGCCGCGGCACCGGTTCCTCCAAGAAGGAAGCCGAGGGAGCTGCCGCGCTTGAGGCACTCGACCGCATGGGCTACACCACCAACGGCGTGATTCTCAACAAGAAGCCTGTTTAAGCGAGGAGCCGTGTATCTCAAGTCCCTCACGCTCAAAGGGTTCAAGTCGTTTGCCGACCGCGCCCATATGACGTTTGAGCCGGGCCTGACCGTTATCGTCGGTCCCAACGGCTCGGGAAAATCGAACATCTCCGACTCGATCCTGTGGGTCCTGGGTGAGCAGAGCGCCAAGCAGCTGCGCGGCCAGGCCATGGAAGACGTCATCTTCTCGGGCTCGTCGGCGCGCAAGCCGGTAGGCGTGGCCGAGGTCACGCTGGTGCTCGACAACTCGGACCATATGCTGCCCGTCGACTTTGACGAGGTGGCTATCACCCGCCGCATGTATCGCTCGGGCGAGAGTGAGTACCTCATCAACTCGAGTCCGTGCCGCCTGATGGACATCCAGGACATCCTGCACGACTCGGGACTGGGCAAGGATACGCATTCCATCATCAGCCAGGGCAAGCTCGATGCCATTTTGCAGAGCCGCCCCGAGGAGCGCCGTGCCCTCATTGAGGAGGCCGCCGGCATCTCCAAGCACAAGCGCCGCAAGGAGCGTGCACTCAAAAAGATCAAGTCGATGGACGTGCACCTGACCCGTGCCCGCGATATCAATAAGGAAATCGCCCGTCAGCTGCGACCGCTGGAGCGTCAGGTCGATCGCGCGCGCAAGTACAAAGAGCTGTCCTCGCGCGCGAACGAGCTTACGCAGATGCTGGCAGTCGATGAGCTGCGTTCGCTGCAATCGCAGTGGAACGACCTGGAGAGCCGCTCTAAGGAGGGCGCCGCCGAGCTGGAGCTCGCGCAGTACCGCTTGGGTGAGAAAGAGCGCGAGCTCGAGAAGCTCCAGGTCATGCTCGAAGAAAAGGGCCTGTTTGTGGGCGACTTGGGCGAGCAGCGCCGCCATATGCAAGATGTGGTCGGTCGCATTAACTCCGACATGCGCCTGCTCGAGGAAAAGGGCCACAACATGGTGTCGCGCCTGTCCGACATGCGCGGCCAGATCTCGGGCTCCGAGCATCAGCGCCGTCGCGTGGTCGAGGAGCTCGAGGACGCACGTGCCCAGCTCGAGGAAGTGACCGGCGCGCATATGCAGGCCCAGGAGGACGTTGACGCCGCCGGTCCTGCCGCCGCCGAGCTTCACGAGCGCCGCGTGGCGCTTGATGCGCAGATTTCGCAGCTCACGCGCGAGCAGCGCGATGTGCAGCGCGTTGCCGATAATGCCGCGCTCGAGCTCGCCAAGGTAAAGGATTCGCTTTCCAATGCCGAGGTCGAGGACAACATGTACGCCTCGCGCCTGGAGCAGATCGACGAGCAGCTCGAGGAGGTCACGGCATCGCTTGAGAGCCGCCGCGACCGTGCTGAGGAGCTTGAGAGCGCCCTTGAGGCGGCTCGTCAGGCCCAGAGCGATGCGCGCGAGGCCACCGAGACGGCACGCGCTGTCCTCAAGGACCTGCGTGCCCGTGAGAGCGAGGCGCGCAACAAGCTGTCTGAGGTGCGCTCGGAGCTCGCGAGCCAAAAGAAGCTTGATGCTCGCATGGCCGACAGCTCGCCGCTCGTAAGCCGTCTGGTGGGCGCGCTGGGCGACGATGTTTCGGGTCGTCTGGGCGATGTGCTCGAGGCGCCGCGTGAGCTTGAGGGCCTGGTTGAGCAACTGCTCGCCGGCGATATCGATGCCCTGTTGTTCGATAACGCCGCCGCACTTGAGCGCGCCGGTCGCGCTGCCTTGGACCAGAAGAAGGCCTCGGGCGAGGCGCTGCTGGTGGCTCGCAGCGTGAGCGGCTCTGCGGCTGCCGAGGGTGCCGCCGGTGCCCGTCTTGTTGATCGCCTGTCCGTGCGTGCGGGCTACGGTCCGGTCGTCGAGGCATTGCTCGGCGGCTATTACGTGGTCGATGACTTGGCCGCCGCTCTGTCCGCGCCGGTCGTTGATGGCGTGACCTATGTGACTCCCGATGGTGCACGCGTTGCCTGCGGCGGCCTGGTTCGCGTGGGGCTTGATGCCGGCGAGGCTTCGGGCGCTCTGGAGCGCAAGCGTCGTATCCGCGAGCTGGAAGGCCTGGAGCCCGATCTTGCTGCCGCGTTTGAGCATGTTTCGGATCAGGTCGTCGAGGCCAACGCTGCCGTTGAGGAGGCCCGTGCCGCCGAGGGCGATGCTGCCGGCGAGATTGCCCGCCTTGAGGGCGAGCGTCGCTCCCTGCTGTCCGAGATCGGCCGCCTGGAGCAGAGTGCCAACAATGCCGAGGTCGAGCGCGTGCGCATTTCCAAGCGCCGCGAGCAGGCCGCAGAGGCCGTTCGTGCCGCACGTCCGCGCGTGGACGAGCTCACTCGTTCGCGTGACGAGTCCCGTGCGCAGGCGAGCGACTTAGGCTTGCAGATTGCCGAGGCCAACGACGAGCTCGATCGCGTGCGCCGTGACGATTCCGAGGCAGCCGGTAAGCTCGCCGACGCCAAGGTGCGCCTGGCCCAGACGAGCGAGCGTCTTCGTTCTCTGAGGGGCCGCGTGCCCGACCTGGAGCATCGCCTGGAGGGTATCGACCGTCGTATCCGCGGAACACGCCAGGCCTCGCGCTCGCTTGAGCTGCTGCGCCTTCGCGTCGATCCCATGCACGAGCGCTATTCTGCCCTGTTGGAGCGCGCCTCGGACTGGGCTGCGCGCCTGCGCGATCAGGCAACGCTTGAGGAGGCGGACTCGGCTTCGCTTAAGAAGACCATCGAGGACGCCAAGACCGAGGTCGCCCGCGCCAAAGAGAGGGTCGATGCTGCCGCCACGACGCAAAATGAGTTCAAGGTGGCGCGCGGCAAGCTCGAGGTGCAGGTCGAGGCGGCCATCAAGGCCATTACCGCCGATGGCACCACGGTGCTCGAGGAAGCGCTCATGCTTCCTGCGCCCACCGATCGCGATGCCGCCGAGCGCGAGCTTAACCAACTCGTGCGCCAGATCAACAACCTGGGCCCTGTGAACCAGGTTGCCATGGAGGAGTACGAGCAGCTCAAGCGCCGCGCCGATTACATCGAGGAGCAGCTGGGCGATCTGGAAAGCGCTCGCAAGGCGCTTACCAAGATTACCGTGGCGATCGACCGCAAGATGCGCAAGGCGTTCCTAGTGACGTTTGAGAAGGTCGATGCGAACTTCCGCGAGATCTTTGCCATGCTGTTCCCGGGTGGTCAGGCGCATCTGGAGATGACCGACCCCGAGCATCCGGCCGAGACGGGCATTGAGGTCGTGGCGCAGCCGCGCGGCAAGCGCATCACCAAGATGATGCTCATGTCGGGTGGCGAGAAGAGCCTGACGGCGCTCGCCCTGCTCTTTGCCGTATACCGTACGCGCACGGTGCCGTTCTATGTGCTGGACGAGGTCGAGGCGGCGCTCGACGACGCCAACCTGTCCAAGCTCATCGGCGCCCTCGATGTGCTGCGTTCCGATACGCAGCTCTTGGTAATCTCGCATCAGCGCCGTACTATGGAGGATGCTGACGTTCTCTACGGCGTCTCGATGCAAGCCGACGGCGTCAGTCGCGTCGTCTCGCAAAAACTCGATCGCGAAACCGGAAAGGTCGTGAATGCATAATGGGATTCTTTGACGCACTCTCGCGCGGACTTGAGCGCAGCCGCGAGGCCCTTAACGAGGTCTTCTACTTTGGCGGTGAGGTCGACGAGGATTTTTGGGAGGACCTTGAGGACACCCTCGTTATGGGTGACATGGGTGCCGAGGTCGCCATTCAAGTCTCCGATGACCTGCGTGATGCCGCTGCCAAGAAGAACCTCAAGACCGCCCTGCAGCTTCGCCGCGCCCTGGCCGAGCAGCTCGAGGGCCATTTTGTGCCTGTTGAGCGCGACCCGTTTTCTGATACGCCCAGCTGCGTGCTGTTTGTCGGTATCAACGGTGCCGGTAAGACCACCACGGTCGGCAAGATCGCGAGCGCCATGGCTTCCCGCGGCAAGAACGTGGTGATCGGTTCGGCCGACACCTTCCGCGCCGCCGCCATCGAGCAGCTCGATGTTTGGGGCCAGCGTGCCGGCGTACCGGTTATCAAGCGTGACCGCGGCTCCGATCCTGCGAGCGTGTGCTATGACGTGCTCGACGAGGCCGATAAGCGCGGCAGCGACCTGGTGCTCATCGATACCGCCGGTCGTCTGCACACGAGCCCCGAGCTCATGCGCGAGCTCGCCAAGGTGGTCAATGTGACCCGTAAGCGCGCCGCCAATATGGCCGCCGGTCCCATGCCGGTCTCGGTCGTGCTTGTGATCGATGCCGCTACGGGCCAGAACGGTCTGAACCAGGCGCTCGAGTTTAACGAGGCGCTGGGCCTGGACGGTATTATCATGACTAAGCTCGACGGCACGGCTAAGGGTGGTATCGCCATGGCCGTGGCCGAGAAGCTCAAGCTCCCGATCCTGCGCATCGGCGTGGGCGAGCAGGTCGATGACCTGCAGGAGTTTAACGCCAAAGATTTCTGCCGCGCCCTGGTGGGCGAGTCCAACTAAGGAGTGACTAGTGTTTGATTCCCTGAGCGATCGCCTCAACGACACATTTGACCGCCTGCGCGGCAAGGGTAAGCTGACCGAGGCCGATATTACTTCGGCCATGCGCGATATTCGCATGGCCCTGCTCGAGGCCGACGTAAACTTTAAGGTCGTCAAGGAGTTCGTTGCCAAGACCAAGGAGCGCTGCATGACCGCCGAGGTCATGGAGTCGCTGTCGCCGGCGCAAAACGTCGTCAAGATCGTGCTCGACGAGCTCACCGAGATGCTCGGCTCAACTGAGAGCAAGCTCGTTTTTAGCAACCGCATTCCCAACGTCATTATGCTCGTGGGCCTGCAGGGCTCCGGTAAGACCACGGCTGCCGTAAAGCTTGCCTACCTGCTCAAGAAGCAGGGCCGCTCGCCGCTGCTCGCCGCGTGCGACGTCTATCGTCCCGCCGCTGCCGACCAGCTGGCCACGCTCGGTGGCGAGATCGGCGTGCCGGTCTTCCGCGGTGACGGCGCGCACCCGGTCGACATTGCCAAGGGTGCCATCCAGGAGGCCGTCGACCACCTGCGTGACGTGGTCATCGTCGATACCGCCGGTCGTCTTCAGATCGACGAGCAGATGATGCAGGAGGCTGTCGACATCAAGAAGGCCGTCAAGCCCGATCAGGTGCTGATGGTCGTCGATGCCATGACCGGCCAGGATATCGTCAACGTCGTCTCGACGTTTGCCGAGCGTACCGACTTTGACGGCGTGATCATCTCCAAGCTCGACGGCGATGCTCGTGGCGGCGGCGCGCTTTCCGTGCGCCAGGTGACCGGCAAGCCCATCAAGTTTGTGAGCATGGGCGAGAAACCCGATTCGCTTGAGCCGTTCTATCCCGATCGCATGGCCAAGCGCATTCTGGGCATGGGCGATGTCGTAGGTATTATCGAGAAGGCCCAGGAGGCAGCCGACGCCGAGCAGCTCGAGGCTGCTGAGCGCATGCTGCGCGAGGGCTTTACCATGAACGACATGCTCGACCAGATGAAAGCCGTCAAGAAGATGGGTGGCATGAAGGGTATCCTGGGCATGCTCCCCGGTGGTCAGCGTGCACTCAACCAGATGGGCGGCAACCTGGACGAGGGCATCTTCGATAAGAACGAGGCCATCATCATGTCGATGACCAAGGAGGAGCGCCTGCGTCCCTCCATCATCAACGGCCAGCGCCGCGCGCGTATCGCCAAGGGCGCCGGCGTAACCCCCACCGAGGTCAACAGCCTTATGAAGCAGTGGGGCGAGATGAATAAGATGATGGGCCGCATGCGCACGATGGCCAATCAGGCACAGGCCGGCGGCAAGAAGGGCAAAAAGGGTAAGAAGGGCAAGAAGATGCGCATGCCCAATATCCCTGGCCTGGACGCTATGGGTCTGGGCGGCATGGGCGGCCTGGGTACGGGCGGCCCCAAGTCCGATATGGAGCTGCTGCGCCAGATGGAAGCGCAGATGCGTAATAAGAGATAGGACTGTAATTCCAGCTTGATATGACAAAGGCCACTCGGAAGCTACCGGGTGGCCTTTGTTGTTGGCTTTGATTGCTGGGCTGCGTTTAGCGTCGTGCCCTGAGCTCGCGGTGCCGTGCCGTTAGTGGCAGCCGCAGCCCTCGTGGCCCTCGTGCTCGTGATGGCCGTGGCAGCTGCAGGACTTGCCATGTTCGTGGGCGTGGTCGTGGTCATGGCCGTGGCACCCGCACGTGGCCTCGCCGTTCTGTGCGAGCGTGCCGGCGATAAGGGCCTCGACGCAAGCGTCGCAGCTGCCCTGGGCGCCTGCGTATACCGTGATGCCGGCTTGGGCAAGCGCGTTGATGGCGCCGCCGCCGATGCCGCCGCAGATGAGTGTGTCCACGCCGCCGTTGGCGAGCAGGCCCGCAAGGGCACCGTGGCCGGTGCCGCCGGTGCCCACGACCTGCTCGTTGAGTACCTTGCCGTCCTGAATGTCGTAGATCTTGAACTGCTCGCTGCGGCCAAAGTGCATAAAGATGTTGCCGTTGTCGTACGTGGTTGCCACCCTCATGGTGTCGACCTCCTTTGCTGGCCATACGGCCGTCGTTGTGGTGATGGGGGAGTACGCGATATTGCCGCCTTCGATGACGATTGCCCGTCCATTGACCAGCGCGTTTGCCACCTTGCGATGCGCTCGACTGCAAATTGCCGCCACCGTGGCGCGCGCGATGCCCATCTGCTGTGCGACTGCCTCTTGGTTAAGGCCTTCCAGGTCGCACAGGCGCAGCACCTCGAGTTCGTCGATCGTCATGTCGATGGCGTCTCCGCTGGCTAGGCCGTCAGGGGTAAAGCCGCGGTATTCGGGGATGATCCCGACGCGGCGCAGTTTCTCGCGTCTTCCTGCCATGCGCACTCCTTATCTGACATATGTCAACAATAGGATAACGCGTGTGCGCTGCAGAGCAAGGCATTTTTGGCATATGTCAGAAAATGAGGGCTTATGTTAGGTCTGTGGGGCCGCGTGCGCCTGGGCTACAATGAATCTCGCTTGTAGGCGACTGACAGGAGGGTCAATGAGCAAAGCTGATCAACAGTTTGTAACCATGTGCCGCGATATCTTGGACCATGGCACCACGACCGAGGGCCAAAAGGTCCGCCCGGTGTGGGAGGATGGCACCCCTGCCTATACCATTAAAAACTTTGGTGTCACGGCCCGCTACGACCTGCGTGAGGAGTTTCCGGCGCTTACCCTGCGTCGTACGGCCCTCAAATCTGCCATGGACGAGATCCTGTGGATCTATCAGAAGAAGTCCAATAACGTGCATGACCTCAACAGCCATATTTGGGATGAGTGGGCCGACGAGACCGGCTCCATCGGCAAAGCCTACGGCTACCAGATTGGGCAGAAGAGCCATTATGCCGAGGGTGACTTTGATCAGATGGACCGCGTGCTGTACGACCTCAAGCACACGCCGTACAGCCGCCGCATCATGACCAACACATACGTGTTCAGTGATCTGTCCGAGATGCACCTGTATCCGTGCGCCTACAGCGTGACCTATAACGTCACGCAGCGTCCGCAGGACGACAAGCCGACGCTCAACATGATTCTCAACCAGCGCAGCCAGGATATTTTGGCCGCGAACAACTGGAATGTGTGCCAGTACGCCATTTTGCTGATGATGGTCGCGCGGTCTGTCGATATGATTCCCGGCGAGCTGCTGCACGTGATCGCCGATGCTCATATTTACGACCGTCATGTCGATATCATCCGCGAACTTATCGAGCGTCCGCAGTTTGCGGCTCCCAAGGTAACGCTCAACCCCGATGTGCATGATTTCTACGCGTTTACGACCGATGATCTGATCGTTGAGGGCTATGAGCACGGCCCGCAGGTCAAGAACATCCCCATTGCGGTGTAGGTGACGCGTATGACGTGTAAGCTTTCTGCCATTGTCGCCGTGTGCGATGACTGGGGTATTGGGTGCGAGGGCGACATGGTGGTGTCCAACCGTGCCGACATGCGTCATTTTGTGGCATGCACCAAAGGTTGCCCGGTCATTATGGGGCGCAAGACGCTGTTGAGTTTTCCCGGCGGACGACCGCTCAAGAATCGCCGCAACATTGTGCTCACGCGCGACCAAGGCTTTGCGCCCGAGGGCGTCGACGTGGTGCATAGCGTTGATGAATCGCTCGCCGTGGTAGCCGATGAACCCGTTGCGTGGGTGATTGGCGGCGGCGAGGTGTATCGGCAGTTTTTGCCGTATTGCGCCGAGGCCGAGGTTACGCATGACCATTGCGTGCATGACGTGGATACGTACTTTCCCGATCTGGATGCCGATCCCGCGTGGGAGATTGCGCAGCGTAGCGGGGTTGCGACGATTGTCGCCGACGAGGGCGACGAGGGTGTCGATTATGAGTTCGTGACGTATCGTCGCGTTGATGCGTAAACCCGATTATTCTTTCGGTATTATCGGGTTGGAATGAGTGGCGGGGCAGCGCATGGCGTTGCCCCGATATTTGTATAGGTGCTGTAAAGAAAGGTGCGGGCTGGCTGCTATGACTGATGCCGTTGAGGTGCTGCGAATCGATTCGCTCGAGGACGAGCGGCTCGATGCTTACGTGCGACTGACCGAGCGTGAGCTTCGCTGCGTGCTGGAGCCGCAAAAGGGCATCTTTATCGCCGAGAGCGCCAAGGTTATCGAGCGCGCGGTGCGCGCCGGATACCAGCCGGTGAGCTTTCTTTTGGGCGAACGCTGGCTCGACCAGATGGTGCCGCTGTTTGAGCGCCTGGTTGTGCGCGAGGGCGCGGGTCCGATTCCTGTGTTCGTTGCTTCCATGGAGCTCATGGAGCAGCTGACGGGCTTTAACGTGACGCGCGGTGCGCTCGCGGCGTTCCGTCGCCCGCGTGAGATTCCGGTTGATGAGTTCTTGGGTGGCGTCGTCGAGGCGGCGGGGGAGCGCCCGGTGCGCGTGTGCGTGCTTGAGGGCATTGTCGACCACACCAACGTCGGCGCGATTTTCCGCTCGGCGGCTGCGCTGAACGTCGATGGCATTTTGGTGAGCCCCACGTGCTGTGACCCGCTGTACCGTCGCTCGGCCCGCGTGAGCATGGGCACGGTGTTCCAGGTGCCCTGGACACGCATTGGCAGCGAGGCGCGCGTATGGCCGCATGATGGGCTGGCGGCGCTACACGATGCCGGCTTTTCGTGTGCCGCGATGGCGTTGACGGATGATTCGGTGTCGTTGGACGATCCCGCGCTGCAGGAGATTGACCGCCTGGCAATCTTTATGGGCACCGAGGGTGCTGGCTTAGGCGCCAAGACCATTGCTGGCTGCGACCGAGCCGTGCGCATTCCGATGGCGCACGGGGTCGATTCGCTTAACGTGGCCGCGGCAAGTGCTGTTGCCTTTTGGCAGCTGTGCCCGCATGTGAGCAACGAGTACCACTACCAGCCGGGTTTGTATCACTAAACAGATATTTCGCACCGGGCTGTGGTTCGGGGCGTTTCGGCCGACGCTGGTCGGTGCTAAGCTGGTGTCGGCTTTGGTCTTAAATTGCCGTTTTGTTGTATGACGTACGCTAGTGGGGAGGGCGTGTGGCTAAGAAATCTACGGCTATCGATGCAACGCAGGGTGTCATTTGGCAGCAGCTGCTGTCGCTGTGCGTTCCCATCTTCTTTAGTTCGTTCTTTCAGCAGGCATACACGCTTATCGGTACCTATATCGTCGGTCAGTTTGGCGGCAAGCTCGCGCTGGGTGGCATTCAGGCCACGATGGTGCTCACCGAGCTCTGCATTGGCTTTTGCGTTGGCGTCGGTGCCGGCTGCGCGGTCATTACGGGCCAGTTTTTTGGCCAGCACGATGACGAGCGCCTGAGCCGATCGGTCCATACGGCCATGACGCTCGCGCTGGTGGGCGGAATCGTTTTCTCGATTCTTGGCATAGTGTTCGTTGAGCCCATGCTGGTGCTTATGAATACGCCGCATGAACTATTGGCCGAGGGCGTGGCCTATGCCCGTTGCTATTTTGCCGCCATGGTTGCGGCGCTGCTGCTCAATATGGGAACGGCATTGCTGCGCGCCGTGGGCGACACGCGCGGGCCCGCTGTGATCATCGCTTCCGGCTGCCTTGTTAATGCGGTGCTGGATGTCATCTTCGTTGCCGTACTTCATATGGAGGCTCTGGGCTGCGGCATCGCGGTGGCGCTGACCATTTGCTCCAACGCCACGATGATCGTGATTCGTATGATGCACGCACCGGGTGCGTGGCGGCTTTCACTGTCCAAACTCGGCATTGATCCTGGTATTTGTAAGAGCATGATCTCGTGTGGTCTGCCGCTTGGCTTTCAGTCTGCTGCGTATTCGATTTCCAACGTTTTGATTCAGGTGTCGGTCAACTCGTTTGGTGCCGATGTCACCACGGCTTGGGGTCTTTCGGGCCGCCTGGATGGCATTGTCTGGATGGTTACCGAGGCGCTTGGCGTGTCGATCACCACGTTCTCGGCACAGAACTTTGGCGCACGCAACTACGAGCGCATGCGCAAGGGCTACCATACGTCGCTCGTGCTGTCGTTTATGCTCATTGGTGGCCTGTCTGCCGTGCTGCTGGTATTCTCGGGTCCGCTGTCTCGTCTGTTTGTCGACGATGCTTTGATTTCGGCGTACACCACGACCATCCTCCATTTCATTGCGCCGTTCTATGCGATTTTCTCGATTATCGAGAACGCCTCGGGTTCCATCCGCGGCGCCGGCGTGAGCTTGCAGCCCATGCTGCTCACGATTTTTGGCACCGTCGTGCTCAGGGTGATCTGGGTGTTTGCGATTATGCCGTTCGATCCGTCGCTTGAGCACCTGCTGCTGGTCTACCCCGTAACCTGGGTAATCACCGCCATGATGTTCACCGTCTACCATCACAGCGGCAACTGGCTCGGCCGCGCCACTGCCTAGTCATTGGGGACGTCCCCAATGACTAGTATTCGATGCCTTGGCGGGCTAGGAGGCCTTCGTCGAAGTAGTGTTTGACGGGGCGCATTTCGGTTACTAGGTCGGCAAGGTCGGCTAGGGGCAGCAAGCCACGGCCGGTGAGCACGAGCTCCGTGGTGGTTGGTTTCATCGCGATCAACGCTTCGACATCTTCGCGCGTCACAAAGCCCCGTCGCATGGCTTCTCCCAGCTCATCCAAGATCAGCACGTCGACCTGGCTAATCTGCTCGCGCGCCAGCTCCATGATCTGCGCGGCGCAGGCTTCGGGCGTGTCGCGGTCGGCTTGTACGATGCGTAGCCCCAATCGAGGTGCTGCGTCATGTTCGGCGCAGTGCAGCTTCTTGGCAAACTGAAGCATGAGCACGTTAAGTCCATAGCCCGTGGCGCGCAGCGCGAGCCCCAGCGCAGCCGTCGTCTTGCCCTTGCCGTCGCCCGTATAGATTTGAACCTTGCCGACTTCCAGTGATGCCATCTCTGTCCTTTCGTGCCCGGCGTCGGTTTATCGCCGTCCGGGTTGGGTATTCTAGAAAACATTATCAACCCCAGTAGATGGAGTTCAAGCAGATGGAGATGGATGACAACAAACGTAGACGGAATATGATCCTCTACGTGCTCATCGCCTTCGTCGTCTACCTCGTGCTCTCGACCGTTCTGTTCCCCAACATCGGTCACACGCAGCAGATTACGAAGACCGATTACTCGACGTTTGTCAAAGCGCTCGATAAGAAGAGTGTCGACAAGGTCGAGTACAACACGGACGATTACACGATTTATTACACCAAGAAGGGCGAGGACGAGAACATCGCCTATAAGACGACCGGTGTGCCGAACGATGCGGGCTTTACCGATCGCGTGCTTGAGTCTGGCGCTTCGCTGGAGTCGGTCGTTCCCGATAAAAACTCGGGTTTGATGACCTACTACCTGCTTACGCTCATCCTTCCCATGGCGATTTTCTTCCTGATCGGCTGGTGGCTCAACCGCCGCATGAAGAAGGCCATGGGTGATGACGGTCCTTCGATGAACTTTGGCGGCGGTGGCTTTGGCGGCGGTGGACTGGGCAAGTCCGGCGCGCGCGTGATCGCCTCCAAGGACGTGGGCGTGACCTTTAAGGATGTCGCCGGCCAGGAAGAGGCCAAGGAGTCCCTCAAGGAGGTCGTCGACTTTCTGGAGAAGCCCCAGCGCTACGAGGAGATTGGCGCCAAGCTGCCGCGCGGTGCTCTCCTTGTTGGCCCTCCGGGTACCGGTAAGACCCTGCTAGCCAAGGCTGTTGCCGGCGAGGCTGGTGTTCCGTTCTTTAGCATTTCGGGCTCTGAGTTCGTTGAGATGTTTGTTGGTCGCGGCGCTGCAAAGGTTCGTGACCTGTTTAAGCAGGCCAAGGAAAAGGCCCCGTGCATTGTGTTTATCGACGAGATCGATACCATCGGCAAAAAGCGTGACGGCGGCGGCTTTAGCGGCAACGACGAGCGCGAGCAGACGCTCAACCAGCTGCTGACCGAGATGGACGGCTTCGATAACCACAAGGGTATTGTCGTTCTCGCTGCTACCAACCGCCCTGACAGCCTTGACCCGGCCCTGTTGCGCCCCGGTCGTTTTGACCGCCGTATCCCCGTTGAGCTGCCCGACCTGACTGGCCGCAAGAACATTCTTGAGCTGCATGCCAAGAGCGTGAAGACGCAGCCGCCGATCGACCTGACCGCGATTGCCCGCGCCACGCCCGGTGCCTCGGGCGCCGACCTGGCCAATATCATCAACGAGGGCGCCCTGCGTGCCGTCCGTGAGGGCCGCAAGCGCGCTACGCAGGACGATTTTGAGGAGTCGGTGGAGGTCGTCATCGCCGGCCAGCAGCGTAAGTCCACGGTACTGTCCGACCACGAGAAGCAGGTTGTTTCTTACCACGAGATCGGCCATGCCATCGTTGCCGCCCGCCAGAAGGGCTCTGCACCGGTCACGAAGATCACCATCGTGCCGCGCACGAGCGGTGCTCTGGGCTACACCATGCAGGTCGAGGAGGACGAGCGCTTCCTGACCACGCGCCAGGAGGTCCTGGACAAGCTCGCCGTCTATTGCGGTGGCCGTGCAGCCGAGGAGCTCATCTTTGGTGAGATGACGACCGGCGCCGCCAACGATATCGAGCAGGCCACCAAGCTCGCCCGTAACATGGTGACGCGTTTTGGTATGTCCGATGAGTTTGGCATGATGGCGCTCGGTACCGTTCAGAATGCGTACCTCAACCAGGACACGTCGCTCACCTGCGCCCCCGGTACGGCTGAGCGCGTGGACGCGATTGTCGCCAAGCTGATCGAGGATGCGCACGACCGCGCCCTGCAGATCCTGAAGGAGAACAAGTTTAAGCTTCACGAGTTGGCTCGTTATCTGTACAAGAAGGAGACGATCACGGGCGAGGAGTTTATGAATCTCCTCACGCGCGAGAATCCGCTGATGCCTAAGCAGCAGTAATACTAGTTGTGCAGTGTCAATCGCCCCATTTGAGTGTCAAACTCAAATGGGGCGATTTGCGTGGGGAGAGTTGTATATGAAGATCGTGGTGAGCGCCTGCTTGATGGGCGAGAGCTGCAAGTATAACGGGCTCGATAACTACCATCGCGAGCTGGTCGAAGCGTGCGAACGCACAGGGACCGAGGTGCTCCTCGTATGCCCCGAGGTTTTTGGCGGTCTTCCGACGCCGCGCAAGCCGTCAGAGATTGTGAACGGCGAGGTTCGTACTTGCGAGGGCATCTCGGTCGATCGCGAATTTCGCCTGGGTGCCCAACGTGCGCTCGATATGTGTGAGCAGGCGGGCGGGCCGGAAGAGATAGCCGCGTGCATCCTGCAGGACCGCAGCCCCTCGTGCGGCGCGGGTCGCATCTACGACGGAACATTCAGCGGCACCCTTACGGCGGGCAACGGCGTCTTCGTTGATTTACTGCTCCGCCACGGTTATCGCGTGATCCCGGCTAGCGAGTTCGACCCCAGCATGCTGGAGCAATAAAAAACCACCACAAAGGTGCTGCTCCCTTGTGGTGGTTTTGGGCTAGGCCTAGAGCGTGTGGCCGTAGGCGTTGGCGGCTTTGATGGCGGCGGCGAATTTCTCGTCGGTGAAGGGCTCCGGGTTGCCTTGCTTCCACTCGTTGGTGGCGTGCGCGTACTCGCACAGGGCAGGGATATCAGTCTCGGTAAGCCCGACCTGCTCAAGCGTTACGGGTAGCCCCATCTGCTTGTTGAAGGCAGCATAGCGCTTAAGGTTCTCGGTGTCGCCCGTGTAGGCGAACAACACCAGCACGCCCAGGCTTACGACTTCGCCGTGCAGGTAGGTGCCCTCACGCGGAATGCTGCAGGTGGCGTTGTAGAACGCGTGCGCCACGCTCGAGTTGTAGTAGTAATCGTTCTGGTTGGTCAGGTTCGAGACATAGCCCGTGTTGACCACGATGTCGAGCGCGATCTGCTTGACGGCCTCGCTCGACAGATTCTGACGAACGTCCTCAAGACCCTGAACACCGTAGGTAAACAGCGGCTCGGAACAGGTGTGGGCAAGAGCCAGGCCAAGGCCGGCGGTGTGCTCCAGGTCGCCGGCGCTCGTGGCGTACTCGACCTCGGGCTGCTTGGACAGGGCGTCGCCCACGCCGGCCCAGAAGTACTCTGCCGGAGCCTCGGCGATGATCTTGGGATTAATGAAGATGTGCGCCGGTCGGTTGGGGTACGAATAGCCCTCGAGCGATCCATCGTCGTTGTAGACGACGGCAATGGCGGTCGCGGCGGAGCAGTTGGAACAGATCGTCGGGACGGTGAAGACGATTTTCTTGAGCTCGATGGCCGCCGTCTTGACGGTATCGAGTGCCTTGCCGCCGCCGCAGGCAATGAGCACGTCGGCTTCCTGGCAGGCGGGGGAGTTTACGACCTTGGCGATATTGGCGCGCGTACTGTTGGTACCGTAGACGCGCGTTTCCAGAATCTCGACGTTGGTACCTGCCAGTGCAGCTTCGATGTCGGGAAGTGCTGCGGCCAGTGCCCGCTTGCCACCGATGATCGCGACCTTGGTCGCTCCGTACTCGGCCAGCGCGCCGGGTAGCTCGTCAAAGCAGTCTTCGCCGACGGTATAGTCGCTCATTCCAATTGTGCGCATAGGTACCTTCTTTCGTGAGATAGAGTGCTTTCAGGTATTTTGCCCCTAGAGAATGCTCGCGACCACGATTAATTTCCAAAATATGAAACCAATATTGAGGGTTTTTCGCCGGCGCGGAACGTGCTAGCATACTCCGCAATAGCGTTGATGGGGACGAGTAGTCGGCCGTCCGCATGCCACAGAGAGCGGGGAGCGCTGAGAACCCGTGCATGCGACCGATGAAAATCACCCCGGAGCTGCGGTCCCAACGGATATGCCGCACAGGCACGTCTTAGTAGATATCGCCGAGATGGTCGTCGATACAGGCCAGCCGAGTAACGGATGCGAGCGCGCGAATTCGCGGGCGAGGGCATCTAAGCTGGGTGGTTAAGCGAAGAGCTTTTGCGGGCGTACGGCCCGTTTTTGTGGCGCTTCGTCCCAGCTTGCAGGGACGGGCGCCTTTTTGGTGCCCAACGGGCGTGCGCGCCCACGACATGAAAGGGGTACCGTGGCAAACGAGTACAAGCAGACTATGAATCTGCCTAAGACCGGTTTTCCCATGCGTGCCGGTCTTTCCAAGTCCGAGCCCAAGCGACTCAAGGACTGGCAGGACAACAAGGTCTACGAGCAGGTTCTGAAGAAGAACGAGGGTCACAAGAAGTTCGTGCTGCACGACGGCCCTCCGTACGCCAACGGCCCGATCCACATCGGCCACGCCATGAATAAGATCTCTAAGGACATGATCAACCGCTACTGGATGATGCAGGGCTATGAGGTTCCCTATGTCCCCGGTTGGGACTGCCACGGTCAGCCGATTGAGCACAAGGTCGAGGAGAAGCTCGGCACCGAGAAGTTCAACCAGACCCCCACGGCCAAGATTCGTGAGCTCTGCAACGAGTTCGCAGTCGAGAACATCGAGCTGCAGAAGGCCGGCTTCCGTCGCCTGGGCGTACTCGGCGACTGGGACAACCCGTATCTGACGCTCTATCACCAGCATGATGCCGCCGACATCGAGGTCTTCAAGGCCATGTTCGATAAGGGCATGATCTATCGTGGCCACAAGCCGGTTCACTGGTGCAAGCACTGCCACACCGCACTTGCTGAGGCCGAGATTGAGTACTCCGACGAGACGAGCCCGTCCATCTTCGTGCGCTTTGAGATGACCTCCAAGCCCGCCGGCCTCGAGAACTTCGACGGCCCGGTTGACTTTATCATCTGGACGACCACGCCGTGGACCATCCCCTCCGACCAGGCAGTTTCTCTCAAGCCCGGTGCCGCCTACGTCGCCGTTGAGCACGACGGCCGCGCCGAGGTCATGCTCGAGGACCTAGCTCCCAAGTGCTGCGAGGAGTTTGGCTGGGAGTACACCCCGGTTGTGGTCGACGGCAAGCCCTATGTGGTTCCCGCCGAGACCTTCCATCACATTCACTATAAGCAGCCGATCTTTGACGGTGTCGAGGGCGTTGCGCTGTTGGCCGATTACGTCGGTGTCGATGACGGTACCGGTATCGTCCACAACTCGCCCGGTCACGGCGTCGACGACTACTTCGCCTGCCTCAAGGAGGGCATCACCGACATTTGCATGCCGGTCGATGACGACGGCAAGTTCTACACCGGCGAGGAGTTTGGCACCGGCGGCCCCTTCAGCGGCATGGATACCGACGAGGCCAACCCGCATATCATCGAGTTCCTGCGCGAGCGCGGCACCCTGGTCCTCGAGAAGAAGATCACGCACAGCTATCCGCACTGCTGGCGCTGCAAGCACCCGGTGCTCTTCCGTGCTACCGACCAGTGGTTCGTCTCGATGGACAAGACCGGTCTGCGCGAGCAGGCTGGCAAAGAGGTCCGCGAGAACGTCAAGTGGTATCCGGCTCACGCCGCCAACCGCATCGGCGCCATGGTCGAGCAGCGTCCCGACTGGTGCATAAGCCGTCAGCGCAACTGGGGCGTGCCTATCCCCAGCTACACTTGCGCCGACTGCGGCGAGAAGGTCATGAACGACGCCACGCTCGACGCCGTCATCAAGCTCTTCCACGAGAAGGGCTCCGACGCCTGGTTCACCGACGCTCCCGAGAGCTACCTGGGCGAGGCTTGCGTTTGCCCCAAGTGTGGTGGCCATCACCTCAAGGCTGATAAGGACATTCTCGACGTGTGGTGGGACTCCGGCGTGTCTTGGAAGGCCGTCTGCGAGTACCGCCCCGAGCTGGAGTACCCGGCGGATGTGTACCTCGAGGGCTCCGACCAGCACCGCGGTTGGTTCCAGAGCTCGCTGCTCACCTCGGTGGGCGCCAACGGCCACGCTCCGTACAAGGCGGTCGTCTCGCAGGGCTTCACCCTCGACGGCCAGGGCCGTAAGATGTCCAAGTCGCTCGGCAACGTCATCGACCCCAATAAGGTCTGCGACGAGATGGGCGCCGACATCATCCGTCTGTGGGTTGCCTCTGTCGACACCAGCTCCGACGTCTCCATCGACCACGAGATCCTTGCTCGTACGTCCGATGCCTACCGTCGCTTCCGCAACACGCTGCGCTTCCTGCTTTCCGAGCTCGAGGGCCAGTTTGAGCCCGAGACCGACGGCGTCGCCTTTGTCGACCTGCTGCCGCTCGACAAGCTCATGGTTGCCCGCCTGACCCAGGTCCAGGCCGAGGTCGACGATGCCTACGCCAGCTACGAGTTCCCGCGCGCCTACCGTGCGCTCTACGACTTCGTGGTTACCGAGCTTTCCAACGTGTACCTCGACGCCCTGAAGGATCGTCTGTACTGCGATAAGCCCGGTTCGCTTGAGCGCCGCAGTGCCCAGACCGTGCTGGCCGAGCTCTTCTCGATGCTCATGCGCGATCTGCAGCCGATCCTGTCCTACACCGTCGACGAGGCCATGGCCTATGCGCCCGCCGGCTGCGTCGACCACCAGAAGTACGCCGCGCTGCTCGATTGGTACAAGTCGCCCATCACGGTCGATGAGGCCAACGAGTTTGAGGGCGTGCTCGAGGCTTCACTCGAGCTCCGTAGCGCCGTGACCAAGGCCCTTGAGGATGCCCGTTCCGCCGGCACCTTCACTAAGAGCCAGCAGGTCCGCGTCAAGGCGGTCGTTCCCGCCGAGATGTACGCGCTGCTGACCGGTGATAAGGCCGTCGACCTGGCCGAGTTCTACATCGTCTCCGATGTAGAACTGACCCAGGGCGAGGAGCTCTCCGTTGCCATCGAGGCAGCCGAGGGCGAGTGCTGCGACCGTTGCTGGAACTACCGCACCACCGTCGGCGAGTACAACGGCCACGCGCATATCTGCAAGCGCTGCGCTGATGCGCTGTAGGTTACGGCGTTCGTAGAACGCCGTAACCTACCGACGCTGCAAACGCCCCTAAGCGGCAATCTGACGTTCAATCGTCGGTCGCGTACCAAAGTGCGCTTCCCTCCTCTTTCACGTCACCTTGCTCGCTTAGGGACGTTTTCGCTGTTGGCGACGGTAATGCGGCGTTTCCATTGCTGGAGCTAAAGGCTTTCTTTCGCTTTCGCTCTTAGTCGAAAGCTATCAAGCGACATTCCGTTTTTCGGAATGTCGCTTTTGTTTTGTGCTGGTTATTTCGCCAGCGTTGGTGAATATGCTGCGTGTTTGGCGTTTGTCACTATAAGATGGTTACTTACGTTAAACGTAATTCGATGTTCTTGAGGGTAGGGGATTGATTTGGGTCGTGCTGGGGATATGACGCCGCCTTTGCGTTGGCGGTTGGGTGTTGCTGGTGGGGTGGCGCTGGTTGTGCTGCTTCTTGACCAGCTAACCAAGCTTGCGGTCCGTGCCGTGGGCGACGCTTTGCATGTGACCGTCATCCCCGGTGTCATCGACTTTATGTTTGTCCGTAATATCGGTGCTGCCTTTAGCATGGGCGAGGGCCATGGCGTTGCGTTCGCTGCGCTTGCGCTTGCAGTTATCGTCGCCATTGCCGTGTACCTGGTTCGCGCGCCTCAGCTCGCCCGCCTGGAGGTTGTGGGCATGGCCATGGTCGCGGGCGGCGCCATCGGCAACGCGATCGATCGCCTTGTCTTTGGATTCGTGACCGATTTTATCGCCACCACCTTCATCGACTTTCCCGTCTTTAACGTGGCCGATATCGGCATTACGGTCGGCGTCGTGCTGGCACTCATCGGTTATATGTTCTTGAGCCCTGCCGCTCGCGAGGTCGATGCGACCGCCGAACTCAACGCTCGTGACGAGGCCCGCGCAAAACGCAAAGCCAAGCAGCGTGGGGAGCGTGCCCGCAAGATTCGCGAAAGGAATGAGCGCTAATGGCCGACATCCATATTCTTGTTGCCGACGATTGCTCTGGCCAGCGTCTTGACGCCTTTCTGGGTACCAACGACGGCTGCCCCACGCGCTCTGCCTGCGCGCATCTGATCGAGGGCGGCGCCGTAATCGTGAACGGCGAGACCTGCCTATCAAAAAAATATGCTGTGCGCTCCGGTGACCGCATCTCGGTCGACCTGCCCGAGCCGCACGACCCGACTGACGTGATTCCCGAGGCCATTCCCCTCGATATCCGCTACGAGGACGACTACCTTATCGTGCTCTCCAAGCAGCGGGGCCTGGTGTGCCATCCCGCCCATGGCCACGAGAGCGGCACCCTTGCGAACGCTCTGGTCTACCACTGTGGCATCGACCATCTTGGTACCGTGCAGGGTGAGGACCGCCCCGGGATCGTGCATCGTTTGGATCGCGATACCTCGGGTCTCATGCTTGCGGCAAAGGACGACGACACGCAGCGCGCGCTTCAAAATCTCATTCGCACGCGTACGCTCGACCGCCGCTATATCACGCTCGTCCACGGGCACATCGCCATGGACGAGGGCACCATTAACACTGGAATTGCCCGCTCTACGCGTGACCGTGTCAAGATGGCGGTTTCGGACGATCCCTTTGCCCGTCAGGCCATTACGACCTTTAGGGTCCTCGAGCGCTTTGATTCCACACGCTTTGACGATGGCTATACGCTCGTCGAGTGCCACCTGTTTACCGGTCGCACGCACCAGATTCGCGTGCATATGCGTCATATCAACCACGCCTGCGTGGGCGATCCGCTCTACGGCAAGTGCGATGCGCGCGCCGACCAGGGCCTGACCAGGCAGTTCCTGCATTCTTGGCGCGTGGCGTTCGACCATCCCGTGACGGGGGAGCGCATTGAGTGCCGCGGCGAGTTGCCGTGGGATCTCGCTGCGGTTCTCGATGATCTGGCTCCGCGCTCGCTCGGTCGCACGGCCGCTGGAGATGAAATCGTTCCGCAGCTCGGTCTTCTCGAAGCCTAGCCAGTATTAGGTGGTTTCTTGAACTCGGTAAGCCTGCGGTAAGATATACGGTTGTTTACGTAACGCGTTGCTGGGGGCCTGCATGCTCGCCTTTTTACAAACCAACACACCCATCGTGATCTTCAACCAGATTGTCGTCACGCTGCTCACGGTCTGCTTTCTGTACCAGGTGGTCTTCTTTGTCATTGGCGCTCTTCGTGGCGAGGTCGCGCCTCCCAAGGCCAAAAAACTCCATCGCTATGCTTTCTTTATCGCGGCGCATAACGAGGAGGCCGTGATCGCCAACCTCGTTCGCTCCATCAAGGATCAGGATTATCCGTCCGAGCTTATCGAGGTCTTTGTCGTTGCCGACGCCTGCACCGACAACACCGCGCAGCTCGCGCGCGAGGCAGGTGCCATTGTTTACGAACGCAATGATCTTGCCCGTAAGGGTAAGAGCTGGGTCATGGACTTTGGTTTCGACCGTATCCTTAACGAGTATCCGGATACGTTTGAGGGCTACTTTATCTTCGATGCCGACAACGTTATCTCCCGCGATTACGTCTCCAAGATGAATGATGCCTTTGACCAGGGCTTCCATGTGGTCACGAGCTATCGTAACTCCAAGAACTTCGGCAGCTCGTGGATTTCGTCTGCCAACGCCACCTGGTATCTGCGCGAGGCTCGCTTCCTCAACAACGCGCGTAATATCTGCAAGACGTCCTGCGCTGTCTCGGGTTCGGGCTACCTTATTTCGGCGAGCGTGATCGAGGGTATGCACGGCTGGCAGTTCCATACGCTGACCGAGGACATTCAGTTCACTACGTTCTGCGCTATTCACGGTATTCGCATTGGCTATGCGCCGGCGGAGTTCTTTGACGAGCAACCCGTGACGTTCAAGGCATCCTGGAAGCAGCGTATGCGCTGGACCAAGGGCTTTTACCAGGTGTTCTTTACCTACGGTAAGCACCTGGTCAAGTCGACCTTCCGCTACCATCGCTTTGCCGCCTACGACATGTTCATGACGATCGCCCCGGGTATGCTGCTGTCGCTCATCTCGATGCTCGCCAATGCGACGTTCCTGATCGTGGGTGGACTCTCGCACGGCTTTTTGGCTACCGAAGTCGAGATGCAGGCCTGTGCCGCTTCGCTCATTATGACCTTCGCCATGATGTATCAGACTTTCTTTATCCTGGCGCTGCTCACGACTATCTTTGAGTACAAGCACATTCACTGCGCGCAAAAGTGGCGTCTGGTGACTAACCTGTTTACCTTCCCGATCTTTATGTTCAGCTATATCCCCATCACGGTGGCCGCGCTGTTCCTGAAGGTCGACTGGGTGCCGACGCAGCACGCCGTCAACGTTACCCTTGACGAGGTCATGCAAGGCGCCAAATAACCACCACCAAAACCACCGCAAAGGGGACAGGCACCTTTGTGGTGGTTTTTGCTTTTGCGATGCAGCTCGAGGAGGAGTCCGATGGCCTATATCCCGTTTTGGATTTGCATCTTTGCCGGCGTGGCAATTGATGCCCGAGAGCGACGGTTTCCCAATGGGCTTGCCGGCGCATGTGCCGTGGCGGCGTTGGCGGGCGTTTGGCTCGACCTCGGTTTGAACACAGCGCTTGACCACGCCGGTCTTGCGGTCATCGTCTACCTTGCCCTTGTGCTCACTGAGTCGCTCTGGCGGCGCCTTCGCCACGCCCCGGGCATCGGCATGGGGGATGCTAAGGCGCTCTTCGCGCTTTGCACGCTCGACCCTATGGGTGGCATCGTGGCATTTGCCGTCGCACTCCTGGCCCTGGCCCTCTCCTGCCTCTTCACAAAATCGCGCTCCCTGCCATTGCTCCCGTTTTTAGTGCCGATTTTTGCCATAATCGAGGTCGTGGGCTGCACTTTGTAACCGATTGCGCATCCTTCTTAAGGAGCATGCCATGGCATCTAATCAAGAAACGGCCGTCATTAAGGCGCGCATGGACCGTATTCCCTCGGCGTTGTCGCCCGAACTAGTCGAGCGCATTGTCGCCGATCGTGCTTCGGGCTATGTCAACCCGTATCGTTGCAACGATGATCAGGTCATTCGTCGTATTGATCGCGCCGCCGACAAAGGCACGCTTATGCGTCCGGCGTTTATGCGCGATACCGAAAAGATACTTCATCTTCCGGCGTACACCCGTTATGCAGGTAAAACGCAGGTCTTTAGCTTCCGTAGCAATGACGATCTGTCACGCCGCGGTTTGCACGTGCAGCTTGTCTCCCGCATTGCGCGCGATATCGGTCGCGCCCTGGGGCTCAACTGCGATCTGATCGAGGCGATTGGCCTGGGCCACGACTTGGGACACACGCCTTTCGGCCATGCCGGCGAGCGCTTCCTCAACGATATCTATCATGAGCGTACGGGGCGTTATTTTTTCCATAACGTGCAGTCGGTCCGCGTGCTCGACGCGTTGTATGGCCGCAACGTGTCGCTCCAGACGCTCGACGGCGTGCTATGCCATAACGGCGAGTACGAGCAGCGAGTGTTTGAGCTCTCGGACATGGGCTCCTTTGACCAGTTTGACCAGACGGTTGAGGATTGTATTGCCACGGGCTATAGCGCAATTGAGCATCTGCGTCCCATGACGCTCGAGGGCTGCGTCGTTCGCATCTCGGATATTCTTGCCTACGTCGGTCGTGACCGTCAGGATGCGATCGCGGCGGGCCTGCTTTCGCCCGACGTTTTTGATGATGGCCGGGGCGGTGCCTACAACAGTTGGATCCTCGCGCATGCCTCCATCGATATCGTTGAGCACAGCTATGGTAAGCCGCGCATCGAGATGAGCGAGGACCTGTTTGGGGAAATCCGCCGAGCCAAGCGCGAGAACTACGAGAAGATCTATAGCAAGGGCGGTATCGAAGGCGATTCCGAGGTGGAGCTGCGCGAGGCCTTCGAAAAGCTCTACGACCGTTGCCTGCGGGATCTAAATAGTGGTGACGAGTCCTCTTACATCTTTAAGCACCATATTTCGCGCATTGAGCAGCAACTTTCCTACTACGATCGCACCTATGCCTGGCAGGACGACAAGGATCAAGCCGTGGTGGATTATATCGCGAGCATGACGGACGGTTATTTCTGCGAACTGACGAGCAAGCTGTTCCCGGGTCTAAAGTTTCCGCATCGTACCTATATTAACGAACGGTAGTTCGTATCCTTTCGGTATACTGGTTAGTTGAAAACGTTTTTGATTGATGCACGGGATGGCTATGGACGACCTTTTTTCTGCCTCGACGCGCGAGCGTTCCTTTAAAAATGCGCCGCTCGCGGTGCGCATGCGACCCAATTCGCTCGACGAGTACGTGGGCCAGCAAAAGGCCGTCGGTAAGGGCTCATGGTTGCGTGCCGCGATCGAGCACGACGTGCTTTCGAGCGTGATTCTGTACGGGCCGGCCGGTACGGGTAAGACGACGCTGGCCCACATTATCGCCAACCATACCAAGAGCGAGTTTGTCGAGGTCAGCGCCGTGACGGGTACCGTGAAGGATCTTCGCCGCGTGATTGACGAGGCCAAGACGCGCCTGAATACCTACGACCGCCGCACCATCCTGTTTATCGACGAGATTCACCGCTTCTCCAAGTCTCAGCAGGATGCCTTGCTGCATGCGGTTGAGAACCGTACCGTCATTATGATTGGCGCCACGACGGAGAATCCGTACTTCGAGGTCAACTCGGCATTGCTCTCGCGCGGTCGCGTGGTGGAGCTTGAGCATCTTAAAGACGAGGATATCGCCACGCTTATCGAGCGTGCGCTCGAGGCGCCGCAGGGTTTGAACGGCAAGTTCTCGGCCGATGAGGATACGGTTAAGACCATCTGCACGCTGGCAGCGGGTGACGCTCGCTCGGCGCTCACGACGCTCGAACTTGCGAGCGAGATTGCCGTCACGCGTCCCGATACCGAGGGAACGCCAGCGCCCGTGGCGGGGGAGCGCTATCCCATCACCGTGGATGACGTGAAGATCGCCAACCCGCGTCGTGGATTTTCGTATGACAAAAACGGCGACATGCACTACGACATCATCAGTGCGTTTATTAAGTCCATGCGCGGTAGCGACCCCGATGCCACGATCTATTGGCTCGCGCGCATGATTGATGCGGGGGAGGATCCTAAGTTTATCGCTCGCCGTATTATGATTCAGGCTTCTGAGGATGTTGGCAACGCCGACCCGCAGGCGCTTTTGGTGGCGCATGCCGCGTTTAAGTCTGCCGAGGTCATTGGCTATCCCGAGTGCCGCATTAACCTGGCTCAGGCTGCACTCTATGTGTGTTTGGCCCCTAAATCCAACGCGTGTGAGGCTTCGATTGATGCGGCGCTGGCCGATATCCATTCTAGTGGGCTTCGCGAGGTGCCGAGTTATCTGCGCGATCGCCATCGCCCAGGCAGCGACGACTACGGTGTGTATAAATACCCGCACGATTATCCCGAAGGCTGGGTCGATCAGCGCTATTTGCCCGAGGGGCTGGAGCGCGGTGCGTTCTGGCAGCCTGCCGGGCGCGGCTGGGAAGAGTGGCGCGTAGAGCAAAGCGAGCGCGACCGCAGCGGGAATGCACCGAAGTAGCTGCTGATAATTTTGTCCCACGTTGCTGCTCTTGGCATGTTCGGTCCCCTTTGGGGTACCATGAAAAGCGTCTGTATTTCGATTTTTCCGGGAGGCTTGTATGAGTCCCATTCAAATCGCCCTGCTGCTGCTCGCCGTTGCCGGCGTGTGGGCCATCGCTGAGCTCGCGCTTACCCTGCGCAAGACCCGCAATGTTGTCGACTCGCTCGATAAGACCGTGAACGACCTCAACAACACCATCGCCGAGGCTCAGCCTGTGGTGGCAAAGCTCGATGGCGCTGTCGATGAGCTTACGCCGGCGCTTGCCCAGATGGAGCCGCTGCTTAAGTCGAGCAAGACGGCAGTTGATGCCCTTACCTCCAATCTCGTAGAGGTCGAAGCCGTGGTTCGCGACATTTCTGAGGTTACGGGCAGCATGGCCGAGGCCAGCAATGCTGTGTCGAGCGTGACTGATTCTGCGGCAGGTGCCGTGCAGAAACTCTTTAACAAGGTGAAGGCTCCCGCGGCCGACGCTGAGCGCAAGCTTTCCGCTGCCGAAGAAGCCGAGCAGCCGACCGAGCGTGTCCTGATTGGCGAAGCCGGGGACGATGTCGCTGCTGGTGACAATGATGCACAGAAGCCTGCTGCTAAAGCAGCCCAGTATTACACCTACACCCCCGCCCAGACCTCCGAGGAGTCCTGCGATGAGTAGCGAAGCAACCTGCCCCATTACGCTGACCGTTGCCGGGGACCCGCGTCTGGCGCGCCTGGTGCGCATGACGGCCGCCAACGTTGGTGCGCTGTGCTCCATGTCCGTCGATCGCATCGAGGACATCCGCATGGCTGCCGAGGAGGCCTTCATCTTTGGCTGCACGGCTGTTGATTCTGACGATATCTCAATCAAATTCGATGTCGACGAATCTCACGTCGGCATGACCTTTACCTTTGGCGATCAGGCGTCTGTCGATGAGGATGACCAGGCTGCCGTGTATGCCGAGCTCATTTTGGCGAGCGTGTGCGATTCCTACGAAAAGACCGCGGCGCCCCTGACGCTTTCCCTCGACCTCAAGGCGGATATCTAATATGACCGAACGTTCCCGGAGCGGTAAGACCGCTTGGGACAAGGAGAAAACCCGCGAGCTGTTTCGTCGCTATAAAGAGACTGGTGATCCGGACGCACGCGAGCAGCTCGTCATGTCCCATATGAACCTGGTAAGGTTTCTTGCCAATAAATTTAAGAATCGCGGTGAGCCGCTCGACGACCTGATGCAGGTCGGATACCTGGGTCTACTCAAGGCAATCGACCGCTTTGATCCCGAGCGCGGACTCGAGTTCACGACGTTTGCGACACCCACTATCCTGGGCGAGATCAAACGCCATTTCCGCGACAAGGGCTGGAGCGTGCGCGTACCGCGTCGTCTGCAGGAGCTCTCCGCCAAGGTCAACCAGGCTACTGACAAACTTACCAACGAGCTGCAGCGTTCGCCCAAGGTTGAGGAGATCGCTGAGTATCTAGATGTGACTGTCGATGAGGTCCTCGAGGCTATGGAATCGTCTTCGGCTTATACCTCGGTGCCCATCGAGGCTCCTGGTGCGTCCGATTCCGACGATGCCCCCTCGATTCTCGACCGTTACGCCGACGATGACAACGAGCTCGACTTTACCGATGACCGCCTAGTGATCGAGGAAGCCATCCGTGATTTCTCGCCGCGCGAGCGCGAGGTGATCGAGCTGCGCTTTGTGAAGGGCATGACCCAGATCGAGATCGCCAAGAAGCTGGGTATTTCTCAGGTGCAGGTTTCGCGTTTACTGCGCCGCACGCTTAAGAAGATTCAGGACAAGATCGATCCCGACGGAGTGATGGTTCGTTCATGAGTGAGCACCCCCAACAAACCGATCGCGTGCTGCGTGACACCCGCATTCTGACGCTGCGCATTTGGGCTGTTGTCGGCTGCATTGTTATTGCTGCTGTCATCTTTAACCTTATGGGCATCTTGGCACCGGTTATTGAGTTTCTTGCCGTCGGTTCCATCATTGCTTTTGTGATGTCCCCGATCACCAACTGGCTCGAGCACCATGGCGTGAATCGCGGCATCGGTTCGCTTATCGCGCTTATTGTTGTTGTTGCTGTGCTCGTCGGTGTCGTTTGCATCTTGTCGCCGATTCTCTTTGGTCAGATCATGGAAGTCCTGAGCCGCCTGCCCGAACAGCTTCGTGTTGCGGGTGGCGACCTCAACGAGATGATCTCGCATGCCAAGACGCTCAACAACACGCCGCTCAAGGAGTATTTGGACGATAATCTTTCGTCGCTGGTTACCGTGGCATCGAAGTATGTGTCTCAGATCGCTGCCGAGCTTGGCCGCGGTGTGTTCCCGCTCATCACCAATACGGCCTCGCAGTTGTTCGTGATCTTCCTTGGTCTGGTGCTTGCGTACTGGATGGCCTGCGACTACCCTCGCATGCACCATGAGATTTGCACCATCATCGGTCAGGAGAAGGAGACCTCGTACCGCTTTATGGTCGCCATCCTTTCTCGCTCGGTCGGCGGCTACATGCGTGGCATGGTCGTGACGTCCATCTGCGGTGGTTTCCTCGCCCTTATCGGTTTTATGATTATCGGCCATCCGTATGCGGCGCTCATGGCTATCTTTACCGGCATCATGCATTTGGTTCCGGTCGTCGGTCCCTGGGTGAGCGCAGCAATCGCCACGGTACTCGGCTTTATGTTCAGCCCCATGTTGGCGTTATGGACGCTTATCGTGACGATGGTCGCGCAAAACGTCACCGATAACGTGATTTCGCCTAAGGTCATGCAGAGCTCGGTGCAGGTGCATCCCATCATGAGCCTCACGGCGCTCGTTATTGGCTCGGCACTCATGGGCCCCATCGGCATGATTATTGCCATCCCGCTGTGTGCGGCCCTCAAGGGTATCTTTGTGTACTACTTCGAGAATGAGACCGGCCGCCAGCTTGTGGCCTATGACGGCGCCGTGTTTAAGGGCACACCGTACCGCGATGCCGATGGCAACCCGGTCGCCGCCTACGACGCACTCGGCGACGACACCTTCATCTACGAGTCCGAGCTCATCGGCAATGAGACCGCGCCCGAGGCCCAGGCTATGCCCAAGCCCGAGCTCGATAATCCTTGGATCAAGCTTTCGGGCCTGCAGCCCGATGCGACGGGTTTCTTCAAGAACCCCTTCGCCAAGGACGATGACTCCAACTCGGACGACGACACCAAAACCGGCATCGACGGCTCCATGGACGATGACGACAACTAGCGGGGTAATTCGGGTTAACATTCATACGCGCTAACATGCAATTTCGCTGAAGGGCCGGCATTGTGCCGGCCCTCTTTTTTGCACTTGCGCGGTGGGATGGTAATATCGTTACGTTTGAACTGTTTCGATGTGAAACCGAGGAGATTCCCTCTATGAGTGCTGACTACCCGTCAATGACTACGGCCGAGATCCGCTCCAAGTTCCTCAACTTCTTTGAGGAGCGCGGTCTTAAGCTCTATCCTTCTTCGTCTCTTGTTCCTGACGATCCTTCGCTGCTGCTTGCCAACGCTGGCATGAACCAGTTTAAGGAGTACTACCAGGGCAAGAAGACCATGAAGGAGATCGGCGCGATCTCCTGCCAGAAGTGCGTCCGCACCAACGACATCGACTGCATCGGCGAGGACGGCCGTCACCTGTCCTTCTTTGAGATGCTCGGCGACTTCTCCTTTGGCGGCGTCTCCAAGCAGCAGGCCTGCGCTTGGGCCTTTGAGCTCATCACCAAGGAGTTCAAGCTGCCGCTCGACCGCCTGTACTTTACCGTCTTTACCGAGGACGACGAGACTCACGACGTGTGGCGCTCCCTGGGCGTTGCCGAGGATCACATCTCGCGTCTGGGCGAGGACGACAACTTCTGGGCCGCTGGCCCCACCGGTCCCTGCGGTCCGTGCTCCGAGATCTACTTTGACATGGGCGAGGAGGTCGGTTGCGGCAGCCCCGACTGCAAGCCCGGCTGCGACTGCGACCGCTTCCTTGAGTTCTGGAACCTCGTGTTTACCCAGTACGACCGCCAGGAGGACGGCTCCATGCCGGAGCTGCCGCACCGCAACCTCGATACGGGCATGGGTCTGGAGCGCATGGCCGCTATCATGCAGCACAAGACCGCTAACTACGACGGCGACTTGATGCAGCATCTCATCAAGCTGGGCGAGGAGATCAGCGGCAAGACCTATGACGCCGACGATTACTCCGGTGCCAGCCGCTCGCTGCGCATCATCGCCGACCACTCCCGTGCCGTCGACTTTATGATTTCCGACGGCATCCTTCCCGGTAACGAGGGTCGCGAGTACGTCCTTCGCCGCCTGCTCCGTCGTGCCGTGTTCCACGGTCGCCTGCTGGGCATCGAGGGCGCTTTCCTGACCAAGTTCATCGACGAGGTTAACGCTCAGATGGGCGAGGCCTATCCCGAGCTGCTCAAGAACGTCGCGCTCGTCAAGGGTATCGTTGCCTCCGAGGAGGAGCGCTTCTCCACGACGCTCGACAACGGTCGCGTCTACCTGGATGAGGCACTGGCAGCGCTTGCCGAGGGCGCTGTGCTTCCGGGCGATGTTGCCTTTAAGCTGCACGACACCTTTGGTTTCCCCATCGACCTAACCGTCGAGATCGCCGGCACCGCTGGCCACGACGTCGACATGGACGGCTTCACTGCCTGCATGGAGGACCAGAAGGCCCGCGCCCGCGCCAATGCCAAGGGCGACGCCTGGGGCAGCTTCAACGACGTGTGGGTTGAGCTTTCCGACAAGGTCGCAGCGACCGAGTTCGACGGCTATGACAACGATGTGATCGAGGGCGCCAAGGTTGTCGCCATCGTGCGCAACGGCGAGTCCGTCGAGTCCGCTGCCGCCGGCGAGGATGTCGAGGTTGTGCTCGACTGCACCCCGTTCTATGCCGAGATGGGTGGTCAGCAGGGCGATGCCGGCAAGCTTTCCGCCGAGGGCGTTGTTCTGACCGTTGCCGACACCAAGAACCACAACGGCCTGTATGCTCACGTCGCCCACGTTGCCGAGGGCACGCTGGCCGTCGGTGCTACCGTGACCGCCGCGCTCGACGCCGAGCGCCGTGGCTTCCTGCGCCGCAACCACACCGCCACGCACCTGCTCGACGCCGCCCTTAAGCAGGTCCTGGGCGAGCACGTCTCCCAGGCCGGCTCGCTGGTGACGCCCGAGCACCTGCGCTTTGACTTTACGCACTTCGAGGCCCTGTCCTCCGAGCAGCTCAAGGCTGTCGAGGACCTGGTCAACCAGCAGATCTTCGCTTCCAAGCCGGTCGTGACCCGTGTCATGGGCATCGACGAGGCTAAGGCCGCCGGCGCTGTCGCCCTGTTTGGCGAGAAGTATGGCGACGTCGTCCGCGTTGTCTCCGTGGGCGCCGAGGACCAGCCGTTCTCCCGCGAACTCTGCGGTGGCACACACGCTGCCAACACCGCCGAGATCGGCCTGTTCAAGATCATTTCCGAGTCCTCCACGGGCTCCAATGTCCGCCGTATCGAGGCCGTGACCTCTAAGGGTGCCCTCGACTATATGGCCGACCGCCTGGCACTCGTTGACGCCGCTGCTACTGCGCTCAAGTGCCGCGTGGATGAGGTTCCCGCTCGCGTGGAGAACCTGCAGGCCGAGCTGCGCGAGACGTTCAATAAGCTCAAGAAGGCTCTGACCGGTGGCTCCTCCGACGCCATCTCCAGCGCCATCGAGGGCGCCGTCGAGCTCGACGGCTATAAGCTCGTTGTCGCTGAGCTCCAGGGCCTTGAGGCTGCCGACCTGCGCAACGTATGGGATACCGTGCATCAGAAGGTCGCCGGCCCTGTCGCTTGTGTCGTCGCCAGCGTGACTGAGAAGGGCACTCCGGCCCTGCTCGCTGCCGGCTCCGATGACGCCGTCAAGGCCGGTTTCCACGCCGGTAACGTGATCAAGCAGATCGCGGGTCTGGTCGACGGTCGCGGTGGCGGTCGTCCCAACATGGCCCAGGCCGGTGGCAAGAATGCTGCCGGCATCGCCGATGCCCTCGCGGCCGCTAAGACCGCGCTCGGTGCCTAAGAATCTAAGAAGTCACTGTGGTTGCGCTCGCGCTGGACATAGGGGAGACCAGGATTGGCATCGCCGTCTCGAGCCGTGATGGCAAGATGGCGATGCCTGTCAAGGTGCTTCCGGCTGCCGAGGTCACCGGTATGGCCAAGACGTTCCGCTACCTGGTTGAGGACTATGAGCCCGACATCCTGGTAAGCGGACGTCCCCTGACCATGGCCGGTGAACCTGGCCCTCAGGCCGAGCGCGTTGCCGCTGTGGCGCAAAAGATTGCCGACGAGCTCGATCTTCCGTTGGAGTTTGAGGACGAGCGTCTGTCCTCGCAAGAGGCCAAGCGTATCCTGCGCGAGCAGGGACTCAACGAAAAGCAGATGAGGGGCAAGATCGACATGATTGCCGCCAGCCTGTTTTTGCAGACGTGGCTCGATCGTAAAAACGAGGAGGTTTCGCATGCCTAGTGCTTCCGATCCGCGCCAGCCGAATCGTACACAGCAGCCGGCGTCGCGCCCTGCCCAGCCTGGCCAGCGTCCGGCACAGCCGACGCAGCGCGCAGCTCAGTCTGCCGCGCGCCCGGCGCAGTCCTTCTCTCGTTCGGCCCAACCTGTTCAACGGACGGGTCAGCAGCCTTCTGCTCGTTCGGTTCAGCATTCGGCTTCTCACGCGGCTCAGCAGCCCACTGCTCGTACGGCCCAGCCTGCAGGCGGCACCCGCTTTAAGCAGCAGGCACCTACCCAGCGAACGCAGGCCCCCCAATCGCATTCGCATCACGCTCGTGGTTCGCATGGCGTTGCTCCGGCGACCCGCTCGAGCTACAACACGCATGCTCGTCGCGGTGCTCAAAAGAAAAGCTCCCCGGTGCCTATGATTATCGGTGGCGTTGTTGCCGTGCTTGCGCTTGTCGCGATCGTTTTCTTTGTCGTGCCAGCCGTCAAGGGTTTCTTTGGCGGTGAGGGTGCGAAAGTCGTTGCAGGCCAGCAGGTTACTATCACGATTCCCGACGGTGCCTCGGGTGACAGCATCGCTTCGATTCTCTCCGAGAACCATATCGTAGAAAATCCCAAGGATTACTATGCGGCGGTGAAAAAGCTCAACGCCGATATGTCGCTCAAGGCTGGTGATTATTCGTTCACCACACTCATGGATGCGACCAAGGTTGTTCAGCAGCTCATGGAAGGCCCCAACGCGGGCTCCAATACGCTGACTATCCCTGAGGGCCTGACGGTCGATCAAGTCGCCGACCGTGTGGCCCAGGCCTACGACAGCATCTCTAAGGAAGACTTCCTCAACCAGGCCAAGGCCTCCAACTACGTGGACGACTATAGCTTCCTTAAGGGCGCCGCCAACGACTCGCTCGAGGGTTTCTTGTTTCCCAAGACCTATTCGTTGGGTGATTCGCCGACGGCCGATGGCGTGATTCGCGCTATGCTCGATCAGTTTAAGACCGAGTACAAGTCGCTTGACTTTGCGAGCTGCGAAGCCAAGATCAAGGAACGCTACGGTGTGGAGATGTCCGACTACGACATCGTCAACTTGGCCTCTATCGTTGAGCGCGAGGGCCTCAACGCCGATCAACGTGCGCACGTGGCCTCGGTCTTCTACAACCGCCTTGCCGGCAAACTCGACGGTCTGCGCTATCTCAACAGCGATGCGACCATGATGTATGTCACCGGTGGCGAGGTTACCGCCGACGACCTGCAGAGCGATAGTCCGTATAACACCTATAAACACGAGGGTCTGCCGCCCACGCCCATCTGCTCTCCGTCGCTCGAGGCACTCAAGGCCACGCTTGAGCCGACCGACTCCGAGGACCTGTATTTCTACATTACGCAGGACGAGGAGTACTTCTCACAAACCTACGAAGAGCATCAACAGTCTTGGAATTAGCATGAGGATTTTTAGCCCCAAACGATACGTTGCCTCGGTCGATCGCATCGACCTTGATACCCTGTGGGCCGATGGCAAACGCGCCATTCTGCTCGATCGCGATAACACCCTGGTGCCGCGCGACACCGAGCAGGTTCCCGCCGCGGTTTCCGCGTGGCTCGATGCCGCCCGCGCCAAAGGCTTTAAGCTGTGCATGGTGTCCAATAACTGGCATCGCGACCAGGTCATGAGCTCTGCACGCGAGCTGGGACTCGAGGCCATCAGCCACGCCATGAAGCCGGCGCCGTTTGCCCTCAAGGCGGGCCTTAAGCGCCTCGGCGCCTCGGCCGACGAGACGGTGCTGATCGGTGATCAACTCTACACGGACGTGTGGAGCGGCAACTTCGCCGGCGTCGATACCATCCTGGTAAAGCCGCAGGCGACGCAGGACCTGTGGTATACGCAGATTTTCCGTATCTTTGAGCGACGGGCCCTGCGTGACCTTCCCTGCGAGGAATAGGTCTCGCTATGTCCCAGCACACCAAACACGGCTGCGACCATATCTTCTTTATCGGCTTTTTGGGCGCGGGCAAATCGACGCTCGCGCGCAACGTCGGCACTATGTTCAAGCGGCGTTTTATCGATACCGACCGTCTGGTCGTGCGTCGTTGCGGCAAGTCGGTAACCGAGATTTTTGAGACCGAGGGCGAGGATCGTTTTCGCGAGCTCGAGACCTCGGCGCTCCGTTCGCTCAAAAGTGAGCGCAGCCTGTTGGTTTCGTGCGGGGGCGGCATTGTCGAGACGCCGGTGAATATTGAGCTGATGCACGAAATGGGTACGTGCGTGTACCTCGAGGGCGACTTCGAGGATTCGATTCGCCAGATTCGTCGGTCCGACACGCGCCCCGATTTCCGCTCGCCCGAGCATGCCGCGCGCCTGTTTGAGCATCGCCGTCCGCTGTATCGCCAAGCCGCCGACCTTACCCTTGATATTCGCAACAAGTCCTTCGAGGACGTTTCCTACCTTTGTGCCGAGATGCTTTTGGAGCGTGGGCTGCTATGATTCGCCGTCAACTGATCAATTTCCAAAACCGCAGTGTCGATGTCCGCGTCGGATTGGGCGCGTTCGATGAGCTGTCGCGCATGTTTTCCTCGGCTGTGGGCAAGCCTAAGCGCGCGATGGTGGTTTGGAACGACGCCACATCCGAGCGTTTTGGTGAGGTCGTCGAGCATGCGCTGGTCGACGCCGGTTTTGCCGTGTCGCAGCTTTTGCTTGAGGTTTCTCCTGATGGCGCGACGCTGGTCGACGCCGATACCGTCTTTGGCGCCCTGTCGGCTAACGGCATTACCTGCGACGATCTCGTTGTCGCTGTCGGCGACACAGCGACCTGCTCGGTCGTTTGTTGGTGTGCCAATCAGTGGTGCGGTCGCACCGAGTGCGCCTTACTGCCGACGACCTTCGACGCCATGCTCACGGTCGCGACGACCATGAAGCCGCTCGTCGCCTCGTCGGCCAATGCGCTTCCCGCTATCGTGTCCCGTCCCGAACCGGGCTTGGTCGTGTGCGACCTCGACCTTGTTCGCGAGGCGGACCCCGAGGACCTCAAGCTCGGCTTTGTGGTACTTGTTGGCACCATGCTTTCGAGCAGCAAGTCACGCTGGAATCAGTTTACTGAGACCGTCCCCGAGATTCTAGCGGGCGAGGAGGTCGCGCTCGTTAATGCCGTTCAATGGTCTCAGACTGCCCGCAAGGACGTACTGATGGCCACGAACCCGAGCGCTCGCCATGCGCTCGATTTTGGCAAGACGGGGGATTGTACCCTGCGCGCCTGCTTGGGCGATGCCGCTTCGCAGGTCCCTGCCTATCAGCTGTTATCCGAGGGCATGCGCTTTGAGGCGCGCCTAGCACATGATGCCTGCGACTTTGATATCGATTACGTCTTTGAGGTCGATGACTGCCTGGAGGACTTTGGCATCGAGGAACTTGCCTTCGACCTGGAGCCCACCGCGTTTATCGAGGAGTTCCGCAGGCAGCAGTTCGCCCGCTCGAACCGCAGCATGCTGCCGCTGCCCGCAGCGCTCGGCGCCATTCGTCTAACGAGCGTTGAGGACGAGGTTCTTGAGCGCCACGCTCATGCCTACTTGGCGTCTCGCAAAGAACTTCTCTAAGATTTATTGACATCCATCGTCTTTCGTATCATGTTGAGGGGCGGGTTTTCAATCGGTTGCGGATTGCATGCGATTCCTTCGTTCGGTTGAGACCCGTCCCGTCTATATAGAGACAACAAGAAAGGAATCTGCATGTCTGAGTTTGCTGCCGGTCCTGCCGGTCGTATCGAGCGTGTCCGTGCCCTGATGGCCGAGCGTGGCTACGACGCCATCGTGGTGCGCGACGAGGCCAACCTTCGTTGGCTTACGGGCGTGAAGGGCGTTTTCGACTACACCTTCGAGTTCCCGCACGCGGCGTTTATTACGGCTGACCTGTGCCTGTTCCATACCGACTCGCGCTACCTCAACAGCTTTGAGGAGAACACGCCCGCCGGCAGCCCCTGGGTCTACGACATGGACGAGGGCACCATCCCCGGTTGGGTCGCCGGCAAGATCGCAGCCAACAAGTGCCGCGTCTGCGCTGTCGAGGACGACATGCAGATTAACTTCTACCAGGGTATTCAGCGTGGTCTGGAGGATCGTTCCGTCGCCTGCATGCTGCCGCTGATGCATGACGACATTCGCAAGATGCGCGCCATCAAGGACGCCGAGGAGATCGAGCTCATGCGCCATGCGCAGTCGATCACCGATGCCGCCTTCCAGCATATGCTCGGTTTTATTAAGCCCGGCATGACCGAGAAGCAGGTGCGCAACGAGCTCGAGAACTTTATGTTCGCCAATGGAGCCGACAGCCTGGCCTTCGGCTCCATTGTGGCGAGCGGTCCCAACACCGCCAACCCGCACGCCGTGCCGAGCGACCGCGTAATCGAGAAGGGCGACTTCGTCCTTATGGATTACGGCGCGGGCTACTGCGACTATCGTTCCGACATGACGCGCACCGTCGTGATGGGCGAGCCTACCCAGGAGCAGCTCGACCTGTACGCGCTCGTGCGCCGCACCCACGAGGAGTGCGTCGCCGCCATCCATCCGGGCGTCGAGGGCAACGACATTTTCAAGCTTTCCAAGAAGATCATCGGCGATGCCGGCTATGGCGATTACTACAACCATGGTCTGGGCCACGGCGTGGGCATCGACATCCATGAGCTTCCCAACTTCAACCGCAGCAAGAACACCATCGAGGTCGGTTCGGTTATCACCATGGAGCCCGGCGTGTATCTGCCCGGTGTGGGCGGCGTGCGCCTGGAGGACTACGGCGTCGTCTCCGAGAACGGCTACGAGCCCTTCACCAAGACCCCGCACGACCTGCACGTCATCGTTTGCTAGCCCATTTCGATAGATTTTTGGGGCGGGGCGTCCGGAGTAATTCGGGCGCCCCGCGTTCTCTTTTTATGCGCTCGCTGCAGGCGCCGTCTGCAAGTGTATAATTTCGGTCGTATGTAATTTGGACGCTTGTGCGTTCTGCCCATAACAAGAAAGGTCGCTATGCCTACCATTTCTACCGCCGACTTCAAGAACGGCCTCGGTCTCCGCATTAAGGACAAGGTCTACACCATCGTCGAGTTCCAGCATGTCAAGCCGGGCAAGGGCGGCGCGTTTGTGCGCTACAAGACCCGCGACATCAAGAGCGGCCGCGTCGTCGAGAACACCTGCAACGCCGGCACCAAGTTCGAGAGCGTCATGCTCACCACCCGTGAGTTCCAGTACCTCTACAACGATGGCGCCGACTACATCTTCATGGACAATGAGACCTATGAGCAGGTTCCCGTTCCTGAGGACATGGTGGGCGAGAACTCCAAGTGGCTGCGCGAGAACGACATCTGCCAGCTGCTCTTCGCCGACGATGAGCTCATGGGCGTGACCCCGCCGATGTTCATCGAGACCACCATCGTCCAGACCGACCCGGGCTTTAAGGGCGACACCGTCCAGGGTTCCACCAAGCCGGCCACGATCGACACCGGCGCTGTCATCCAGGTCCCCATGTACCTCAACGAGGGCGAGGTCATCAAGGTTGACACCCGCGACGGCAAGTTCGTCTCCCGCGTCTAGCATCCAACTCTTCTAGGAGGACTCATGCCCCAGGAAATCAAGATTGACGGCATCGGCATTTCGCCCGATGTTCTGACCGCCATCGTCTCGCGCGCCGTGTCGGATGTCGAGGGCATCGCCTCCGTTGGCGTCAAGGACCTTGCCACCAACCTTGTCTCCATGATGCTCTCGTCCAAGGCCCCGGCTTCCGAGCCGGCGGTCGAGGCCGAGGTCGTCGGCGACAAGCTCGCACTCACCGTGCGTGTCGTGGTGTTCTTTGGCTATCCGTTCAAGAAACTCGCCGAGGCCGTTCGCGCCGCCGTGGTCGCCGCCATCGATGCCCAGGTGGGCGTCGAGGTCGAGCGCGTTGACGTTTGCATCGACGGTCTCGTTTTCCCCAAGGAGTAACCTTTGAGCCTTAAGGTTTATCGCGGGCGCACGCTTGCCCGCAGTCAGGCGCTGCAGCTGCTGTTCCAGGCCGAGGCCACGGACAGCCCGCTCGAGCGCGTCCTCGAGGGCGATTTCCTGATTTCGAAGGGCCCCCTCGACCCCTATGCGCTGGAGCTTTGCCGCGGTGCCTACGAGCATATCGATCGCATCGATTGTGCCCTTCGAGCCGTCGCCAAGAACTGGGATCTTATGCGCATGCCCGGTGCCGACCGCAACCTGCTGCGTATCGCCGTCTACGAGATGCGCTTCCTCACCGACGAGGAGGTCTCGGACGCCATCGTTATCAACGAGGCGGTCGAGATTGCTAAGGCTTATGGTACCGACCAGTCCGCATCGTTTGTCAACGGCGTGCTGGGCAAGATCGCTCGCAGCGAGGAGCTGCCGGGCGAGGACCTGTACCAGGAGCTGCTGGCCGAGGATCGCGTTCGCGAGGAGGCACAGGCTGCCGAGGCGGCCGCCAAGGTCGCTGCCGCTCAGGCTGAGGCTGGCGTGCTGGCCGAGGATGCGGACGCCGCCGAGGCTGACATCGACTCCGTCGAGGAGTAGCCATGCCAGAGGGTTCTGTCCGTAACTTTGATGAGATTTCGGACCGTCTGGATCAGATCATCGCTACCGTTCGCTCCAAGGATACCTCCTTGGAGCGTTCGCTCGATTTGTTTGACGAGGCGATTGAGCTGGGCTCCCGCGCGGTCGATATGGTCGACAAGTTTGAGTTGACGCCGCGTGAGGCCGACAAGCTCGAGCAGGAATACGATGAGGATGCGGCAAACGAATCCCAGGATAGCTAGGCCGCATCTCCGGATACGAATGGTTGATGGCATTCATGAAACGCGTGCGTCTTGATGACGAACTGATTTCACAGGGCATCTGCGCCGATCGCGCGGATGCCCTTCGCACTCTTATGGCCGGCTTGGTCTCGAGTGGCGGTGAGCGCTTGACTTCGCCGGGCCTTAAGGTGATCCCGGGGCTGCCGCTGCATGTGAAGGGGCGCATTCCCTATGTTGGCCGCGGCGGTCTTAAGCTCGAAGGCGCGCTTGATGCGTTTGGCATCAATCCGACGGGCCTTGCCTGTCTGGATGTGGGCTGCTCTACCGGCGGCTTTACCGATTGTCTGCTCAAGCGCGGAGCTGCGACCGTTGTCTCGGTGGACGTGGGTCGCGCCCAGTTCGATTGGTCGTTGCGCCAGGACGATCGCGTGACGCTGCATGAGCGCACAAACGTGACGCAGCTGCCTGAGCTTGGCTATGCCGGCACTATCGACCTGGCTGTGTGTGATGTCTCGTTTACCAGCATCGCGAACATTATCGATGCGGTACTGGCGTGCCTGGCGCCTACGGGTGCATTCTGCACGCTCGTAAAGCCGCAGTTTGAGGCTCCGGCGGCGCTGGTGGGCGAGGGCGGCATTGTGACCGATCCCGCCGTGCGCCGCGATACACTCGTGGCGGCGGTTGAACTCTTTGCTGCCAAGGGCCTGTTCCCGGTCGATGTGTGCGTGTCGCCTATCCATGGTGCCAAGGGCAACGTTGAGTTTTTCCTGTACGGCACGAGGTTTGCCCCCGGGGAGCGCGCCGACGATGAGCTGCAATCCCAGGTATCGGTTTTGAGCGAGAAAGCTGCAACGCTATGAAGGTCTTTCTGGTTCCCAATTACTACAAGCAAGAGGCAGTCGAGAGCGGCCTGATGCTCGAGCTTTGGCTTTCGCGCCAGGGCTACGAGGTTGCATGGGCTGCCGACCAGCGTTCCAAGATCCAGAGCACGCCTGATATTGACGGCTCCGATCTGGTCATTACGCTCGGCGGCGACGGTACGTTGCTGCGCGCTGCCCGCATCCTCAACCATCGCGAGATTCCCATCCTCGGTCTTTCCTATGGTCACCTGGGCTTTTTAACTGCTGCGAGTCCCGAGGAGCGCGACATTCTGCAGGTCGTGAGCGACGCCCTGTCCGGCGAGCTGCATGTGAGCCGTCGCGCTACCATCGCCGCGGATATCGTGTCCGTGCGCGAAGACGGTACGAAGGATGTCGTGCGCACCTTCGCCCTCAACGACATGGCGCTTACCCGCGGTCCGCTGTCCGATATGGTCGAGTTCGACATCACGGTGTCCGGCCATCATATCGACCGCCTGCGCGGTGACGGTGTCGTCGTTTCGACGGCGACCGGCTCCACTGGCTATGCACTATCCGCCGGTGGCCCCATCGTGAGCCCCGACTATACGGGCATGGTCTGCGTACCCATTGCGCCGCACACCATTCAGGCTCGTGCCTTTTTGACCTCGCCGAGTGATGTCGTCGAAATCTTTATGTCCGATGATCGCCCGAGCGTTCCGGCGATCGCTATCGATGGACAGTTTATCACCTGCGATGGCACCGTTGAGAGCGTAGCGGTGCGCCGCGGGCCCGGAGATGTGTTGCTGCTGGATTACGGCCCCGAGAGCTTCTATAACTCGGTGAGCCGCGTATTCTACGGAGTCCGTCATGATCGATGAGCTGCAGGTTTCTAACATTGCACTCATTCGCGAGGCGACGCTGGTGCCGAGTGCCGGTCTGACTGTCCTGACCGGCGAGACCGGCGCCGGCAAGACCGCGCTGCTCTCGGCTCTCAAGCTTATTTTGGGTGAGCGCGCGGATTCGTCGACGGTGCGCGAGGGCGAGGCGCTGGCGAGCGTCGAGGCGCGGCTGTTTGACGGCCCGCACGACACGGAAGGCTTCACCGTTCAGCGCAGCCTTTCTGCCGAGGGCCGCAGCCGCGTGAAGATTGACGGCCGCATCGCCAGTGTGCGCGAGCTTTCGGAGCGCGTTGGTGTGATGATGGATCTGTGCGGCCAACACGAGCACCAGCGCTTGCTCGATCCGGCGCATCACGTTGCGATGGTCGATGCATGGGCAGGACGCCCGGCACTCGAGGCGCTGGATGCGTACCGCGCCTGCTTTAAAGCATCGCGCGCTGCCGCCAAGGAGGTTCGACGTGTCGAAGAGGCCTCGCGTGCCCAGGGGAGCCGCGTCGAGGAGGCGCGCTTTGCCCTCGAGCGCATCGGCGAGGTCGACCCCAAACCGGGCGAGTATGAGGAACTCGAGGAGCTGCTGCCGCGCTCCGAACATGCCGAAGTGCTGGTTGCCACTGCTAACGATGCCCATGCATCGCTTGCCTCTGAAGGGGGAGCGCTCGATGCCGTGAACAGCGCTGTGGCAGAGCTTTCCCGCATGGTTACCGTCGATCGCAAACTGGGCGACATTGCCGATGCGCTTTCGGATGCCTGTATCTCCCTTGAGGATTGCGCGAACGAGCTTCGTGCCTATCGTGATGGCGTTGCCTTCGACCCGCGCGAGCTCGCTCGCATGCGTGAGCGGTATTCCGACCTCAAGGGCCTGTTGCGTAAGTGGGGTCCCACCATGGACGATGTTTTTGCCATGCGCAATCGCTCGCAAGAACTGCTGTCTCTGGTCGATGATGGCGATGAACAGATCAAAAAGGCGCGTGAGGCACTCGGGAGCGCCGAGCGCGAGCTGTTCGCTGCTGCCAGGGCACTTAAGCGCGCTCGCAATACGGCGGCCCCGCGCTTCTGTCACGAGGTCGGCCGCCAGATGGCTCGCTTGGAGATGGGTGGCGCCGAGCTCGTCTGGGAGTCGCGCGATCTTCCCCGTGCTGAGTGGACGCCCGTTGGTCCTTCGAGCTACGAGCTGCTATACCGCAGCGGCGCCGGCTTGACGCCACGTCCCCTGCGCCGCATTGTGTCGGGCGGCGAGCTCAGCCGCGTCATGCTGGCAAGCAAGGTCGTCCTCGGTAACGCGGACGGTGTTGATACGCTGGTGTTTGACGAGGTCGATGCTGGTGTCGGTGGCTCCACGGCGCGTGCGCTCGCGGGCGTGCTGGCAGATCTCGCCGCTACGCATCAGGTGATTGTCGTAACCCACTTGGCGCAGGTCGCCGTCATGGCTGACAAGCATTATGTCGTCAGCAAGGAACCGGGCGATGTTCCCCAGACGCATTTGGACGAGGTAACCGGCGAAACGCGTACCGCCGAGATCGCCCGCATGCTGAGCGGCGATCAGTCCGAGGCAAGCTTGGCCCACGCAAAGCAGATGCTCGAAGAAGCTCGAGGTTAGAACGAGTCGGCGGTGTTGGGGGGGTAAAATATCAGTAATCCTTGCCTCGCCACTTGCCCGTCTGGCCCGACCGTCAAAAACTATGCCGGTTTACTACGATGAATCGGCATAGCTCGAGCACAGCTAATATTGCAAAAAGAAAACCGCAGGTAGAACGCCTGCGGTTTTCTTTCAAAACGCGATATGGTCATACATTGCGATTTCATCGTAGTAAAGCGGCATAGTTTCGTGCGACAAGCAACTAACGACTCCCTATAAAGCCTACTCCACGACCTTATCCGGCTGGATGAGCTCCTCGTAGTAGCTGATATGCTCGCGAGCGTCTTCAATCTCGGGCAGCAGAAAGTTGTAGATGACCTCTATGATCATCGTGGCGCTGATCTTAGAGAATGCAAAGTCGCCCGTCGTCAGCAGCGCTTCGTGATTGACGGTATTAAAGGTGTAGTCGGCGAGGCGCGCGAGTGGGGATTTGCTGTCGCTGCTGATGACGACTACGGTTGCGCCGCAGTCGCGAGCCGCTTTTGCCATGCGATTCAGTCGGCGCGATTTGCCAGAGTTTGAGATTAGCACGATAACGTCATCCGGGCGCAACGTGAGCGCAAAGCCGATTGATGTCTCGCTAATGGTGCTCGCCATGCAGCGCAGGCCCAGCTGCGAAAACTTAAACGTCGCATCGAGCGCGACCGCGTTCGTATTGCCCACAGCCGCAAACTCAATAACCCCTGCATGCTTAAGGGCATGCACAACAGCCGCCAGCGTATCGTGGTCGATCCCGTCGATAGTCGCATTAAGCTCGCTCACCTTGGCAGCCAGGATGTTCTTGAGGCTCTGCTCCATATTGTCGAGCGAGACCTCGTCGGTCAGGCCCTCGTTGCGCTGGCTTTCCAAATCCCTCGCCAACGAAAACTGAAAGCTGCGGAAGCTGCCAAACCCAAGCTTGCGGCAGAAGCGCGAAACGGTCGCCTCGGACGTGGCAGCGGCGCGTGAGAGCTGAGCCGCCGTGAGGCGTGGAGCCTCGGACTGGTGCTCCAATATATAGTCGACAATGCGCTGCTCGGACTCGCTATATCCCTGGTGGGTGCTAATGAGGGAAAGTGCGCTCTTGCTACTATCAGTCATGGATGGCTCCTGGTTGACATGAAAATCGGACTCGTTTTGTAATGTCATAGTATAGGGGGATTTTCAATTACAAGATACACCTTGCCGTTTCAAGTGTTGATGGTAAACTTTCATCTACCGTTTACGGTTATGAAAGAACCTTTCACCGGAGAATTGCATCTTGTCTCTTCTCACGCGGACGGTAGGTTGGTATCTTTCAGTTGTGGAAAAACGCGCATCGAAGCGCGTGTAGGGGAGCGCCCGCGGGCGCTGTACTCAAGAAGGAGGGACACATGGCTAAGTTTGACATCATCGCCGCGACCGGTTGCCCGACCGGCATTGCGCACACCTTCATGGCGAAGGAGGCGCTGGAGAAGGCAGCTGCCGAGCGCGGTCTGACCATTAAGGTCGAGACTCATGGCCAGGTCGGTGTCGAGAACGAGCTCACCAAGAGTGAGATCGCTGGTGCCAAGGCCGTCGTCGTCGCAGCAGACAAGGATGTCCAGGCTGAGCGTTTCGCCGGTAAGCCCATGGTTTCCGTTGGTGTTTCCAAGGCCCTGTCCGTTGAGGCCGCCGGTAAGCTGATTGACCGCGCGCTCGCCGCCAAGGGCGACAGCACGGTTGCAGCCGCTGCCGATGTCGAGGACGAGGTCGAGGAGAAGGAGTCCATCGGCCACATCATCTACAAGCACCTCATGAACGGCGTCAGCCACATGCTGGTCTTCGTCGTTGCCGGTGGTGTTCTGACTGCCGTTTCGTTCCTGTGGGGCATTACGTCCTTCGATTCGACGGCGTCTGACTACAACAGCTTTGCTGCGATGCTCAAGATCATCGGCGGCATCGCCATGAACCTCATGGTTCCGGTGCTTTCCGCCTACATCGCCGAGTCCATCGGCAAGCGCCCGGCGCTCGTCCCCGGCTTTGTTGCCGGTATGATCGCCATCCAGGGCCTGCCTGTTAACGCCGAGACCGGCATGATCGACGCCGGTGGCGCCGGCGTGGGCTTCGGCTTCCTGGGCGGCATCGTCGGTGGCTTCCTCGCCGGTTATGTCATCCTGCTGCTCGAGAAGGTCTTTGCCGGTCTGCCCAAGAACCTGGACGGCCTCAAGGCTATCTTCCTGTACCCGCTGTTCTCGACCGCCATCGTCGGTCTGGTCATGCTCGGCATTTCCGGCCCCATGGCTGCCATCAACACCGCCATGATGGACTTCCTCAAGGGCCTGTCCGCCTCTGGCGCCGTTGTCCTGGGTCTTGCCATCGGCTGCATGTGCGCCTTTGACATGGGCGGCCCGGTCAACAAGGCTGCTTACGTTACCGGTACCGCTATGCTCACCGAGGCACTGGCCGCCGGTGTTGGCACCGATACTTACAACTTCGGCACCAACTTCATGGCTGCCGTCTCCGCCGCCTGCATCGTTCCGCCGCTGATCACCACCTTCGCCGTCGTTGTCGGCAAGAAGTACTTCAGCCAGGAGGATCACGACGCCGGTGTCGTCAACCTCATCCTTGGTTGCACCCACATCACCGAGGGCGCCATTCCGTTCATGACCAAGAACATCTGGCCCGTCATGCCCATCATGATGCTCGGTTCCTCTATCGCTTCGATCCTGACCATTATGTTCAACGTTCACGATCCGGCGCCTCACGGTGGCTTCCTGGTCCTGCCCGTTGTCGAGAACGGTCCGCTTTGGGTCCTCGCGATCCTCATCGGCGCCGTGGTCGGTGGCATCCTGTTCGTGGCCTTCAAGAAGTACGACTTCGAGAAGAACCACAAGGCCGCTCCTGCAGCCAAGCCCGTTGAGGCCCCCAAGGCCGCTGCCGTCGAGGCCCCCAAGGCCGAGGCTGCCGACTTCGTGAAGGTCGAGAATGTCTTTGTCGCCGAGGACTTCGCTTCTCGTGACGAGGCTCTGAGCTTTGTCTCCAACCAGGCCGTCAAGGCCGGTATCGCCGGCGACGCCGACGCCGTGATGAACGCCTTCCTGGCCCGCGAGGCCGAGGGCACCACGGGCATGATGGAGGGCTTCGCCATCCCGCATGCCAAGTCGGACGCCATTACCGAGGCTGCTGTCATCGTCGTCAAGGACGACTCTGGCGTGACCGGTTGGGACACCATGGACGGCGCTCCCGTCAACGTTGCCATCGCCCTGCTCATCCCGGGCGCTCAGGCTGGCACCACGCACCTCAAGATCCTGTCCAAGGTCGCCGAGGCGCTTATGGACGAGGATTTCCGTGCCACCGTCAAGGGTTCTACCGACGCCGCCGAGATCGCCAAGACGATCAACGCCCGCCTGGTCTAATCCAGCAGTTAGCGAATAATATCGCCCCTTGTAACAAAGGCGGAGACCCTCACCAGGGCCTCCGCCTTTTTCATCCCCAAATAAGTTGCGGTGAAATAGGAACTGTTTAAACGATTCAACCCCAAATTCAATCCCTATTTCACCGCAACTTACAAAAGGGTCTAGATAGACCCCATCAACCAAATCAACCAGGCGAACAACAAATCAGCCAGAATTTCGTTCGCACGATATTGCTCTGGACCGACCGAGTTTCCGCAGCTTGCTCGCCCACAGGGGGCCGCGCGCGGCCTGTGAGATTTATCGCGAGTTCCGCACGAGCCGAAGAGCACTTAATGTGCTCTTCGTGCGAGCAGGACTGTAGAGCAGGAAATCTCACTGGCCACGCCCGGCCCCCTGTGGGCGAGCAAGCGGACGACAAACACATCTGTCCAACAATTCGTGCGAAACATAATGAAAAACCGTTTGATGTGAGTTAATATAAACAACGTCGTGAATCTGACTCCTGCCGCATGCACGACAGGGGTTAAACACAAAAAAGGAGTCAATTATGGTTTCTGAGAAGGCTACCCTCGTCAATCCGCAGGGTCTTCACATGCGTCCGGCCGGCCTCTTCGCCTCCACCATGGGCAAGTACGCTTGCGACGTGACGGTCGTTACCCCCGAGAAGGAGGTCAACGGCAAGTCCCCGATGGCTCTCATGGCTGCTGGTATCCCCTGCGGCACCGAGGTCGAGGTCAAGTGCGACGGCGCTGACGAGGCCGAGGCTCTGGCTGCTGCCATCGAGCTCATCAAGAGCGGTCTTGGCGAGTAGAACTCAAACGGGTCGCATGTTGAACAACTAAGTTCATATTTGGGGGCGCAGTGACCTGTTGTAAGGTAACTGCGCTCTTTTGTCATGGATATGGCAAAACGCTTTATCACATGACACGGAGAGAGGAATGGGAATGTATCAGGGAGTCAACGCTTCCGAGGGCATCGGTATCGGCACCGTCATGGTCGCCGTCGATCCCGACTTGACGTTTGAGCCGCACGAGGTTGCTGATTCGGCAGCAGAGAAGGAGCGCTATCAGTCCGCTCTTTCGGTCTTCTGCGAGAAGACCCAGGCTCAGGCCGACCACATGAAGGAGACGGTGGGCGAGGCCGAGGCCGAGATCATGAGCGGACACATTGTCCTGGCTCAGGACCCGGGCATGACCGACGCCATCAACGCCGCCATTGACGGCGGCACCTGCGCCGAGCAGGCGCTCATGGACACCTCGACCATGTTCGAGAACATGTTCCTGTCCATGGACGACGAGATGTTCCGTCTGCGCGCGGCCGACATCGCCGACATCCGTACCGGTATTCTGGCCGAGCTGCTGGGCAAGGAGGTCGTCGACCTCTCCGTCCTGCCCGAGAACACCGTCGTTGTCGTGCACGACCTCACGCCGTCCATGACCGCCACGATCGATAAGGCCCACGTTGCCGGTATCGTCACCGAGACCGGTGGCCGCACGTCGCACTCCGCGATCATCGCGCGTGCCCTTGAGATCCCGGCTGTCCTTTCGGTTTCCAACAGCTGCACCGCGCTGCGTAACGGTATGACCGTTGTCGTCGACGGTGGCAAGGGTATCGTCGAGGCCGATCCCGACGAGGAGACGCTCGCCGCCTACACCGCCAAGGCCGAGGCCTTCGCTGCCGAGAAGGCAGCCCTCGAGGCCTTCCGTGGCAAGCCGTCCGTGACTGCCGATGGCATCAAGAAGATCATCGCCTGCAACATCGGTAACCCCGATGACGTGCCCAACGCGCTCGATCACGACGCCGAGGCCATCGGTCTGTTCCGCTCCGAGTTCCTGTTCATGGACTCTGCTGAGCTTCCTTCCGAGGAGGAGCAGTTCAACGCCTACCGTAAGGTCGCCAGCGCGCTCAAGGGTGCTCCGGTCATCATCCGCACGCTCGATGTGGGTGGCGACAAGGAGATTCCGTATCTGCATATGGTCAAGGAAGACAACCCCTTCATGGGCTTCCGCGCCGTGCGTTACTGCCTGGCCAATCCCGACCAGTACAAGGTCCAGCTCCGCGCTCTGCTGCGCGCTAGCGCCTTCGGTGACGTCAAGATCATGATCCCGCTCGTCACCTGCGTCGAGGAGGTCTTGGCTGTCAAGGAGCTCGTCGAGCAGTGCAAGGCCGAGCTGACCGAAGAGGGTCGCAAGTTCAACGAGAACATCGAGGTCGGCATCATGGTTGAGACGCCTGCCGCTTCGCTGCTCGCAGACCGTCTTGCCGAGGTTGCCGACTTCTTCTCCATCGGCACCAACGACCTGATCGGCTACACCATGTGCGCCGACCGTGGCAACGACACCATCTCCAACCTGTACCAGGTTTACTATCCCGCCGTGCTCCGCTCGCTCAAGAACATCATCGAGAGCGGCGTGAAGGCCGGCATCATGGTCGGTATGTGCGGCGAGGCCGCTGCCGATCCGCTGCTCGAGCCGCTGCTGATCAGCTGGGGCCTGGAGGAGTTCTCGATGAGCGCTCCGTCGATCCTGCGCGCCCGCAAGACCATCAGCCAGTGGACCAAGGCCGAGTGCGACGAGCTCGCCGAGAAGGCGCTCGCCTGCAACACCGCCGCCGAGGTCAAGGCACTGCTCGAGTCCGCAGCTCGCTAATTTGGTATCAGAGGTAACCGCGTGGTTGGAATGGGCCGGCCACGCGGCCCTCACATATACAGGGGGTACTGTAAATGTTCTACACGCTAACCGCTAACCCGGCTGTCGACATGACGGTTTCGAGCGCTCCGCTCGAGCCCGACGAGAACGTCCGCACCGGCTCGGCCAGCTACACGGCTAACGGCAAGGGCCTCGACGTGTCCTTCGCCTTTAAGAAGATGGGCGTCGACACCGTCGCGCTCGGCTTCTTCGCCGGCTTCACGGGCAAGTTTATCGTCGAGGAGGTCATGAACCTGGGTTGCCTGTGCCGCCCGGTCTGGACCGACGGTATCACGCGCATCAACACCTACGTCAACGATGGCCAGCACGAGTACGGCATCCTGAACCCCGGCGCCCCGATTACGCCGCAGCACCAGGAGGAGCTCTACAACATCCTGGACACCGCGGGCGATCTTGAGTGCCTGATCGTCTCCGGCTCCGTGCCTCCCAAAGCTACGCCCGACTTCCTGGCTAAGGTCATGGAGCACGCTCAGGCTCGTGGCGCCGACGTCGTCTTGGACCTGTCCTCCGACAAGCTCAAGGAGCTCGCTCACAAGAAGCCGCTGCTCATCAAGCCGAACCATCACGAGATGAAGGCCATCTTCGGCGTGCCGGTCGACACCGACGACGAGGTTCGCGTCGCCATGAAGATGGCTCACGACGCTGGCGTTCAGAACGTGCTGCTCACCCGTGGTAGCCGCGGCGACGCTTACTTCTCCAACGGCGAGGACATCTGGTACGCCAAGCGTGAGTTCAACATCAAGCTGGTTTCTTCCGTCTGCGCCGGCGACTGCACCCTCGCTGCGTTCCTGCACAAGTGGTACAGGGATCGCGACAACGTCGAGGAGGCCATGAAGCTCGCTATGGCCACCGGCGCCAACGTTGCCGAGTCCGTCGGCATCGGCGACTTCGGTCACGTCGACGAGTACAGCAAGCGCGTTGCTGTCCGCAAGCTCGATCGTCAGTAATCGAAACGCGACATATTCGTGCGCATGCGGCGCCCCGGTTTCGGCCGGGGCGCCTTTTTTGTTCCGCCATGGGGGAGACGTGTCCCGCCGTACTTCATCGCTTCCACACCGTTCACCGAGTTGTCCTAGCCTTTTGTCTATGCGTGGAATATACTTTCATTAACACGTTGCTTCGTGAAAGGAACATTCATGATTTACACGCTCACTGCAAATCCCGCCATTGACTACAACATCGCCTGCGACGGTCTTGACGCCAACACCGTCACGCGTACCCGCAACGCCGTCTACACGCCCAACGGCAAGGGCCTCAACGTCTCGTTTACGCTTGACCACTACGGTGTCGACACCACGATCCTGGGCTTTTTCGCCGGTTTCTCGGGCGAGTTCATCGTTAAGGGCGCCGAGGCCCTGGGCGTGCCCGTCAAGCCTGTGTGGACCGACGGCATCACGCGCGTCAACGTGTTCCTTAATGCCGGCCCCGACACTGAGTACAACATGGTCAACGCTGGTGCCGCCATCAACGAGGCCAATGAGCAGGAGATGTTTGAGCTCATCGATTCGCTCGATGACATGACCTGCCTGGTTATCAGCGGCTCGCTGCCTCCCAACACTTCCGAGGGCTTCCTGGCCGAGGTCCTGCGCCGCGTCAAGGCCAAGGGGGCCGAGTTCGTCCTAGACATCTCGAGCCATCAGCTAGCAGACCTCATTGCCATGGAGCCGCTGCTGATTAAGCCCAACGACGACGAGCTACTCGATATCTTTGGCATTAAGGTGAGCGGTGGCGACGACGAGTCCGTCAAGGGCGCGATGGCCGAGCTGCACGCCAAGGGCGCCAAGAACGTGCTGCTGACCCTCGGTGGCGACGGCGCGTACTTCTCCAACGGCGAGCATATCTGGTTTGCCAACCGCACCTTCGACGTCAAGCTGCTGTCGACGGTGTGCGCCGGCGATTCCTCGCTCGCTGCCTTCCTGTCCGTGTGGCACGACGCCCCCGAGCGCGTCGAGGACGCCCTGCGCCTTTCGATGGCTACTGGCGCCAACGTGGTCGAGTGCCCTGGTTTGGGTGATTTTGCCAAGGTGGACGAATATAAGAAGCACATCGAGGTTCGCCAGGTCTGCTAGTTCCGGCACCTTGTCTGAATAGTTTGATTATTTCGCATCCGTCTTAGACTAGGACGGATGCGTTTTTGTTTATCGGACTTGCGTGTGCAGCGGAGGCTGTTTCTTGCTAGACTTCTTGCAGACGCAATCGATAGCCAATTTGATAGTCTCAGGAGGCCATAGGCATGTGCAATGTTTCGCTCAACGGTACGCAACCGTCTGATGCCTCCCTGCGCGTCCTGCGCGCGCTTGAGGCGGCTGGTCTTGAGGCTTGGTACGTGGGCGGTTGGGTGCGCGACGCCCTGATGGGGTGCCCCAGCCACGATGTTGATATGTGCTGTAGCGGCCTGTGGCAGGAGTCTAAATCGGCGCTCGAGGCCGCTGGTATCGCGGTCGTGGAGTCGGGCATTAAATTTGGCGGAATCACGGCTATTTCCGATGGCGAGCGTATTGAGGTCACAACGTACCGTCTGGATGGCTTTTACACCGATGGGCGCCATCCTCAGAGTGTCGAGCGTGCCGCCTCGCTCGAGGATGATCTGGCGCGCCGCGACTTTACCGTCAACGCCATGGCCTGGCATCCCGAGCGCGGGCTTGTCGACCGCTACGACGGCCAGGGTGATCTGGAGCGCAAGCTGATTCGCGCTGTCGGTGATCCCAAGCGTCGCTTTAACGAGGACGCCCTGCGCATGCTGCGTGCGGTGCGCTTTGCCTGCCGTCTGGACTTTATGATTGAGCCCGAGACTAAGCGTGCGCTTGCCGAGTGCGCGCCGCTGCTCGATGCCGTGGCGCGCGAGCGTGTGGGTATTGAGCTCGAGGGCATTCTTTCGACCGGTCATGGGGGGGACGCGATGCTTCGCTATCCCGAGCTCATCTGTGCCGCTGTGCCCGAGTTGGCAGCGGGTCGCGGGTTTGATCAGCGAAGTGTCTACCATGCGTTTAACGTCTACGAGCATATCTCCCGTGTGCTGACAGTGGCAGGGGAGTTGGCGCTGTGCGACGGCGTCGCGCCATCGTCGAGCCTTATGTGGGCGGCGTTTTTGCACGATGTCTCCAAGCCCGAGTGCTTTACGGTCGATCACGCCGGCAGCGGACACTTCTACGGTCATCCCGAGCTCGGCGCCAAGAAAGCGCGCGTCATTATGGATCGCCTGGCTCTCTCGCACGACCTGGTGCGCGACGTGTGCCTGCTCATCAAATATCACGACAAACCGCTGCGTCCCGAGCGATCCTGCCTGCTCAATATGATGTGTGCGCTTTCTGGCGAGGGCGTCGACACGGCCCGTCTGATTGACGAGCTCATGGACCTTAAGCGTGCTGACACGCTCGGCAAGGCCCCGTCGTGCTTCTATTACGTTGAGACGATTGAGGAGATGCGCGCGATGGCGCACGAGCTGCTGAAGGCAGGGGAGCCCTATACGCTCAAGATGCTCGCCATCAACGGCGGCGACCTGATCCGTGTCGGAGTCAAGCCCGGGCCGGAACTGGGTCAGCTTCTCAACTCCGCCCTCGACGCCGTGATCGAAGACAACATTCCCAACGAGCGCGAAGCTCTTTTGCTCCATCTCAACTTGAATTAGCTACCAAGTTTACCTGCGTGTTCCATAACCTGCCGACAATTTTTCGGCAATTTGGAATTTCTTCTTGCGCTGACGTTTTTTGTCCCGTAATATGTTTCCTCGCAGCACGGCAGTGCAGATGTCATGTGGCCCGTTCGTCTAGCGGTTTAGGACGCCGCCCTCTCAAGGCGGAGATCACCAGTTCGAATCTGGTACGGGCTACCACTTCTTTTCTGCTGAGGCTTATGGCCCGTTCGTCTAGCGGTTTAGGACGCCGCCCTCTCAAGGCGGAGATCACCAGTTCGAATCTGGTACGGGCTACCACGCATCTGATACCCGGACTTCCCATGGAATGCCGGGTTTTTTATTTTCAAACAACCGTCTGCAATTCCCGTTTGAACCAGAGCTTTGCGTTCTGCCTATGGCCCTTACGGGTACAATATCCAAGATATTTTGACTGTTAGAAGGAGTCTCATGACGGAGTCCTCTCAGCATACGTCTAAACCCCAGGTCGAGGTTGAGGTCTCGGGCGGCGATGACAATAAGAGCGCACGCCGCGGCGCCATCTTTATCGGCGTCGTGCTGGTTGGTTATATCGTCTATCTGGTGGTAACCGGGCAGATGGGGCAGTTCTGGGCCGCTATGTCGAGCGTCCAGGCGCCATGGCTCGTTGTTGCGTGTCTCTGCATGTTCATGTATCTGTTCTTTGGCATTGTGGCCTATGCGATCGCCGTCTGGCTCGACCCCGATTCACCCGTCGGCATCCGCGACCTGATCTCGGTCGAGGCGAGTGGCATCTTCTTTGGCAACCTGACGCCTATGATGATGGGCTCGACTCCCGCCCAGATCTACCGCCTGACCAAAGCGGGCCAAAATGTCGGCGAGGCCGGAGCAACGCAGTTCACGCGCTTTATCGTGTACCAGTTTGGCCTCGTTGCCTGGGGCGCTATCCTACTGCTTGCTCGCATGCCGTTTTTTGCCGAGCGCTATGGCGACATGACGTTGCTGTGCGTCTTTAGCTTTGGTGGGCACTGCTGCATCTTGCTGGGCATCTTCGCCGTCGCGCTCATGCCTAAGACCGTCACGCGCGTCGCCCATTGCATCATCAATTGGCTTGAGCGCATTGGTGTCTCGGCCACTAAGATCGAGGGATGGCGCACGTTTGTCGATGGCGAGATCTACTCCTTCTCCGAGAAGTTCAAGCTTTCAGCCGGACATTTTTCTTCCATGCTGCTCACCGTGTTTATCACCATGCTGCAGCTCGCGTTTTTCTATCTGGTTCCGTATTTCCTGATGCTTGCTTTTGGCCATCACGAGGTCGACTTTTTCTCGGTCATGGCCGCGAGCGCCTTTGTCCAGCTGCTGAGCTCTGCGGTTCCCTTGCCCGGTGGAACTGGTGGCGCTGAGGGCGGCTTTGCATTGTTCTTGGGTCATTTCTTTGGGTCGGCTTCGACCGCCGGCTATCTGCTGTGGCGCCTCATTACGTTTATTGCGCCGACCATTTTGGCTGCGCCCCTGCTGGGCCTTAAGAGTGCCCACAACGAGAGCATCCATGCGCGCTGGGATCGCGTGATGCGCAAGCTCGGTCGCACGCCTCAAACGCCCTCTGCGCCCACAAAGCCCCACCCCACGAATGCTGTTACCGTTGATCCCAAGAAGCAGGCTCAGAAGGCTTCTGGGACCGCTAAGCCGGCTCATAAAGCCTATGTGCGCCAGACAGGCGACGGTATTCGCGTATCTCCGTCGGCACTCAATAAGAAGAAGCACCCTAAGTCGCAGTAGGGCAGTCGTGCGTTCTTCATGATGCGGGGCATATTTGTGCTGTATGGGGGATAATCCTCTTACGTAGATTATCTCTCATCTGTTGATGAATGCTCGCATATCGAAGGGACACGCCCATGGCAACCAGCAAACCGCGTCTTGATCGTCGCATCATTCGCAGCCGTAATGCCATCCTTTCGGCTTTCGAGCGCCTGCTCATGGAAAAGCCGCTGGCAGACATTACGGTGAGTGCCATCGCGCGCGAGGCCAATGTCGACCGCAAGACCTTTTACGTTCACTTTGGTACGGTTGACGGCCTGCTCGATGCCATTGCCGTCGATGTGGTGGAGATGATTGTCGACTCGGTCGAGAAAACGCTTGCTTCTATGGACGGTGACACCAGCGAGCGCGCCCTGGGCGCGGCGGCGACCTTCTTTAAAACCGTTAATGAGGCACTGTGCAACAACTTAGTGCTCAATCGTCAGCTGATCGAGAATATTCCGCTCGATGATTTCATGGCTCGTCTTCGTGCGCCGCTCGAACATGAGATTGCCGAGCGCGATCTGCTGCCCCAAGGTCTCAAGGACGAGATGTTCGACTATTATCTGGCGTTTTTGCTGTCGGGTATTATCGGTATCTATCGCACGTGGGCGCTGTCTGACGGCTCGGTTCCTATCGAGCGCGTCTCGGAGGTCGCCAACGACCTGACTCTCAACGGCCTGTCGAGCCTGGAATCTCGCTTCGAATAGCATCGATAATTCAACAACTTAAAGAAGTTGCGGTGGAATAGGGATTGTTTTGGTTATTGGAAGGCCGATCTAGTCGCTATTTCACCGCAACTTAGTAAAACTGTTTTGATGGTAAGGCGGAGCAGCCTCGAAGATGAGCCTCGAGACTGCTCCGCTTCATTTCTGAGCGTTTGTCGTGTAGGGCGGCATTAATCGCCGTTTTTGAGTGTGCGGCCCTGTTTTTCGAACTTGTGCATGTCGCTATCGGCCATACCCTGCGACTTATCCTCGTGACGCTTGGCGTATAGCGGATCGTCGGAGTCGTTCCAGATGCGGTCGGCGACAGGTGACCATGCCTCGGCGGCAGCCTGGGTCTTTTCGCGCAGCTGCTCGGGTGACTCCTTCTCGATTAGGTCGGTGCTCATTGCGCCACTCTCGGCAACCATTTTGGGCAGCACGTCGGGATTCTCGAGCATGGGGCATGGTTTGAGGTAGTTGTCGTTGAACGGCATGTTTTCGTAATACTTCATAAAGAGGGGAGAGCGCAGCGCGTCGAGTAAGCTCACATCGTGGATGTTGGCGTTTGAGTAGTGGATGAACACGCACGGCTCCACGTCTCCGGCGGCGTTGATGTGCAGGTAGCGGCGGCCGCCGGCGATACATCCGCCTACAAACTCGCCGTCGTTTTGGAAGTCGAGCGTAAACAGCGGCTTCTTCTCACGCATTTCGCGGATAAAGTGATACATGTGCTCGCGCTGCTCGGGCGTGGGCATGAGCTCGGGGGTTGCATTGCGGCCAACCGGCATAAAGTGGAAGTACCAGCAGAAGAGTGCTCCCTCGCCGATCATCCAGTCCATGTTCTCCTCGGTAGCAACCGTATCGGCATTGGCACTGGTCCAACAGGTGGAGATACCAAACGGCAAGTCGCGCTCGCGCAGGAGTTTCATGGCGTGCTCGATCTTTGCGTAGGTACCTTCGCCGCGGCGGGCGTCGGTTGTGTGCTCATTGCCCTCGGCGCTGATGGCGGGGACAAAATTACCTACGCGAATCATGTCGTTGCAGAAGGCCTCGTTGATCAGCGTGGAGTTGGTAAAGCAGAGAAACACGCAGTCCTGATGTTTTTCGCAAATTCTGATCAGGTCGTGCTTGCGAACGAGCGGCTCGCCGCCGGTATAGATGTAGATATGCGTACCGAGCTCTTTGCCCTGCGTAACGATAGAGTCGATGTCTTCGAACGAGAGATTCTGCTTGTAGCCGTACTCAGCGGCCCAGCAGCCCGTGCAATGCAGGTTGCAGGCGCTCGTGGGATCGAGCAGGATGGCCCACGGAACGTTGCACTGGTACTTTTCGCGGTTCTTTTCCTGCTCTGGCCAAGCAAGCAGGTTGGCGTCGACAATGAGGGTCTTAAGCAGCTTGGTTCGCATCTGGGGATTAAGGCTGAACACACGCATGATCAGGTCATACCAATTGCCGCGGCTCTTGATGACATTGGTGAATGCCTCTCGCTGTACAGGAAATACGCGATTGGGGACCAGCTTGTTCACGAGGTCCATGATTTTGTCGATGTTTTCTTGCGGGTTGTCGTCGAGATAATCGATGAGCTTGTTGAGCGCTGCACGCTCTGCTGACTGTGTAAGCGACATGGGCATATCCTTTCACATGCGCCTTGTGTGTGATAATACCCACTTGTGGATTAAACGAAGTATAAAGATTTGCAATGTGTCTATTCAACGAATCAATTTGATTTGGGGTGAAGCGGTATAGCGGACGCTCTCTAAGTTGCGGTGAAATAGTGTCAGATGGGGATGCGGACGATGTCTTGGACCGCGCCTAGGCGTATCCATTGGAATCCTCCGATGCGCCTTCGCACGCTCGCATGACCTCGATACCATGCGAGCGTGCGAACTCGACGAGCTCTGCGTTGCGGGCGTTTATGGTGCCGAAGGCGGCGGGGCACACGATAAGGCGTGCGCAGTGGACGAGGAGCTCTTTGGCGCGGGCTATGGTTTTATCCCCGATTGGCTCGAAGGCGCGCTCGGCCACGCATTCCGTCGCTAGGTCGCGCGCGAGCTCGCAGTCGATGTCCCCTTCGTGCAGAACGCCCGCGTAGAACGCCTTGCCCTGCCGGATGAGCTGGCGAAACACAGCCGACCCCGTACCTGCGCCAGCGATGACGAACGTGTGCGCATCGCCGTGTGGGCGCCCAATTTCCACGCTGCCGAAGCGCTCGTTGAAGGTGCCATGTTGAAGGCCGTAGAGCTCGCCAATCGTCTCGCGCGTGAAAATGTCCTCGGGTGCGCCGGCGCGGAAGACCCGGCCGTCCTTCACGCAAATCACCTTGTCGGCGCTTTTCTGCGCGAGCTCGAGTTCGTGGATGGACATGATGACAGCCACATTCCGAGATTTCGAAAGGTGGCGAAGTATTCGCAGCAGGTCGATCTGGTAGCGGATATCGAGATACGACGTGGGCTCGTCGAGCACGAGCACACGCGGATCCTGCGCGATGGCTCGTGCAAGCATGACGCGCTGGCGTTGCCCGTCGCTTATCTGCATGAAGTCGCGCTCGGCGAGCTCTTCCACATGTGCGGTTTTCATGGCCTCATCGACCCGACTATGGTCGTCGGGCGAGAGTGTGCCCATTCGCCCGGTGTAGGGATGCCTTCCCGCCTCTACGATATCGCGGCAGGTGAGGAGCTCAGTCCGGGGTCGATCTGTCAGCATAACGGCAAGGTTCCTTGCGAACTCCGCCGTCTTCCATCGGGAAATCTCCCGCCCGTCGAGCTCGACCGCGCCGGCAAGCGGTGCCAGATGGCGTGTGATGGTTTTCAAGATGGTCGACTTGCCCGAGCCGTTCGGCCCGATGAGCGCCACGACGTCGCCCGCGCGAACCTCCAGCTCGACGCCTTCGACTACGACCTTCTTGTCGTAGCCCGCCGACAGGTCGCTTATGCGGAAAAGCGGCGCTCCGTCAGCCTGCGTTTTTACCGGGGTTTCGAGGTTCGACTCTGCTCGAAGGAGGCGTTCCGCGCGCAGTTCCGCACGAGCAGAAAGTGTCTTCTGGCGCTTTCGTGCGAGCTTAGGACTGTCTAAGCATGGAATGTCCCCTCCGAGCGTTTTGGGCCGCGGCACGAATTCCCCCATCTACTTCACCCGCTTCTTCAACATGAGCGCGATAACCACCGGCGCGCCGAAGATGGCGGTGACGGCGCTGATGGAAAGCTCGACGGGAGAGAACAGCGTGCGCGCGATCAAATCGCAGCCCGCGCAGAAGATGGCGCCTCCTAAGAAGCACGCAGGAATCACGCGGATGGGCTTCGACGACTTCAGCGCCGACTTCACGAGATGCGGAACCGCGATGCCTACGAACGACACCGGACCAGCGAACGCGGTCACGCAGGCGGAGAGCATGCTCGCTAGAAGGACGAGCACCACGCGGAAGCGTGCGACGTTCACGCCGACGCTTTTCGCGTAGGCTTCTCCCAGCTGGAAGGCGGAAAGGGGCTTCGATATCGTGAATACGCATGCGCTCACGGTGATCACCACGACCGCGATGACCGCGATGTCGTCCCAGCTCGAACCCGAGAAGCTACCCAAAGACCAGTTGTGCAGGTTCACGATGGACTGGTCGTCGGCGAAGGCGATAAGGAAGTTCGTCGCCGCCGAGCAGATGTATCCCACCATGACGCCCGCCACGATGAGCATGGCCATGGAATTTATGCGCCGTGCGATGAGGAGCACGAAGCCGATGGTGATAAGCGAGCCCAGAAACGCTGCGGCCACCATGGCCGGCGAGGACATGGCCTGGTTCGCGCCCAGAAGTACGATCATCGTAAGCGCGACGACGAACTTTGCGCCCGAGGAGACGCGCAAGATGAACGGGTCGGCGATGGGATTGTTGAAAAACGTCTGCAGCAGGAACCCGGAGAGGGAAAGCGCCCCGCCGAGAAGCACGGCTGAAAGCACACGCGGCAGGCGAATCTCCCAGATGACTTGGCTTTCCATGGAATTGGCCGCGCCGCCCGAAAGGATGCCGGGGATGTGGTCTGCGGGCACGAGCACGCTCCCGATGCACAGGTTGGCCCCGACGAGCACGATGAGGACAACAGCGAGCAGCGCCGTCACGACGCGACACCGCGCGGCGCGCCCCGATTCGTCGTATGTCATGGAAAGTCGGCTTTTCATGGTGCTAGCCGAGCTTCCTCAGATAATGGAAGTCGCTCGCCTCATCGCCGGTGAACGCCCCGTGCAGCTCGTCGATAATGTCGGCGGTAGAAGTCATCTGCTGGTACATGTCGGCGCTTGTGACCCAGACGTTGCCGTTCTTTACGGCTTTGAACTGCGACAATAGCGCGTTTTTGCCTACGAAGTCTTTCAAGGTGGCAACCGATTCGTCGATGGTGCCGTTGTAGACGATGATGTCGGCATCCTTCGCCGTCGCGTAGAAGCGCTCCATTTCGAGCGTTACTGACGAACCTGACGTCGACGCCGTCTGCGCGTCATCGAGCGCGTAGCTGCCGCCTGCAAGCTCGATCATCTGCGCCACGTAGTCGCCCGCCCGCCGCGTGACGGCGGCCCCGTTCGAGTTAATGTAGAAATACGCCACGGTTTTACCTGACGACGCGAGCCTCGACGTTTGCTCGACGCGGGCCTTCTGCTCGTTGAACAGGTGCGCGGCCTCGTCTTCCTTGTCGAACAGGACGCCGAAAAGCTTAATCCACTCGACGCGCCCGAGTGCTTCGGGCTCGCTCGACGACTGTTCGGTGAGCACGACGAGCCCGAGCTTCTGCAGCTTTTCCTTCACATCGGGCGTGTGGTTGATCATGGTGTTCTCGATGGCGAGCGTGCAGCCCGAGGCCGATATTCTCTCGTAGTCGGGCGCGCTGTACTTGCCGCCGTAGGCGATCGCCCCACTTTCGAGCGCGCTTTTGAAGCCCGCGACCGAGCAATCGTTAGCCTTCGTGCCCGACATGAGGATATTGTCGTTCGCATCGAGCGCGTCGACCAGGCACATCGTCGCCGACGACACGAGGTACACCTTGTCGGCGGGGCGCCTTATGACCGCGATGTCGGAGCTCAACCCATCAGGTACCTTCGCATCTTGTGGCACCACGAGGAAGCGCTCCCCGTTCGAAATGCAGATAAGCCGCAGGCCGCCTTCGAACTCGTCGACAGTGAAGTGCTCGGCGTATTCAAGTTGAAGCGTCCCCGTCGGCTTCCAGCCGCAGCCCAAATCGGCGTTGTGGAAGTCTGCCGCGGCGCTTGAAGCCGTTCCCGCAGAGGAGCCGCCGCTTGCATCGTCGCCCGTTTTCTTCTTCATGGTGGATGAATCGAAGTGGAGCGTGTAGTCGATGGTGTGCGGCGTCGACATGGCGACGGTCTCGGCCGACACGGCGATGTCCTCGTCGAGCGTGACGGGTATCTCGAACGTGGAGTTGCCGCCGTCGTTTACGGGCGCGTAGTCCACGCCGTTGACGGTCATTTTGTCGTAGTTCGAACTCGACCAGGTGATGGTCGCGGTGTAGGTGTCGCCATCCTTCACAATTGTGGTGGGTGAGGCGATGCTTGCGCGCCCTGACCCGCCGGAGAGCGAGACGCTCACAGTGTATTCCTGAGAGCCTGCCGTGCCACCGGTCGCGTTCGGGCTCGCACTGCACCCCGCGAAGGGAAGCGCGAACAGGGCGACGAGAACGCAGGCGATCGCGCGCACCGCGATGCTGCGACGCTTCCTGCTTTCCCCCTTGGGAAGAATCGACCGCATGGCGTTACTTCAGTGCGTCGGCGCGCAGATCGACGCCGGCGGATTCGAACACGAGCGTGCGGTCGTACCACTGCTCTTTTCTAATACTCCACGCGGCGCAGGCGGTGTCCTCGTCGAGCGCTTCAACGGGCACGTCGTAGGTGTACTTGCCTTCCGCGTTTTCCACATAGGGGATGAAGTCGGCCTCGCTCGCGGCGGCAGCCTCGTCGCCCGTGCCCATGAAGAGCTTGCCGTAGCCCGTGCCGGAAAGCGTCATCACGCAGTGCATGGAGCCGTTTTCCACGATGAGCTGGGCGTCCACAATCCTGAACATGTTCGAGCTGGAATCTACGGTGATCGGATAGGTGCCGTCGGCCACCTTGTCGGCGGTGATGGGGGCAGCGCTTGCGCCCTCGGGCGCATCGGCCGCCTGTTCGGTCTTTTCCTGGGAATCGGCATCGCTTGCCTTTGCGCTGTCGATTGAATTTCCGCCGCAGCCGGCGAGCGAGAACGCGAAAAGCGCCGCTGACAGGGCGAAGGCGAGGGTTTTCTTCAACATGGAGGGGGTTCCTTTCAATCGCTTCGACCGCCCGCGCCGTGCGGTGGGCGGGCGGGATGCGAATGCAACGGGCATGCGCCGTCAGTCGGGGAAGGCGCATGCCCGTTGCACGGGGACGCGACCGGCGCCCCCGTGCGCGGCGAGTTTACAGCTTGGCGATGGCGTCGTCCACGTGCGAGACGTAGATGTCGTCGACCGCGACGTTCTGTCCCAGACCCTGGAGCAGGCATGTCACTTCGAAGCCGGCGGCCACGAACTTCGCAGCCCAGCTGTCGGGGTCGGTCTCGTCTGCCATGTCGTTATTCGCGTGGTCGCCCGCGACCACCATGAACGGCGCGAGCACGGCCTTCTTGTAGCCTGCGGCGCTCGCGGCGGCGATAACATCCTCGCAGGTCGGTTCAGCCTCGACGGTGCCGACGAAGAACTGCGTCAAGCCCTCGTTCTTAAACACTTCCTGCATCTTGGCATAGTCGGCGTTGGAATCGGCTTCGGTGCCGTGGCCCATGAGGCACAGCGCCGTCTTGCCGTCGTCGAAGGACGCCATGTTCTCCTTAATGGCTGCGGCCACCTTCTTGTAGTCGTCGTCGGAGGTGAGCAGCGGGTCGCCGAGCGAGATTTTGTCGAACTTGTCGGCGTACTTGTCGAGCTCGTCTTTCACGTCGGTGTATTCCAGGCCACCCATGAGATGCGTCGGCTGCACGACGATTTCCTTCACGCCGTCTTCCACGCAGCGGTCTAGCGCCTCGGTCATGTTGTCGATCGTGATGCCGTCGCGCTTCTTCAGCTTGTCGATGATGATCTGCGCGGTGAAGGCGCGGCGGATGTCGTAGTCCTGCCAGTACTTCTCGCGGATAGCGTCTTCGATGGCGCCGATGGTGATGTGGCGCGAGTCGTTGTAGCTCGTGCCGAAGCTCGTGACGAGGATGACCGGCTTCACGGCCTTCTCCTTTTCGCTCGATTTCTCGGAACTCGCAGAGGTGCTGGAGCAGCCCGCGAGCGCGAATCCGGCGAGCGCGACGGCTCCGGTTGCTGCGGCGCCCATGAAGCCGCGGCGTGACATCTGGTCGGACATGGTTTTTCCTTTCCTCGGTTTGCCGGTCCCCCGGCGACAGTTGCTTGTCGGCACAAGCGAAAGAAAAGCGCACCCCTCGGGGTTCACAAGGAGCTAACGCCACGGCGATGCCGTGAGGAAAAGGCGAAGCAGTCTGGCTTGGGGCGCGAGGCGGTTCGCCCGCGCGTCCTATACAGTAATGTCCCTTGCCCAGGATTCCCACCTGGTTCCCTCCGCAAGCCAGCGCGGGCTGTGCGGGCGCCGCGCCGGTCATTTCCTTTTATCCGATTGTCATATGCTCGTTGCCGAATCTTTTACTATGATAGTGGGCACTTGTGAACGTGTCAAAGCCAGGGCGGGCGGCATTGCGCCTCCTGCCTGCGTATTTGCGCCGATTGCCGCCGCAGGCGCCGTGTTTTGCCCGCTGCGCGAATGGCGGCGTAAACGGTTGCGATGAGAAACGGGAAGGGAAGGCTCGGATGATTCATATCGTTGGCGCAGGCTCGGGCGCCGCCGACCTTATCACGCTGCGCGGGGCGCGCCTTCTGCGCGCGGCCGACGTGGTCGTTTGGGCGGGGAGCCTTGTGAACCCCGAGCTGCTCGCCGAGTGCAAGGAATCCTGCGTCGTCTACGACAGCGCGCACATGACCTTGGAGGAAGTGCTCGACGTGATGTGCGCGGCGGATGCGCGGGGCGAGGAAGTGGTGCGCCTGCACACGGGTGACCCGTGCCTATACGGCGCCATCCAGGAGCAGATGGACGCACTCGACGCGCGCGGCGTGGATTACGAGGTGGTGCCCGGCGTGTCGAGCTTTTGCGGTGCCGCGGCGGCGCTTCGCCAGGAATACACGCTGCCGGGAATCAGCCAGTCGGTCGTGATCACGCGGCTTTCCGGGCGCACCCCCATGCCCGCGGGCGAGGGCATGCGCACCATGGCGGAAAGCGGCTCGACTATGGTCATCTTCCTGAGCTCGGGTATGCTCGCCGAGCTTTCCGCCGAGCTTTTGGCCGCGGGCCGCAGCTCCGACGAGCCGGCGGCGCTCGTGTACAAGGCGACCTGGCCTGAGGAGCGCGTGGTGCGATGCACAGTGGGCACGCTCGCCGACGCGGGCGCGCGAGAGGGCATCGACCGCACGGCGCTCGTGGTGGTGGGCCGCGTGCTCGGAGCTCGCGGCGGGCTTTCGCACAACGGCGCGCAAGCGGAGTCGTACGAGCGCAGCAAGCTTTACGACCCTTCGTTTGCCACGGGGTATCGGAAGGCGAGCAGTTAGCGTGGCCTTCGAGCATTACATATATACCGGGACGACCCGCCTGCGCTGCGGCTACACCACGGGGAGCTGCGCCGCGCTCGCGGCGAAGGCAGCCTGCGAGATGCTCTTGTCACGAAAGCCCGTCGGCCTCGTGTCGATCGTCACCCCCGGCGGGCTGCCCGTCGAGGTGAACGTGGTCGACGCATGCATCGGCGAGGGGTGCGCCCAGTGCGCCGTGCGAAAGGACGCAGGCGACGATGCCGATGTGACCGACGGCGTGCTCGTGTACGCGCGCGTGGAACATGCGGGGTCGGGCACGGGTGCTGCGGGCGGCAAGGACGTGCCCGCGCGCGAATCGGAAGTTTCCGTCGATGGCGGTGTGGGCGTGGGGCGCGTGACGTTGCCCGGGCTCGAGCAGCCGGTTGGGGCGGCCGCCATCAACGCGACGCCGCGCGCGATGATCACTTCGGCGGTGCGCGAGGTGTGCGCCGCGCACGGCTTTTCTGGAAATATTGCTGTGACGATTTCGGTACCCGAGGGTGTTGCCCTTGCCGAAAAGACCTTTAACCCGCACCTGGGGATTAAGGACGGCATCTCCATCCTGGGCACGACGGGCATCGTCGAGCCGCGCAGCCTCGCTGCCTTGCGCGACAGCATCGAGCTCGAGATCCGGCAGCATGCGGCTATGGGGCGGCGCGGAGTCGTGCTCACGCCCGGCAACTACGGCGCGCAGTTCATCTCGGGGCATTTCCACCTAAACGGTGCGCCGGTGGTCTTCATCTCCAACTTTGTGGGCGATGCGATTGATTGCTGCGTTCGCGAGGGATTTACCAATGTCCTTCTTGTGGGACACATCGGCAAGTTGGTGAAGGTCGCGGGCGGCATCATGGACACCCATTCGCGTACCGCCGACTGCCGCGCGGAGATTCTGGCCGCCCACGCGGCCATGGCCGGCGCGGGCGCGAAGACCGTGTGCGAGATCATGTCGTCGGTCACGACCACGGCGGCGCTCGAGGTAATCGAGGCCGCCGGCGCGGGGGACGCTGCGCGCGCCACGCTCGCTGCGGCAATCGAGGACAGGTTGCGCCGCCGCGCGGCGGGCGCATGCGACATCGCCGCGGTCGTGTTCGACGCCGAGCGCCGCGAGCTTTTCCGTACGTCGGGCGCCGATGCAGTTATCGGGGAATTGGGGGCGACGTATGAATAAAGGCGTTCTGTACGGGGTGCGCCGCGCAATCGGCTGGCCGGGGACGAAGGTGGTCATGAAGGCGCGCCGCTCGCTTGCGGACACGAAGCGCATCCTTCACGAGGAGAGCGCCTTCGACGGTGCCGAGCTCGTTGAGGACTGTGGGCTTCCGGGCGAGCGCGTGTACCGCTCGCTCGTCGATGTGCCCGATCGGGGCAGCTACTTCTCGACGATGGTGGTGCGCTAGATGAGGATTTCCTGCATAGCGTTCACTGAGAGGGGGTATGCGTTGGCGGAGCGCACCGCACGCGCGCTTTCCGACTGCGCGCAGACAGGTGAAGATGACCCTGGCTGGGACGTTTCCGTTTCGCGCGGGTTCGGCGAGGGGAAGGCCGACCTGCGCGCATGGACGGCGCTCGCGTGGGAAGCGTCGGGCGCGCTTCTGTTCGTGGGCGCGGCGGGCATCGCCGTGCGGGCGATCGCGCCGCATGTCGCCTCGAAGGCAAACGATCCCGCGGTTGTGGTGATCGACGAGGCGGGGCGCTTTGCCGTCCCGCTTTTGTCGGGGCATTTGGGCGGTGCGAACGAGCTTGCGCAAACTGTGGCACGCGCGGCAGGGGCCATCCCCGTCATCACCACGGCGACCGACGTCCGCGGCGTGTGGGCGGTGGATACGTGGGCGCGCTGTGCGGGGCTCGCCGTTTCGAATCCCGAGGCTATCAAGCGAGTGTCGGCGCGGCTGCTTTCGGGCGGGCGCGTGGCGCTCTATTCCGACATGCCGATTTCGGGACAGCCGCCTGAGGGGGTTGACATTGCGTCCGACCGCGCTCGGGCCGATATCGTCGTGTCACCGTTCGCTGGCGCGAATGCAGGTGCGTCCGTTCGCGCGGCGGAGACAACGGGCGAGGTCGTGCCCGCCGGTGAGACGGGGAAGCCGGCGGGCGTGCGGGCGCAGGCGAGCCGCTTCGCCTTGTCGTGCCCTGCATCGTTGCGGGCATAGGGTGTCGTCGCGGTGCGTGCTCCGAAGCGATCGGGGAGGCGTTTCTTCTCGCGTGCGGGCAGGCGGGCATCTCGTCTTCGGCCGTGCGCGAGGCGGCGACGATCGACGTGAAGGCGCACGAGGAGGGTCTGCTCGCCTTCTGCCGCGCGCGCAATATCCCGCTTGCGACGTATTCCGCAGAGGAGTTGTCGCAGGTCGAAGGCAGCGTTTCGCCATCTGATTTCGTGCGCGCGACGGTGGGGGTCGACAACGTGTGCGAGCGCGCGGCGCTCGCGGACGGGGGCAAACTTATCTTCCCGAAGCTCGCCCACGGCGGCGTGACTGTCGCGTTTTCCAAGGTAACTATCGAACTTTCGTTTAAGGAGCGGTGATGGGAAAGCTCTTCGTGGTGGGGATCGGCCCGGGCGGCCCCGACGGCATGACGATTGCGGCCCGGCGCGCGCTCGAGGCGGCCGACATCGTTGTGGGGTACACGAAATACGTGGAGCTCGCGCTCGCCGCCGTGCCCGACGCGGAGCATCTCGCGACGCCGATGATGCACGAGGTCGAACGGTGCCGCCTGGCGCTTTCGCGTGCGCAGTGCGGAGAAGCCGTGGCGCTCGTGTGCAGCGGTGACGCGGGCGTGTACGGCATGGCGAGCCCCGTGCTGGAGCTTGCGGAGGACTACCCCGATGTAGACGTGGAAGTTATCGCCGGGGCCACCGCGGCTCAGAGCGGATCGGCGGTGCTCGGCGCCCCGCTTGCCCACGACTTCGCGGTCGTGTCGCTCTCCGACCTGCTCACGCCATGGGAGGTCATCGAGCGCAGGCTCGCCGCCGTGGCGAGCGGCGACTTCTGCATCTGTTTGTACAACCCGCGCAGCAGAAAGCGTGCCGACAGGCTCTCGCGCGCGGCGAAGATTATGCTCGAATGGAAGGCCCCCGACACGCTCTGCGGCTGGGTACGCAACATCGGGCGCGAGGGGCAGCAGTCGGGCATGTGCAGGCTCTCTGAGCTGGGGGAGATCGACGCCGACATGTTCACCACCGTGTTCGTCGGCAACGCGGACACGAAGCGCATAGGCGGCCGTATGGTCACGCCGCGCGGGTATCGGGAGATTCCATGCGAAAGGTAACGATCATCGGGGCGGGGCCCGGAAACCCCGACTTGCTCTCGCGCGCGGCGCTCGACGCGATCGACATCGCCGACGTGGTCATCGGCGCTCATCGCGCGCTTGCCGGCATCGACGTGCCGCCCGACGTGGTGAGATGCGAGCTCGTGAAGACGGCGGACATCGTCGCCGCGCTCACCGATGCGGCGTCGTGGCAGCGCGCCGTGGTCGTGATGACGGGCGATGTGGGGCTTTTCAGCGGCGCGCGCCGCCTGGTAGAGGCGCTCTCCGGCGATGCGCAAGTGGACGTGCGCGTCATTCCCGGCATAAGCTCAGCGTCGTATCTCGCCGCGCGTCTCGCGCGTCCATGGCAGGATTGGCGCTTCGCGAGCGCTCACGGCGTGGCGTGCGACATCGTGGCCGAGGCCGAGCGCTCAGGCGAGCTCTTCCTCGCCACGTCGGGTGGGGAAGACCCCTCGCGGCTTTCGGGCGAGCTTGTGCAGGCGGGCTTCGGGGACGCGCGCGTGACGGTGGCCGAGCGCCTGTCGTACCCCGACGAGCGCATCACCTGCGCGACCGCAAGTGAAATCGCAGGTCAGACGTTCGACGACTTGAACGTGATGCTTATCGAGCCCGCTGGCGGCGCCGGGTCGCCTGCGGGCTCTAGCGCAGCCTTCGAGGCGCCGGCCGGCGCGTCTGCGCCCGCGGCGACTTCTTCTGCGGCGGACTCTGCGGGCGCATCCCGTGCCGCGAGCTCCCGCTGGCCGTACGCTTCCTCGGGCATTCCCGACGAGCTCTTCATCCGCGGCGACGTTCCCATGACCAAGCAGGAGGTGCGCGCCGTCGCGCTCGCGAAGCTGTGCCTTACCGCGACCGACACCGTGTGGGACGTCGGCGCCGGCACGGGGAGCGTATCGATCGAGGCGGCGCTCGTCGCGCGAGCGGGGTCGGTATGGGCGGTCGAGCGCAACGCGGCCGGCGTGCGGCTCATCCGAGAGAACGCGGATGCATTCGGGTGCGGCAACGTGCATGCGGTCCCCGGTATCGCCCCCGAAGCGCTCGCGAAACTGCCCGTCCCCGACGCCGTGTTCGTCGGCGGGAGCACAGGCGAGCTTCCCTCCATCGTGGAGGCGGCGCTCGAGAAGAACTCGCAGGTTCGCCTGTGCGTGCCATGCGTCACCGTTGAGACGCTCACCGAGGCGTGCGCGCTCCTCTCGGGTTCGCGCTTTAAGGGGTTCGAGGCGTGCCAGGTGTCGGCCGCCCGCGCCGAGGCTGTAGGCTCGCATCATCTCATGAAGGCGCAAAACCCCGTGTTCCTCGTCAGCGCGCGTGGTGCAGGTGGGGAAGGCGGTGCCCGGTGAGCACGTCCATCCCGCGCTTCATGGTCGCTGCGCCCTCGAGCGGGAGCGGCAAGACGGTCGTAACGTGCGCGCTCCTGCGCACGTTCGCGCGCCGCGGCCTTGCATGCGCGGCCTTCAAATGCGGCCCCGACTACATTGACCCGCTCTTTCATCGCCGCGTCGTGGGTGCGCGCTCGGGCAACTTAGACGGTTTCTTCACCGACGCCCCGACACTGCGCGCCCTGCTCGCACGCGGCGCCGCGGGCGCGGATGTCGCGGTGCTCGAGGGGGTCATGGGCTTCTACGACGGCTTGGCGCCCGGCGTGGCCGACGCGAGCAGCTACCAGGTTGCGCGCGACACGGAAACGCCGGTCGTTTTAGTGGTGAACGGGCGCGGGGCGTCTTTATCGCTCGCCGCCGTAATCCGCGGCATCGCCGAGTTCCTGCCTTGTGCGAACGTGCGCGGCGTCGTGCTGAACAAGACAAGCGCCGCTGCCTGCGCCTACGCGGCCCCTGCGATTGAGAAGCACACGGGCGTCGCGGTTTTGGGTAATATCCCCGCCGACGAGGCGTTCTCGCTCGAAAGCCGGCATCTGGGGCTTGTGACCGCTGACGAAGTCAAGCAGCTCTCCGCGCGCATCGGCAAGATGGCCGAGCTGATGGAAAAGAGCGTCGACGTTGAGCGCTTGCTCGAAATAGCGGCGACGGCACCCGATATCCGCGGGGAACCTTACCGGTTGGAGCCGATCGCGGGAGTGCGGCCCATCGTCGCCGTCGCGCGTGACGAGGCGTTCTCGTTCTACTACGAGGAGAACCTGCGTGCGCTCGAGGATCTGGGTTGCGAGCTGGCCTTTTTCAGCCCCCTGTGTGATAGCGAGTTGCCCCGGGGGACAAGCGCCCTCTATCTGGGAGGTGGCTACCCGGAGCTCCATGCGCGGCAGCTCTCCGAGAACGCGCCGATGCGCGAGGCGGTGCGGCGCGCGGTGGAATCCGGCATGCCGACGGTCGCCGAATGCGGTGGGTTTCTGTACCTGCAGCGCGAAATCGCCGATAGCGAGGGGCGGCGCTGGCCTGTTGCGGGCGCCCTTGAGGGCGCAAGCGAGAACGGGGGAAGGCTGTCCCATTTCGGGTACGTGGAGCTCACTTCCCAACGCGACGGGCTCTACGGGCCGCGCGGCACACGCATCCGCGCGCACGAGTTCCACTACTGGCAGTCCACCTGCCCGGGCGGCGACTTCTGGGCGCAGAAGCCCCGGCGCGACAAGGGCTGGCCGTGCATGACGACCACCCCGTCCCTGGTTGCGGGCTTCCCGCATGTGTACTATCCTGCGAACCCCGACGTTGCGCGCGCGTTCACGTCTGCCGCAGCGTCGTTCGCAGAGAGGAGACGGCATGGCTGAAGCAACCGAAACCGCGCTTGCCTGCATCCGCGAGGAAGTCGAGCGCGCTTTCTCGTCGGCGCCGGGCGCCGTGCTCGAAGCCGCGCTCTCCCGGATTGCGCCCGCAGACGAGTGCGCCCGCGCCGCCGCGTACGCCGCGTGGGACTCCATTGCGCACCCCTTGGGGGGATTGGGCGACTTTGAAGACGCCGTCGCGTGTATCGCCGCAGCTCAGGGGAGCGCCGAGGTGGCCGAGTTTCCCCGTGCGCTCGCGGTATTCTTCTCCGACAACGGGGTCGTTGCCGAAGGCGTGTCGCAAAGCGGGCAAGACGTGACGCGAGCCGTCGCGCGCAACATGTGCGAGGGGGCCACGAGCGCCTGCCGCATGGCGGCGTTCGCGGGTGCCGATGTTGTGCCCGTCGACGTGGGTATGGCCCGGGGCATAGAAGACGCGCGCATGGTGCGCGCGAACGTGCGGCGGGGGAGCGGCAACATCGCGCATGGCTCCGCCATGCCTCGCGATGGGGCCGTGCGCGCGATCGAGGTCGGAATCGCCGTCGCGTGCGGGCTTGCCCGCGCCGGCGTGCGCCTTCTCGCCGCGGGCGAGATGGGCATCGGCAACACGACCACCTCGGCGGCGGTGGCCGCAGTGCTCATCCGGGCGGACGCGCGGAGCCTCGTCGGGCGCGGCGCGGGGCTCTCGGACGCCTCGCTCGCGCGCAAGCGCGACGTGGTCGAGCGCGCTATCGACGCGAACTCTCCCGATCCCGCCGACCCGATCGACGTGCTCTCGAAGGTGGGCGGCTTCGACATCGCGGCGATGTGCGGCTTCTACCTGGGGGCCGCGGCCTCGAAGGCGCCGGCGCTCCTCGACGGGGTCATATCCTGCACGGCGGCCCTGTGTGCGGCGCGCCTGTGCCCCAACGCCTTGGGCTACCTCGTGGGCACCCACGCATCAAGCGAACCCGCAAGCCAGGAGCTCCTTCGCGAGCTCGGCATAAAGGCACCCCTCGACGCAGGCATGCACTTGGGCGAGGGCGCGGGCGCCATGGCGTATCTGCCCCTTCTGGACTCGGCGCTGCGCGTGTACCGGGATGGGAAGACGTTCTCGGCGACTGGCATGGCTGCTTACGAGCATTTCGAGGCCGGGAAATGACGGTGACGCTCGTCATCGGCGCCGCCGCGAGCGGCAAGAGCGCCTACGCCGAGTCCCTGTGCCTCGGGCACGACGGCCCTCGCGTGTACCTGGCAACGATGGAGCCCTTCGGGGAAGAGGGCGCCCGCCGCATCGCGCGCCATCGGGCGCTGCGCGAGGGCAAGGGGTTTTCCACCCTCGAGCGCACGCGTGACGTGGGCGCCGCAGTGCCCGGGCTTCCTCGGGGCTGCACGCTTCTTTTGGAGGACGTGGGCAACCTGGTTGCAAACGAGCTTTTCGCGGAAGGCGGCTTGTCCCCACGTGACCCCGACGCTGTGGCGCGCGAGGTGCTCGGAGGCATTGAACGGCTCGCTCAGGCCGCTGCGTATACGGTGGTGGTCACCGTCGACGTGTTCGCCGATGGGATGCGCTACGATGAGGGGACCGAGGTATGGAGGCGCGCGCTCGCGCGCGTGAACGCGGGCGTGGCGGCGCTGGCCGACTGCGCAGTCGAAGTGGTATGCGGGATTCCCGTGTGGATGAAAGGCGAAGGACCTACAAGGTGAAGATAGCTGAGGCAATCGGCGCGGCGTTCGGAACGTTCTCGCGCATCCCCGTCCCGAAATCGGCCTGGACCGATTTCGGATCAACCCATGCGCTTGCCGCGTTTCCCCTGGTGGGCCTTGCGGAAGGCTTCCTCATGACGGCGTGGGGGCACGTGGCGAACCTGCTCGGCATGCCCGCGACCATCGTCGCGGCCGTGCTCGTGGCGCTGCCTGTGGCGGTGACGGGAGGCATCCACCTAGACGGGCTCTGCGACACCTCCGATGCGCTTGCAAGTTGGGCCCCGCGCGAGCGAAAGCTCGAGATCATGCACGACCCGCGGGCGGGCGCCTTCGGGGTCATCGGTGTTGTCGTGTACCTTATTCTGCAGTTTTCCCTGTTCACCGCGCTGCCGCTTACGGCGGGGGCGTTCCTCGCGCTTCTGTGCTCGCTCGTGTTCTCCCGCGCGCTTTCGGGGCTCGCCGTAGAATGCTGGCCTGCCGCGCGGGCGGACGGCATGGCCGCGGGGCTCTCGCCTTCGAAGAAGCGCGCGGCGATCGCCGTGCCGCTTTGCGCTTTCGCTGCGGCTTCGGCTGCAGGGATGGTCGCGTGCGCTCAGGCCGTCGGCGCCCTTATGGCGGTGGCGGGGCTTTTGGCGCTCGCGTGGTATCGCCATGTTGCCCTGTCCCGCTTCGGCGGGGTGACGGGGGATTTGGCCGGATGGTTTCTGCAATGGGCCGAGCTCGCGATGCTTGCCATGCTGGTGGCGGGGGGCATGCTCCTATGATGCTCGTGGTAGGTGGCGCGCATTCGGGGAAGAGGACCTTCGTGCGCGAAAAGCTCGGGTTCGCGGCGGACGATTTCGTCGACGTGGCGCAGCTTGCGGAGGGCGGCGTGCCCGCGGCTTTTGCCGGCCGCGTCGCGTACCGTGCTGAGGAACTCGTACGCGCGCTCGACGCTGACCGGGCGCTCGAGCGGCTGATCGGCTTCGACGCAGTGATTCTGTCCTTGGTGGGCTCGGGGGTCGTCCCCATGCGTGCGGAAGACGCCCAATGGCGCGAGCGCGCGGGGCGTCTGGGATACGCGCTCGCTGCGCGCGCCGACGTCGTCGTACGCATGACGTGCGGGATTCCCCAGGTCATCAAAGGAAACATTGCCGATGCGCCTCGGAGGACGCAGGGCGCGGGCGCGCCTTTGGAAGTCTTCTTCATGCGCCATGGTGCCACGGCGGGCACGGAAGACCATCGCTACAGCGGGGCGGGCACCGACGAGCCCCTGTCGAGCGCGGGCGAGCGCGCTTTGCACGACCTCGCGTGCAATCGTGACGTGTTCCGTGTTATCACGAGCGGCATGGCCCGCACCGACCAGACGGCGCGCATCCTCTTCCCGAACGCGGAGCTTATGGCGTGCCCCGGTCTGCGCGAGATGGATTTCGGAGACTTCGAGGGGCGAAGCGCCGCCGAGCTTAAAGAGGATGCGCGCTACCGCGCCTGGGTAGACTCCTGGTGCGAGACGCGCTGCCCGCATGGCGAGGGCAAGAGCGATTTCACCCGCCGCGTCCTCGCGGCGTTTCGGGAGGCGTGCGAATCGGAGCGCGCCCAGAGGAGTGGGCGCGCCGTCTTCGTCGTTCACGCGGGTACCGTGAAAGCGCTGCTCTCCGAGCTAGCTGTCCCGAAAATGGGATACTTCGACGTGCATACCGAGCCGGGCGGCGCATGGGCCGCCACCTGGGATGGGCGCTGCCTTCGCGACGTTCGCCCCGCTTCGGGGGGCGATGCCCGGTGATGACGATTCTTGCCGTCGCCGCCGGGTTCGCGGCCGACCTTGCCTTCGGCGACCCGCGCTGGCTTCCCCATCCCGTCGTCGCCATGGGGCGCGCGATCACGTGGGCCGAATGCCGCCTGCGGCGCGCATTCCCGCAAACGTCCGCGGGCACGCGCGCCGCAGGGCTTGTGCTCGCCGTGGCGCTTCCGCTTGCGTGTGGGCTTTTGACCTGGGGAATCCTGCATCTTTGCGGCATGGTTCACCCCGGCTTGCGCTTCGTGGCCGAGGTATGGGCGAGCTATCAGATTCTCGCGGCATGCGAGCTGCGCCGCCAGAGCCTGGCCGTGGCCCGCGCGTTCTCGAAGGGCGGCCTTGTCGCGGCGCGCGAAGCCGTCGGGCTCATCGTGGGACGCGACACGTCTGTTCTCGACGAGCAGGGCGTCGCGCGCGCCGCCGTGGAAACGGTGGCGGAGAACGCGAGCGACGGCGTCATCGCGCCGCTTTTCTACCTTATGATCGGAGGTGCACCCTTGGGCATGGCGTACAAGGCGGTGAATACGCTCGACAGCATGGTGGGCTACAAAAACGAGCGCTACATCGACTTCGGCTGCGCCTCGGCGCGCCTCGACGATGCGGTGAACTGGATTCCCTCGCGCTTATCGGCTCTGCTCATGATCGCCGTGTGCCCGATCGTCGGGCTCGACGCGCGCGGGGCGGCGCGCATTTGGCGCCGCGACAGGCGTCGCCATGCGAGCCCCAACTCGGCGCAGACCGAGTCAGCGTGCGCGGGCGCGCTCGGGCTGCGCCTGGCGGGACCCGCGTTGTATTTCGGCAAGCTCGTTGAGAAACCGACGATAGGCGACGCGTCCCGCGAAATCGAGTGGGGCGACATCGCCCGGGCGACAAGGCTCATGCTCGCCGCGTCCGTATGCGCGCTCATCGTCTTCGGCGCCGCGCGCGCGGCGGTCGTGCTCGCCGTGGGGGCGATTGTATGAGGGAAGACCACGCCGCGTCCCGGGCTGCCGGGGGAATCCTGCGCGCCCGTACGCATGGGGGCAGCGCGCAATCGCTCGGCATCGGTTGCGAAGGGGGCGCCTCCGACCTCATCGACTTCTCGGTGAACGTGAATCCGGCAGGCCCCTCGCCGCTCGCCGTCGCCGCAGCTTGCAAGGCGCTTTCTCGAATCGACGCCTACCCCGATAGGGAAAGCCGCGCCCTCGTTCGCGCCCTAGCGCGCGCCCAGGGCATTCCCGAAGATACTATCGTCTGCGGCGCGGGCGCGTCCGACATCATCTGGCGGCTCGCTGCGGCGGTGCGCCCGAAACGCATCGTCGTGTGCGCGCCAACGTTCTCTGAATATGCGGAGGCGGCATCGTACTACGGCGCATGCGTGCAGGAGTTCCCGCTTTCCGAAGCGGACGACTTCGACGTGCCCGCCTCCTTCGCCCGCGCGATCGAGGGGCCGGGAGACGTGGCGTACCTCTGCAATCCGAACAACCCGACGGGGCGCCTCGTCGACCACCGCGTGATCGATGCCGCGGCTTGCCGCTGCGAGCAGGTGGGCGCGCTGCTCGTCGTGGACGAGTGCTTCCTCGGATTTGCACCCGACGCCAGCGAAAGGAGCGTGGCCGCACGCGCCGCGTGTTCGCGCCATGTGGCCGTGCTCTCCGCGTTCACCAAGCTCTACGGAATGGCGGGGTTACGGCTGGGATATCTGATCAGCGGAAACGCCCAACTCATCGAGGGGATTCGCCAGGCGGGGCAGGCGTGGCCCGTCTCCTCGGTCGCCGAGGCCGCTGGCATCGCCGCCCTGGAAGACGTCGAATACGTCTCGCGCACGCGCGATGTATTGGCGGGCGAGCGAGCGTGGCTTTCCCACGAGCTCTCCTCGCTCGGACTTTCCGTCGTGCCGTCGGATGCGAACTTCCTTTTAGTCCGCACGCCGGCGAAAGACATCCCCGAGCGCCTGTATAAACAGGGGGTTTTGGTCCGCACGTGCGACTCGTTTTCGGTACTGTCCCGTTCCTGGTGCCGCGTCGCGGTGCGCACGCGCAAGGAGAACGCCCGGCTTGCGATGGCGTTCAGCCGCGCGCTTCGGGCGGAAGGCGCATCGGGCGAAGGCGAACCCGACGAACGGGGCGGCGCTTCTTGCAGCGGCGCTATGGCGGGCGCGGATGGCCGAGGCTTGGCGAAGGAGGTCGATACCCGTGGGTAGGGCTAAGCCCATCATGATCCAGGGCACCATGTCGAACGCGGGGAAGAGCCTGCTTGCGGCGGGGCTGTGCCGCGTGCTTTCGCAGGACGGCCTGCGCGTGGCTCCCTTCAAGAGCCAGAACATGGCGCTCAACAGCGGTGTCACGGCCGACGGGCTCGAGATGGGGCGCGCCCAGATCATGCAGGCCGAGGCGTGCGGCATCGCGCCCGACGTGCGCATGAACCCCATCCTGCTCAAGCCCGAAAGCGACCACCGAAGCCAGCTCATCGTTGCCGGCAAGGCGCAGGGAGCCTTCGCTGCGAGGGACTACTTCGCGCGAAAGAAGGCGCTCATGCCGCAGATTTTGGAGGCGTTCGATTCGCTCGCGGAGGAAAACGACGTCATCGTCATCGAGGGCGCCGGCAGCCCCGCCGAAATCAACCTTGCCGAAAACGACATCGTCAACATGGGGCTCGCGCGCGCCGTGTCCTCCCCCGTGCTGCTCGCGGGCGACATCGACCCAGGCGGGGTGTTTGCCCAGCTCTACGGTACGGTCGCGCTCTTTGCGCCCGAGGATCGCGCGCTTTTGCGGGGGCTTGTTGTGAACAAGTTCCGCGGCGATGTGGAAATCCTGCGCCCGGGTTTGGCCCCGCTCGAGAAGATGTGCGGGGTTCCCGTCGTGGGGGTCGTGCCGTATCTTACGCTCGACCTGGACGACGAGGACTCGCTCGCGCCGCGCCTATCTGCCCGCGAGGCGCGCGGCGTCATCGACGTCGCCGTCGTGCGCCTTCCGCATCTGTCGAACTTCACCGACTTCGACCCGCTTTCGCGCGTACCCGGCGTGGGCGTGCGTTACGTTTCCTCGACGACCGATCTGGGCCGACCCGACCTGGTGGTGCTCCCCGGCTCAAAGACCACGCTCGACGACGCGCGCTGGCTTGCGGCTAGCGGCATCGGAGCCTGTGTACGCGCGCTTTCGGGCGCGGGCACGCCGGTGCTCGGCATATGCGGAGGCTACCAGCTTTTGGGAGACGAGCTTTCCGACCCGCACGGCAGGGAAGGCGCTGGCACCGCGCGCGGGCTCGGGCTCATCCCTGCAAGTACGGTGTTCAAGGAGGAAAAGCGCCTCGCCCAGTCGGAGCTGCGCATCACGGGCGCCCAAGGCGCGTTCTCGGTGTGGAACGGCATGACGGCGCGCGGGTACGAGATTCACGACGGCGAAACGACCGTCTCCTGCGCCCCTGCGGGCATGATTGGCGGCAAACCAGAAGGAGCGGCCTGCGGAAACGTGTTCGGAACCTATCTCCACGGCCTGTTCGACGAACCGGGAGTGGCGCTCGCCCTCGCGCGCTCGCTCGCGCGCATGCGCGGCCTGCCCGAGAGCGTCGTGGGTGCTGAGGGCGCGGTGTCCGCGGCCGATCACCGTGCGCGCGAGTTCGACCGCCTGGCCGACTCCGTGCGCGGGGCGCTCGACATGGAGTATGTCTACCGCATTATCGAGGAGGGCGTATGATCCACGTGTATCATGGCGACGGCAAAGGCAAGACCACGGCGGCGATGGGCCTCGCCCTTCGCATGCTCGCCGCAGGCCGCCGCGTCGTCGTCGTGCAGTTCCTGAAAGACGGCGAAAGCGGGGAGGTGCGCCTGCTCGCCGAGCATTTCGGCGTGCCCGTGTTCGCGGGGAAGGCGTCGGACAAGTTTACCTGGTCGATGACGTCGGAAGAACTTGCCGCGACGCGCGAGCTGCACGATGGGAACCTCGCTTCCGCGCTCGCCGAGCTCGAGGGCGCGCAGGAGGGGCTGCTCGTGCTCGACGAGGCGCTCGACGCGCTTTCGAAGGGGCTTGTCGACGAGGCGCTCGTGGACCGCGCGCTCGATATGTCCGCTCGCGGCGTCGAAGTAGCGCTCACCGGGCGCGCGCCTTCCCGCAAGATCGTGGAGAAGGCCGACTACATAACCGAGATGCGGTGCGAGAAACACCCCTACGAGCAGGGGATATGTGCAAGGAAAGGAGTGGAGTACTAGATGGATTCCAAGGAGATGGCGCCCGGCGACATCGAGCGGCGCAGCTTTGAGATCATCACCGAAGAGCTCGGCGGCCG
>CABQJV010000007.1 GCA_902464565.1 uncultured Collinsella sp.
GCGGTCCGCCGTTCGGTAGAACGGCGGAACTAGTTACGCCTGACGGTAATGGTCAAAGAAGTCGGCGAGGTCTTCGAGGGACTCTTTGAGCACTTCCATGCGCGGCAGGTACACGATGCGGAAGTGGTCGGGCTCAGCCCAGTTGAAGCCGCCGCCGCGCGTGATCAGGATCTTCTTCTCGTGCAGCAGGTCAAGGGCGAACTGCTCGTCATCGGTGATGTTGAACTTTTTAACATCCATCTTGGGGAAGATGTAGAACGCCGCACGCGGCTTAACCACCGAGATGCCGTCGATCTTGTTGAGCGCCTCATACACAAAGTTGCGCTGCTCGTAGACACGGCCGCCGGGACGGATGTAGTCGTTGACGGACTGATGGCCGCCGAGTGCCGTCTGGACGATCGACTGAGCCGGCACGTTGGAGCACAGGCGCATGTTGGAGAGCATGTTGACGCCCATGATGAAGTCGCTCATGCAGCGCTGGTTGCCCGAAAGCACCATCCAGCCAATACGATAGCCCGCGATCATGTGCGACTTGGAAAGACCGCTAAAGGTGACGCAGGGCAGGTCGGGGGCGAGCGAGGCAATCGAGACGTGCTCGTAGCCGTCCATGCACAGGCGGTCGTAGATCTCATCGGCAAAGATCATCAGCTGATGCCTGCGTGCAATCTCGACGATGCCCTCGAGCACCTCGCGCGGATAGACGGAACCCGTAGGGTTGTTGGGGTTGATGATGACGAGGGCTTTGGTCGCGCTCGTAATCTTGGACTCCATATCCTCCAAGTCGGGATACCAATCCGCCTGCTCATCGCACAGATAATGTACGGGATGACCGCCGGCAAGGGTTGCGCACGCCGTCCAGAGCGGATAGTCGGGGCTGGGGATCAGAATCTCGTCGCCGTTGTCGAGCAGCGCGTTCATCGAAAGCTGAATGAGCTCGGACACACCGTTGCCCGTGTAGATATGCTCCATCTGAACGTTGGGCAGGCCCTTGATCTGCGAATACTGCATGATCGCCTTGCGCGCGGAGAACAGGCCACGCGAGTTGGAATAGCCTTCGCAGTCGGGCAGCTGCTGGCGCATGTCCTTGATGACCTCATCGGGCGTGCGGAAACCGAAGGGCGCCGGGTTGCCGATATTGAGCTTGAGGATGCGCTCGCCCTCGTCCTCCATACGGGCGGCCTCGTCGACGACGGGACCGCGCACGTCATACAGGACGTTGTCGAGTTTGGTGGATTTAGAAAAAGTACGCATGGTGGTGCTCCTTGCAATTTGAGCTGAGGGATGGGGTTCGGGCTTGGAATCGTTGCGGGGTGATGATGCCTCGCCTTGATCGGCGTCGCCGGCAAGCAGCCAGGTAACATCGACCTCCAAAATCCGGGCGAGCAGCTCAGCCACATCGCGCCGCGGGATCGTCTTGCCGCTCACATATTGGCTCATCTGACTCTTGCCGAGTTTTTTGCCGAGCATCTCCGATGCGCGGATTACGTCCGACTGGCGAACGTCGCGATTGGACATAGTCTGTCGCAGGCGATCGCAAAACGTCTCTTGGGCCACAGGAACCTCCTTGCTGGCAAAGTTCAATTTATAGAACACGAATTGAACCAAGGTTCAATTTAGCAAGCAGTATAGCGCCGTACCTCATTCGAAAGTTCAATTTCATAAGAAAACGTACGGAACTCCGAGTTTTGCCCAAAGCGGACAATGACGTGCACACGTTTAGAGGTATTCAAGGAATCGAGCGGCGGCAAGCGAAACGTCAGCCGTGCGATATATCGCATTGATCTGCCGATGGGGATGTCCCTCGAGTGGTCGCACGGCAACATCGAACTGACAGCGGCGCAAGATGAGCGCGGGAAGAATGCTCGCGCCCAAGCCGTCCTCGACCATAGCCATAATCGCATAGTCATCCCAAGTCGACAGCTTAGAGCGCACCGCCAGGCCCGCGCGGCGAAACAGCGGCGTAATCTCGTCATCGGTGCCGCGTTCTAGCAGAATAAACTGCTCGTTAGCCAAATCGGAAAGAGAGACGGCCTCCGCCGTGGCAAGCAAAGAGCCTGCCGGCACTACCGCCATCAACTCGTCGCGCACCAAAGGCCGCGATGCCATGCCGTTTTCTCGGGGCTCATGCGGGATAAAGCCCAGATCGCAACGGCCCTCTGACACCCATTGTTCAATCTCTGAGTAATCGCCCATCAGCAACTCGTAATCGACGTCCGGGTGATCGGCGCGAAAGCGCGCAATCACTGGCGGCAGCACGTGGGTCGCCACGCTCGAAAACGTACCGATGCAGATTTTGCCGCGCATGAGCCCTCGCATCTCGTCCACGCGTCGCTGCAGGCGGCCAAACTCTTCGCATAACGCCTCGACTGCCGGCATGACCTGCCGCCCGTCGGCAGAAAGCACCACGCCCTCGCGGCTGCGATCAAGCACCTTAAAACCCCAGTCTGCCTCAAGGTCGCCCACCATGCGACTCACGCCCGACTGCGAATAGCTCAGGCACTCTGCAGCACGCGTAAAGCTGCCGGCACGCACCGTCTCGAGCAGCACTTGCATCTTTTGGATATTGGTCTCCACGGCACGTCCCCACCCTTGCATGAGTTTTTGTCATGTTTTCCATGCATTATATTCGCTTTTCTTCTAAAGCCAGTTCACCCATAGTGAACATGTTCGGATATAGAGGGGATGTCAGCGCATGAACAACGGACTGTTTACGTACTTAGCAGCATTGCTATTGTTTGGCTCCAACGGCATCATCGCCGCTGCCATCGCGCTGCCGAGCTCCGATATCGTGCTACTACGCACGTTTTTGGGCGCGCTCTCGCTTGTCACCATCCTCGCCATCACCCAAAGCCATAAGTTGCAGGCGCCATCTCGCCCCCGCGAAGCCGCAGCCCTCCTCCTCTCGGGAGCCGCGCTGGGCGCCAGCTGGATTTTTCTGTTCCGCGCCTACCAGACGATCGGCGTCGGCGTATCCTCGCTGCTGTACTACTGTGGCCCCATCATCGTTATGGCGCTCTCCCCACTCATCTTTGGTGAAAAACTGACCGGCGGCAAAATCGCCGGGTTTATCGCCGTCGCCTGCGGTGCTTTTCTCATTGCAGCACAAGGTCTAGGCGGCAATATGCCCATTGCGGGTATTGTCTGCGGTATCGCCTCGGCATTTTGCTATGCGCTGATGGTCATCGCTAGCAAGGGTGCGCCACACATCGAAGGCCTCGAGAACTCCACGCTCCAGGTGAGCGCCGCCTTTGTGACCGCGCTGGTCCTCACGCTCATCACGCAGGGCGCCCCCTCATTCCTGTCCGCCGGCGTCGCCGCCAGTATTGATTGGCGCGCCGTCGTCATGCTCGGCGTCATCAACACCGGCATCGGTTGCCTGCTCTACTTTAGCGCCGTCGCCAAGCTGCCCGTCCAGACCGTCGCGGTCGTCGGCTACCTCGAGCCGCTTTCGGCCGTCGTGTTCTCGGCCGTCCTTTTGGGCGAAGCCATAACACCGGTCCGCCTGATGGGTGCCGCGCTTATCATCGGCGGCGCGATTTTTTGCGAACTCGCCGGCAAACGCGCAAACGCCAAGGCTGGCATCGCCCAGACAGTACGTGCTTAAAAGCCCCTGCTTTGAAATGCTACCTGCGTAGATAAATAATCCCCAGCTGAGGATTATTGTCTAAAATAACCCGATGTGCCAAACTGCTCTTGTATGTATAAAGACGGCATAAAGTTTTTTGTCCTAGACAGATAACCGGATGTCTAAGGGAGTCCTCGTGGCACACAATAAACTGGAGGCAAACCTCCAAGACCAGCGCGGGCAAGGCGGGCACGGAGCCATCCCCCTCTCCGCTGGCATGCTGCTCGTAACGCTCGGCGTCGTCTATGGCGACATCGGCACGAGCCCCATGTACACCATGAAATCAATCGTCGCCAACAACGGCGGCATCGGTACCGTCAGCGAGGACATGATCCTGGGCGCGCTTTCGCTCGTCATCTGGACCATGACGCTCGTGACCACGGTCAAGTACGTGGTAATCGCCATGAAGGCCGACAACCACAACGAAGGCGGCATCTTCGCCCTGTTCAGTCTCGTGCGCAAGGTGGCGCCGTGGCTGATTCTCCCCGCCATGATCGGCGGCGCGGCGCTGCTCGCCGACGGCATCCTCACCCCCGCGGTCACGGTCACCACAGCCATTGAGGGCCTGCGCACCATCGAGTGGGGCCACGCGCTTTTGGGTGACGGGCAAACCAACGTCATCATTATTACCATCATCATTATCTGCGGCCTATTTGCCATGCAGCGCGCCGGTACCTCGTCGATCGGCAAGCTGTTCGGCCCGCTCATGACGCTGTGGTTCCTGTTCCTGGCAGGCGCCGGTCTGTTCAACATGCTCGGCAACCTGTCCATCTTGCGCGCGCTCAACCCCATCCGCGGCATTATGTTCCTGTTCTCGCCCATCAACCACTCGGGCATCATGGTGCTCGGCTTCGTCTTCCTGTCGACGACCGGCGCCGAGGCGCTCTACTCGGACATGGGCCACGTGGGCAAGGCAAACATCTATGCATCCTGGCCGTTTGTTAAGGCGGCCCTTATCCTCAACTATCTGGGTCAGGGAGCTTGGCTGCTCGCCAATAACTCCAACCCCCAGATGCTCGCGATGGACATCGTCAACCCGTTCTATATGATGCTCCCCGAACCCCTGCGCCCCTTTGCCATCGTGCTTTCGGCCGTAGCGGCCATCATCGCCTCGCAGGCGCTCATCACCGGCTCGTTCTCGCTGGTATCCGAGGCCACGCGTCTCAACCTTATGCCGCATCTGCGCATCCACTACCCCAGCGACACCAAGGGCCAGCTCTATATTCCGCTCGTCAACAACATCATGTGGGTCGGCTGCATCTTCATCGTGCTGCTGTTCCAAAACTCCGAGCGCATGGAGAGTGCCTATGGCCTCGCCATCACCGTGACCATGCTCATGACCACGACGCTTTTGACGAGCTATATCGCCGGCATCCTCAAGCACAAGCTGGGCGCCTGCGTCTTCGCCCTGCTCTTCGGTGCCATTGAACTGTGCTTCTTCGCCTCGTGCCTCACCATGTTCTTTGACGGCGGCTATGTGATGATCTTCCTGGCCGCACTGCTGTTCGGCCTTATGTATGTGTGGCGTCGCGGCACCGCCATCGAGCGCACGCAGACGATTCTGCTGCCCGTCTCCAAGTACATCGATCAGCTCAACCGCCTGCGCAACGACGAGACCTATCCCGTGCTCGCCGACAACCTGGTGTTTCTCACCAACAGCCCCGATCCGCTCACGCTCGACCGCGACGTGCTCTATTCCATCCTGGATAAACATCCCAAGCGCGCCAAGGCGTATTGGTTCATTAACGTGCATGTCACCGACGAGCCCTATACGCACGAGTATTCCGTCGAGACCTTTGGCACGGACTTCCTCTTCCGCGTTCGCCTGGACCTGGGCTTTAAAGTCAACCAGCGCGTCAACGCTTATCTGCGTCAGATCGTCGGCGACTTGATGGCATCGGGCGAGCTGCCGCCGCAACATCACACCTACTCCATCTACGAGACACGCGGCAACGTGGGTGACTTCCGCTTTTGCATGCTGCGCAAGATGCTTGCCCCCGAAACGGACATTAACCGCAATGACCACCGCGTGATGGCCATCAAGTACGCCGTCCGCCGCGCCTGTGGAAGCCCGGCACGCTGGTACGGTCTCGAGAACTCGGCCATCATCATCGAGTACGTGCCGCTGTTTGCCCGCATGCGCCCGGCCGTTAAGCTCGTGCGCACCCAGGTGCCGCTCGAGGTTCAGATCGAAGAGGCCGAGGAAATGGAAGTCGACATCTTCTCGGACGACTTGGTCAACGGCAACGAAGCCGGTAAGGACATGAACGTCGATCCCACCGAGTTGCTCGAGAGCGTCGCCGATACGCCCGAACAGCAACAGCTCGACGGCCTCGAGAACGAACAACTCAACGACGCCAACTTCTAGCGACGTCACAAATCAACGACAGCGGCCCTGCACCTCACGGGAGATGCAGGGCCGCTTTGCATTGCGGTAAAGCTATCGGCTACGAACGACGCGGCTCGGGAACCACGAGTCTATCGGGGCTCGCGCCCTCGGCATCCATCAGGCTCACGTAGCGAATCGACGGATCCCCATACATCGCGTAGTAATAATTGCCCGTGCGCGCGCTAAAGCATCCGGTGTAGATAGTCTTCTCGAACTTGCCATCGCCCATCCTGGACGCCCCCTCAATCATCACCACGCCCTCGAGCGAGCGGAACATGCGGACGACGTTTTCGGTCTCGCTCTCCTTTTGCGGGTAATTGGCATTGAGGTACGCCGCCTTTACAAAACGGCTCGGCGAATAGCAGTCACCCGGAATGCCGCGCATGCCGGCACCCGCGCCATAGGGCTTGAGCTCGGCGCCACGCCATGTCGCCGTCTGCGGAAAATCGCTTGTGGCGGTGATATAGGTGCGCAGGTTTTCCATGTGCCACGGGAAGGTCGGCTGGTTGGCAAGGGTGTCGACCGGATCGTCGTATACATGCAGGCCGTCAGCCATCATCTCGACCACGATGCTGCGCTGGCTGTCGCCGATAATCCAATGGAGCAGCGACACGCCTAGGCCTTCGCCCGCCGATTTAGCCACGATCGCCACATCACGCAGCGCCACCTCAACCTCGTCGACCGTCGAGAACGTCGCTGCTACCCACAGGGGAAACTCATAGGCCGCGATATTGGTCTTGCCGTCGACAGGGCCCTCGGCATACTCGGCATAACCCGGGAAATTGAGGCCCGCCACGGCGAGGCCCGCATCGTTGCCGCAGTCGAAGAACATAGGGTAGTTCTTGTAATCGATGCACATACCGATCACCGCGTGTGCCGCTGTCGCGTCGTCGATAAACGAATACGGAATGTGAAACCCGCGCGGCATCACGCGAACCTGTTGGCCGTAGTCAAAGCTCCAGTCGAGGTTGCGGCCCAGATACATGTGGCCAGAATTATCGGTAAATCGAATACTCGTACACATAGCGCCTCCTAGCTTTACGTTCTTGCTAATTTCATTGTCTCCAAACAAAGGGGCGCTAAACAAAAAAGCCCGGACATGACAACAATGTCACGCCCGGACCAACGCACCGGTTCAATCCCCGATCAAATCGTCCTAGACGAGTTTACCGAGACAGTGATCAATCATGTGTTGAACCATCTGCGCCTCAAAGCCGACGAAGTCCTGCTTGCGCTCGCGCATCTTGCCGTCGACGATCTGGTCAAAGGCAACCTTGCACTTGATATAGCGCGTGGACTTGGTGACCTCCTCGTGCGTCAGGCAGCTCTCCTCCATCTTGCTGGCGCCCAGGCCAAACACCAGACGGGGGTTGTAGAGCACGTGGGGCTCGCCGGCGTCGTCCAGATAGACGCAAACCTTCTTGGTAACGCCAATCTGGTTAGCGGCAAGGCAGCCGGCATCGTCGAGCGACTTGATGGTATCGATCAGGTCCTGTGCGACCGACTCGTCCTCGACGGTCGCAACCTCGCAACGCTGGGACAGGATAGCCTCGTCGTGGCAAAGCTCTTTAATCATACGTTCCTCCATAGGGGTCGTTGTAACCGCTTAAGTATACGGTACCCACACATTTTCATGCGAAAAATACCGTCCGTCTGTTACAAAGCGCCGAACATCAACATGCGAGGAACAACGGCGTCGTAAAGGGGCTATAGTGGGTGAGTTCGTGTCAATCGGCCTAAACTCGGGGCCGAACAAGGAAAGGGTATGCATGGACGAACTATTTCACGTCAGCGAGCGCAAGTCCACAATCGGGACCGAACTCCGCGCTGGACTGACAACATTCCTGGCGATGGCCTACATCATCGCCGTCAACCCCGCGGTGCTCTCGGGCGCTGGCATCGATGCGGGAGCGCTCGCCTGCGCCACCTGCCTGGGCGCCGGCATCATGACCATCTGCATGGGCATCTTCGCCAACCGCCCGCTCGCCTGCGCGTCGGGCTTAGGCGTCAACGCGATGATCGCCGGAATCACCACCACCGTCTGCGGCGGTGACTGGCACGTGGCCATGAGCGTCATCTTCCTTGAGGGCGTCGTCATCTTGCTGCTCGTCCTTTGCGGCCTGCGCGAGGCCATCATGGACGCCATCCCCGTGGTCCTGCGCCACGCCATCTCGGTTGGCTTGGGCCTGTTTATCGCCATGATCGGCCTGTGCGACGCCGGCATCATCACCGCTGGCGCCGGTACGCTCGTCGGCCTGGGCGACATCACCTCCCCCACCTTCATCGTCGGCATCATCTCCATCCTGGTGACAGTCGCCCTCGCCTGCCGCAACGTCCCCGGTTCGCTGCTCATCGGCATCGTCGTCGCCGTCATCGCCGGTATCCCCCTAGGTGTGACCCAGGCTCCGACCGGTATCATCGCCCCGCTCGACTTCTCGAGCATCGGTGGCCCCATCGCCGACGCCGGCGGCGTGCCCGCCATCGTCAAGGTCCTTACCGACCCCGCGCTCCTCGTCATCTCGTTCTCGCTGCTCATGAGTGACTTCTTCGACACCATGGGCACTGCGATGGCCGTGGCCAAGCAGGGCGAGTTCCTCACCGACGACGGCAACGTCGAGAATATCAAGGAGATCCTGATCGTCGACTCCGCCGCCGCCGCTGTGGGCGGTTTCATGGGCGTCTCCTCCATCACCACCTTCGTCGAGTCCACCTCTGGCGCTGCCGACGGCGGCCGCACGGGCCTCACCTCCGTCACCACCGGCGTGCTGTTCATTCTCGCCGCGTTCTTCTCCCCCATCGTCACCATCGTTTCCAGCGCCGCCACCTGCGGTGCTCTGGTCTACGTCGGCTACCTCATGATGAGCGAGGCCTCCGAGATCGACTGGTCCGACGTGTCGCAGGGTTTCCCGGCGTTCATGATTGTCGCCGGCGTGCCCTTCACCTACTCCATCTCTGCCGGCATTGGCCTGGGCTTTATCGCCTACGTGGTCGTCGCGCTCTTTAAGGGCGAGGCCTCCAAGATCAAGCCGCTCATGTGGATCGCAGCCCTTGCCTTCCTCGTCTACTTCTTCGTGGCGTAACGGCATAGTCTGCTAAAGCAAAAACAACAAGGCGCGGAATCGCATCGATCGGCTCCGCGCCTTTCTTTTAGCGTCTGCCCCCGTGCCAGCGTGCGACAATTGAGGCTGTCAATATCACAACACCGAGAGAAGCCTGCCTTGGAAGCGCATCATAAGCAGATAACCGTTTATTCAGAGTGTGCGGAAGGCGCGCCCGTCATCTACCTCCCCGTGGTTATGGGCGACGGTAGTGAAGTCTACGAGCGCTGCCGAGAGCTCGACTGCCCGCCGTTCACCCTTGTCGCCATTGGAGGGCTCGATTGGAATCGCGAGCTGAGCCCCTGGGAATGCGACGGAGCTATACGAGATGCCGAGCCCTTTGGCGGACAGGCCGCTGGTTTTCTTGACGAGTTGTTGAAGCAGATAATCCCCCAAGCCGAATCATCGCTCCCGCAACCGCCCGCCTGGCGCGGCGTTGCCGGCTACTCGTTGGCGGGTCTTTTTGCACTGTGGGCACTTTGGCAAACAGATGTCTTTGAGCGCGTGGCGAGTGCATCGGGGTCGCTGTGGTTCCCCGGCTTTATCGACTACGCGCGCGAGCGCACGATGACGGCTACGCCCGACGCCGCCTATCTGTCGCTCGGTAAAAAGGAAACCAAGACGCCCAACCGCATGATGCGGCACGTACTCGACGACACGCGCGCGATGGAAGAGCTGTTTATCGAGCGCGACATCCCAACAACGCTGGAGCTCAACCCCGGCAATCATTTTGCCCAAACTGACCTGCGCATGGCGCGCGGCATCCACTGGATACTGACGCATTAAAAATGGCGTCCACGCGTACATACGCATGGACGCCATTTTTAATTTGGCTGAACGCAGCTACTATTCGACAGTCTCCTCGAGTTCAGATACGGTGGGCGTCGAGAGCTGGGGCATGGATGTCCTTTCATGATGGAAGGGCGATCAGGCATATCGGATAACCTGCCCGAACGATACGATCCGAACCATTGTACGTGATACGCAATGTCTCGCGCGCGCCGCCACCTGCAAACGGTAGCGTTACTTCCAAACGCGCTCGGCAATGCGCTTGACCAGCGCGATCTTCGCCCACTGCTCGTCCTCGGTCAGCTTGTTGCCAATCTCGCAGCTGGCAAAGCCGCACTGGGGCGACAGGTACAGGTTCTCGAGCGGCACATACTTTGCGGCCTCGTGGATACGTTCGACGATAACGTCCTCGTCCTCAAGCTCAGCCGCCTTGGTGGTCACCAGGCCCAGCACGACCTTCTTGCCGGGAGCAACGTACTTGAGCGGCTCAAAGCCACCGGCGCGTGGCGTATCGAACTCAAGGTAGAACGCGTCGACGTTCTCATGTGCGAACAGGTACGGCGCAATGGGATCGTAAGCACCCTCGAAGGCATACGTGGAGTGATAGTTGCCGCGGCACACGTGCGTGTTGATAACCAGATCGTCGGGCTTGCCCGCGATGGCGGCATTGTTGAGCGCCACGCCCAGCTCGCTCACCTTTTGCAGGTCAACCGGGCTCATGCCGGTCTTGGACACAAAGTCGGTATCGCAATAGATGCCCCAGGTGCAGTCATCAAATTGGATGTTGCGGCAGCCTGCTGCGTACAGGTCGGCGATCACCGTGCGATAAGCGGCCGCAATGGCGTCGGCAAGTTCCTCATCGGTCTTATAGACAGCGCGCAAGCTCTCCTGCTGGCCGTCGCAGCGATCGAGCGTGACCTCAGAGAACGTCTGGATCGGCGCCGGAATGGTCTGGCGTGCGACCTGGCCCTCCCCCTCAAGCGCCTTGACGAACTTAAAATGCTCGACGAACGGGTGGTTCTCGCCGCTAATGGGACCAGTAACCACGGCGGTGTCGGCCGTCGTCTCCTCATCATGGAACATATAACCCGTGCGTGAGGTGCGGCGCTCAATGCCGTTGAGGCCCCACATAAAATCGAGGTGCCAGTAGCTGCGGCGGAACTCGCCATCGGTGATCACCTGCAGGCCGGCGGCCTTCTGCTTGGCCACCAAATCGCGAATGGCATCGTCCTCGACGGCCTTAAGGCCGGAAGCGTCGAGTTTACCCGCGACATAGGCGGCACGGGCGTCCTTTACAGCCTGCGGACGAAGAAAGCTGCCGACGATATCGGCGCGAAACGGCGCGTTCGGTTGAATCGAAGTGCTCATAGATATCTCCCTTTGCATTGGTTGCTTTACTGGGACAGAGTATGAGCGCTCATATGACCATCGTAAAATATACGTTTATAACAGTTTGATATAGATGTTTCCTATATCAGTCTGGACTGTCATAAAGAGACTTGAACCGTGCGGAGCACAGCAGCCTAGATATGCTGACGAATCGCGTCGATATAGGCCCGACCGTAGCGCGTAAGCGTCGTGTTCTTGCGCGTGATGATGCCAATCTCCATGTACTCGTCCACGTCGAGCGGAATCGAGATAATGCCGGGGCCGTTGAGCTCGTGGCTGATCACGCCCGAGCATACCGTGTAGCCGTTGAGGCCCATGGCCAAATTGAACAACGTCGCACGGTCGCGCACGCGGATATTTTTGCGACGCTCGAACGTCGAGGTCAGCTCCTCGGAATAGTAAAACGAGTTGTAGCTGCCCTGCTCGTAGGACAGGAACGGGTAGTCTTCCAGATCCTCGAGCGTCACGCTGGAGCGGTCCGCCAGCGGATGGTCGGCGCAGACGAAGACATGCGGCGTGGCGCAGAAGAGTCCTTCGAACACGAGCTCGTTGGCCACCAGCATGCGCTCGATGACCTCGCGGTTATGCTCGGATAAGTACAGGATGCCCAGTTCGCTTTTCATATGCGCGACATCCTCGATAATCTCGTGAGTCTGCTCCTCGCGCAGGGTGAAGTCGTAACGCGCGGCATCGAACTCGCGGATCACGTCGACAAACGCGTTGACGGCAAAGGAATAATGCTGGCAGCTCACACTAAAGTGCGGCACCTGCTCGGATGCGCCCTTGTACTTGCCCTCGAGCAGGTCGGCCTGGTCGAGTACCTGGCGCGCATAGCCCAAGAAGGTCTCGCCTTCCTCGGACACAATGACGCCCTTGTTGGTGCGCTCAAAGATGTGCACACCCATCTCGTTTTCGAGATCGCGAATCGACGCGGTAATCGAAGGCTGCGACACAAAGAGACGGCGCGAGGCTTCGGTAATGCTGCCGCATTCGGCAACTTTGACGACATATCTGAGCTGCTGGAGCTTCATGGCTGTCTCCTTAGCTGTTCGCGAAATTCGCGTCGGCTGCACCCTCCTGACGCATAAACGGCGGCATCTCCCCCGTCGCGGCGCAGGCGGCAATCTGATGCAGAGCCCCGGCGACCGCATCATCTGCCGCGGCGCCGATATGCCAGCGCGCGGCAGCCGTGACGGCCTCATTGGCATTGGCGACTGCAACGGAGTTGGGAACGGCATCGATCATGGGCAGATCGTTATCGGAATCGCCAAATACGGCCACCTCGTCGGGCGTCAGGCCCAAGGCGCGCGCCAGCTCCAGCGCAGCGCAGCCCTTGTCCCAACCATCCGGAAGGATGTCGAACAGGCGCACTCGGTTGTTGGGAAACACAAGCGAGAGTTCGGGCACCTCAACGGCAACGCGCTCGCGTAGCTCCGCGAGCTCCTCACGCGAACGGGCACTCCAGATATTCGCCTTAAACACCGGCGCGCCATCGACGACGGGACGACACGGGGCCTCTTCGCCTTTGAGCCACGCATTGCCGCCCGACTCCATAGCGCGACGCGCACGCTCGGGATTGCTCGTCACGCAATAGGCATCGTTGCCCCAAAAGTCATCGCCCAGGCTGTAGACTTTTAGAAATGTATCGTCGGTCTCTTGCTCCAGATAGTCAGCCAAACGCATCAGAGCATCGTTGTCGATTGCGCGCGAAGCGACTACTTCGCCGTCGACAAACATCACCTGGCCGTTACAGAACGCACCGGTCGAAAAACACTCGGAACGGTTTTTGAACATCCAGCCCATCGCGGACGGCTGACGACCCGAAACCGGCCCAAAGTGCAGACCCGCCGCCTGCATGGCATGAATACCCTCAATGGCGTAGTCGCTGGCGCCGTCATGCCCGGCTGGAATCAGTGTATCGTCCATATCGGTCAGCACAAGTTTAATCATAAGGCCCCCATTCGTATCGGTCCTACCTATTGTAACGACCTGCCAAAATAAACCTGTCCCTTTTTGGCAGGTGCGCTAGTATAGGGAACAACAGATTCGATGCGGGAGTGCCGGCGGTGCAAACCACAAGGCTGAGAGGGCAATGGGCCCAATCCTTTGAACCTGTCAGTTAATGCTGGCGTAGGGAGCATGCCGCCTTTACAGGGGCGCTGTCTATGCACAGCGCCCCTTTTCTATGCCAAGGAGGCATGTGCAGTGATTGATTCGGAACAGCTTAAGCAAAATGTGGTCAAGGCCGTGGAGGAGATTCGCGCCACCAATCCGATGGCAGGCTCCATCACCAACACGGTGACGATCGACTTTGTCGCCAACGCGCAGCTCGCCGTGGGCGGATCGGCCGCCATGGTCTATCTGCCCGACGAGGGCGAGGCGCTCGTTGCCGGCGGCGGCGCCATCTATCTCAACATGGGCACGCTCTTCCCCATCTACGAGCAGACGATTCCCCGCGCGGCGAAGGCGGCACACGACGCCGGCAAGCCCTGGGTGCTCGATCCGGTGGGCCTGGGCATCGGTAGTCTGCGCACCCAGTTGGTAAACGAGCTCAAGCAGTATAAGCCCGCCATCGTGCGCGGCAACGCCTCCGAGATCATCGCGCTCGCTGGCCTATGGGGTCTTGAGGGCGAGGCGGCCGATCTGAACCGCGTACGCGGTGTCGATACCACCGACACGGTAGACGCCGCCCGCAATGCCGCGGTGGCGCTCGCCCGCTACACCGGTGGCGCCGTAGTCGTCTCGGGCGAAGTCGACCTGATCACCGACGGCACGACCGTGGCCAAGTCCCACGGCGGCAGCCCGCTCATGTCCAAGATCACCGGCTGCGGCTGCTCGCAGGGCGGCGTGCTGGCCGTGTATGCCTGCGCCGCCGATCCGTTTACGGCAGCCGTCTGCGGTACCGCCGTCTACAACGTCGCTGGCACGCGTGCTGCCGCCGTCGCCGATGCCCCGGCGAGCTTTAAGGTCGCCTTTATCGATGAGCTCTACCGCGCGACCGCCCAAGACATCGCCGATAACCGACTCGAGCTCGAGGAGGCATAGGCCATGTCCGAGCCCACAACCAATACCGGCATGAACACGCTCGTCGCCGTGGCCATCGCCCCGTGCGGCACCGGCGATGAGCTCTCCGCCGAGGTCGCCGAGGTCGTGCGCGTCATACGCGAGAGCGGCCTTCCCAACCGCACCACCTCGATGTTCACCGAGATCGAGGGCGACTGGGACGAGGTCATGCAGGTCGTGCGCGACGCAACCTTTGTGTTGGCGAGCAAGGGCATCCGCACCGAAGTCGTACTCAAAGCCGATATCCGGCCCGGATTTACCGGCACCATGACCGGCAAGCTCGAGCGCATGGAAGCACAGATCAAGAAGCAGGAGGAAGCACGATGAGCATCCGCGACAACCTTGATATCTCGGCCTATCTGGTACTCGGCCCCGAAAACACGCTCGGGCGCCCCGTGGGCGATGTGGTGGCCCAGGCGCTCGACGCCGGCTTTACCTGCATCCAGGTGCGCTCCAAGGTGGCAAGCGCCCGCGAGATCATCGCGCTGACCGGCGATGCCGCGCAGGCAATCGCTCAGGCCGGCAAGACCGGTCAGGTCGCCTTGCTGATCGACGACCGTCTGGACTGTGTGCTTGCCGCACGCGAGCAGGGTATTGCTGTCGACGGCGTGCACGTGGGCCAAAGCGATATTCCCGTCGAGGTCTGTCGCAAGCTGCTGGGCCCCGACGCCATCGTGGGCCTTTCGGCCCGTTGTGAGGAGATGCTCGAGTACGTCAAGACCGCCGACATGAGCCTAGTCGACTACCTGGGCATCGGCCCACTCCACGAGACCGAGACTAAGCGCGACTGCGGACGCGCAGCCGACGGCTCTATCATCACCAAGAGCTTTGAGGACCTGGCCGCCCTCCATGCGGCAAGCCCCGTGCCCATCGTGGTGGGCGGCGGCGTCAAGACGGCCGACCTGCCGCAGCTCAAAGCCACCGGCGTCGATGGCTTCTTTGTGGTGAGCGCTGTCTGCAGTGCCGACGACCCCTACGCCGCGGCCAAGGAGCTTGTCGACACCTGGCAGCAGGCATAGGCATAGGCCGAGCAGCTGATTCGCAGTCTCATATCTTCAGCAATGGAAAACGCATCCCAGTTTGGACCTCCATTCCGGGATGCGCTTTCCACATGCGACCCTTACCCCGCCAGATACGCTTCCAACGCCGGCAAGGTTGCCTCCGCATCGCGGCGACCAATCTGATAGATGCGCTCGAGCTCATCGGGCTCGCGGCACAGCGACGGCACTTTCACCGATTCGCTCGGACGCACCACAAAGATATCGCCGGCGGCCTCACGACGTGCCAGGTCATCGAGCGTGGCATTGTAGACCTCATGCCGATGCTCGAGCGCTGCGACAAACTCCGGATAGTGATGGAACACGCGACGCAGCATGGGCATCACGCTGTTGGGCTGCTTCACAAAGCCCGCCGGCTGCGTGAGCACCACGATATTGCGGTCATACCCCTGCGCAAACAGCCATGCACTGGGAATAGAATCAGCAACGCCACCATCCAGATACTTATGCCCGTCAATAGCAACGGGACGCGTCGCCACAGGAATAGCAGACGACGCCCGGATCCACTCGATATCGTGCTCATCGCCATAGGGCAGGTCGTGGTAGACGGCCTTGCCCGTCTCGATATCGGTACAAACGCACGTAAACCGCATGGGGCAGGCGCGATATGTCTCCAAATCGATGGGATCGCGCTCGATGGGCACCTCGTGATAGGCAAAATCGGCATTGAACATATCGCCGGTCCGCAGCCAGCTTGCTACACCCGCATAGCGCTTATCGGCACAATAGGCCTTGTTATAGCGAATGGCGCGGCCGATCTGGCGCGATTTAAAGTTGTAGCCAAACGCCGCGCCCGCCGAGACACCCACCATATGGTCGCAAGTTAAGCCGTGCTCCATCCAAACGTCGAGCACGCCCGCCGTATACATACCGCGGTAGCCGCCTCCCTCGAGTGCCAGCCCCACCGTGCGCGTCGTATTTGACTGTGCCATGCGACCATCTCCGTCCCCGCAAATTCAAACGGAACAAGTATACCCGTCAACATATATCGTCTCAGTCGCATTTTCATCGAACATCGCATCGTCGCGCCACCGCCTGTCGAACAATAGCCGCCCACAGCATGTGCACCCATATATAATTGTGTGCTGTTGTTTACACTACTCAGCTGTTATCAACAGCGAACATTAGCCGACAAATTAACTCAACAACGCAGCAAGGCGGGGGCCTGGATACACGCAAAACGCCGAGCAACGACGCGTGTACACAACAAACTCGCCCGACGCAATCCGCCCCGACCTCAGAAAGCCGCTTAGAACATGGATACTGTCAGCAATTACACCGAAACGCTCGAAAAGACCGTCCGTGACCTTCTCGAGCGGCAGGAGGATCTGATCAGGACTGCCTTTACCGACCAGCTTACTGGGCTTGGCAACCGTGGCGGCTTTGCCCGTTCCCTCGAGGAGCTCTGGGAGCAGGACGCCCCCGTTACCATGGCGTTCATCGATATCGACAATCTCAAGCACTGCAACGACGTCTTTGGGCATGACGAGGGCAACCGCTATATCTTGCAGGTAAGTCTCTATCTTAAGCTGTATATGAAGGTGGGCGAAGCGGCGTTTCGCATAGGCGGCGACGAGTTTGCCATCCTATCTACGATTGCAACCGAGGACGACCTCGCCGAACGTCTGAAACACTGCCGAACGGTTCTGCTCAAAAACAACGATTCCGAGATGCCCCGCTCGTTTAGCTACGGAGTGTCACATGCCGACCCCGCCCTGGGCGAAGCTTCCAATCGCATGACGCTCGATGCCGACCATCGCATGTACGACTACAAGCTACGTCATGCCATGCACCTCGATCGACGCAATATCACGCAAGTTCACGCCGACGACTTCGAAATAAGCGATCGTGTTTTTGACGCCTTTTCGATGCTCAACGAGGGCCGTTATTTCTTTATCGAGAACTTGGACAAACATCGCACCCTTTGGTCACAAGGTGCCTTGCGCGATCTTGGCCTTCCCTCGGAGCACATAGACAACTGTCGCGATTACTGGAAAACGCGCGTCCATCCCGACGACCTTGAGGCCTGCATCAACGACATCGACCAAGTCTACAACGGCACCAAGCACCGTCGCGTCATGCAGTATCGTGTGCGCAACGCCGTCGGAGACTACGTCCTTTGCCGTGCTCGCGGGTTTCGTATCGACGGCGACGGAAATGTCCCCTCGCTCTATGTCGGCGAGCTCGTCAACCACTCACTTGCCGAAACCGTCGACGCCGCCACAGGCCTCGGAACGCAGCGCATGCTGGCCAACGCCATCGACGCCTGCCGCCGCGATCGTTGCGAGACGGGGCTTATAGCGGTGCGCGTTCGTGGCACGACAAAGCTCAACGAGCTCTACGGGGCCGAGGCTGTCGACAACATGCTTGCCGAATACGCAGGCCGCATGCTGTCGATCACCCGCGGCAGGAGCCGGGTCTACCGTTCACGAAGCGTCCAGTTCGTCGTGCTCAGCAACGACCTAGACCACGAGGCATTCGAGCAACTGACCCGCCACCTTAAAGAGGCCGTTTTCGCTCCTGTTCGAATCGCAGGCGACACCATTACTCCCGTCTGCCTTGTCGTCCCGGCCTTTTACGAGCACTTAACCCATCAAGCGACCGCCGTTTTAGGCGAACTCGACCGTCGCCTTCGCACGGCCGGCGGGCTTGTTCCCAACGACAGCCTCCCCATACCCGAGGCTGAGCGCAAAAGCGCCATCGTCGAACGTATCGACTCGCTCACGGGCCTCTATCGACCCAGCGAGTTTATGCGGCGCGCCAACGCTTTTCTCGAGGCAAGACGCGACGGTGCCTGGTGCATCGCCACGGTCGACATGGGCCACATGCGCCTGTTTAACGAATGGTATGGACAGGCCGAAGGCGACCGCCTGCTTGCCGATGTGGGCACGGTCCTCAAGGACATCGAGAATGCCGGCATGGGCGTCGCAGGGTACTGGGGCCAAGATGACTTTTGCGTACTCATCCCCTTTAAGCACATCACCGTCCATCAAATCTACAACCGCGTTCGCGAGGCAGTAGCCAGGCATGATGGCGGCGTAGGTTTTTGGCCGTCCATGGGCGTTTACCCCATCGATTCCAATGAGGAGATCACCATCGATGCGCAGGCAAAGGCCATGTTTACCAATCGGCGCGCAAAAAACGACTTTAAGGAGCGCATTGCCATTTTTTGCCCCGAGGAGTACAAGCGCGAAATCGTGTTCAACCGCACGCTGACCGAATTCCAGTACGCGCTGTCAAATGGTCGCATCACGTACTATCTTCAGCCCCAGGTCGATATGGAAACCGGCGAGATTATTGGCGCCGAAGCACTCACCCGCTGGATTGATAAGGACGGCTCTCTTATTTCGCCCGCAACGTTTATCCCCGCACTCGAGGAAAGCGGCTTTGTAGTGACGCTCGACAAATATGTTTGGCAGGGCGTCGCTATGTGGCTCCGCGAGCGCCTCAATCGAGGACTTCGCGTGGTTCCGATTTCCCTCAATGTGTCGCGCGTAGACATTCTTGCCTGCGATGTCGCCGAGCATATGGGGTCGCTCGCCGCCCAGTACAACCTGCCGCCCGAACTCATGCATATCGAGATCACCGAGACCGCCTATACCGGAGAGTCCGAGGCCGTGGATAAGCTGACCGCGGATCTGCACACCCGTGGCTTCTCGACCTACATGGACGATTTTGGCACCGGCCAGTCCACGCTCGCGATGCTCAAGAACGTCAACGTCGACGTCATCAAGCTCGACCGCACCTTTGTGCCCACCGACCGCGATCAAGGCCGCAGCACGCAAATCATTTCATCGATGCTCGAAATGGCGCAGTCGCTCCATCTGCCCGTCGTGGTCGAAGGCGTCGAGACAAATGAGCAGGCGAACATGCTACGACAAATGGGCGCCCGCTACGCTCAGGGCTTCCTCTACTACCGCCCCATGCAGGCGAAGGATTTTGAGGCATTGCTCGATGGCGGCAATAACAACTGATACGCTCGCGCGCAAAACGCCACCGTCGAAGGGGATATTTGTCTCCATTAGCTAACTTATATCCCCAATTCAAACCGAATTGGGGATATGATACAAACCGTTGTTCCGCCCAAGGAGGTTATCCATCATGAACGAGTCGTATCGCCTGGGCGAGCAATCGATTATTGCCTATCTTCAGCGACTTGCGAACGGCGTCTCGACCGCCGAACTCGATGTTGCCGCGCTGCCTGCTGGGCTACGCGCCGTTGGCGAGCAACTGCAAAAGACGCATGCCATCCTGCAACAAGAGCGCCAGCTGCTTGAGCGCAACGCCTATATCGATCCGCTCACCAACTTGGGCAACCGCAACGGATTCGACCGTCACGTCGAGCAACTCTGGCGCAAAGGCGACCCCTTCACCTGCGCCTATATTGACATCGACCATCTCAAGCATTGCAATGATAGGTTTGGCCACGCCGAAGGCAATCGCTATATTCTGAGCATCTGCCGCACGCTCTCCGAAACCATGGAGCACGATGAGATGCTGTTCCGTATCGGTGGAGACGAGTTTGTGCTCATCTCGCTCTCCGCAAACGAGATTGAACTCGAGCAGCGCTTGGAGCAGGTACGTACCAGGCTGATCGAGGCGAGCTCAGGTGGCAAGGCGCCCATGATCGGCAGCTTTAGCTTTGGCTGCTCGCGCGTCGATCCACTTGCTGGCGACACGCGTCGCCAGATGACAATGGATGCCGATCGCAAGATGTATCGCTATAAGCTTATGCATCGTGTGCAGCAACCGAAAGACGATGACGCGCCGCAACGCCCAATCGTCGATCAGCTTCCCTGCAACGACCGGGTGTTCCAAGCGATCTCCATGAGCTCCGAGACGCGCTATCCGTTTATCCTCAATCTCGATACGGGAGAATCGCAATGGTCGGTTAACGCCGTGCGCGATTTTGACCTGCCCTCCCAGCACCCTTTTAACTCACTCGACATGTGGCTCGCCCGTGTTCATCCCGAGGACCGCGACAACGTACGTGCCGAACTCGACATGGTGATAAACGGCACGTGGCACTTCCACTACATGCAGTATCGCGTAATGGATGCCACCGGAAAATACGTGCTTTGCGACTGCACGGGCTACCGCTTGGACGGCACCGATACCGAGCCCGGCATGTATGTGGGCATTATCATCAACCGAAGCTTGGCAGATACGACCGATTCCGTGACCGGCTTGGGCGATATTCACGCCCTGGTCAACGCCATTGGCGAAATGCGTCGCGTGGCGCGCAAGGCGGGGTTGATCGCCATTAAAATCGATGATATCGCTCAGGTCAATGCCCGTTTTGGCTTTGATGCGGGCGACCGTGTTTTGGCAGAATGTGCCGCCTGTCTGATGGAATGCTCGCGCGGTAAGGGTCGTATGTTCCGCTCGACGGGGCCGATGTTCGTGGCGCTTTTCGACGACTTTGATCCCGAAGAAACCGATGCGATTGCAGAGGAAATCGAGCGGTTCCTGGGTTCGCCCGTGCTCTTTGGCCCATTTGAATATCAGCCGCCCATTCGCGTGGCCACGCTCCATCTGGACGGCGTCGACCGTCAGCCCGTTTCGATTTTGAACGAGCTCAAAGCGTTGCTCGGGAAAGCCGTGCAGGTGCCAGGTACCAAACTGGATTAGCACCGCGCCCACACCGCCTCCCCCATCGTGCGATAATCCTCTGCAGAAGTCACCGACAGCAGAGGGAGTTTGTGATGAAGGTTCTTTTGGTCAATGGCAGCCCCAAGGCAAACGGCAACACCGCCCGCGCACTCGCCGAGGTCGCCGAGCAGCTCAACGCCGAAGGCATTGATACCGAGGTGTTTCAGCTGGGCGCCAAGCCCATTCGCGACTGCATCGGCTGTGGTCAGTGCGGCAAGCTTGGCGGGCGCTGCACCTTTGACGATGACGTGGTGAACGAGCTCATCGCTGCCGCCGAGCAGGCAGACGGCTTTGTCTTTGGCTCGCCCGTCTACTATGCGCACCCCAGCGGCCGCATCCTTTCGGCCCTCGATCGCACCTTCTATGCCGGCAGCAAGGCCTTTTCGCACAAGCCGGGCGCTGCCGTCGCCGTCGCCCGTCGCGGCGGCACGTCGACCACCTTCGATGTGCTCAACAAGTACTTCACCATCAACCAGATGCCCGTGGTTGCCTCCACGTACTGGAACAACGTGTTTGGCCGCGTGCCCGGCGACGCCGATGGGGATGCCGAGGGCCTTGCCACCATGCGAAACATCGGTAAGAACATGGCTTGGCTCCTACGCTGCATCGAGGCAGGCCATGCCGCCGGTATCAACGCGCCCGAGGCAGATCGCGCAACGACCAACTTCATCAGGTAGAACGGCGGAACATGAATATCCAGATTTTTGGCACCAAGAAGTCCTTCGATACCAAGAAAGCCCAGCGCTATTTTAAGGAGCGCCGCATTAAGGTGCAGTTTATCGACCTTAAGGAAAAGGAGATGAGCAAGGGCGAGCTCACGAGCGTGATGCAGGCGGTCGGCGGCATCGACAAGCTGCTCAACCCCAAGGCCAAGGACGAGGAGATGCTCGCACTCATCCAGCACCTCACCCCTAGCCAGCGCTTCGACAAGTTGCTCGAGAACCAGCAGGTTCTAGCCGAGCCCATCGTGCGCAACGGCAAAAAGGCCACCGTCGGTTATTGCCCCGATGTATGGGGAGCCTGGGAGTAGCCTGTGTTATTTGCCAGCGCGTGGGTATAAGAGCATGCGTTTGGCATAAGATTCAACTGTAAGCCAAGTCTAACAAAGGAGGGCACATGCCCAACAAACCCGTGAAGATTATCATGCTTACCGGATACCTCGGTGCCGGCAAGACCACGCTGCTCAACCACATCCTCGCTAACGACGGCGGCATCCGCGCCGCCGTGATCGTCAACGATATCGGCGAGATCAACGTCGACGCCAGCCTTATCGCCGACGGCGGCCTTTCCGAGACCGACGACCTCATCCCGCTCACCAACGGCTGCATCTGCTGCACGCTTTCGGATGACCTGGCCAACCAGCTGCAGGGCATCGCCGATTCGGGCAACTTCGATTACATCATCATCGAGGCATCGGGTATTTGCGAGCCTATCCCCATCGCCTACACCATCTCGAGCTTCTGCGACGAGGCCAAGGTGGGCGGCGAGCCTAAGCTCGCGCTCGACAACATCGTGGCCGTGGTCGATTGTGCTCGCATGTACGACGAGTTCAACGGCGGCCGCGACCTACTGGCAGAGGATATCGACGAGGACGACATCGAGAGCCTGCTCATCCAGCAGATTGAATTCTGCTCCACGCTGATCCTCAACAAGACCGATACCGTGACGCCTGAGCAGATTGCCGAGCTCAAGGCTATCGTGCGCAGTCTGCAGAAGGACGCCGTAATCGTCGAGGCTCAAAACGGTGAGGTCCCCATGGAGGAGCTGCTCGATACCGGCCGTTTCGACTTTATGCGCGCCTACAACTCCGCCGCCTGGATCGAGGCCATGGAGCATCCCGAGGAGCACGACGACCCCGAGGTGCTCGAGTACGACATCGAGACCTTTGTGTACTCGCGCCGCAAGCCGTTTGACCTGCAGAAGTTTACCGATTTTGTTGAGCAGGAGTGGCCCGACGAGGTCATCCGCGTCAAGGGTCCGCTGTGGCAGACCGGCGATCCGGACATGTGCTACATGTTTGAGCAGGCCGGCCACCAGATGCGCCTGATGGAGAACGGCCTGTTTGTCGATTCGGCGCCCGAGGGCGAGAAGCAGAAGATCATCGACGAGAACCCCGAGATCATGCAGATTTGGGACGACGAGACGGGCGACCGCATGACGAGCCTGTGCATCATCGGCCGTCACATGGACAAGGATGCGCTCATCGCCTCCCTCGATGCCTGTCTGACCGACTGGCACCGCGCCTAGGTTTATCCAAGCGGGTATTTTTCCGCCTACGTAACCGCCAAACCACCACGAAGGTGCCTGTCCCCTTCGTGGTGGTTTTTCGTTCTGAGCCAAGGAGATTCATGTTCAACATCGTGCTGTATGCGCCCGAGATTCCGGCCAATACGGGCAATATCGGCCGCACCTGCGTGGTTACCGGCGCCCGCCTGCATCTGGTGGAGCCGCTGGGCTTTTCGCTCGACGACAAGACGGTGCGTCGCGCCGGCCTGGGCTACTGGCAAAACTTGGACGTGACGACCTATGCCGACTGGGAGGATTTCCTTGCGCGCAATGACCTCTCCCCCGCCGACGAGCGCCTACATCTGCTGACCAAAAAGGCACTCCGCACCTATGCACAAAGCACCTACCGCGACGGTGACTATTTGGTCTTTGGCAGCGAGAGCTCGGGCATTCCCGAGCCACTGCTTGCCGCAGCGCCCGAGCGCTGCGAGCGCATCCCGATGCTGCGCGATTGCGACTCACTCGATAACGCCGAGGCTTGGGAAGCTCACGAGGAATCGTTGGGACATACCGAGGACAGCCACGAGGCCATCCTTCAACAGGACATCTGCGGCAACTTCATCAATCCGGACGACTACCGCATCAGCGCACTCAACCTCTCCAACAGCGCCGCCATCGTCCTCTACGAAGCCCTGCGCCAAACAGGCTTTCCGGGAATGTGACAAAGGAACTGTCCCTTTGTCACATTCAAGCGCCACGCCGACGGCACACACGCCTAATTGATGCTCTAGATAAAGAGCCATCACTTTTAATCAGAATTAACTAAAGTAAAATGAAGTTAAACGGCGGTGTGAAAGGAGAGCCTTGTGAAATATCTCGAGAACCCGTTTACCCCCAGTTTTGGTGAGGTTCCTGCCCATCTCGCTGGCAGACAACAGATTATTCGGGATTTGGACCGTGCCTTTTTGAGCCAGCGCAGGCGCCCGGAATTGACCTCGATCTTCTCAGGCGCGCGTGGAACCGGTAAAACCGCTCTCATGTCGTCGCTCGCGACAAGGGCGGAATCCCACGGCTGGATAGCCGTAAAGACGACCGCGCTCCCGGGAATGCTTGAGGAAATCGAGTTCGGTGCGAAACGTGCCGCAGCACATCTCATCGACCCGTCCAGCCACTTCGAAGTCACCAGTCTCGGAATTGCACCGCTCGGCAGCATCGAGGTCAATCGCGTTCACGATGCCTCAACCTGGCGTTATCGCATGAGCGACATCATCGACCAGCTCAACGAGGCGGGCACCGGTCTGCTCGTCACGGTTGACGAGGTGGACCCGACACTCGACGAGATGATTCAGCTCGCAGCGACGTATCAGCACTTTGTGACCGATGGGAAACGCGTCGCCCTGCTCATGGCGGGACTTCCCAACAACGTATCGACGCTACTGAACCACAAGACGGTCTCGTTCCTTCGCCGCGCCCAACAATATCATCTGGGTCGCATTGCCGACTATGACGTGCGCGAGGCCTTGATTCGCACAATTCAGGAAAACGATCGCCTGGCAGATGCTGAGGGAATCGATAGAGCCGTTCGCTCGATCTCTGGTTTTCCCTTCCTATTGCAACTCGTAGGCTACCGTGCCTGGGATCTCACAAGCGATTCGAAGGAAATCTCGTCGCGCGACTTTGACCTGGGAATCAAAATCGCGCGCGACGAGATGGACGACCGAATCCTCGCGGCAACCTATCGGGAACTCACTGCAGAGGACAAGCGATTCCTCATCGCCATGCTCGATGACGAGGAAGAGTCCACCACCGCCGACCTTGTCGAGCGCCTTAAGCGTTCGCCGCAGCAGGTCTCCCGCTACCGACGCCGCATGATAGATGCCGGCATCATCGGGGAACGAGGACGAGGGCTCGTCGCATTTGAATTGCCATTCTTCCGCGACTATCTCGCGGCTCAATGCGTGAAATAGGCATCAATGAGGCAAAGAGGCTGTCCCTTTGCCTCATTGTCTATAGATAGCGACCGGTGATGCTTGCGGGGCAGGCCGCGATGTCACCCGGCGTACCGGCGCAGACGATTTGCCCGCCCGCGTCGCCACCGCCCGGGCCCATGTCGATCACGTAATCGGCGTTGCGGATAAGGTCGAGATCGTGTTCGATCACGATAACCGTGGCGCCCTTGGCAACGAGGCCGTCGAACACACTCAGCAACACCTGAACATCGAGCGGATGCAGGCCGATCGTGGGCTCGTCGAACACAAATACGGCATCGTCCTGCACGCGGCCCATCTCGCTCGCGAGCTTAAGGCGTTGTGCCTCGCCGCCCGAGAGCGCCGGCGTGGGCTCACCGAGCGTGAGATAACCCAGGCCCAAGTCGTGCAAGGTCTGTAAGCGCGTCTGAACCTTCTTGAGTCCCACCGTGGCGTCGAGGGCCTCGTCCACACTCATGTCCATGAGCTGCGGCAACGTAAGCAGACTCCCGTCCTTGCCCTCGCGATGGATATGGGAAGCCGCGTCTGCATAACGTGAGCCGCGGCATGCCGGGCAGACGATCTCGACATCGGGCAAAAACTGCACGTCGAGCGATATCGATCCCGTGCCGTCGCACGTAGGACAGCGCAAGGCGCCAGTGTTATAGCTAAAGGCGCCCGCCTTGTAGCCAGCTGCCTTGGCTTCGGGCGTACGGGCGAAGGCGCGGCGCAGCTCATCATGGATGTCGGCATAGGTTGCGACCGTCGAGCGCACGTTGGCGCCGATGGGCGTGGCGTCAATCAGGTTGGCACGGGCAATGCCTTCGGCATCGACCCAACGCACATGTCTTGGCAGGCGCTCGCTAGCTGCCCGGGCCTTAAGCGCCGGAATGAGCGTCTCGAGCACCAACGTCGTCTTGCCCGAACCCGAAACGCCCGTCACCGCGACCAAGCGGCCGCGCGGGATATCGACTTCGAGCGGCTTGACGGTATGGATGGCATCGGTTGCCATGCGGATGTGGCCCTGGTCGAACATCTCCTCGTCAGTCACCTGCGGGCGCAAGCGCTTGGGGTCTGCGCGCAAAAACGGCGCGATGCGACTGCTCTGCGATTGCTCGACCTCGCCTACCGTACCGGCAGCGATCACGTTACCGCCGCCTGCTCCGGCAACGGGGCCCATCTCGACCAAATAGTCGGCTTCCGCCAGTACGCGCGTATCGTGGTCGACAACAACCACGGTGTTGCCGTCGCCCACCAGGTCGCGCATCACGCCCACCAAGCCGTCGACATTGGCAGGATGCAAGCCGATCGAGGGCTCATCCAGCACATAGAGCACGCCCGTCGATCTGTTGCGCACCACGCGAGCAAGCTGCACGCGCTGGCGCTCGCCCGTGGAGAGCGTGGCACCAGCGCGGTCGAGTGAAAGGTAATCGAGACCCAGGTCGACCAGACGACGGGCCACGCTCAAAAACGAATCGCAGATATCCGTCGCCATGGGCCGCATCTCGGGCGGCAAGGATGCGGGCACCCCGCGCACCCACTCAACCGCATCACCAAGCGTCATGGCCGCGGCCTGCGCCAGATTGATACCGCACACCTGGGGCTGGCGCGCAGCCTCGGAGAGACGCGTGCCGCCGCAATCGCAGCATGCTCCCTCGCGCAAAAAGCGCGCAACGCGTTTGAGGCCCTTGTCGTCCTTAACCTTGGCGAGCGCATTCTCGACGGTATAGACGGCGTTGTAATAGGTAAAGTCGAGCGGCGTGGCGCCCTCGCCGTTTTTGGGAACGTAGAGAATGTGTTTCTTAACCGCCGGGCCGTGGAACACGATATCACGCTCTTGAGGCGTGAGCTGGTTAAACGGCACGTCGGTGCGCACGCCCATCTCGCCGGCGACCTGCTTCATCAAATCCCACATGAGCGTGCCCCAGGGAAGCACCGCACCCTCGTTGATAGTCTTTGACTCGTCGGGCACCAGGCTCGCCTCGTCCACCTCGCGCATGACACCGGTGCCGCCGCAGGTAGGGCACGCACCGCCGCTATTGAAAGCCAAATCCTCGGCACTCGGAGCGTAGAACTCGCGACCGCAAGCAGGGCACGTGAGCGACAGACCAGCGGCCACGTTAAGGCTCGGTTCCACACGCGCCCCGCAGTGCGGGCACACGTGATGGGCACAGCGGCTAAAGAGCAGACGCAGGCTATTGTTAAGCTCGGTCATGGTGCCAAAGGTGGAACGCACGCCCGGCACGCTGGGGCGCTGATGCAATGCGAGCGCCGCCGGCACGTGCAGTACCTCGTCCACCTGGGCATGTTCGGCCTGCGTCAGGCGACGTCGAGTATAGGTGCTGAGCGCCTCCAAGTAGCGACGCGAGCCCTCGGCATAAAGAACCCCCAACGCCAGCGAACTCTTGCCCGAACCCGACACGCCGGCAATGCCCACGAGCTTTCCCAGCGGAATATCGATATCGATGTCTTTGAGGTTATGGACGCGCGCGCCACGCACCTCGATAGCCTGCGGGCTCATCTTCTGTTCCGTCACCTTTATCACCCTACTCATGCCATAAAACTCGATCGCGGATGTACGCGCCCAGCATGGGCACGGTAAACCGGACGAGGCCGTATCCGGCGGCCTCGATGACGCGCTCGCGAATCAGACTTGCGCGATATTTGCTCGCCCAACTCTGAGTACGGTCGCAGCGCTCAATGATATCCGCCATGCGCGTCGGTTTACCCTCGTCAACCGCCATGGCCTCGATAAAGAGGCGTTGCGGACTGCGAAGCCCGTAATACAGGGGCGCGTCAGCTGCTTCGTAGAACTCGGAGACGGCATCCGCATGGCCATCCTCGACATCGCGCCTTTCGATGACCTGCGAGCCACGCCGGACAGCAGAGCGCCACATGTAATATCCCACCAGCTGAACCATATAGGGATGCCCCATGCTCTTGTGTGCCGCAAGGTCCGCTGCCTCCGCGTCAACGTAAAGACCAGCGTCCTTGACCGTTTGGATATACGAATCGCGCACCTTGGGCAAAGAAATCGCCCCCAGCGTACGCTGCTGGGCACGGCGCAAAAACGTCACGCTCGGCTCTTCGAGCAAGTCATCAACCATACTGGGCAATCCAGCGAACGCCAGCGCAAGACCGCGCTGGTCGCTATCGGGCAATCCCGTAGCATCCTGATCTCCGAGCACTTGCTGATAGAGAACGGCAAGAGCCGCCAGCTCCTCGATAGACGCAGACTGCGCCTCGTCAATCGCAAACAGTATGCCCTTGCCTGGACCGAGCTTCTTGAGGCGCTCGTTGACCAGCCCTCGTAACGTCTCGCCCTTTGCTCGCGCCGCCTCGACCGACATCCGGCCAAACGACGGCCCGAACTCCATTGACGTCACAACGGGTTTATTCGAGCGAAGCGCGTCGGCCAAGCGGTCGCATAAGCCAAGCGAAGCGGAATCGGAGACAACCGCCCATCCGCGCTCATTGGCTAGACGTTGCAGTTCCCGTAGGAGAACCGTCTTGCCACAGCCGCGGTTTCCCGTAATGAGCATGAGTCTACCCGGCGCTCCGGCGCCGTTATCGAGCCCTTCCTCGAAATCTTCGATGACCGACTCGCGGCCGATGAGTATCGGAGGCCGCTTGCCAGCCGTGGGCTTAAAGGGATTTGGATTCATGTCGGCCTCCTCGGATTGGCAAACCCTGGTAATAGTTATACCAACTTATACCGAGTTATACCAATAGCATGTGACAAAGGAACTGTCCCTTTGTCACATGTGGCCGAAAAACTCGGCGTCTGCTGCTCGCCAGGGGCGGAAGGTGGCGGGATCGATCTTTACGTGCGCCGCGGCGGGTACGTCGTACCATTTGACCGTGTAACCGGCGCCGTGAGAGCAAAAGACCGAATCGGGCGTGTTGGGCAGATCGGCCTCGGGCTCGTAGGCGGCCGCCTCGATGACGCGCTCGGCATCATGGCAAGCCGCATAGCCGGCGAACTCTAGGTACAGATGCCCGCGACCGCTCGTGTAGGCGGCCACCTCCAGCGCGTAATCCTGCACCTCGGATGCCGGCACGCGACCCACAAGCTTTGCCCGATCACCCGCCATCGCCGGCGGCTCGTACTCAGCGCCCATGCGCGTGGCATCCGAGAGCGCCCGGCCCACGCACTCCCCCGGCACCTCGAGCTCAAAGCGATACCACGGCTCCAGCAGCACCGCAGCATCCGCCTCACGCGCCTGCATGAGCCCCTGGCGAATCGCGCGGTACGTGGCCTGGCGAAAGTCGCCGCCCTCGGTGTGTTTGGCATGCGCACGGCCACCCGTGAGCGTAATGCGCACATCGGTGATGGGCGAGCCGGTCAGCACGCCCAGGTGATCGCGCTCCATGGCGTTGGTGAGCGCCAGACGTTGCCAGTTAAGATCGAGCTCATCGGTCGAGGTCACGGTGCCAAACTGCACGCCCGAACCCGCTGGCAACGGCTCCAGACGCAGATGCACCTCGGCATAGTGGCGCAGTGGCTCAAAGTGGCCCACGCCCTCGACCGGCTGCGAAATGGTCTCCTTATAGAGGATGCCGCCGGGCTCAAACTCGACCGCAAGGCCAAAACGATCGGCCAACACCCGCTGCACGACCTCGAGTTGCACGGCGCCCATCAACTGCAGGTGAATCTGCTCCAGATGCGTATTCCAGCTTACGCCGAGCATGGGATCTTCGTCCGCTAACTCAGTCAGCGCTTTGAACACCGCGTGGACATCGTGTTCGCCCGGAAGCACCGTATAGGTGAGGACCGGCGCAATGACAGGCGCATCGCCCGCAGGCTCCGCGCCCAGGGCGTCCCCCGGGCGAACGTGCGCAAGACCCGTCACGGCGCAAATACCGCCAGCAGCAACTTCTTGGGCAAGCTCATACTTCTCGCCGTTATATATGCGTACCTGATCGATTTTCTGCTCCCACGCCTCGGCACCGGAACGTCCGTTAATCATCTGTTTGGCATGCAGTGTGCCGCCGGTCACTTTAACCCATGCCAAGCGCTCGCCGCGATCCCCGCGGCTAACGCGATAGACGCGCGCGGCAAACTCCGGGAGCCACGCCTGTTCACGCATCAGCGCGCATATGCCATCCAGCAGCTCGTCAACGCCTTGGTCCTTGAGCGCCGAGCCGGCAAAGCAGGGAAAAAGCTTGCGCTCGGCAACCATGCGCGACAACGTTGCGACAGATAGCTCACCCGCCTCAAGAAACTCCTCGAGCGCCGCCTCGTCCAACGCAGCAGCGTCCTCCTGAACGGCGCCGCCCGCCAGCAGTTCGTTGGCATCCAGGCAGCCTTCGGAAAGACGCTGCCCGAGCTGTGCCAGCAAAATATCGCGACCGGGATTCTCCAAATCGATTTTGTTGATATAGATAAACGTCGGGATGTCATAACGTGCAAGCAGACGCCACAGAGTTTCGGTATGCCCCTGCACGCCATCGTTGGCACCCACAACCAAAATCGCGTAGTCCAGCGCGCGCAATGTGCGCTCCGCCTCGGCAGAAAAATCGACATGCCCCGGCGCATCCACGAGCATGACGTGGGTATCGCCATGATCGAGTACGGCCTGCGACGAGAAGATCGTAATGCCGCGCTCGCGCTCGATCGCGTTAGTGTCCAGATGCGAATCGCCATCGTCCACGCGGCCGCGCTTGCGAATGCGACCCGCGTTGAACAACATGGCCTCGGCCAACGTGGTCTTGCCGGCATCGACATGCGCCAAGATTCCAACGACCGCTTGCTTCGACATGGCTCTCCTCTTATTGCAAGCCCATCGCACGCGGCAACGGGCGTCCTCGTTCCACACTGGATGATACAATTTACGAGCCGGCGGGCGAAGCGGGCCCTATCCCCCGACCGAGCTCATCGCTCCGCGTTGCCGCGCGGTGATTTTCGTAGGTTCGCGCCTTGCGAAAGCCGGCACCTCCCCTTTTTGTCTGCCCGGGGTCATCTGGGACGGTAGCAACGCGAGCCCCACAACAACGCGTTTTACCAAAAATGGCCCCACTCGGGGCCATTTTCATTTCGGTGAAACGCTGGTATGTGACTCGGCCTTTATGCCTCGCGCAGCCAATCGAACGCAACACGCGGCGTGCCGTCTGACACATACACGATGCCGGCGCGCTCAAATCCGGCCTTGAGGCTCGCACCCTGCATGGGCAGGTTGTCCTGGTGCGTATCGATGCGCAGGTGATCGGCACGCTCTTTGGCAAAGGCAAACATCGCAGCCGCGATACCGTGCGCGGTGCCGTCGGACGCCACACGGTGCAGCACAGCATACGAAGTGTCACTGCGCCATTGCCCGTCCTCGATAACGTCATAGCACTCGTCCGGACCCGGCAAAAAGGCAAACGTCGCCACCACGCGGCCATCGACTTCGCACACATAGCTGCCACCGGCAGCGATATCGGCAGCCAGCTGCTCGGCCGAAGGCGTGCCCGCAGGCCACTGCGTGGCGTTGCCATGCGCGCGCATAAAGGCGCGGGCCGCGTCATAGATAGCCATGACGGCGGGAATGTCGGTATCGAGGGTTTTTCTGATCATCACGCGGCGACCTCACGTTTATTGGTATCACTTTGATTGGGCAATGATACCAGCGTTTGGAGAGGGGCACGAAGCAGATGGGGAGCAAAAAGCGAGCCGCTTGGTCAAAAGCCAAAAGCGAGTTTTTGGGCGCCGCCACGGGCGGCGATATGAGCGACCTGTTTGCGCGCGAAGACGAGCGCCGCGACGCCCTGAACGCCGAGCGCGATGAAGTCTGGCGCTACAAGTCGTGCGAACGCAAAAACCGTTACGACACACGCGCCGAGGCCGAGGCCGTTATGCCCGACTGCGAAAACCGCGGGCGGCGCGGCTTAGCCTGCTACAAATGCGAATACTGCGGCGGCTGGCACCTGACGTCGCACCCTTGGAAATAGGCGCCGCTTCGGCACGGCACTGACGGAGCACCAGCTATCGCGCGCAAGCTACGGGCGCGGCGGCACCAAAACATCGTAACGAACGGCCTTGCCCGCAAGCTGATAGCTCGGCTTAACGCCGGCAAGCAGCGGTCCCTTCACCGGCCGCTTGATAACGACCTTACGCGGGTGCACCGCAAGCGCAGCTTCGACCAGTTTCGCCTCATCGGCGCACGGCTGCTCCAAGTGATGCAGCAGCTGGAACTTCTTTTTCACCGCCGCGCTCTTGGTGCGCTCGGGAAACATGGGATCCAGATATACCACGTCGGGAGCGGCGAGCTCGCCCTGCCCGATCAGCTCAGCTGCATGGCGAAGGCCGGCAATGCTGTCCTCGCCCGCATGCAAACGCATGCGGGTCACGGCATCAGCAAGCGCCGGATCATCCGCCGCGCGATCCAAGGCATCCTTGAGGAGCGCCGCGATCACGCAATCCTGTTCATACAGATCGACGGTAAAGCCCGCGGCCGCCAACAGCAGCGAATCCTCGCCAAAGCCTGCTGTGGCATCGATTGCCCACGGTTGCTCGGCACCTTTTATGCGGGCAGCCTTTACCAACAGCTCTTGCTGCAGACGGCCCTGCTTGAGCCGTGGAAGCATGCGGGTAAAATCGGCACGCAACTCCATCATGCCGTCGGTGAGCGTGAGGGCCTCGGACTTCCGCACGAGCTCGAGCCCCGCGGCCCGAGCAACAGAAAAGGGATCGACGACGCCCATGGATACTCCTTAACAAGCAAAACGAATACGTGAGCGCCGTTTATGCCAGCACCCAACCGTCCGCTATTGTCCCACATGCGACATGGCCCACAGCATCCCAATGCAAAGCACCGCCATCAATCCCGTGCACACGGCAGCGATCACGGAATCACTCATGCGCCTTCCCAACGACCGCGGCTCACACACTTGCCCTGCTCCGTACATCATGGCTTCTCCTTCGGTCCAGCTCTTACCATGGCCCCATCATCGCAGCGCCGCGCATACGCTGCCATCGATTTGACTTACGCCCAGCTTTCTTTTTTGAAAGGTTGGGGTTGGGCTGCGCGGGCTCAAAGCGCTTTCAGGCACATGCATCGCCGCGTTGAACTACAATGTGCTTCACCATATGTGCAGCACATGGGGTGCGCCAGGTTGGCGTACTCGTATCGAAAGGACCAGCCATGAGCAACGCCTGCAAATTACTCAAAATCCTATCGTTCTTCTTCTTTGTCGTCGGCATTCTAAGCGCAGGCATGGGTGCTACAGCGCTCTTTGCGGGCAGCGCGGCAGGCGATATCACGGGTGCCATGATCGTTTCTTGCATCGTCGTCATCGTATTGGGCGTCGTCGAAATTGTGACCGCCGTCTTTGGCATCCGCGCGGCAAATAATCCCGCCAAGGCTGGCGTTGTCTGGATTTGGTCCATCGTCTGCCTAGCATGTTCGGTCATCAGTCTGCTTCTCTCCCTGCCCCTCTTGGGTGGGACCGGCTCAAGCATCCCCGATTTTACCGGCCTGATCGTCAGCATTATCTACTTTGTACTCGCCAACCGCGTCAAGAAAGAGGGCATGGACCGTTTGAGCTAAACCGCATCCGTGTCAATCGCTCAGCGACTCTGGTATATACGCCAATAAAAAGGGCCGATCGCGTAGCAACGCGGTCGGCCCTTTACGTTTGCCTAGATAAAACCCACCAAAATAAACCTGTCCTTTTTTGGCTGGTTGTTAGCTGTGGCGGTACTCGGCGATGATGAAGTCGATATCGGTTTGGAGCGTGTCCAGGTTTGCCAGGCGCTCTTTGTCGGCAGGGCGCGTGCGATAGTAGTACGGCGTCATCTGGAACACCGCCTCGATATCGGCCTGGGTCTGAAGCGTAATATTCGCAGACACCCGCTGCGTTCCGACTAACTCGAGCTCGGTGGTCTTCGGCAGCTTCTCATCGTTAAGGTACGGCGTGTCGTAGAGCACCTCCTTAAGCCCAAAGAGATGACGGGCGCCCGGCACCACGGTGTAGAGCGAGCCCTCTGGCGCCAGCACGCGGGCAAATTCGCGCTCGTTAAAGGGAGCAAAGAGCTCGGTCACCATATCGAAGGCGCCATCGGCCACGGGGATATCCTTCATGTTGGCTACGAAATAGGCTACATCGCCGCGCTTGGCGGCCAGGCGAACCATCTCTTTGCCCAAGTCGAAACCGTAAGCATCCACGCCCGGCACCGCGCCCATGGCGCTGGTGTAGTAGCCCTCGCCGCAGCAAATATCGAGCAGCGTCATGGGATCTTTCGTAAACGCGGCGCGCCCAGACACCTGCTTGCGCACCAGCTCAACCATCGCATCGCGCAACGGCGCATAGTATCCACGGTTCAGAAAGTCACGACGGCTGCGTGCCTGCGACTTGGGATCGCCCATGGAGTCGCCGCTCTTGGACGAACGTAGTAGATATAGATAGCCCTCGCGAGCTCGGTCAAACCGGTGTCCGCCCGCACATGCAGCACCACGCTCGTCGTCCACCAACGGCTCATGGCAAACGGGACACAACAACATGGCAACTCCTTAGCGCGAACAACACAACGCTCACCATTGTCGCACGCCTTCCCCACCTAGTCATTGGGGACGTTCTTAAATGACTAGTCGTTTAAGAACGTCCCCAATGACTAGTCGATTAGGAGTATCATCATCTGCGCAAATAAGCACGAAAGAGCATATTAGAGATTGAGAGCGTATGGCTGACACCGTATCTAAGCACATTGACATGACCACCGGCTCGCTGTGGCGCAATATTCCCCTGTTCGCCTTCCCCGTGGCCGCCACGAGCATCTTGGAGCAGCTGTCGAACCTCATCGCCACGGTCATTATCGGTAACTTCTCGGGCGATCAGGGAACCCTCGCCATGGCGGCGGTCGGCTCCAATGTTCCGCTTACCAGCCTTATGCTCAACCTGTTTATTGGCATGTCGCTTGGCTCCAACGTGGTCATCGCCAACGCTATCGGCCGCAACGATCAGAACATGGTCAAACGCGCCGTCCATACCTCGATTTTAATGGCACTCGTGGGCTTTGTCGTCATCGCACTGGGCGAGATCTTTGCCGAGCCCATGCTCGCCGCGCTCAACGTTCCCGCCGAGACCATGCCGCTCGCCTCACTCTATCTGCGCGTCTTTTTGCTCAGCATGCCCTCGATCTTGCTCTACAACTTTGAGGCCGCGATCTTCCGCTCCGTCGGCATCACGCGCATGCCGCTGCAGGCGCTTGCCGTGTCCACCGTCCTCAACATTGGCCTGGATCTCATCTTTGTCCCTGTGCTCCACTGGGGTGTCGCGGGCGTCGCCATCGCCACCGCCATCGCCTACACCGTCAGCGCCGCCACGCTCTTTATCCGCCTGCTCAAGACCGACTCCGTCGTCCGCGTCACCCTACGCGACCTGGCTATCGACCCCGTCGCCCTCAAGCGCATCGTCAAGATCGGCCTGCCCGCCGGCATCCAAAGCGCTGTCTTTGCCGTCGCCAACATCATCATCCAGTCTGCCATCAACAGCCTGGGCACCGAGGTCATGGCGGCCTCGAGCGCCGCCATGAGCCTGGAGTACGTGTGCTACAACCTGCTCAACAGCTTTAGCCAGGCTTGCACCACCTTTGTGGGACAAAACCACGGTGCCCGCCAGATCGATCGCTGCACCAAAACGCTTAAGGTCTGCCTGGTCGAAGGCGGTATCGTTGCACTCACCACGATCATCGTTATTGTCGGCCTGGGACGCGAGATCTTGTCGCTGTTCAACAGCGACCCCAACATCGTCTCGATCGGCTATATCCGCGTGTGTTCGATCTTCCCGGCGTACGCCTTTAGCATGTTCTACGAAAACATGTCAGGCTACCTGCGCGGCTTTGGTATCTCGCTCACGCCCGCCCTCATCACCATGATCTGCGTCTGCGGCATCCGCTTCTATTGGGTGTTCTGCGTGTTCCCGCACTTCCGCACCTTTGCGAGCATCATGATGGTCTACCCCATCAGCCTGGGCACCACGGCGTTCTTTATGGTCGTGGCGGTGCTACTCTGCCACCCGGCACGCACCTATCGCGCCACCCAAGCCAAAGCGACTGCCCGCTAAACACCGCACTCAACGCCACGCCAGTCATTAATTGACAATATGTGAGCTCATATAGTCGATAAAGCGCCTCGTGGCGATAGGCATGGTGTCCCAGCTGCGCCAGGCCGCCACTACGTCGCGCGAGGGGGCGTGCACGATGGGACGTACGCGAATATCGGCACGCATGCCCTCCACAGTACGACGGTAGAGCATACTCACGCCTAGGCCCTCCTCCACCATCGCCATGATGGTGTAGTCGTCGGTGACCTCGCTCGTCACATGCGGCGACAGCCCATGCGCCGCAAATGCATCGAGCACCAGGCTCTGTTCGCCCTCATCCAGCAGCACAAACGACTCGGACGCCAGGTCGGCGAGCGTCACCTTCTCCTTTGCCGTCAGCGGATGCGCGGCCGGCAACAATGCCACCAACTCGTCGTGATAGACCACGCGCTTCTCGAGCCCAGCGGTAAATCCGCGTGCCGTAAAGCAAAAATCAACCACGCCATCGTGCACCCACTGGGCGTTGCGCGTGTAATCGCCCTGCTTGAGGGTAAAGTGCACGCCCGGGTGCAGCGCACCAAAGTCGCGGATCACACGCGGTAACACGGTACGACTCACGTTGGTAAACGTCGCAATGCGAATATCAGACGACGAAAGCCCCAGCAGCTCCTGGCGCTTGCCCTCGAGCTCGGCCTCGGCGGTCACAATCTGGCGCAGGTACGGCAGATATTGTTTACCGTCGCGCGTAAGCGAAACGCCCTGCTTACCGCGCTCGATAAGCGTGGTGCCCAGCTCACGCTCGAGCGCCTTAACGGCCTGGCTCACCGCGCTTTGCGTATAGCCCAGCTCGTCCGCCGCGCCCTTAAGACTTCCGCGATCGACCACCATACAAACAATCTGATACCGCGATGCCATCGTGCCTCCACATCAATGCAGCCGTAAAACGTTTTGCCAGGGCTTTTTCTGCCTACTTTAGCGTTTCTTAATCATACTGAAGATACATTCGCTTTACTACATCCAAATCTGGGAGCAGAATCTTTTTACGAAACCGTTCTGTAACAAAAGGAGCCCCATGGATCGCAAAAAAGCAATCGCGCTCTCATTTTCCGTTCCCGTCGCATGGGGCTTTTCGTACCCTCTCATGAAGATCGGCATGGACAGCATGAACGCCACGAGTATCGTTGCGCTGCGCTGCATCATCGCCTTTGTGGCCTGTCTGCTACTCTTCCACAAGCGCGCGTTCCGCCTCAACCGCGACCTTATGGTCCGCGCCGCCATCATCGGCGCCATTATGGCAACCGAGCTCACCTGCATGTGCCTGGGCTCCAGCCTCACCTCCGCCTCCACCGCCGGCTTTTTGCAAAGCCTGACGGTCCTGATTGTGCCGTTTGCCAACGCCGCCCTGCTGCGTCGCGCCCCCGAGCGCAAAGTGCTCGTCGGCACCGCCATCGTCACCTGCGGTATGTTGTTGCTCTCGGGCGCCGACTTTACCAGCCTGAACCCGGGCGCACTCATCATGCTGCTCTCCGCCTTTGTCTATGCCGGGCACATCATTGTCGCCAAGCGCTTTGTCGAAGAAGTCGATCCGCTTGCTCTGGGCGTTTGGCAGCTGGGCTTTGGCGGCCTGTTCTCGGGCATTGCCGCATGCGTCTTTGGCGGCTTCACGCTTCCCAGCACGCCCAGCGAAATCGTGGTCGTCGTCGCGCTCGCACTCATCTGCTCTGCCTACGGTTTTATCACCCAGACGCTCGTGCAGCCCCACGTGCCCGCCGAGACCACCGGCTTCGCCTTCTCGCTCGAGCCGGTCTGCTCCGCCGTCTTTTCGTTCTTCCTGGTCGGCGAGGTCCTGAGCCCCATCGCCTTCCTGGGTGCAGCTCTCATCCTCACCGGCGTCATGGTGGCAACCGTCGAGCTTCCGCGCCTCCGCACACATGGACAGGCTCGCATGGCAGGAGCGCCCGAGCACGTCTCGTAGACCCCACTCTTCATACAGCCGCGGCATAAAGGCAACCGGTGCGCCTTTACAATAGATGCCAGCAGAGCATCTGACGTAAAGGAGCCCCATGGACGCCGCGACCCGCGACCGCAACATAGCAACTTGGTTGGGCGATGCGCCGCAGCCGGTACGTGACACTACGAACCAGCTGCTCGAGCGCATCGCCCTTTTGCGTGCCGAGCAGACTATCTACCCGGCACAAGACGACATCCTCAATGCCCTCGCCTACACACCGGCCGACCAGGTCAAGGTTGTCATCTTGGGTCAAGACCCCTATCACGGACCCAACCAGGCAATGGGGCTGTCGTTCTCGGTCCCCGCGACGCAAACCAAGTTGCCGCCGAGCCTGCGCAACATCTATAAGGAACTCAAAGCCGATCTGGGTTGCCCCATTCCCGCCACAGGAGATCTAACGCCATGGGCACAACAGGGCGTCCTGCTTCTCAACACTACGCTCACCGTGCGCGAACACGCCGCGAACTCGCACGCCAAACTGGGCTGGAGCACGCTCACCGACTATGTTATCGAACGCTGCTGCCAGCTGCCCCAACCGGTAGTCTTTTTGGCATGGGGCCGCTTTGCCCAGCAGATGGTCGAAGGCAAGCTCGCCGCTACCGGCGCGGGCAAGGCAACCGGCAAGTTCTGTCTGGCCTCTACGCACCCCTCGCCGCTTTCGGCCAACCGTGCCACGGCAGAACTCCCCGCTTTTATGGGGTCGCGCCCCTTCTCTGCCGCCAATCGGCTACTCGAACAGCACGGCTCGACCCCCGTCAACTGGACTTGCATCGGCTAAAAATCGATACATCAAAAACGCGCCCGACGGCTTTCCATCGGGCGCGTTTCCTATTCGGGCCAAATAAATTGCGTGCGGCCGGCCTCGCCGCCATCGATCAGCAGGCTCTGCCCGGTCATAAACCGGTTGGTCACGCCCACAAAGCAGATCCACTCGGCAATCTCTTGGGCGGTGGCCCAGCGTTTAAGCGGCGTGAGCTCCATAATCTGGTTCCACAGGTGCTCGTCTTCCATCACGCAACGGTTGAGCGGCGTGATAACGCCGCCCGGGTCCACACTGTTGGCGATGGCCTGCGGCGCCAGGCGGTTTGCAAGGTTCTTGGTGTAGGCGATAACGCCGCCCTTGCTGGCGGCATAGGCGGGAAACTCCGATCCCGTATGCCCACTCGCGGACCCCACATTGACCACGGATTTGATAGTCGGCGCCGGCTTGGCGGCAAGCCCCTCCCCCGCAAAGGCGTAGTGCTCGGTCACGTTGATGGTGCCATACAGGTTGGCGGCGATGTCGTCGGCCGAATCCTGCGTACCGGCAACGTTCACGATTACCTGAGGTTCAAGATCGCCTGGAAACGAGTTAGGCTCGCGGACATCAACGATCAGATGGCGGTAGCGCTCGTGTTCGATCGCCGCCGGCAGTAGATCAAAGCCCACGACCTCGTGGCCCTCGTCCAAAAAGCGCTGTACGCACGCAGCTCCGATACCGCCCGAAGCGCCCGTGATCAAAACCCGCATACTTGCTCCTTAGGCGGTTGCGTGGCGCTCGAGGTACTCGGAGCCCACATTCTCGCGCTCCCAGCCGCGCACGACCTTGTAGCCCACAGGGCTCAGGAAGACCTCGCATAGCAGCTCGGCAACAGCACCCGTCAGCGAGCACATAAGGACCTGCACCCAGGTCCAACCAAAGAACGTGTGGCTCACTACAATGGCAAAGACCAGGTTGTCGATAAACTGGCCAACACCCGTAGACACATAGGAGCGGAAGGCAAAGCTCGCAAAGTTATTCTTTTTGAGCATACGGCCAAGCGACTGGTTGAGCGTGGAGTTAACCACGGCAGAAACGAGCATGGCAAGCGACGAGCCAAGCACCACGTACCAGGTGCCACCGATGGTGGCGTTAAGGGCAGTATTGACCTCGATCATACCCGTGTCGTAGTAAGCGCCCCACATGCCGGGCGTGAGCGAGCATGCCCAAAAGCACAGGCTCACGGCCAGGTTGACCAGCAGCGCGAGGATAGAGATTTTGATGGATGCCTTGGCGCCAAAGCGCTTGCAAATCATGTCCTGGCACAAAAACGAAACCCAGCTCACCACAAAGCCACAGTCGAGCGCCAGATACGGTAGGCTGATGAGTTCTTTGTTGGCCAGCAGGTTCATCATGATGACGCTCACGAAAAACAGCGAAACCGTTGCCGCGGGAATGCTCCGCAACAGGACCTTGTAGTCCTCCATGACCTTCTTGATCATTATGTACTCCTTTGGTTTTAGGTTTAACGAGCAGGATATCGGACCCGAACTGCTCGGACGCCCCGGTCTTGAGACGACGGTGGGTATGATAGCCGCTCACACGGCATCAGGCAAGCAAACGGCGCGGCAGCCCCGCAGGACCACCGCGCCGATGCGTTAAAAGGCTACGTTGCCAAACTCCGACAGGATAAGGTCGGGGTTGTGGTCGGTTGCCCAATCCACGTTCCACGGGCTCGTGAACAGCAGCAGCTTACCGCCGCGCATGTCCTCGACGCGCAGCGTGTCGCGCGTGAGCGAAAGAGCCGGGATATCGATGGTATCGGGGTCGTTCTGGATCCAGCGGATGTCCGTATAGGGCAGCGGCTGGCGACGAACCTCAACACGGTATTCGGCCTTAAGGCGGCGCTCGAGCACCTCAAACTGCAGCACGCCGACCACGCCCACGATGACGCTCTCCATGCCGGCACCCAGCTCGCGGAAGATCTGGATGGCGCCCTCCTGGGCAAGCTCCTCCATGCCCTTGACGAACTGCTTGCGCTTGAGCGTGTCGACCTGCGTAATGCGAGCGAACATCTCGGGGGCAAACGTCGGGATCTGCGGATACTGCACGTGGCGCTTGCCGGAGCACACAGTGTCGCCGATGCTAAAGATACCCGGATCGAACAGGCCCACGATATCGCCCGCGTACGCCTCGTCCACGATGGCGCGGTCATCGGCCATCATCGACGTGCCCGTGGCAAGCTTAAGCTTGCGGTTGCCCTGCACGTGGAAGGCGTCCATGCCGCGCTCGAACTTGCCCGAGCAAATGCGCACAAAGGCGATGCGATCGCGGTGGTTCTTATCCATGTTGGCCTGAATCTTAAACACAAAGCCGCTAAAGTCGTCGCGGCAGGGATCGACCGGTTCGCTGGTGAGCGTATCGGTATAGGCGCGCGGCGTCGGGGCCAGACGCAGGAACTCCTTGAGGAAGGGCTCCACGCCAAAGTTGGTGAGCGCCGAGCCAAAGAACGCCGGGCTCAGCTTGCCGCAGGCCACGGCATCCAAGTCGAGCTCGTCGCCGGCGCCATCGAGCAGCTCGATGTCGTCCATCAGGTTCTTATGGTTTTCCTCGCCGATGAGCTCGTCCATGGAAGGATCGCCCAGCTCAGCCTCGACCTCGGCGACCTTCTTGGTGGCGTTGGCGTGGCCGTCGCCCTCAAAGGCGATAACGCGACGGGTCTGACGGTCGAACACGCCACGGAAATTGCGGCCGCTGCCGATCGGCCAGTTCATGGGATACGTATTGATACCCAGGACGTTCTCGATCTCTTCCATGAGTTCAAACGGATCGCGAGCCTCGTGGTCGAGCTTGTTCACAAAGGTGAAGATGGGAATGTGGCGCAGCGTACAGACCTTAAAGAGCTTTTTGGTCTGGGCCTCAACGCCCTTGGCGCCGTCGATGACCATAACAGCAGCGTCGGCGGCCATAAGGGTACGGTAAGTATCCTCCGAGAAGTCCTGGTGGCCGGGGGTATCGAGGATGTTGACGCAGGCGCCGTTGTAGGTAAACTGCAGCACCGAGGAGGTGACGGAGATGCCGCGCTCCTTCTCGATGTCCATCCAGTCCGAGACGGCGTGCTTGGCCGAGCTCTTGCCCTTGACCGAGCCAGCAGTCTGGATGCTGCCGGTATAGAGCAGCAGCTTCTCGGTAAGCGTGGTCTTACCGGCGTCCGGGTGGCTGATGATCGCGAATGTGCGGCGCGACGAGATTTCATCCGACAGGCTTGCCATGCGGATCCTTTCTTGCATTGAGTGCATTACGTCGTTGTAACCGTACTATTGTAGCCGCGAAATCCCGCTCTAGGGCGCCTATCAGGACAAATTCATCAGTTGGGGCCAGGGTAGCCGGCCCAATCAGTATTTGCCTCTTGCATAACTGTATATAGTGTATATATACTGTGCTTACCGGTTATATACACGTGTAGCCCAACAGCTAAGGAGCCGCTGTGGACATCATCCTATCCAATTCGAGCGACAAGCCCATCTACGAGCAGATAACCTCGCAGGTCAAAGCCCAGATCCTTTCGGGTACGCTCGCTGCGGGAGCCAAACTCCCCAGCATCCGTGCACTCGCGAGCGATCTTGGCGTGAGCGTCATCACCACCAAGCGCGCCTACGCCGACCTGGAGCAGCTCGGGTTTATCTGCACCGTGCAGGGCAAGGGCTGTTTTGTCGCCGAGGGCAACCAGGAGCTTTTGCGCGAAAACCAGCTCTGCCATATCGAAGAGCTGCTTGCGAAAGCGGCAAGCCAAGCCGAAGCCTTGGGCGTCACGCGCGACAAACTGCACGAGATGCTCGACCTGGTAGCCCCCGAAACCATGCAGTAGTCATCTGCAAGAAAGGCTATACCATGCAAAACTTGCTTGAACTCAAAGGCATCTCACGCACCGTAAGCGACCGCTTTTCGCTGCGTGATATCACGCTCGCTGTGGAGCCCGGCCAGATCGTTGGCTTTGTGGGCGCAAATGGCGCCGGCAAAACGACGACCATTCGAGCCGCGCTCGGGCTTATCAAACTCGATGCCGGCGAGGTGCACCTGTTTGGGCAGCGCTGTGGCGCCGACGCACCCGATGAAGCGCAGCGCTGCTTGCGCACCCGTGTCGGCCTCGTGCTGGACACGTGTCCTTTCCCTTCCACGCTCAAGGTGACCGAAGTTGAGGCACTCGTAAGCCCGGCATACCCCACCTGGAGCCACGACACCTTCGCTAGCCTCATCGACCGGTTTGGCTTGAATCCCAAGGCAAAGGTCAAGGATCTCTCCCGCGGCATGGGCATGAAACTGCAGCTTGCCTGTGCACTCAGCCACAATGCCAAGCTGCTCGTTTTGGACGAAGCCACCGCGGGCCTCGATCCCATGGCACGCGAGGAACTGCTTGATGAGCTGCTTGCCTTTGTCGCCGACGGCCAGCACAGCGTGCTGCTCTCGAGCCACATTACGTCCGACCTCGATCGCACCGCTGATCGTGTCATTTGCATCGATAATGGCTCGATTATTTTTGACCTGCCGCGTGAGGATATTACCGACCGCGCTGGCATCGCCCACTGTACCCAAGCACAGGCCGCCGAGCTTATGGCTTGCGTCGAAGGCGCCCATGCCGTCCACCACGCCTATAGCGTGGACGTGCTCGTGCCCAACCGTCGCGAAACGCTCGAGGCCTTCCCCGAGATTCCCTGCGATCGGGCAACCATTGACGACTATCTACGCCTCACACTGAAAGGGGCTTCGAAATGAAACGCGCCTTTATGTCCGAGACCGCCATCATGCGCTCGTTTCTCCCGAGCATCGCGGGCGTCGGCCTGTTCATATTCGTCGTATTGACCCTTGCCAACGCGACAGACGGCGATTCCGGCATGAGCGCCGGCGCCTGTGCGGTCAGCGCAATGTCGCCCATCATAATCATGAACTCGCTAGCTGGCTACGATAACCAAAACGGCTGGGAGCGTTATCGAGCAACGTTGCCCTTCTCGCGCAAAGACATTATTTGCGCACGCTACCTGTGCATCGTTGTCTTCTCGGTCGTCATGGCATGCGCGGCTACGCTTCTGAACATCCTCGCCCTTCCGCTCTTCGATCCCATGGGCATCCCTTCGACATGCCAGACGATCTTTGAAATCGCAACCGCCTCGGCAGCATCGATGCTCATCTCCCTCATGATGGTGTTCTTGGCACAGCCGCTGTTCTTCCGATTTGGACACATGGAGGCACTGCGCCTATCCGTTGGCCTGTTTGCCCTACTCGGATGCCTTACCATGGCAGCGCTGAGCTCCTCCAACCCCATCAGCAACTGGCTTATGTCGATTGCCGGGGCGAATCCCGATCCTGCCGTCCTTGGCTGTCTGTGTGCAGGAATTGCCGTACTGGCGCTCGCACTATGCGCAATCAGCTGCACCGTCAGCACCAAGGTTTATCGAGTACGCGATCTGTAGCCACGCGAGCCTCAATCCACGAAGGACGCGATCGCCGCCCCTCCCCGTAAATCCGTGACAAATGGCATATCCCCAGCGTGAGCCACCGTACTACTTGCGCAGCGGCTTGGGCAGCGGAATACCGGCAGCGATGACGGCGGCGATGATCATACAGACGATGCCTTTGAGTGGGAAGCACATGAGCAGCAGGCCCACGACCATGACCGGCTGACGCATGACCGCACCCATCGTCGATGCCGTGCAGACGGCGACGCAAAAGACCGGATCGGCGCCGGTGAGGATGGCCAGGCCATAGCCCAGGCTTACGCCCGAGAAGATCACCGGGAAGAAGTGGCCGCCGCGCCAACCAAGGTTGATGAGGGCGGGGGTCAGCATGGCCTTGACAAGACCGGTCGCGATAAGCACGCCGGCGGGAATGGTCAGATAGGTTTCCATGAGCACGTCGGCCTGGGTCTCGCCGGCAAACATGGTGTAGGGCAGGACCGTGCCACAGATGGCGAGCGCCAGACCGGCCAGCATGGCCTTGACGACAGGACGCTCCCCTATTGCATGGGACAGTGCCTCGCTTGCATGCTCGGAGACAAAGTACAGCCAACCGCATACGGTACCGACCAACGCCAGCGGAATGAGCCAGACAAGTTCCAGATTGCCCACCTCGGCGGACTCGAACCTGGGCATGCCCATGCCGCCGCCCACAAGCTGACCAAGCAACAGGTAGGTGCCCAGACCGCCGGCAATCGCAATGCCGTAGACCACCGTCTTTTGTGCCTTGGGCAGCTTGATGGTGATCTCGCCGGACGCGGACTCATCGTCGGCGCCTTCGCCCTGGCCGTCGGCGCTACCGGCGAGCGGCGCCACAAAGCCAAAGACGGGCGCGGTAAAGAGCGCCGTCAGGGCAGCCTGGGTACCCAGCAGCGTGAGCTCCCTAAACTCGGCGCCAAAGCGGCGCATACGGTCGCCAACCCAGCTGCACAGACCCGCGATAACGCCGGTCAGGCCGGCCTCCGGTCCAATACTTCCGCCAAACAGCAGCGGCAGCAATGCCGCGAGCGAAAGCTTGCCCAGGTTGTCGTACGGGTAGCGCCCGTCTTGCTTAACCTTAGCCATCACCTGGTTGAGGTCATCGGTCTTGGTGCCTGTCATCTTCTCGTACAGACCGATTAACAGACCGCCCAGCAAGCAGACAAAAAACGGGTACGGCAAAAAGCCAAACGGGCCGCTGGCAAGCTCGGGCGAAGCGACGCCCAGCGCGTGCGGAATCTCGGTCCACAGATAGTCGATACCGTGCTCCATCGCAAAAAAGAACAGCCAGACCGCGGCACCTGCGAACGCACCGGTCACGGCAACGCTAACTAAAAACAGCGCGCGGTTTGTGGGTTTGGCAAGGTTATCCATCGGGTCCTCCCGCGGTCAAAGTCGACATAGTTATGTTTTATTGTAGAGCGAGCGTTGCCCGAACGAGCTAACCGTCTGCGCCGCAAACGGCACCATTGGGAGCCATAGTGGGACAGGCTCAAGACTTATCCGTTGATAATCGAGGCAATCTCGCGCAAATCGTCGGCAAAGTAAATGCCTTGCTGGCGCTGCGGGCTCGATAAACCCTTATCGATCATGTGCCCGAGCAGCGCCTTGAGATCGTTGTAGTAACCGTCCAGGTTATACAGGATGCACGGAGCACTCAGGTGCCCCAACGACACCGCGGACATGACCTCGGCAATCTCCTCGAGCGTGCCCGTCCCACCGGGAAAGGCGATGAACGCATCGCCGAGCTCGATCATCTTGGCTTTGCGCTCGGCCATGTCACTTGTAACGATAAGGTCGTCGATGCCCTCGTGCTGGAACTCCGCCTCGATAAAAAAGCTCGGCTCAACGCCCGTCACGTGTCCGCCTGCCCCGAGCACGCTATCGGCAAGCGCGCCCATCAGGCCCGATTTGGACCCACCATATACCAGCGCGTGCCCGTTGGCGCCAATCCAGTTACCCAGCTCCTGCACCGCGGGCAGAAACGCCGGGTCATTGCCGGCACTGGCACCCAGATACACGGTGATATGCATATTCAATCCCCCTCGTCGTGACGCACGGCGCCCGCTCTAGCGTTGGCGGCGGCGATATTCGCGCACACGGCGCGACAGGTCGGCGAGCTCGTCACGATCAAGCTCTTCCAAATGCTCAAGATCGTCCATAAAGCGCGCCATGGTGTCCTTTTGGCGCAGCTTAATGAGCGTATTGCAGTAGTTCACCGCCACACCCGTGAGCATGGCGATGTAGAAGATGCTGATGACGCTCAGGACGACGGTAATAGCGCGGGCGACCGGCGTTTCGGCCGGGATATCGCCAAAGCCGATGGTCGAGACCGTCTCAAAGCTAAACCAGAGACCATCGCCAAACGTGAGGGTCGTGGGCTCGGACAGCCAGACAGCCGTCGAGCACAGCAGGTAAAAGATAAGAAACAAGCCCGTGATGCGCGCAAAGCCAGCCTGTCGCAGCACATCGGCAAGCGTCCTCAACTTGTTCATCGCGATCCCTTTTCCCAGACGCCCCAATCAGTTCGCTCGGTATTGTCCCACAACCGGCAGTTAGGGACTGTCCCCAACCGCCGGGCGAGACCGCTTAGCGGTGCTGCTGCCGACTGGGCCGGCGGAGCTGGTATTCTTATCCGGTAATGTCTCGATTCGTTAGGATTGCACGTGAGAGCTGCCGCTGCCCTTCGTTCAGTTATATATCATACCCTGGCTGTCGCGCTTGCCGCGCTCGCCGTACTGGGCACCATCATGCCCGCCCCCGCCTTTGCCGCCAAAACCGATCAACCGGTCAAAACAGTCCGCGTCGGCTGGCTCGTCAACAACGAGGGCTTCCAGGACGGCACTCCCGGCGAGCGTCTCTCGGGATGGGGCTACGAGTACCTCCAGACCCTGTCGTACTACACGCCCGGCTGGCGGTACGAATACGTCACCGGCACCTTCACCGAGCTTATGGACATGCTCGAGGCGGGCGAGATCGACCTCATGCCCAACATCTCCTACTCCGAGGAACGCGCCCAAAAGTTGCTCTTTTCTTCGAACCCCGAGGGCACCGAACGCTACTACATCTACGCCAGGCCCGATCGCGACGATCTGGCCAAGGGTGACCCCCAAGCGCTCCAGGGCCTTACCATCGGCTACAACCCCGGCGTTATGCAAACCTTCGTTGGCCAGCAGTGGCTCACCAACGAAGGAATCGCCTGCACATACAGGGAGTATGACGGAGACTCCGTTCTCTTTGACGCGCTCGCAAACAACGAGGTCGATGCCGTTATCATGAATGACACGATCTCGTCGCCCAGTGCCTCCCCCATGTTCTACATTGGTTCGAGCGACTACTACTTTGCCGTTCCCAAAAGCCGCCCCGACCTGATGAACGACATCAATGCTGCCATGACGGCAATCGCCCGCGTCAACCCACGCTATAACGACGAAGTCAAATCTAGCTACTCGACCCAAAACAGCGGTTCATCATCGCTCAACGGCCCCGAATGTTCCTGGCTCAAAGCAAATGGCAACACCATCACGCTCGGCTACATTACGGGCAAACTCCCCTACTGTAACGAAGACGAAGACGGCGAAATGGAAGGTTCGCTCGCATCGCTTGCGACGACGCTGCACGATAAATTTGGCATTACGGTCAAAACCGTCGCCTTTGATAGCTACAAGATGATGTCAAAGGCCCTGTCAAAGGGAAGCATAGACGTTGCGCTGCCGGTATACCGAGATTACTGGTTTGCCGAGCAAACAGGCGTTGTGCAGTCGGTATCGTTGGGGACCATGTCCCTCACCGCCATCCACACCGGCAGCGACCTGAACAAAGACCTTCAGAGCATCGCCTGTACCAAATCATCGTTTATCAACAAAAATGCACTTGAAAGTCTGTTCCCCACGGCGACCGTAACCGAATACCAATCCGACGATGAAGCGTTCGACGCCCTCAGGAAGGGAACGGTGCACTGCATCGTCGCTCCCAGTTCACGCGTAAAAACCATCGGCGACCGTTATGATCTCGAGGACTGCGAGATGGTCGAGCTCCCTGACACCTGTGAGCTCTCGTGCTGGATTTCTCGTGGCAAGCCCGAACTGCTGGGAATCATTAATAAGGGCATCATCAATGCCGGCGAATCGCTCTCCGCCAGCAGCTACTCCTCAACGTCGTACACGGCACAGGAATCGGACACGTTCCAGTTTCTCTACCGCAACCGCGCCGCCATTGTGACTGTTATCATCTGCATTTTGCTCACCAGCATCGTCATCCTTGCCTGGTCGCTTCAACGTGCGCAGAAAGAACAGCGGAAAGCCGACGCCGCCAACGCCGCTAAGACGGCATTCCTCACGCGCATGAGCCACGACATCCGTACGCCGCTCAACGGCATCCTGGGCCTTATCGAGATCGAGGAATTGAAGGAAGGCGATATCCAGGTCGCCCGCGAGAGCCGTGCCAAGGCGCGCGTTGCCGCCAATCACCTGCTCTCACTGATCAACGATATCCTCGAGATGGGCAAAATCGAAGACCGCAAGCTAACACTGGAACATGTGCCTTTTAACCTCAAAGAGCTCTGTGACGATACGCTGGTGCTGTGCAAGCTCCGCGCATCCGATAACTGCATCACCATGCAGGACAATAGCCTGCCGTACGCCACGGGACCATACATGATCGGCAGTCCCACCCATATCCGACAAATCATGATCAACCTGTTAGACAATAGCATTAAGTACAACAAACGCGGCGGCTCCGTCACCTTTAGCTCAAAGACCAAGCCACTCGATAACGGGCGCGCGCTCTTTTGCTTTAGCGTTTCGGATACCGGCATTGGCATGGCTCCCGAGTTTTTAAAGCATATCTATGAGCCGTTTGCCCAAGAAGGTGACGATGCGCGCAGCAAGTTCCAAGGAACCGGCATGGGTATGCCAATCGTCAAGTCGCTTATTGAACTGATGGGCGGTACGATTGAGATTTCGAGTGAGGTTGGCGTGGGGAGTACGTTCAACGTCCAGATTCCGCTCGATATCGACAAGAACCCCCAGGCGCGGGCGAATACGGTCGAGAGAGCGCTCGACTGCTCGCTCGCCAACATGAACGTGCTGCTCGCCGAAGACAACGAATTGAATGCCGAGATTGCCCAGGCGCTGCTAGAATCCGAAGGCGTCGTGGTCACCCGCGCCGCCAACGGCAACGAAGCCGTCGATCTGTACCTGTCGCATCCTGCCGGCAGCTTCGATGCGATCCTGATGGACATTATGATGCCGGGCATGGACGGCTACGAGGCAACCCGCGCGATTCGTCTGAGCGAGAAGGTCGATGCAGCCGATATCCCCATCATCGCGCTCACCGCCAACGCCTTTGCCGAAGACGCCCAGGCGGCACACGCTGCCGGCATGAACGCTCATCTGTCCAAACCGATCGACTTTAACAAGCTCAAAAACATACTCGCCCGCATCAAGAAAAACGGATCCGTTTCGCTATAGTTTTTGCAGCAACCACGCACGACCAGAAAGGAAGCCAACGATGTTTAGGCCCTTACGTCGAAAGAAACGCGCCATCACCGACGAGGAAGCGCGCAAACTGCTCGCCACCTGCAAGCGCGGCGTCTTTGCCGTCAACGGCGACGATGGCTACCCGTACGCCATTCCCGTCAACTACTTCTTTGACGCCGAGCACGACAAGATTTATTTCCATGGCGCCAAGGCTGGCCACAAGGTCGACGCACTCAAGCGCGATGACAAGGTCTGCTTTACCGTTTACGGCAACGAGTGGTACCAGGACGGCGACTGGGCTCCCTACGTTATGAGCACCGTCGTCTTTGGCCGTTGTCGCCTGGCGAATGACACCCCCGCGTTTATCGAGGACAAAGTCCGCCAGCTCGCCCTTAAGTACTACCCTTCTGCCGAAGAAGTCGAGGAGGAAATCGCCAAAGACATCAAGGGCGTCCAACTCTACGAGATTTCGATTGAGCATCTTTGCGGCAAGCAGATTCAGGAAAAGTAAGCCCCTCAGCAGGCCTCATCAATAACAATATGGCCCGGTTCCAACCCACCTTGGAACCGGGCCATATGCTTATGAAGCGTCGGCGGCTATGTGCGCAAGCGCCTCGACAAGCTCCTGCGAGCTCACAGGCTTGCTCAGGTGCGCGTTCATGCCCGCCTCGCGCGAAAGCCTACGGTCGTCGGCAAAGGCGTTGGCGCTCACGGCGATAATCGGCGTGAGCGCGGCATCCTCGCGATCGAGCGCTCGAATCCGACGCGTGGCCTCAAGGCCATCGATACCGGGCATCATGATGTCCATCAACACCACGTCGTACTCGTGCGGCGCGCTCGCGGCAAACATCTCGACGGCAGACTCACCATCCTTAGCATGCGTCACGACGGCGCCGGCGCGGGCGAGCGTAAACTGTGCAATCTCGGCATTCAGGTCGTTATCCTCTACGAGCAAAACGCGCAAGCCCTGGAGCGCATCGCCGTCACCCGCGTCCACGCGCACAGCCTGAGGAATCTCGGAGCGCTTGCACTTCTCAAACGGCAGACGGATGGTAAACGTCGTCCCCTGCCCCAAGATACTCGTAAAGCTCATGGTTCCGCCCATAAGCTCGACCAACTGTTTTGCGATAGGCGCACCCAGGCCAGTTCCCGATGAAGCGCCTTCCACCTGTTGCTCCTCGCGACAAAACGGCTCGTAGAGGTGCTGTTGAAACTCCTCGCTCATGCCAATACCGTTGTCGGCGATCGTGTATTCATAGACGGGGGCGCCATCCACTGGCTCCACCTCGCGGCATGTCAGGCGAACATAGCCGCCCCGGCGGTTGTACTTGACGGCATTGCCGGCAATATTGAGCAACAAGCGCTTGAGGTGCGTCACGCTCACCCGCGCATAGGGATGATTAAGCGTCTGCTGGTCGCAGATAATTGTCACCAGACGCTCCTCGGCCTGGCGCTCCAGAATATCGCGCACCTCGTGGTTGAGGGTCACCAAGTTTGCGGGAACAAGCTCCAGATCGATCTGCCCGCTCTCCAGACGACTCATATCCAGGGCCTCGTTGGCAAGGTCGAGCAGCAGTCCCGATGCCGTCCAGATCTTTGAGCGGCACTCAGTCTGCTTTTGCAGATCGTCCGCATTGGCATCGCCGACCTCGACCATGCCGCGAATGCCGTTGATGGGCGTGCGCAGATCGTGGCTCATGCGGCGCAAAAACTCCGTCTTTGCCGAGTTGGCAGACGAGGCCTCACGCGCCGCCTTTGCCAGCTTGTCTCCATAGTCGCGCTCCTGCTGCAGCAAGTCCGTCAAACGTCGACGGTCAGCGCGGCGACGCACCATCACAACAACGGCTACAACACCGCTGTAGAGCACCAGCACGCCGGCAGCAACAGCCGCGACGACCTCAAAGTAGCGCCGCGCCGGAGCATAGGTGTACACATAGAATTTGTGCGCTTTTCCAAATGTGCCCAAATACCACTCGCCGTCGGCGTTAACCAATTTGACCTTACCAGCCAGGCATCGATCCTTAATACCGTCGACAATGAAGACGTCCGTCGCAGGCAGATCGAATACGCCCAATACAGTGGGTTCAACGGCATTGGTCGCAACGACCTTGCCGTCGCTTTCGATCACGATATTGCCGCTATCGATGGTTTCATAGCCTTCGAGCAAACTCTGCAGTTTGAGTGTATTGCTTGCAACCGCCTTCGCGCTCTGATGCCTTACCGCGATAACGATGCCCTCGCCATCCTGCCGAGTCACGCAGCCAATGTCTGCGACCGAATCATCCGCAAGCGTGATGCGGGCGGTATAGGACTTAAGCGGATGAGTTGCCACCTCCAGCACGGGTGCTTCCTTGAGATACGTAGCAAGCGACTCGTAGCCCACATCGCCCGTCGAGGACTCGGACACCAAATTGCCCGATGCGTCTGTCACGATCAGCGCGCTCACGTTGAACTGATCGGCGTATTGCTCCAGCATGGCGCTATCCACCGAACCGTCGCGCTCCATATCGCGGGCAGCCTCTCCGGCGATCTCCATAACGCGAATCAGGTTTTTGGTCGTATAGGCGCTGTTGAATGCATCGTAGGAAAGGCTCTGCGTCGCCACGTAATCGACAACGTCGGCAAAGCGCTGCTCGGCTTGGGCCGTCATGTAACCGTAGCTCATCATGCCGGCAACAACCGAGAGCACTATCCCCAGCAGAGCGACAAGGAGCCATGCCCCTGCCGAACGATTGCCCCGCTCCTGAGCGGCGTGGTCGGGCGCATCGATCATGACAGGCCCTCCACATTCAAAAATGGCGAAGGGTCATCAAAGTACTTTGACACCAGGCGCTCCATGGTGCCATCGGCAAGCATTTCTTGGTAGGTATGAGTGAGCTTGACGTCGATGCCGCGCGTATCGTTGATATCGAAAGCGGTGCCCAAACCAACCTCTAGCAGCGGCTCATCCAAAATGCGATACGTTACGCCATAGTCCTTTTCGTAGGTGAGCAGCAAGGACTCATGCGCGGCGATGGCATCGACCAGGCCCTCGGCGAGCGCGGGGTTCAGGCATGAACGGTCCGAAAAGCAGTAGAGTTCCTTGATCTGCGGAACGTTTTCATTTGTGCGATTGAGCAAAATGCCCTCGGGCTTGGTGGTGGACTGAACCGCCACGATCTTATCCTCAAGATCGGCAAGCGTGTAGATATCGCTCTGGGGATCGACCGCGACCACCTGGCGGCTCGTAAGGTACGGGCCAGCCCAACGATACTCGTTTTCGCGACCCGTCATGCTAAAGCTGCCCATGACACAATCGAGCTCGCCGCTCGCCAGCAGTTCTTTCTTCTTTTCCCAGTCGATCAGCTGGTACTTTGGCTTGTAACCAATGCGGGCCAAAGCCTCGGTCAATATCTCGACATCCAGACCAACGATATCGCCGTACTCGTCGGTATACACAAACGGTGGATAGAGGTCGCTTCCGACGTTGAGCGTCTTAAGGTCGTCGTCCTTTACCTGCGTGGCGTCCGGGCCTTTTGATGCAGACACCGAGGCTCTGCCATTCGACCCGGAGCAGCCGGCTATCGCTACGACAAAGGCACTCGCCACTGCAAGCGCGACAAACAACGATATGGACACCGAGCGGCGAGGTCTTTTCATCGAGCTCCAGAAGATCCTGTTTACAGACTGAAATGGCTAAAGATAATACCAAACGAAACCACTCGAGCGTCCAATGGTTACAGACGTTTTACCATGCGGGGCCTTCCAGCCGACTTGGCAGAAGGCCCCACATGCAGTGCTCACTTACCGTGCATTAAAAACGTAGCGGTCCAGGCGGTCGCACGCTTCTCTTACGCGCGAAAGCGGCAGCGCCAGATTCACGCGAATGTGACAGGGCCCGTGGAACGGGCGGCCGTCCTGATACCCCACGCCCACGCGCGCCCCCTCGTCGAGCAGCCACTGAATATCGCGGCCATGCTCGCGGCACCACTCGGTGCAGTCCAGAAACACCATGTACGTGCCCTGCGGACGTGAAAACGCGACGCCCTTCCAGTGTTTTTCTGCATACGTGCAGAAGTACTCGATATTGCCGGCAAGCACCTGGTTGAGCTCGTCCACCCACTCGTAGCCCTGCGGCTGGTAGGCACCGATAAGCGCATGCATGGAGAGGACGTTCATCTCGTTGTAGTGAGTCTTGTTGGACACGGCGCACACGCGGTCGCGCAGCGTCTCGTTGTAGATGATGTGGTAGCTGCCAACCAGACCCGCCAGGTTGAACGTCTTGCTGGGCGCGTAGAGGGCAACCGTGCGCATGCGGGCGTCCTCGCTCACCGACTGCGTCGGGATGTGCTTGTGTCCCGGCAGGATGATATCGGACCAAATCTCGTCCGAGATCACCACGCAATCGTGCTGGCGATAGATGTCCATGGCGCGCTCGATCTCGTCGCGTTCCCATACGCGGCCGCAGGGATTGTGCGGCGAGCAGAACACCGCGGCATGGATGTGGTTTTGGGCGAGCTTGTGCTCCATGTCCTCAAAGTCCATACGCCACACGCCCTGGTCGTCGAGCTTAAGCGGGCTGTGAACAATGTGATAGCCCGCGGCCTCAATGGACTTGGTAAAGCCGATGTAGGTAGGGCTGTGGACCAGCACCGCATCGCCCGGCTGGACATACGCGCGCAGCGTCGACACGACGCCGCCCAGCACGCCGTTTTCGTAGCCGATATGTTCAGGGCTCAAACCTTCGACGCCATTGCGGCGGTTCTGCCATTCGATGATGCGATCGAAGTACTCAGCGCGCGGGTTAAAGTAGCCAAACATGGGGTGCTGGGCACGCTGAATGATGTGTTCCTGGACCGTGGGCACCGTGGCAAAATTCATGTCGGCCACCCACATGGGGATGCGGTCGAAGCCCTCGTCGGGTGCGTTCGGGGCCATACCGGGGATCTCACCCCAGGAGTCAACAGCGATAGAGTCCATGCCGTGGCGGTCGATAAGCGAGCTAAAGTCGTATTTCATGCTGAGCTCCCGTACAAAGTGATTGTTTTGGTAGGCGTTATTGTCCACCAGCGTGGGCGGTTTTGGCGCGGGGTTTGGCGCTTAATTTGACGGGTGCGGACGAATGACTGGTTAGTCTCGTGCGTCGTTGACGGCGACTACGGTTAGCTGGGTTTCGTCGATCGTAAAAGATATGTCGAGCCCGGCGTAGGCCAGGTGATAGACGCGGTTTGGCTCGTGTTTGCTGCCCGCACGGCGCGGATCTTGGCGAAGGACTTCGACCAAGCCGGAGAGTTTTGCGGGCGGGACCATATCCTGCAGCGCTTGCGGGAACTCGACGTCGAGCTCTTGCCAGGGAGCATCCTCAATCCAGCCGCCCGTCGCATCCGGGTGACAGTCCGCGAACGGAATGTAGGGCTTAATGTCGTAGATGGGCGTGCCGTCGCGCAGATCGGCCCCCAGCACATGGATGATGGGGCCGTCGTCGGTAAGCTCGACGCGATCGAGCTTGACGCAGGTAAGCCCAATGGGATTAGGGCGAAACGGACTGCGCGTGGCAAACACGCCCACACGTTCGGCTCCACCCAGACGCGGCGGACGCACGGTTTTCGACCATTTTGCGTTGGCGCCGGACCTGTCCTGCGTTTTGGCATCGGCGGCTATGTCCTTAGCCGTGCCGCCGGGCGTACCGTTTTCGAAGCGCCACAGCAGCCATAGGTGAGAGAAGGAGTCCAGACCCTCAACCGCTGCATTGGAGGCAAATTCCGGCTCAAAAACGATGCGTCCCTGCAGATGAGGCGCCAAAAAGCTGTTGCGCGGAATGCCGAACTTCTGCGGCAGGTCGGTATGTATGCGTGCGATAGGTTCCATGCCGGTCATTGTACGGCATGGAGGCGTGGGGCGTTGCGCGCAATTCTTCGCCGCGGTCCCCCGTCGTGCAACCAACGGTTGCTTGGAAGGGCGCCTGCCGCCGCGTATGCTTAAGCCATCAACCAGCAGAAAGGAGCCGCTATGGCCTTTGCAGAAAAGCTCATTGCTGTCCGTCGCGCCCATCACCTTACCCAAGAGCAGCTTGCCGCTAAGCTCTTCGTCACACGCCAGGCCATCAGCCGGTGGGAGCGCGGCGAGGTCACACCGGGCATCGACATGATGAAGCTCATCGCCGCCGTAACCGGAGAACCGCTGTCCCACCTGCTCGAAATGCCTGAGCACTATTGCCAGAGCTGCGGCATGATACTCACGCCCGACGACTGCGGCACCGATGCCACGGGCACCGCGACCGATCATTACTGCAAGTGGTGCTACGACCACGGCAAGTACACCTATGACACCACCATGGAGGCAATGATTGAGGATTGTGCCCCGCGCCTGGCACAAAACACCGGCATGTCGCTCGACGAAGCCGTCTCGCTCATGGGCGCCGTCCTGCCGCAACTGGAGCGCTGGCGCACCGTGCAGGAAAACGAGGCGCGCTACGGTGCCGAGGCGCGGGCGCGCTACGGCGATGAGGCTATCGATGCAGCAAACGAAGCGTTGCTGGACATGGACCCCGAGACATGGAACGACATGAAGGAACTTGAACGCGCTATTCTGGGCCAGCTCTCGATTGCCATGGGCATTGGCGACCCAGAGAGCAACGAGGCTCGTAAGCTTGTCGCGATGCATCGTCGCTGGATTGCTCTCAACTGGGGATGCGAGCCCCAAGACGAGGCGTACCTGGGCCTCGCCCACGGTTATCTTGCCGACCAGCGCTTTGTTGACTACTACGACAAGCCCTGCGCCACCGGAGCCACGGCGTTTCTGGTCCAGGCCATCGAGTCTTCGTTGACGCGCGCATAGACCGCGGCGGCTTTGGGTATTTCAATCAAAACCTCAACCGATTGGAGACCTATGGCTACTAATCACGAGCTCGCGCTGTACGTTATGACCGGCTGCCCGTATTGCTTAAAGGTCAAGCACTTTTTGGCCGATAACGGCGTGACCATTCCCGAGCGCAATATCTCGACCGATTCCGATGCCGAACAGACACTCATCGCCGTCGGCGGAAAACGCCAGGTTCCCTGCCTGTTCATCGACGGCAAACCACTCTACGAATCGAGCGACATCATCGCGTGGGTGCAGGAAAACCTGCTCTAGTACGCACGCTCTGTCCGTCCAGGGCCCCAACCCATACGACCCAAACATGTACACCAGCATCCAAAGTCGACATTTTTCGACATCTTTGGATGCTGGCGTACAGCATTTTGGTAGTCATGGACGCTCTTAGCCGGCTAATTGTTTGAGGAGACCTTTGGATTATGGCTGTTTGACGCCTCTGGAAAGGTTTCCGAGAGGGCTGTGGTCAAAAAAGGGCAAATATGAGTACTGCTACCTGTTTAGTAGCAGCGATTTTGATCACTTCAGGAACTATTCAACGTTCCACTCGTCCGCAGACGACGTTATTTCTCCTCATATGTTCAATAAAAGTAGCTCTTAATGGGAACAAATCTCATCAGGAGTTACAATTTATAGCAAATAAATGCAACCATAATGGCAACAGTACTCATATTTGCCCTTTTTTGACCACGACCCTCCAGAATAGTCGCTGAGAGCGACACTAAATGACAAAATCCGACACTTGAACGTTCTTATATGAGTAGCCATTGAAGGACACCTAACGACTACTCCCATTCGCGACACACTGTGTCGCGAATTAAGCTGGCCCCATTACCGAAGACCAGTGAGAGCTCCTGCCCAGAATCTCAATAGCTTAATAAAGGGCTCCCCTCCGGAAGTTCAATGAGCATCCAAATTCCAAGCTGAAAAGCAAAGGAGTATCGAAGCCGTCAATGCTCATTTCCTATCGAACAGGCAGGTCAAAACAAGCTAATTAGCCCGATGAACTGCTTGTATTTTTGTCTACAAAATTGTATACAAAAAGAGAATCCGAGAACCGGCGCTCGACATTATGTCGATCGATAGGAGGCGCCATGGATGCTAAGCAGCTCGAAAAGATGATGGGGTTTGCTCCCGGAGAGTTGAAGAAAGCCGCGGAAGCCTACGAAAAAGATGAGTGGCCGAAAGGTCGCACCATCAAGTTGGGAAGGCCACCAATCTCCGATGAGCCGAGCGTCGTTATATCAGCACGTGTGGGCGAATCGATTCTTGAGGCGTTTGACGAAAAAGCCAAACGCCATGGGCAAACACGCACGGAGCGGCTCAGAGAGCTCGTTACACTTGATGCACTGATTGCCTAGGCCCGCTCCCCCGTCGGACCCAAACATGTACACCAGCATCCAAAGTCGACATTTTTCGACATCTTTGGATGCTGGTGTACAGCTTTTTGCTACATAGTCGTTGGGGACGTTCTTAAATGACCAGTCGTTAAAGAACGCCCCCGATGACTAGTTAGCCGTGGAAGCGAGCTGTGGGTGCAAGCGGCTGTTCACGAAAGACGCGCTCGACGGCAGCGCGGTATTCGTCGACCTTTTTGGTCTTGCGTACGATCTTGTGAACGGTAGTGGGGTCGGCGAAAGCGCACTTGGCGTAGAACCACCACTCCTTCATGCGAAAGACCGCGTTACCGCCAATCTCTTCTGCATAGGCAGCAAACAGCGTGTCATGGAAACGCTGCAGCTCGGCTGTCGTGGCAGCAGGGCCGCCGTTGACCATACGGGCCAGAGCGGGGTTCGCGAGCAGGCCGCGCCCCAGCATCACATGGCGCGTGCCGGGATAGGCCTCCACCAGCGCATCCATGTCCTCGAGATCAAAAATATCGCCGTTGTATGCCACCGGAAACGGCGCACGTTCCAGCGTCTCGCCATAAAACTCTTTGCGCGGCGAGCCCGCATAACGGTCCTTCTGCACGCGCGGATGCACGATCAGCTCTGCCAGCGGCATGCGGCAATATAGATCGAGTACGCGCTCGTATTCGTCGTCGCTCTCCAACCCCAACCTGGTCTTGACCGATACCGGCAGCGGAGAGCGCTCACACACGTCACTCAAGAACACCTCAAGTTCGTCGAGATTACGCAAGAAACCCGAGCCCTTGCCCTTGGCGACAACCGTCCCCGAGGGGCAACCCAAGTTGAGATTGACCTCGCGATAGCCCATGTCGGCGAGCACCTGTGCCGCCCACACAAACTCGTCCGCGTTCTTGGACATCAGCTGAGGCACCACGTTGAGCCCCTGGTTATTGGCAGGATCGATCTCCTTAAACGCCTTGCCGCCAAAGCGGTTTCCCACCCGCGGCGGCGGCAAAAACGGCGTGTAATAACAATCGAGCGCGCCAAAGCACTCCGCATGCACGCGACGGAACACATGCCCGGTAATCCCCTCCATGGGGGCCAGCGAAAGAATCATCTACTCTTCTCTCATATCAACACAACAAAGGGGCCGTCCCTTTGTCACATGCATTATGCCTTGCGCTTCAGGCGATTCACAAGGAAGAGGTAGCTACTGAACGATGACCACCCTCCAGCCGCACCCCATACAACGAGGTCTAATACTTTTCCCGAGAAGTGAACGAGTGAAAACGGGCCCCCGAAGCATCGGCACTTTCGAGATGCAATTTCCTGCGGTTTTGCCAGCCAAATCCTGCGGGTTTGACGTCTAAAAATGTCGATGCTTCGGAGGTCCAAGTATGGCCGTTCACTTCTCGGAAAAGTATTAGACCTCGATTTACATGCCACTCAATGTGACAAAATGGCTGCTTCTTTGTCACATTCGATGAAAAAGGGCACCGATGTTAGTCGATGCCCCAAAGCGGCTGCAGGTTAAGCCCTACAGCGTATGTCTAAGACGAATCGAACTATTCGTCCCAGGAGAGGTTCTTACCAGTCTTTTTTGCCAGCAGCAAGAACAGGCCGATAATAACGTTGCACGCGATGCAGAAGATGAAGACGCCCTGGAAGGAGCCGACAAGCTCATAGACCTTCATCATAACGGGCATGCCAAAGGCGCCGACGATATAGCCCACGGAGCAGATCAGCGCGAAGATGCGACCGAAATCGCGGGAGCCAAAGACATCCATAACCAAAACGGTCAGGGCAGTGCCAGCGATGACGTACATTACGTCGTTCACGCCTGCTGCGAGGATGCTGAGCGTCGAGTTGCCGCTGCTCATCATGAGCATGACAAAGGAGAGGATGGAGACAGCGAGCCAGCCCAGAATAGCCTTCGTGCTGCCAAACTTATCGCAAGTGGTGCCGACGATCGGATTGAGGAACAGATCGAAGAGCGATGCAGCGGATACCATGAAGCCGCCCACCATGGAGCTAAAACCAACCTCGGAAGCATACGTCGGGAAGAGCTGGTTCATGCAGCAAGTGAGCTGAACGAGACAGAGGAAGCCGATGCAGAAGAAGAAGGCAGGCGACTTAATGGCGCGCGCATAGCTAACGCCACGCGTGCTATCCTCGGTCGTCTCCTCGGTCTCGGTGACCGTCTCGCCCTCGACGTAGCCATAGGGCAGCATGCCCTTGTCCTGAGGCTTATAGCGAATAATCAGGACGGAAGCGGGGAGAATGAGCACGGCGGAGACGCCAGCGAGCACCAGATAGCCAGTCCTCCAGCCAGCGGCCTCGATGACAGAGGTGATGACGGGACTCATGATGAGCATGTAAATCGAGTTCACTGCCCAAGCGAGACCGATTGCCAGGCCACCAGATTTTTTGAACCACTGGTCAATAACGTCGGACATGGCGACGCCGGTGGTGAAGGCGAAGCAAACGCCAATCAGGGCGCCAGCGGCGATGAACATCCAGACTTCGGTGTAGAAGGCCATGCCTGCGCCGGCAGCAAGCAAAATAAGCTCGACAACGGGGAGCCAAACCTTGCCAACGACCTTGGGAATGAGTTTTCCGACAAACGGAAGAGCTGCCGCAAGACCAATGAGCGTTGCGGTGAAGTAATACGAGAAGATGGAATAGTCAAACCCGAACTCCTCGCACACGGGTGCGACGAAGGAGCCCGCGATGACGCTATAGGATCCGGTCGTGCCGGCAGACATAAGGCCGAGCGCGATTACGAGAACCCATGCGTAAACCTTGCTGCTCTTTAACTTTGCATTTTCCATTGATACAGCTCCTAGAGACCCAGAAGGGCACACATAACGGCCTTGATGGTGTGCTGACGGTTCTCTGCCTCACGGAAGATGACCGAAGCGTTGGCCTCAAAGCACTCGTCGGCAATCTCAAAGCCCTCGGTGATGATTTCGCGATGGAGGTCGTTCTTGCACTGGTCGAGGAGCATTTTGCCGACACGGTGATCTGCGTTATGGACAGAGGGAAGCTCATGCATGCAGAAGATGTCGGGATTGTTGGTGCGCTTGCACAGCTCGCTGGTGACGCGATAGGGGTACAAAGACTCGGCATCGCCCAGCCAGGAGTTGTAGTCGTCGGGATCCAGAACCTCTTCGCCGCACTCGGGGTTGATGTAGCGCCACTCCTCGGTAACGATAACGTCAACGCCATCCAGGGCATCGAGGTCAGAGGTGATGGTAAAGGTCCTATTGGGAGCGTACTTGGCGTAGCAGGCCTCCACCTCTTCGATCATTTCCTTGCACATCTGATGACGGAGGTCGTCGGGGCCGATGGCGAGGAAGTCCATGTCGAGCATAGCGCACAGACGGCCATACCACACCGGGGCGCCGGCGCAGTTGCCAACGAAAGCCATCTTCTTGCCGCGGCTCGTACGCAAACCGCCCCATTGCTCTTCCATCGTAAGAGCGTCAGCGAGCATCTGAGTCGGGTGATCGCCGAGAGTAAGGGCATTGATGACCGGGATGTCAACCAGGTCGGCGACGTCATAGAGGAACTGCTCGTCCTTCTGTGCGCGGTAGACGATGAGATCATACATGCCGTTAAAGACGCGCATGGCGTCCTTGACGGTCTCGCAGTCACCCATGTGGGAGTTGGTCAGATAAGTGAAGCCCATGCCCAAATCGTTGCAGGAGGTCTCGAATGCGCAACGAGTACGAGTCGAGCCCCACTCAAAGTTGGCGAGGACGTTTTTGCCGGGGAAGTAGCGCTGGTCGACACCAGACTTCTTCTGAGCCTTAAGGTTCCAGGCAAGATCGATGAGATAGCGGAAATCCTCGGAGGAGAGATCATGGATGTTGATGTAGTCGCGACCGCGGAGGCTGTTGTTCATGCCTATTTCCTTTCCATTTAGTGATAGATGAATGTCGAATGTGTCCCCGAGGGAAACACGGATATCCCTCGGGGAGCAGTAAGTGTGGCGCCTAAATCAGACAGTGCAGGCTCAAAGGCTCGCTAGCAGCTGGCTGCCACGTCCTTGGTCCAGCAGTGCACGCCGCCGCCGGACAGGTTAAGCGCGAGAGAGTCAATCATGATGACTTTGCGATCGGGGAAGCAGCTCTCAAGAACGGCTTTGGCCTGCTCGTCCTTCTCCTTCACGACTTCGTTCATGCCCTCGTGGTAATAACGCTGACCAAGAACGACGCCATTGCAGATGAGGAAGTTGCAGTAGCTCGCTGCTGCGTAGAAGTGGACGGGGCCCTCGGGCCAGGGAGTGCCATCCATAAACTTGCCGCCCATTTCGTCGATGAAGCCCTTATAGAGCTCGTAATCCTCATCGCCAGGGGCGATAACGACTTCAATCGGCTCGGCGGTGGGCATACGAACAATCTCGAAGGGCTTGCCCTCCCAGTCCGTTTCGTTGCTCAGGATCTCGTAGGCCGCCTCAATGCGGCGACGAGACTCTGCGCCAGCCTTGCTCGAGGCTGCCTCTTCATCGGACACCTCGGCAAGAAGAATCTTGTTCGGAGTGATAAAGCGACACATCTCATCAATGTGAGCCGCAAAGCTCATGCCAAAGACGGGAGTTCCGTCTTCCTTCTCGTCGAGGATGCCCAGTCGATAGTCGTCGTCCTCGAGCATAGGCTGCGGAAGCCAGATAACCTTGTTGAGGTTGTAGATGCGCTTATACTCGGCCTCTACTTCCTCTTTCGTGAACTCGGGATTACGCTTGCGGCATTCCGTGTCCTCGATGGCGATCAGAGTGCCGTGACCGTCAAACTCGCGGTCGCCGCCCTCCGAAACCATTTCGGAATTGACGATATCGAAGCAACCGAGCGCAACCGCCATGTGAACGGCTGCCTTACGTGCGGACTGGCACTCCGGGGAGTTCTTGTCCCACACGCCGTAATAAGTCCAAGCGGGGTTGACCATATAAGAATGGCCCTTGTCGTCGACCATGATGCTGGGACCGTTGTCGCGGACATAGAAGTTGGAGTCTTCGAACTGCGTGATCTCGATGCGATCGAGATCAACCCCCTCCTCCTTCAGGCGCGAGCAAGCCTCCTCATAGGAGCCGGGGGTGCCGCAATTGAGGTTGACCGTAACGTCGCCATACTCGAGCAGAGCCTTGATCACGTCAACGCAGGGCTGGCGGTTATCGTAACCCTCTGCACGGATGTAATCGGGAAGCCATGTCACATAGACGTTGGAGCGCTTCTCGAACTCGCCCGGCATACGATAGTTCTCGTACATGGTTGGTCCTTCCGTCGAGTTTCCCGCGATGCTGTCCGGCCGCGACAATAGCGGGGTTTCACCTGCTATTGTACTACTATACCTACCGTTCGGTATATAGTTTTGAATAATTTCCGCTCGCCTACTGATACATACCGTTCACCGTATATAGTGGTCATGTTTGGACACGAATTGATGTTCCGTTGCCATCCTTAATAATGTTGGTAGTGCGGAAGTGATTTACGATGGAGAAATGCAGCGTGAGCACAAGAAAAAAAATATTGGACGCAATGTACGATCTTGTGGCAGAAGTCGGTTATGACAAAGCGTCTATCGGAAAGATTTGCGACTTTGTCGGTATATCCAAGCCATCGGTGTACTACTACTTTCCCTCTAAAGAGGAGATTTTCACTACGCTCTTGGACAGCATGTTTCCGACCATCGACTATCAGCGCGACTACTCGCTAATAGTCGATAGGGACGGGTTCAAGGCCGCGCTTATCGAGCTCGGCAATTCAGTTATAGGTGGCTATCGAAGCGATGAAAAGCGCCGGCGCGTGCTGGCCGAGGTTAGCGTCCAAGCAAATCGAATTCCTGCAGTTCAGGAACGTCAAGCGACGGCGACCAAACGAACCATGGATGCGCTTAAAGACATCCTTCTTCATGGTGTAGAGATTGGCGCGTTTTCCGATAGTGCCGACGTGATGCTCTACGCACAAATTCTTTATACCGTTCTGGAGGGAGCAAGCAATACGGTCGCTCAAGGTGAGGATATTGATGAAAAAGCGGTTTGGGCGGGAATAGTCGAGCTTATGTTCAAATAGACCAGCCAAGCTGAAGCGCATGTTGGCGCCCATGGTGCCTGCGGGCAACCTTTAAAACGAAAACAGGGGTCGACTCCAATCTGGCTTGGAGTCGACCCCTGTTGCGTGGCAATCTATGCCGGTGCAATCGGCGCTTATTACTTTTCAGCAGCCTTACTGAGAAAGCCGGAAACGATAGCAAACGCAGCAATCATAAGGTTGCAGGCAATGCAGAAGATAAATACTCCCTGGAATGACCCTGCCATGCCGTAAACCTTCATCATGACCGGCATTCCAAAAGCACCGACGACATAGCCCGCTGAGCAAACGATTGAATAGATCCTTCCAAAATCGCGTGATCCAAAGAGCGAGAGGAGAAGCATCGGCATTGCGGTTCCAACAATGGCGAACATGGCATCGTTTACGCCAGCTGCAATGATGGAAACGGTCTCGTTGCTTCCGCCAATGATGAGAAGTAGGAATGAAAAAATGCTGACACCTGTCCACGCGACCGTTGCTTTAATAGCGCCGAGCTTGTCACATGTTTTGCCTACGAAGGGATTTAGGAAGATGTCGGAAAACGAAGCTGCCGAGACCATTAAGCTTCCTACGATGGGATTGAAACCGACCTCGCTTGCATAGGTTGGAAACAACTGGTTCATGCAGCAGGTGAGCTGCGCCACGCAAAGCAGGAGGACACAGAGAATAAAAGACGGCGTTTTCGTGGCATCACGGAGTGCCATGCCCGAAAGGGCATCTTCCCGCTCATCGACGCTGTGGCTCTCATGGGTTTCAGAGGTGGTCTCTCCGTACGGAAGCATGTTGCGATCAGAGGGTTTAAGGCGAATGATAAATGCACTCGCAGGTAAAATCATAGCTGCAGAAACGGCCGCAAGTACGATGTATCCCGTACGCCAGCCTTGTTGCTCGATGACCAGCGTAATGACAGGGCTCAACAACAGCGTACAGAGAGAATTAACGCCCCAAGCAAGGCCGATGGCAAGACCGGACGATTTACTGAACCATTGGTCAATAACATCAGACATGCAGACGCCCGTTGTGAACGAAAAGCAGATGCCGATCACCGCAGCGGAGACGATGAACATCCAGACTTCGGTGTAGAACGCCATTGCGGCGCCGGCGGCAATAAGGACGAGTTCAACACAAATATGCCACGGTTTGCCTATTACTTTTGGAATGAAACGACTCAAAAGTGGAAGTCCAAGTGCAAGGCCAAGAAGAATCGCAGTGAAATAGAAAGAGAAAGAGGTGTACTCAAAGCCCAGGTCTTCACATACTGGAGCAACGAATGAGCCGGCAATAATGCTATATGTGCCAGTCGTTCCGGCGGACATTAAGCCGAGCGCAATAACGACGACCCAAGCAAATGCGCCGCTTTCACGGAGACAATCTTTTTTGGCTGGTGTGGTGAGAGTCATGGTTGCTCCATTTCTATCGGCAATACATCCTATATGCCTACCGATAGGTATATAAACCAGAGGACTCTTCGTCAAGCATTAAGCGGGGAGAGGGAGTTCTTAACCTGCCGAACGGTAATTAGACCCCGTTTTCGCAAGGGTCTCAATGTGACAAAGGGGCCGTCCCTTTGTCACATTATTCGGAGCGCAGGGCTTCGACGGGGTCCTTCTTGGATGCGCTGCGGGCGGGCAGCAGGCCGGCAACAACCGTCAGCAGTACCGAAATTGCAATGAGCACCAGCGCATCCTGCACGGGCAGGCTCATCAGATTGGGCACCTGTTTGGCAGCAAGCGCCCAGGCATTAACCGGAAAGCTCACGGCCATCACAACGACAATGGCAAAGACGCCGGCGATGAGGCCCTCGATAAAGGTCTCGGCATTGAATACGTTGGCCACGTTGCGCTTCGACGCGCCGATCGCACGCAGGATGCCAATCTCCTTTTTGCGTTCCAGCACGCTGATGTAGGTGATGATGCCGATCATGATGGAGCTCACCACCAGGCTGATACTCACGAATGCGATGAGCACCAAGCTGATGGTATTCACGATATCAGTCACCGAGCCCATGATGATGCCCATGTAGTCGGTGTACGAGATTGCCTGCTCATCGTGGCCGGCGGCTTTGACCTGCTTGTTGTACGCATCGATATGGTCGAGCACGCGCTCCTTGGCCTCAAAGTCGCGCGGGAAAATCTTGACCGAGATGGGGTCTGCCTCGTCTGCATAGCCCAGCGTGGTCAGGTTGTTGTCGTAGGTGAGTTTCGACGCCTTCGCATAGCTCATCATGAGCGAACTCAGATCCTCGGCGTCCATGTTGAAGTGAATGGCATTGGCAAAGACGCTCGCATCCACGTGCATGGCGCTCGCCAGGCTGGCAAAACTCGACGACATCTGCGTCGCCATCTGTCCCATGAGCCCTGCCGCGCCTGCTTTAAGCTGGGACGATACCGTTGTCGCTATCTGGTCGCCGATTGTCTTGGTCACCTGGTCCATTGCCTGTTGCAGATACGGAGCCAGCTGCTTTTGAACATAGTCGGTCATCGCCTGCTGCAGGCGCTCGGCCAGAGCATCGCCGCCGAGCGCTTTGAGCTGGGCCAGGATTTGCTGGGCTGCCGTATCACTCTCAAGATACGTCGAGAATGCGGCGGCGAGCTTTGACGCGTCCTTAAGATCTTCGGGCGACAGCGCCTTAAACTGATCAGACTGCAAAAAGCCCTCGAACAGCTGGTTGGCAAGCGTTCCCACCTGCTGCATTTGCTCGGGCGTGAGTTCCAGACCGTCAAAGATACCCGAGAAATCTGGGGCCGGTGCTTTGGCCATGATGTCGCCAAAGTCGATGTCCTTCCCAACACCCGAAAGGTCGATATCCAACCCGGACAAGTCAAGACCCGACAGGTCCATACCGCCGCCTGCACCCGAGAGCGCAGACGTATCGAACGAGAACGCGCTCTTCAGCGCCGCCTCGTCAACGCTGAACATGCTGCCCAGATCCACGCCTTGCTTGGCCTCGCCCTGCAGTTCATCGAAAGACTTGCCCGTAAAGACATCCGTCTCGGGGCGGGCGAGTTGCTCCTGCACAATCTGCGAATCGGCGGCGCGCTCCATAAGCTGGCGAGTCAGTGCATGCGTATAGGCAATGCCCGGAGACAACGCACTCGCATTGGCCGTCTCGTTAGGTCGCACCACGCCCACAATGTGCACGTCAATACCGTCGGCAACCTTGGCAGCCATAAAGTCGGCGTCGTCAGACATGTCGGTCCACATGCCGGTCTCTTCGTTTTTGCGATAGGCATCGGCCGGCGACAGCACCTTAAACGTCGTGGACAGCGCATCGTCGTAGGTAAAGTCGGTGCCGGTCTCGGGCGTTTCGACCCCACCGTCAGCCGTCATAGCGCTGTTTACCAGATCGTTAAGCTCATTGATATCCAGCGCACCGATGCTGTAGAGCGTATAGTCGCCCACCGTACCACGACTCGAAAGCACCATCACGGCTTCGTTGGCAGACGTGGGCCAATGACCGGCGACGACATCGTACTGGCTGTCGAGCAGGCTCTGGTCGTCAATCATCTCGTTAAAGACCGAGGTTCCCATGGATTCCATGCTCACCGTTGCCGCCGAGCTCGCGCCTCCGCTCATGGCCTCGGTCATGGCGTTGGGCACCAGCCGGACAGGCTTCTCATCGCCCTTGCCGGCACGATAGACAACCGGCGATACACCGTAGCCGTACTGAATGGCGTTGACCTCTTTATCGATGCCGTCGCCACCGGCATCGAGCCATGCCTTAAAGCTCGTCATGTCGTTAGACTTAACGCTCGCAAACATATCCTTTACGGCCGTGACCACAGGGATCCTATCGGTTCCCTGAGCCTTGCCGTCGGTGCCGTCGTCGGACGAACCCACATTTTCTGGCGAGTCATCATCCGCGGCCCCCTGTCCGCCCATCATGGACGACAGGTCGTAGTCCTGCCTGGAGATCGTAAGCGGGTAGCTCGAGAGCGTATCCTCCTCGACCTTTTTGATGTAGCCGTTTACGCCGTTGGACAGCGCCAGAATCGCCGCAATACCGATAATGCCAATCGACCCCGCAAAGGCAGTCATGGCCGTGCGGCCCTTCTTGGTCATGAGGTTTCGGGCAGAAAGCCCCAGCGCCGTCACAAAGCTCATCGAGGTTTTGCGCGTAGGCTTTGCCTCGCGACGCGCGGCCTTGGCAACATCGAAGGGGTCGGAATCGTCGGTGATCTTGCCGTCCGCCAGGTTGACGATGCGCGTGGCGTATTGGTACGCCAGCTCGGGATTGTGCGTGACCATAATAACCAGACGGTCGCGTGCCACGTCCTTGAGCAGGTCCATGACCTGTACGGATGTCGTTGAATCCAAAGCGCCGGTCGGCTCGTCTGCCAGCACAATCTCGGGATCATTAATCAGGGCGCGGGCGATGGCCACGCGTTGCATCTGCCCGCCCGAAAGCTGGCTCGGGCGCTTGTTCACGTGCTCGCCCAGACCAACTGCCTCGAGCGCCTTACGTGCACGCTGGCGGCGCTCGGCATGGCCCACACCCGTGAGCGTAAGCGCCAGCTCAACGTTTTCCAAGATGGTCTGATGCGGAATGAGGTTATAGCTCTGGAACACAAAGCCGATGCGGTTGTTACGATAGGCGTCCCAATCGCGATCGTGAAAATCCTTGGTCGAAATACCGTCGATCAGCAGGTCGCCCGAGTCAAAGTGGTCGAGCCCACCGATAACGTTGAGCATCGTAGTTTTGCCCGAGCCCGAGGGACCCAGAATGGCCACGAACTCGTTATCGCGAAAAGCCAGGCTCACGTTATCGAGCGCCACCTGCGTAAACGACTGCGTGACGTACCTTTTGCAAATACCTTTGAGCTCCAACATGGACGGCAACCTCTCCTGCGCAGGCACCCTGCCCGCTCTCCCCCGCCGTTCGTATTCGACGCGTTTGTCCTACTCTATCCCCATTTTTCACCGACACCAGTGAGGAATGCAACGAACCGCGCCAAAAAACGAACGGGACGGCACCCAAAAGAAGAGGCCCCGAGCGGGACCTCTATATGGTGGAGATTATCTTGAAAGGCAGCGGACTACTCCGCACAGCGGCGCACGATCCTCGCCATGCTTTACGCGTTTTTTACTGCTCGCTATTCGCAATCGCCTGGTCGATAAGCTTGTCGAGTGCTGCGCGCTGCTCGGCGGAGCTAATGGCTCCCACGATTGGATCCCCTACGATGTTGCCGTTCTGATCGATGACATACGTTGTCGGGAACGAGAACAAATTTGATGTGAACTTACCGGCCTCGCTATCCGACTTGAACCAGATGTTCTTATATGTCACGCCCTTCTTGCTCAGCACGTCCTTGGCATCTGCGATCTCGCCCTTGTTGCCATCGAGCGTAAAGGAATTGACGCCCACGACCTGGCCGCCCTTCTCGGCAAGCTCCTGATTCAGTTTCTCAAGGTCGCCCAGCTCGCCCACGCACGGCTTGCAAGTGGTGAACCAGAAGTTCATGACGGTGACCTTGTTCTTAGAGAACAGCTCGTCGCTGTTCACGTCGTTGCCATCCAGGTCTTTGTCCGTAAAGCTGGGGAACTTCGTCGCCTCGCTCGAAGCATTGGCACCAGCCGTCATGCCAGCGGTCGAAGCGTCGACGCTCTCGCCTGCGCTCGGCGTGCTTCCACAGCCGGGGAACTCCTTCTCCAAGCTCTCGAGCTTGTCCTCGATCTCCTTGATCTGCTGTGCACCGGCCTTGAGCGTCTTAAGCTCATCCGCCGTAAACTCATCCTTGGCGCCGTCGATGGTCTTGAGCAGAAAATCGCCGTAATTGCTGCCATCCTCAATCATTGCCGAGTCTTTATTTGCTGCATTGAATACCTTTTCCCACAGCGCGTTATCACTCGAAAAGATCTCGTTCTCCTTCTGCATGAGCTTCGCATACAGCTCGGCGGCCTCGTCGGCATTGGCCGGCTTCTGCGCAGTGAGTTCTGCGATCTTAGGATCGGAGCTCGCAGATTCGCTCGCATTGCCACCGGGCGCCGAACATGCCACAAGGCACAAGGCCAATACCGGCACCATAAACAGGGCCGCAATCTTAGAAAGCTTCATAGTCATTCCTCCGTTTTGTCGAAGCTTGTTTACTTTTTATCGGCAGTCAAGGGAAGCTTTTCCGCCGACACATCCAGGCCATAGCGATAGCTGATGGCATCGACGGGGCAGGCCCCGATGCACTTTCCGCACCGGATACATTCGGCATGATTGGGCGCGTGGACCACATCAACGTCCATTTGACAAACCCTTGAACACTTGCCGCACGAGACGCATTTGCACGCGTCGACCTGAATCCCCAACAAGGACACCTTATTCATGAGCGCATAGAATGCGCCGAGTGGACAAATCCATTTGCAGAAGGGGCGGTAGAACAAAACGCTCAGCACTACCACGGCAATGAGAACGGCAAGTTTCCAAGTAAAGAGATGTCCCAACGCAGATCGAATGCCGGCATTGGCAATGGCCAGCGGAATGGCGCCCTCGAGCACGCCCTGCGGACAGATGTACTTACAAAAGAACGGGTCGCCCATGCCCACGTCGTTAACCACCAGCACAGGCAGCAATACCACAGCAAATAGCAGCACAACGTATTTGATATACGTAAGCGCCTTGAGCCTTTTTGTCGAAAGCTTTTTGCCGGGAATCTTGTGAAGCAGCTCCTGCAGCCAGCCAAACGGGCACAGAAAGCCGCATACAAAGCGCCCCAGCAGCACGCCGAGCAAAATGAGCGTACCGGTGACGTAGTAAGAAAAGTTGAACTTGGATGAACCTACTACCGACTGGAACGACCCGATGGGGCACGCACCCGATGCCGCGGGGCACGAATAGCAGTTAAGCCCGGGTACGCAGACTGTTTTTCCCGCGCCCTGATAGATGCCGCCTTTGGCAAAGTTCGGCAGGTGAATGTTGGTGACGAGCGTCGCCGCCGCCTGAATGAATCCGCGAAATCGAGCCAAAACATGCGACGCAGTGTTTTCTCTTTTATCCAATTCCGATACACTCCAAGCACAGCCTAATCGCTTTGGCCAGCACGGCATCTGCCTCGCCACGCATAACGCCAAAGCACACCATGGCAATTCCGACGATCAACAAAGCGACCTGTACCACGGGTTTTACCGCTTTGAACAACCTGACCACTCCTTTCGTTACGCGACCATTGGACCATATCGGCTATAAAATCCGTGTTAAGCGCGATTTGAAATGTGCAAGGAGACTGTTATGCGTATTTTGATCGTCGAGGACGAGCGGGCGCTGTGCGACGCAATCGCGCGCAGCTTGCGGAACTTGGCGTACAGTGTCGACTGCTGTCACGACGGACAGGAGGCGCTCGACCTACTGGACGTTGAGGCCTTCGACCTCGTGGTACTCGACCTCAACCTTCCCCGCATCGACGGCATGACCGTACTCAGGGAACTTAGGAAAACTGACTGCGAGACTAAGGTACTGATTCTGTCCGCACGTGGCGAAGTATCAGATAAAGTCGCCGGACTCGATGCCGGCGCCAACGATTACCTCACCAAGCCGTTTCATCTGGACGAGCTTGCGGCAAGGATCCGCAGCCTCACCCTCAGACGCTTCGCACAAAGCGACATAGTATTAACCTGCGGAAAGCTCAGCTTTGACACCAAGGCGCGCATCGCTTCCGTGGACAGCGAGGCTTTATCTCTTACGCGCAAGGAAACGGGAATCTTGGAATACCTGATGCTTAATCAGGGGCGTCCGGTAAGTCAAGAGGAGCTTATCGAGCACGTTTGGGATAGCAGCGTGAACAGCTTTAGCAACGCAAGCCGCGTTCACATCTCGTCACTCCGCAAAAAGCTACGCAGCGCTTTGGGATACGACCCGATTCGCAATCGGATTGGAGAGGGCTACGTTATGGAGGATGGCGAATGAAAGGGCTTTCGCTGCAATGGCGCATAACGATTATGACGGCACTGCTCACGTGTGCAGCATGCGTGCTGACGAACTGCCTGGTCGGCTATACGGGCATGCGCTATATGGATGCCATCGGCAGTGACATCTCGGCCCTTAACGCGACCGGCGAAGATTCGCCCCAGGCATTCGACCCAACGAAAGCGACCCCCGATGACAAGGTCACGATCGTCGTAAACGACGCACAGGAGTCTTTTGGCACGACAACCTGGTACATCACGGCTGGAGTCACACTCCTTGGCGGCGCGCTGGCATACTTTGTGAGCGGCCGTGCACTCAAACCGCTACGGGCTTTTGCCGCCCAGGTAGAGCGCGTGCAGCCTGACAACCTAAGCGAAATCAGACTCAGTGAAGATGTGCCCACCGAGCTACAACGATGCAGCGCCTCTTTCAACGACATGATCGCCCGTCTTGGCGAAGGGTTCTCTGCACAGCGTCAGTTTACCGGCAACGCCGCACACGAGCTGCGCACCCCGCTCGCTCTTATGCAAGCACAGATTGAACTATTCATCTCCGAGCACTCCGGTTTGCAACCCGAAACAGCCGAGCTGCTCGGCCTGCTACAAGAACAAACCGAGCGCATGTCTCGAATGACCAAGGTATTGCTCGAGATGAGTGAGCTCCGCAGCGTTCCTTGCAAGGACGATGTTGAACTTGGCCCCTTGTCCGAAGAGGTCCTCACCGACCTTGCGCCACTTGCCGAGGATAAGGACATAACCCTCGATTGCGCTGGAGACGCTTTAGTAATCGGAAGTGATACGCTCCTCTATCGGCTGGTGTTTAATCTGGTCGAAAACGCCATCCGTTACAGCCGCTCCGGCTCGACTGTCAACGTCTCCATCAGCGACAACGACAGCAACGTGTTCCTGCGAGTCGAGGACCAGGGCCCGGGAATACCCAAGAAGTACCGAGAGAGCATCTTCCAGCCGTTCTTTCGTCTAGACAAATCCCGCAGCAGGGCATACGGCGGTGCAGGACTCGGGCTAGCGCTTGTTTGGGAGATTGCAGCGCTTCACGGTGGCACGGTAGAGGTCGAAGAAAGTTCCGAGAACGGGACCACCATGCTCGTAAGCCTTCCAAAACGATCCGCAGCGTTAACCGAACAGTAAAACGAAAGGGGTCCCGAGCAACAGGAGTACAATTGCTGCAATTGTTGCCAGCTGTTGGGAGATGGAAGATGGACTGCGATGGCTACCCGCGCATTCCCATGCCGTTGATGTGCACCGCCTTTGTGCCGGGGCAGATTGACGCTGCGGTTGCAGGCATTTCCGACCCCGATTCGCGCGCCATTGCCACGGCAGAAGTGCTGTACTTTCGCGGACAGGCCACCCTCGCTGCCAAGACGGCGCGCCCCTATCTTGACGCCACCGATCCCGCACTGCGCTATTCCGCATGCCTTATCTGCGGATATGCCAGTCTGTCGCTCAACCGTATCGCCGACGCCCGCCGGTGCCTTGCTGGCATCCTCGATACGCCAACTGACGAGGAATCGCCCGCCGTCCACGCCACGCATATCCTGTTCGCCTCGGCCGCGAGTGTCCTGCTGCACTTGCCTTCCCCGTATTCTGCCGAAGAGTTTTATCCACTTGCGGCGCATCTGCCCGAAGGCCTGCGCCTGTTCGCCAGCTACGTGATGGCGCACGCCTTGTATCTGCGCGGCGAATACGGCCGCAGCCTGGGCATGGCGGAAAACGCCCTGATTATGAAACAGGGAAGCTATCCCATCTCGGAACTATTCCTGCACCTGGCAGCTTCCATGGCCTGCATGAGCCTCAAGGACATCGACGCCGCAAAAACGCACTTCGGAGCTGCTTGGGACATTGCGCGCCCCGACGGCCTTATCGAGCTCATTGGCGAGCACCACGGCCTTTTGCAGGGACTCATCGAGGCATGCCTAAAATCGCAATACCCTGACGATTTCGCACGCATCATCGAGATTACGTATCGATTCAGCTACGGCTGGCGGCGCATCCACAACCCCGATTCGGGCGAGGACGTGGCCGACGATTTAACGACCACAGAGTTCACTATGGCCATGCTCGCCTGCCGCGGATGGACCAACGCCGAAATCGCACGCCACATGGAAGTATCGCCGGGCACCGTTAAAAACCGCCTATCCGGCGTATACGCAAAGCTTGGCATCGGCACACGCGCCGAACTGGTCGCGCATATGTTGCGTTAGCGACCGGGCTGCCAAGCACATCGAACGCGTTCCGGAACCCGGCGCTTCGCTCGGTCAAATTGGAGATTTTGGCCATCGAACGGCACTACCGCCACGGGGCACCTTCTCGCAAAGACAGCAACGCTCCCCTTACGGCAGCCGCAGCAGCACTCGCCGCAGCTGGTGCCGGCCTTGTCGCCTACAGCGCCCGCCGCACGGCGCTCGAAAACGACACCGCCGATGAGGTCAATTCTGATAAGCCTCGCTAGCTCCTAGTTACTTTTGTGAGAGACGCCAACTCGGCTCGTCGAACATCAAATGGGCTGGTTCTGGATACCCAGAGCCAGCCCATTGCGCATTAGTTATCGTCAGTGGAGTCGAGTTCTGCCTCGAGCTTGGCACGGCGTCTTTTCGCCGTGAAAAACGTTGCGCACAGGACAGCAAACGTGGCCGCGAAAATCGTCGCACCGCAGAACACGCCCGTGGCCAGATTCGCCAACCAAAAGACGCTTTCGAGCGGTACGATCTGCGCCTCAGCGATACAGCGCATTGCAGCAATAACAAGCGCGAACGCGGCGCCGCTAAGACCGCTGACAAGCAGGAAATATCCAACAGGAAGATGCTCGGTTTGCCCAAAACGATTGGTATCGACATAGCCCTTCCGCGTTTGCAGTCCTGCGCAAATCAACATCACGAGAACGAGCCACAAATACATGGCTGCCTCGAACGGCGTTGCAAAGCCTTGCGGCATTTCACTGGCGTCGCTGTGAACCCACGCAACCTGTCGAGCTATAAACTGGTAGAAAAAGATCATCAGCATGCCAAACGAAAGCAGCACGAAACCAATCTTGTAGATTTTTGCGCTCTCAGCTTCCAGGCGCTCATCCTTTGGGCCGGCATATTCACGCCACTTTTGCACGAGTTTTAAATCTTCAAATTTCATAGTGGACTCCTAAAGAGCGTTAGGGCCGGCTTCGATTTTGTCTTCCCAAAACAAGTCGTTCAACGTAACGCGCAGCGCTTTACAGATTGCCACACACAAGTTGAGCGTGGGGTTGTAGCCACCCGCCTCGATAAGGCCGATGGTCTGGCGCGTAACGCCCACGGCCTCGGCCAAGTCAGCTTGCGAAAGGCCAACCGCCACGCGTGCCGCCTTCATGCGTAGGTTCTTTTTGCCCGGCATGGAGTTCCTTTCGTAGTAATGGACAGATATCCGTTGCAACATGACAGAAATATATTGCATCCATCAGGTAATGTCAACTATATCTGTCATTATGAAAACCATGTCTGTCATCACCATGCGGACATAACAATTTCAATTCGCTATTCAAACTTACTCGGACAGAACCGACTCGGTTTCGTCCAAGTAAACGCTGTTCCACCAAATTCCGAACGATTGTTCGATGGATTTCGTGTTGGTTGGAATCGCCTATGGGCTGGGCTATGCTACCTTGACTATCTATATGACTTAAACGCAGCAAAGGAGCACCGAGAGAGCGAGTATGGCAAAAAACACCGCAAACTATGGTAACGACAGTATCCGCCAGCTCAAGGACGAGGAGCGCGTACGTCTGCGCCCCGCCGTTATTTTTGGCTCGGACGGACTCGACGGCTGCGCGCATGCCGCCTTCGAGATCCTGTCCAACGCCGTTGACGAGGCGCGCCAGGGCTACGGCAAGCTCATCACCCTTACCGCCTTTCGCGATGGCTCCATTCAGGTAGAGGACAACGGTCGCGGCTGCCCGCTCGACTGGAACCCTTCCGAGAAGCGCTTTAACTGGGAGCTCGTCTTTTGCGAGCTCTACGCTGGCGGCAAGTACAACAACAACCAGGGCGGCGACTACGACTTCTCGCTCGGTACCAACGGCCTGGGTTCGTGCGCGACCCAGTACGCCTCCGAGTACATGGACGTCACAGTTTGGCGCGACGGCAACAAGTACTCCCTGCACTTTAAAAAGGGCAAGGTCGTCGGCGCCAAAAAGAAGGCACTCGAGATTGAGCCCAGCGACGAGGAACGCACCGGCACCACCATCAAGTGGCGTCCCGATCTTGAGGTCTTTACCTCGATCAGCATTCCCCACGAGTGGTATCGAGAAACCATGCGCCGCCAGGCCGTGGTCAACGCCAACGTGACCTTCCGCCTGCGCATCGAGGGCGACGATGGCGAGTTTTCCGAAGAGGACTTTTGCTACCCCAAGGGCATCGAGGACTACGTGCTCGAAAAGGTCGGCACCGACTATCTCACCGAGCCCTTCTTTATCGAGGCTGACCGTCGCGGTCGCGATCGCGAGGACCTGCCCGACTACAACGTAAAGATCACCGCGTGCATGTGCTTCTCGCGCACCTTCATGATGCAGGAGTACTACCACAACTCATCGTGGCTCGAGAACGGCGGCTCGCCCGAGAAGGCTGCCCGCAGCGCCCTCACCAGCGCCATCGATGCTTACATTAAGCAACAGGGCAAGTACAACAAAAACGAGAGCGGCATTAAGTGGCAAGACGTCCAGGACTGTCTGGTGCTGGTAACCAACTGCTTCTCCACCCAGACGTCCTACGAGAACCAGACCAAGAAGGCCATCAATAACCGCTTTATCCAGCAGGCCATGACTGCCTTCTTTAAGGAGCGCCTCTCGACCTACCTGATCGAGAACAAGGACGCCGCCAATAAGATCATGGAGCAGGTGCTCATCAACAAGCGCTCGCGCGAGAACGCCGAGAAGACGCGCCAGAGCATCAAGACCAACCTGCAGCAGAAGACCGACATGGCCAACCGCGTGCAGAAGTTCATCGACTGCCGCTCCAAGGACAAGAGCCGTCGCGAGATCTACATCGTAGAGGGCGACTCGGCAGCAGGCGCCATTCGCACCTCGCGCGATGCCGAGTTCCAGGGCGTTATGCCCGTCCGCGGCAAGATCCTCAACTGCCTGAAGGAGGACTACCCGCGCATCTTTAAGTCCGACATCATCATGGACCTCATGCGCGTGCTGGGCTGCGGCGTGGAGATCAAGGACAAGCGCATCAAGAACCTCGGTGCCTTTGACCTGGACAACCTCAACTGGAACAAGGTCATCATCTGTACGGACGCCGACGTCGACGGTTATCACATCCGCACGCTCGTGCTCACCATGCTCTACCGCCTGGTGCCCACACTTATCGACGAGGGCTACGTCTATATCGCCGAGTCGCCGCTCTACGAGATCAACTGCAAAGAGAAGACCTACTTTGCCTACACCGAGCTCGAGAAGAACGGCATCCTCAAGGAGATCGGCGACCAGAAGTGTTCCATCAACCGCTCCAAGGGTCTTGGTGAGAACGATCCGGACATGATGTGGCTCACCACCATGAACCCCGAGACGCGTCGCCTGATCAAGGTGGAGCCCGAGGACGTCACCAAGATGGAGACCATGTTCAACCTGTTGCTGGGCAATGACGAGGCAGGCCGCAAGCGCCATATCTCTGAGCACGGCAAGGAATACCTGGACCAGCTGGACCTGCAATAGCAGCAAATCGATTACGACGGCCCATAAGAAGTTCAAGAGGAAATCGTGGCAAAGAAGAAGACGAAAAACCAGCCAAAGAAAAAGCAGGTCAACGCCGAGAACGTCATCGGCCTGCACTCCGAGGTCACCGACCAGCCGATCACGCAGACGCTCGAGGTCAACTACATGCCCTACGCCATGAGCGTCAACGTCTCGCGTGCGTTCCCCGAGATCGACGGCTTTAAGCCCTCGCACCGCAAGCTGCTCTACACCATGTACAAGATGGGTCTGCTCAAGGGCGAGCGCCAGAAGAGCGCCAACATCGTGGGTCAGACCATGAAGCTCAACCCGCACGGCGACGCCGCGATCTACGAGACGATGGTGCGCCTGGCCACCGGCAACGAGGCGCTTCTTGCCCCCTTCGTGGAGTCGAAGGGCAACTTTGGCAAGTACTATTCGGGCGACCTGAGCTACGCCGCCTCGCGTTATACCGAGGCCAAGCTCTCCCCCATCAGCGCCGAGATCTTCAAGGACATCGACAAGGACCCGGTCGACTTCGTCGACAGCTACGACGGCGCCATGAAGGAGCCGCGCCTGCTGCCCACCACGTTCCCCAACATCCTTGTCTCGGCCAATAAGGGCATCGGCGTCGCCATGGCGTCCGATATCTGCGGTTTCAACCTCAACGAGGTCTGCACTGCCACGATGCACTACCTCAAGGATCCTGACTGCGACCTGCTCGAATATATGCCCATGCCCGACTTCTCGACCGGCGGCGAAATTATCTACCGCCGCGAGGAGATGGAAAAGATTATCGAGACCGGCCTTGGCAGCTTCCAGATCCGCTCCCGTTGGCGCTGGATTCCCGAAGAGCGCATTATCGAGGTCTACGAGATCCCCTACACCACCAAGACCGATGTCATTATCGAGCGCATCGTCAAGCTCTCCAAAGAGGGCAAGGTCAAGGAGATCGCTGACATCCGCGACGAAACCGACCTCTCGGGCTTGCGCATCGCCATCGACCTTAAGCGCGGTGTCGACCCCGACAAGCTCATGGCCAAGCTCTATCGCTCGACCACGCTGCAGGATTCGTTCTCGTGCAACTTCAACGTGCTCGTCGACGGCTATCCCCGTGTTATGGGCGTGCGCCAGATTCTGCACGAGTGGGTCAAGTGGCGTATTGAGTCCACGCGTCGCCGCATTAACTTTGACCTGGGCAAAAAGTCCGAGCGCCTGCACCTGCTGCACGGCCTCGAGGCAATCTTGCTCGACATCGACAAGGCCATCGCCATCATCCGCGGCACCAAGCTCGAAGCCGAGGTCGTGCCCAACCTTATGAAGGGTTTCGACATCGACGAGACCCAGGCCGAGTTTGTTGCCGAGCTTAAGCTCCGCAACATCAACGAGGAGTACATCCTCAACCGCACCAAGGACATTGCCAAGCTTGAGAGCGAAATTGCCGAGCTTGAGGAGATCCTCTCCAGCGAGGAGAACATCAAGAAGGTCATCAGCGACGAGCTGGCCGCGGTCAACAAGAAGTACGTGATGCCGCGCCGCACGGGCAGGATCGAGCCCCACGAGGTCATCGAGGTAAGCCTGGAGCCCGAGATCGAGGAATACCCGGTTACCATCATGCTCTCGCGCGATGGCTACCTTAAAAAGATGACGGACCGCGTGCTCAAGAAGGCCACCACGCTCAAGTACAAAGACGGTGATAAGCCCTTTATCGAGTTCCCGTCCTCCAATACCCACGAGCTGCTAGTCTTTACCAACAAGAGCCAGGTGTACAAGTGCAAGGTCGCAGCGTTTGAGGACACCAAGTCGGCCCAGCTGGGCTCGTACCTGCCGACCGATCTTGAGATGGAACCCGACGAGAGCATCATCTGGGTCATCGACCCCGAGGACTACAAGGCCGACGTGCTGTTCGTCTTTGAGAACGGCCGCGTGGTGCGCGTCGCACTTGCCGGATACGTTACCAAGACCAACCGCAAACGCCTGAAGAACGCTATCTACGGTGGCAGCAAACTGCTGTATGCGCAGGTGCTCAAGGAAGATCGCGACATCGCGCTGGTCTCGAGTGACTACCGCCTGATGAACTTTAACACGTCGCTGCTCAAGACCAAGACGACCACCAACACGCAGGGCGTCCAGGCTTTCACGGCCAAGAAGGGCCGCTCGGTCACCACCGTCGGCACGACCGAGGAGATTCTTGGCGCCGGCGCCTCAGCCGAGAAGTTCACCGCACAGAGCCTCCCCTCCGCCGGTGCCCTTATGAAAGAAAACGACATGCCGAGCCTGTTTGACTAGGACAGCGGCAGAACCGCCATAAGCTCTCAAAACGGTGGGGCCCGAAGCGCAGCAACATCGCGCTCCGGGCCCCGCTCGCTGCAACGCAGTCAGAATAATAGGAATCCCCGTTTTTCACTCCCGCAACCCCACGGCACAAGGCATGTTAAGCCGTTAGTAAAACTTGCAAAAGTTAGCAAAAGTTGCAAAAATTAGCAAAAGTTGCAAAGGAGCTACCATGGAGTACAGCAAGAACCCCTTTACCCCAACATTTGGAAGCGTCCCTCCCTTTCTAGCGGGTCGCGAGCATATCCTGCGTGACATCAACCGTGGCTTTATCAACGGCCCGGGAGATCCCAACCTGTCGACTATTTTTACGGGCGCAAGGGGAACGGGCAAGACGGCGCTTCTCTCGCTCCTTTCAGAAACGGCGCTTGAACACGGCTGGATCGCAGCAAATGTCTCCGCCATGCCAGGCATGCTCGAAGATATTATCGAGCGAACCAAAGAAGCCGCAGATAGCTACCTCTCACAGCCTCACGCGCGCATAAACGGCGTTCAAATTGGTCCAGTGGACATCGATTGGACATATGCTCAAGAGGCCCAGGGCAACTGGCGCACACGCATGAACGGCATCTTTAAGCAACTCGAAAAACATGACATCGGACTTCTCATCACCATCGATGATGTCACCGTCGATCTCGAAGAAATGCTTCAATTTGCCTCTGTTTACCAGCACTTTGTGCGCGAAGGTAAAAAAGTCGCCCTACTCATGGCAGGACTACCCTACAAAGTATCGGCACTGCTACGCAACGATTCCGTCTCGTTCCTCAGACGTTCCCAATATCATCAATTAGGACGAATCACTGACGTTGAAATTGCAAACGCATTCCGCAAAACCGTTGAGGCCAGAGGCCGCTCAATCACACCAGAAGCGCTCGAGGATGCTGTGAAGGCCGTCGACGGATTCCCCTACATGATGCAGCTCGTCGGATATCGCACTTGGGATGTTTCGGAGAGCTCGCCCAAAATCAGCGCATCTGATGTCCAACAGGGTTCTCTGCTTGCCCGCATGGAACTGCGCGATCGCATTCTCGAAACGACCTATCGGGAGCTTTCCGATAAAGACATTGAGTTTTTACTCGCGATGCTGCCCGATTCTGGCCCCAGCAGTGTCTCAGAAATTGCCAAGCGTATGGGCGTCGCCAGCAACTATGCAAGCCAATACAAGCGCCGCCTCCTCGAGGACGGCGTCATCGGAGAGCGCGGGCGTGGTCTCGTTGGCTTCGACATCCCCGCGTTCAGGGAATTCTTGAACGAGAAGGCGTTTTAGCACACCGGAATTGTCCGCGGGAGCATCGTTGCATGGCAATCAGCAATCCTCTTGGTAAGGGCAGCAAGCATTTCCGCTTGTGCTGATTGCCATGCGCTCCTCTTGTCCTTAGGCGAGCTTGCGGGCGAGCTCGCGCACCTCTTCCAACTTGGGCGAGGAGGCCATGCTGTCGCGCTCGGTCATACCGCTGATGGTGATAATGCCTTGGTCCTCCCACTTGCAGTACGCGCAGGTTGACTTGTACATAGCGATCGCCGCATCATAGACGCCCTCGCTGTGGCTATCGAGCAAAAGGGCCGTCTTGGTGAACGGGAAGCCCGTAGCACCGAAGGCGTACAGGCGGTCGATGGCGGCCTTTTCCTGCGCGGTGATATCGAACCAGTAGATAGGCGAGGCGAAGACAGCCATATCGGCGTCTTTCAGCGACTCGATCACGCCGGCCATGTCATCCTTCTGCACACAGGTGCCCTCATGGGTAAAGCAGTACTGACACCCCAGGCAACCAGCAATCTTCTTGCCGGCAACGCGGATGACCTCGACCGTATGGCCGGCCTCGCGCGCGGTCTCGGCAAACGCCTCGACCATGGTGTCGGTATTAGCGCCCTTGCGCGGGCTACCACTCAATACAACGATATTCATAAGAATCTCCCTTCTTCATGCCGCAGGCGCGCGGCATACATTTCGTTGTAACCAAAACAGATGGAGCTATTCAGTCGTCTGTAGATCGCATCTCTCGTTCGCGCTCTCTAGACACAATCTCATTGCCTGATAACTCCTCGACCGTCTTGATTCTCTCTCCGAGAATTGAACAGCAAATCGTTGCTCACAAAGTATCGACTGTGGGAAAATTAGCTTGAGCTTTCTCCCTGCTCGCGTAAGCGTTCGCGTGAAAGAGCCTAGCCGCATCGGCCAGGCGCAATATAGATCCGCGGAAACCGGCCTACGAACAAGGAGCGTCTTATGTATGGACAGCATGTTGCACCGCAGACCCATAGCAAACGGACTGGCCTGTCTATCCGCGACGTCAAGCGTCATGCAGGCGCCAGAGTCGCCGCCTTCGGAGTAAGCATTCTTGTGGCAGGACTGCTTTTGCTACCCTGCGCAGCACTGGCGACCGAAATGCCCGAAACCGATGTCGCAGCACCCATTACCTGCGACGAAGCCAACGCGGAAGGCAGCCTCACAGCTACCACCGTTGTCGACCATAACTATGACCTGGAGCTCCCTCCTGCCTTCATGTTGGTCCAGAATGAGGCGTTTGTATACGATTTCCCCGACAAACCCGAGGACTTCATCTACGGGCTTAACGACACCGTCCATCTCTTCAAGATCGACACCGATACCGAAGGCCTTATAAAAACCGAGAACCCCAAAGAGGCCAGCGTCTCTATTGCCCTGACCATGATCGACAATCACGTTAGAGCAACCGCTGTCTTTACAGGCGGCTACGCCGACGACCAAATCCCTTACAGACTGAACCTCACCAGCTCAACCCGCCTTGGCACACACGTTGACCGCGACTTCGACAGCGGGCAGGGGATTATGCACGAGACGCGGCACGATTACTACATCCGCTACGTCTTCGACAGCGACGTGCACTTGATTGCAACCGATACGAGCGGTTCCAAACCCGATCCAAGTGTTAAACCGAGCCCAGAGGTCAAACCCGAACCGGAAACCAAGCCCGACCCCACACCGCAGCCCAAGGCAGAAAAGCCCGCGGCAAATCCCGTTTCCACTAAGGCAGTAGCGGCGGTTAAACCAGCCGGGACCACCCTACCCGCGACGGGCGACAACGGTGCGATGGCTGTCGCCCTGAGTGTTGCCGGTGGCGCAGTTGCAGCAGTTGGTATTTCCGCAACAAGGCGTCGCAACCGCTAGCTAAAACAAATACGCCATTCACACAGGCAAACAACCAAGGTCCAACGAAAACAGTCCAGTCATCCGACTGTGCCGCACTCCAGTAGTTCGCAGAGGATATCAAGGAGGTGGCCCAGGCTTCCCTTGTCGCCCTCGAGCTGTGCGACAGGCAGATCAGGTTTGGGAAGTAGAACGGCCCTTGCGCGAGGCGTGGATCGGGCAAGTTTGACTTTTATTCCCAGGGCCAAGCAGGGCCGGAGGTTTTATTGGCGGCTCTTGCGGACGGCGCGAGTTTTGGCGAGAACGTAGGCATCGGGGTCGTCTTTGAACCAGGGGCAACGGCGCACGCCGGAGACCATATGGCGGTGGGGGCAGCCGCCCATGCACATGGGCAGAATGTGGTGCACGGATGATTGGGCGTCCGCAGGCTGAGTGAAGCCATAACAACACTTCGCGCATCGAGCAGTTTGAGCCGGCGTGCGCATGTCGGCGCCATACCGGGAAGGGAGGGCCTTCTTGTGGGGCGGACGACCCCATTGCAGTCTCCTTCCGCTCTAATCCTGCGGGAACGACATCAGCCGTAGGAGTACCGCTACCGTACTCGTAGCGGTACTCCGCCCCCTAAGCAGCGTGTCCGCTACGAAACGACCGTCTTGTAATAGGCGCCGAAGTCTGCGAGCGAGTCCATGATGGGCATCATCTGGCGACCGAGCTCGGTAAGGCCATACTCAACGCGGGGAGGATTCTCGCCATAGTCATGGCGAAAGACCAGCCCATCATCCTCCATCTGCCGCAGGCTGTCGGTAAGCACCTTCTGAGAGATTCCCTCAAGGTCGCGGCGCAACTCGTTGAAACGCCAGGGGCGTACGCGCAAGTTACGGATAATGAGCAGCTTCCACTTGCCGCCAATGAGCGCTACCGCCGTTGCGACCGGACACTCCGGAAGCTCCTCTTTCGCCATCACGGGAGACCCAACCTCCTTGACCATACCGGTTTCACAAAAAAGTACGCAGTTACAAATATGTGCGTACTCGTATTTGCATGCGCCTTCGCGTTGAATATAACTCACGCAGGAGATGCCTGCAAGGTAAATCAACCCAAAGAGAGGAACCATTATGGCTAATTATGCAAAGACCCACATCGGTAGTGAGAGCCGTGTCGAGCTGCACGAAGTGCTCGGGCTTACCGGGGCAGAGGTGAGTGTCAACAATCTTCCCGCCGGCGCTGGCGTTCCGTTTGTCCATGCACACAAGGAAAACGAGGAAATCTATGGCGTGCTCGAAGGCGCCGGCTCGGTCACGATCGACGGTGAGGATATCGAGCTTGCAGCCGGCGACTGGCTGCGCATTTCCCCCGCCGCACACCGTCAGTTCCGCGCCGCATCCGACTCGGGCATCACATACGTCTGCATTCAGGTCAAGCAGGGATCCCTTGATGCCTTCACGGCCGACGACGCTATCATGTTCTAATTCGCGATCGGTGTGCAAGGGGCCGATACCGCCCGCATGCCCCCTTCGGAATAGGCGCTGAGCAGCTCCTGGGCGTGGGCGAACTCGGGCCCTCGCCTCCAACCGAGCAGGCGGTTGACCGCGAGATTTCCCTGGACGTTGTGGACGAAGAGCAGATAGGCGTCCTCGCGCGAAAGCCCAGTTTCCTCCATGATCGAGGGAACCATCTGCTCAGCGCCGCGCTCGACGACGCGCTGCGCCACCCGGGCGTACGCGTCGTCATCCGAGTAGAGCAGATAATAGTCATCGTTTGCCGGCGGGCGCTGGCAGAGGGCGCTCGTCTCCGCTCCCCCAAGCGGCGGCGCCGACGCCAGGGCCTCGTCGATAAGTGCATCGAGCAGCGCGAACTTGTCCTCGTAGTGCAGATAAAACGTGCCGCGGTTAATATCGGCGCGGCGGCAGATATCCGCTACCGTCATCTTCGCGAAGCCGACCTCGGCCAGCAGTGCAAAGAACGCTTCCCGTATGACCGAAAGCGTATAGCGTCGGCGACGATCGATCTTCCCCGATTCCATTGCCCCTCCAATTGCAACGCTCGACAATGCCCAGCAATCGTTCGTTTATCGACAGCGCATCGAAGCTGTTCATTGCTCTCGCACAAATCAACATGGATACTTTTTATCAACACCTGTTCATAATAGCTGAAAGAAGGTATCCAGTGACTCTATACGAGCGGCTCGTTATCGAACTCACCAACCAATCGTTTTCCCATCAGGCCGCCTACCGCACCGGCGGCACGCCCTATGAGCTGAGTGCCCGCGAGTCCGAGCCCTACGACCAGCAAATCGAAACGTTCGTCCGCATGATCGAGGAAGCCGATTGCGTGCTGGTGGGCGGGGCCTCCGGGCTCTCCGCGGCGGGCGGCGGCGACTTCTACTACGAGGACAACGCAACCTATCGCAGGCATTTCGGCAAATTCGCCGAGCGCTACGGTTTCAGGGGCGCTTTCGAGGGGTCGTTCTACCGCTGGCCCACTGCCGAGGCGCGCTGGGGATACCTCGCCACCTTCCTCGACACCACACTCAACGCCCCACTGCGCAAGCCCTACAAGGACCTCGACGCCATTCTTACCGAGAAAGACTTCTTCGTTCTCACCACCAACCAGGACACGCAGTTTGTGAAACTCTACCCCCGGGAGAAGGTGGCCGAGATCCAAGGCGACCACCGCTTCTTCCAGTGCTCCCACTGTTGCACCGACGAGGTGTGGGACGCGGTCGAGCCGGTCTCCCGCATGGTAGAGGCCATGGGAGACGGCCTTGAGGTTTCGACAGAGCTCGTGCCGCGCTGCCCGCACTGCGGGGCAGAGGCGTTCCCCTGGGTTCGCGGCTACGGCAACTTCCTGCAGGGCGCGCTCTACGAGGAGCAGTACCGCAAGGCGTCCGACTGGCTCGACGCGCACGCGCGGCAGAGGATCCTTTTCCTCGAGCTGGGCGTGGGCCGCATGACGCCTGCGTTTATCCAGGAGCCGTTCTGGGCCCTCACGGCGCAGTTGCCGCAGGCTGGCTACATCGCCGTGAACAACAAGACGCAGTTTCTCCCCCGTACGATCGAGGATCGGGGGCTCGCCGTTCGCGCCGATATCGCCGACGTGCTCGCCGACGTGCGCAAGACGCTGGGGAGGTAGCGCATGGAGACGGCGAAAGCAGTTCGCATAGGCAGGGCGCTAGCCGAGGCGGATCTTGTCATCATCGGCGCTAGCAACGGACTCGACATGGCGGAGGGGCTCAACCTCTTCTGCGCCGATGCTCATTTCCGAGAGGCGTACGGGGACCTCGCCCTGGCCGACGACATCGGTTGCATACTGCAGGGGCTCGCCTTCCCGGATGTAAACGTGCGACGCCGATGGAGCGAGCGGTTCCATCAAAAGGAGTATGTCGAATATGAGCCCAGCCCGCTCATGAACGGACTGCGGCATCTTACGGAGCACGCTGACGCCTTCGTAATCACGTGCAATATCGACGGACACTTCGCACGCGCAGGGTTCAATGAGGGCCGCGTGCTCGAGACGGAGGGGAGCATACGCACGTCGATCGACGAGCGGCGTCTCGCCCATCCAGACCCCCTCGCCACGGCCCAGCTCGAGGAGCTCGAGTGCCTTGTGCAAGCCCATCGCAACGGCAGGGTCGCCATCCTCGAACTTGGCGTGGGGGTGCGCAACGGCGTCATAAAGCGCATGCTCGCTCAGATCGCGAACGCCTGCGAGCACGCCACCTACATCGTATTCAACTACAGCCAGGCCCTGGCGCCCGACGCTTTGTGCGAGACGATTCTCGTTGACGGCGATATGGCCTCGGCTTTCGAGGAAATCACCCGATGCCGCCTCTAGAAAGAGAAGCGATGAAGCTTCGAGGCCTTATCACCGATGCCGACGCCATCATCGTCGGCATCGGCTCGGGCATGTCGAGCGCCGCCGGGTTCAACCATTACAACCGCGCGGGCATGACGCGTGCCGGAATGGCGGACTGGCAGCAAGCCTTTGGCTTCAAGAGCCTTTTCGACGGCTTCTATCACCTCTACCCCAGCCTCGAGCAGCAATGGGCATACTACGCACGATACATCGATTTCATGCTGCACGAGCCTGCCTCGCAACCCTATCTCGACCTGCGGGCCCTCATCGGCCATAAGGACTACTTCATCCTGAGCACCAACGTGGACACCCAGGTCGAGAAGGCGTTTCTCGCCGAGAGGGTCTGCAACTACCAGGGAAGCTTCGCGCACCTTCAGTGCAAGCCGCCATGCTGCGACGAGCTCTTCGACGCGGGTCCCTACGTCGAGCGCATGCTCGCGGGCATGGTGGGGTTTGAGATCCGCAGCGAGGATGTCCCCCGATGCCCGCACTGCGGCTGGCAGCTCGTGCCGTGGGTGCGCGACGACACGTTTCTGCAGGGTGCGGCATGGCGCGAGGGCCTCGAACGATATGAGCGCTTCGTGCGCGAGCGCGGTAGTAGCCGCGTGCTGTTGCTGGAGCTCGGCGTGGGCGAGATGACCCCCGGCATCATTACGCTCCCGTTCTGGAGCATGACCGCAAAGCTGCCGGATGCGCACCTGCTGAGCGTGAACATCTCGGGCGATTCGGCTCCGCTACAGCTTGGAAGCAAGGCAGAGGCGATTCGGGCCGATTTGCGCACGCTGCTCGCGGCGGCGCGGGCCGACGACTAGTAGCGCGGCGAGGCGTCTTGCCGCAAACCGTCCTCGCTAAATGCATGACCGTTAATAAGTAAAAAGCAAGGTGCGTCTTATTTCAAATACTCCTCAAAGAATGCCTTCAGCTTTCCAAACGGAATGACGTCCATCTGATCGTAGAGGTCGGTGTGGTTGGCACCGGGGATAATGAACAATTCCTTGTTGTCTCCAGTCAGTTTGCCGTACGCGGTTTCGCTGAAATAGCGGGAGTGCGCCTTCTCGCCATGCACCAGCAGCACGGCGGAGCGGATCTCGCCGGCGTACTGTAAGATCGGCATATTCAAAAACGACAGCGAGGACGTCACATTCCAGCCACCGTTTGAGCCCAGGCTGCGGGGATGGTAGCCTCGCGGAGTCTTGTAGTAGGCGTAATAGTCCGCCACAAACTGCGGCGCGTCATCGGGCAGCTGATCGACCACGCCGCCCGCCAGCGCGTAGCTGTCATTTTTATAGTCCTCGGTGCGCTGCGCGTTCAGCGCTTTACGCTTTTCGAAGCGCGCCTGCTCGGAATCCTCGGCGTCAAAGTAGCCGTTTGCGGTCACGCGGGTCATATCGTACATGGTCATAGCCGCGGTAGCTTTGATACGGGTGTCGATGGCTGCGGCATTGATTGCCATGCCACCCCAACCGCAGATGCCGATGATACCGATGCGCTCCGGGTCAACGCTATTCTGCACAGAGAGGAAATCCACCGCTGCGCAGAAATCCTCGGTGTTGATGTCCGGCGATGCCACATAGCGGGGCGCACCGCCGCTCTCGCCGGTATAGGACGAGTCGAAGGCAATCGCGAAAAAGCCCAGCTCCGCCATTTTCTGCGCATAAAGGCCGGACGTTTGTTCCTTCACCGCGCCAAACGGGCCGCTGACGGCGATGGCGGGCAGCTTGCCTTCCGCGTTCTTAGGCACGTACACGTCGGCAGCCAGCGTGATGCCGTAGCGATTGTGGAAGGTCGCCTTGCTGTGCTCAACCTTGTCGTTTTTGGGGAACACCTTGTCCCATTCCTGCGTCAGTTTCAACTGCTCCATGCCTAAGCCTCCTTGTCAGTCGCTTTAAGGTATTGCTCGTCGTCCACGGGCTCCAACCACTCGTTGGAGGCCTCCTCGCCCGGAACCTCCACTGCGAGATGGGAGAACCAGCTGTCGGGCGCCGCACCGTGCCAGTGCTTTACGCCCGCGGGAATATTTACTACATCGCCAGGGCACAGCTCTTGTGCCGGTTTGCCCCATTCCTGGTAAAGCCCTCGACCAGCCACGCAGACGAGGATCTGTCCGCCACCGCTTTTGGCGTGATGGATGTGCCAGTTGTTGCGGCAGCCGGGTTCGAACGTCACGTTGTAGACGCCGACCTGCTTGGTGGAAAGGGGCGCGAGGTAGCTTTGCCCGATAAAGTACTTCGCAAATGCGTCGTTGGGGGCACCGATGGGAAAGGCCATCTCGTTTTGATGCTTGATTCGTGCGTCGACGGCATCACTATCCGCCCAGACCTCCTTCGCCATGCGAAAGGCCGCCCACGCCTTGGGCCATCCCGCATAAAACGCCGCATGCGTAAGGATTTCCGCTATCTCAGTCCTGGTCACGCCATTGTTCTTTGCGGACATCAGATGATATTGAAACGAAGAGTCCGTCAGGCCCTGCGCCATTAGGGCAACCACCGTCACTATGCTGCGATCTCGAAGGGAAAGCCCGTCTTCTCGACTCCATACCTCGCCGAACAGCACATCGTCATTGAGCTGTGCAAATTTGGGGGCAAAATCCCCCAGGGCATCTCTGCCCGCCGTCTGCTTAATCGTCATGTTCGATTCCTCCTGTCGATGGTTTTGAGTGCAAAACTGCTTCCGTCCAGCTAAGCCGCGCCTAGATTTCCACGCCCATTCGTTGCGCCTGCTCCAGAGCGGGATGCCCGGCGATATCGCCCACACCGTTCACGCCGCCGGCGAATACCGTCCCGGCAAGCGTGCAGCGGGGGAAGCAGTCAACCCATCCCTGCACTGCCTTCTTCGCGCCGTCGAAGGTCGAGCACCCGTCCTCCGCCGCCGTCGCCAGCAGATACGCCTCGGTGAATGCGTAATCGGAGCCGAAGAGCGGGTTAGCGCGGTCCAGCATGGTCTTGAGCTGGCCGCAAACGCTGTAGTAGTAGACGGGCGTTGCGAACACCAGCACATCCGCATCGTGCATCTTGGCGGCAATTTCCACGGCATCGTCTTGGATGACGCAGCGCCCCAGCTTTAGGCAGGCAAGGCACCCCTTGCAGAAGCCGAGCTGCTTTTCGCGCAGGCGCACGGTCTCCACGCTATGGCCCGCTTCTCGCGCTCCTTGGGCGAAGGCGTCCGCCAATGTCTCGGAATTGCCATCCTTTCGAGGGCTTGAAGAGACTATCAAAACCGTTTTGCTCATTACGGAATACCCCTTGCACTCCTTATATATATTGACGAAAATAAGGTAATACATAAACCTAACTTTAGGTCAAGGAGTAAATTCGAGATTCGTCCGGAGGGACCATGTACACAATCGGACAGGTAGCGGAGATGTTCGGTCTGCCCGTTTCCACGCTGCGGTATTACGACAAGCAGGGATTGTTTCCGGAATTGGAGCGGACGTCCGGCATTCGCCGATTCGGCGATACGGAACTCGAGGCACTTCGGGTCATCGAATGCCTGAAGAAGGCTGGGATGGAGATCAAGGACATCCGGCTGTTCATGGAATGGTGTTCGGAGGGCCCATCGACATATCCCAAGCGCAAGGCCATGTTCGAGGAGCGGAAGACCCACATGGAGTCGGAGATCGCGAAGATGAACCGCGCGCTGGATATGCTGAGGTTCAAATGCTGGTACTACGAGCAGGCAATCCAAGATGGCAACGAGGATAGAGTGAAGGCGCTGATTCCCGACAATTTGCCGGAAGAAATCAAAGATACCTACGATAACGCCCACGCTCAATAATGCCGCCCGATGCTCAAGGGGCTTTGGCAAGGGGCTCTTTCCGAGCAGAACGAAAAAGAAAGCCTCCGAACCAGAGGGTCCGGAGGCTGTTATTCCCGTTATTTCGCTGGTGGCTTTGCTCTATGGCGACGCCGAAACAGCATCAGGCGGTACTCGACGGTATCAAAACGCGAATTCAGAAACCAGTTCCCGTTGTTCCCATAGGCATAAGCACATCTGCTCGCGATTGCCTATCGATGCTTTGTCTCCAACGCGGCAGACACCGCATCGAGGAACTCCCGCACATGGTTGGCGGGGTGCGGCGAATGAAGCAGCCCGTAAGACACGAGACGGCCCCAATCGGTAGGAACGGGTTGGGCAACCTATCGGGCGTGCGCTCCATGCGCTACACGTTCAGCTCCTGCGCGTTCGCCACGATCGACTTCCGGGACTTCGACCCGTCGACGCTCACGGATCTGTTCTGCACGTTCTCGGGGTGCTCGCACCTGACGACGATCTACGCGGATGTGACCTGGGCGCTGCCTTCGAGCGGCATAACGGGCTCTCAGTGCTTCTACTCCTGCTCCACATCACTCGTCGGCGGGAACGGCACGGTTTGGGCGAGCAACAAGACGGCGTACTCGTACCTGCGTATCGACACTGCGGGAGCGCAGGGGTACATGACGGCGGCTTAATGCCTGGTAATAAGTTTGACTGCTTTTGCCGCAACCGGTAGGGCCTTTTCTTTCAAGATGGGCCCTACCGCGTCTCTTGCGGTCACTCCCACCGTCACGACAACCACAGCGGCGCCTACAACGGCGTTCTTTGCATTCTCGGCAGCAACACCCTTGTGGTACTCACATACGGGCAGCTTTGAGCCCTCTGGGAGTTCTTTCTTGCATACGATGCACTTGCGAGCCATCTTTACTCCTGGCCTTCGTCGGCTTGTTCTTCTGAGTCTTGATCCTCGGTTTCGGCCAACCCGGCCTCAAGGATCCCTGTCGGATCGTCGCGGCCCTCGATTTGCAGACCAGCCACAGAACCCGAAATCTTGACAAAGCCTCTGACGATGTCTTCTCTATTGCCCTTGCTGTAAGAGTTGAGCAATCGCAGCGTCTGCGCATCTTCGAGCTTATTGTCCAGAATGAACTGCTTGAACTGGCCCAGTGCAGCATTGGCCGCTTGCGGTTCTTCGAGAACGCGGTATGCGGCGTACTCCGTCTTTGCCATGAGGGCAATCACCGTGAGGTCTACCATCGCCGTGTTGGCGGCCTTGCCCCAATCCTTTGCCTTGCCCTGCCTGCCCATCGCGAGCGCGAGCTCTGCCTGGAAGTTACCCTGCAGCGTGCATCTGGCCTGCGTGGCTGCAGAGGCGATGTCGAGGATCTAGATTTCGCGCAGACGCGAGTCCTCGATGAGCATTGCCTGCTGGAGCTGCTGCCATGCGCTCTCAGCAAGCGCGATGCGGTCCGCCTGGTTTTCGATGCGCAGGGCATCGACGTTGGCCGCCACGGCCCCGATGGCGTCCATGATGTTCGCCATCATCACCTGCATTTGAACGTCCACGACCGACTGGGTCATGTCCTGGAGAATCTGCTCGGCTTTGATCCTGGCCTTCTCGTATATCCGGCCCGTCTTGACGCTCCTGAGCTGAGGGAGCAGGTCACCGGTCTTCTTCTCGACCGAAAAGACGAGCTCGCCGCTCTTCATGAGCTCTTCTGCGGCGGCGCTGAAATCAGCAATGTACTTCGTTTCGCCGCGAGCGGAGAGCTTCTTGATGATGTCATAGATAGCTGGCGCGAACTTTGCCATAGTGTCGGCATCCGCGAGGAACTTCACGAGGGATTCGTTGGTCTTTGATGGAATGAGGTTCATCCCATTGTCGAACACCGTAGCCTCAAGGACCGTCACACGTGGGGTGATCTTCGCTGGCGGCAGCGAACTGATCGGGACGACGCCCGTCTCCTCACTCTGGGCGACAAAGCCGCAGTGCGGGCACGTAACCGCGCTGGACGATATTCTCGCATGACATTCGGGGCAGAAAATCAATGACACGTGCGCACTCCTTCTCGTGATTAGACACCCATTATCCCCGTTTCGAGTTCGACTGTCATCAGCTCATGGCAGACAAGCAGGCCTCTTGGACAGCTTGCGACACGGGCGGACACCGCCTCCCGGGGGACGAAAAGTCGAGACCTCGAGAGGCAATTCTTTATGGAGTCAATCATCGTCGCGTGCATCACGGGGGTGGTCACGCTGGTCGGCGTGATCCTCTCCAACTCTAAGAGCCAGGCCGTCATGGAGGTCAAGCCGGACGCCCTCACGGCAAAGGTCGAGAAGCACAACCAGGTCTTGGAACGTACCTACCGGCTCGAGCAGGACATGGCTGTCGCGGAGCACGACACCGAGTCCTTGAAGGGAAAGGTGGGCTAACATGAACGAGTTCCTGGCAAGCAACGAATGATACTGGCGCCCGGCACGCACGATCGTGCAGGGAGCCCTGGGCGTGGTGATCGCCAACCTGGATTTGATCATGGGCTGGTGCGTGCTCGACCCGAGCATGCGCGGGCTCGTGGCGGCGCTGGTGATGGCGGTCTTGTCTCCCATCATGGCCGCTCTCGGCGGCGACGGCAACAAACCGGAGATCCCGAGGGGTGAGGCACGTGGGGCTTAACGGCATCGACATCAGCTCCTGGCAGGAGAACTTGGTCGTCTCCGCCATGGAGAGCTGCGACTTCGTGATCGTGAAGGCTACCGGAGGGGCGGGCTACTCGAACGAGTGCTTCCGCCGGCATGCCGACGAGACGCTGGCGGCCGGCAAGCTGCTCGGCTGCTACCGCTACGCACTACTCGCGCGACCGTGGGTACGAGGGCACGGCCGAGGCCGACCACTTCATAAACGCCTTCAAGCCGTACATCGGCAAGGCGATCCCGTTCCTGGACTGGGAGGCGGACGCGCTGAACCCGGGGCCATCCTGAGCGAAAAAGTGGCTCAATCCGTGAGGGACAAAAACGGAGTGACGCCGGGCATCTACACGAGCAAGAGCGCGTGCTTCGCGCACGACTGGCCCAGCGTGGCCAAGGCGTACCTGCTCTGGGTTGCGCAGTACCCGAACTACGAGGAGACAGGATTCCTCAGTGAGCCGTGGACCGACTGCTGGGACTTCGGCGCGTGGGACTCGCCGCTGATCTTCCAGTACACGGGAACCGGGCGCATACCCGGCTACGGCGGGCACCTTGACCTCGACCTCTTCTACGGCACCAAGGACGACTGGCGGAGGCTCTGCGCGGTTGCCGGCGCCTCCGCTGGCAACGGGGAGGTGAAGGAAATGGCGATCAGCAAGGCGAACGTGGCGGCGCAGATCATGGAGCACCTCTGCAACTGCGCCGAGCACGGGTACTCTCAGCCTGAGCGGCATGGCACGTCTGGGCACTGCAGCGTGAAGACCGACGCGGGCACGACCAAGGTCGCCTAGGGCGACCGCGACTGCTTAAGCGCCGTGTGCGAGGCCTGGGAGCTCGCGCTCGCAGGCACGCAGTACGACGGGCTCATCACGCGCTACAACTGGACCGGCGGCATGCGCAAGATGTTCGTGGGCTCCGGGCTTTTCTCGTGGCAGGCCGTGACCGCAAACGCCCAGCGCGGTGACATCTACCTCGACTAGGAGAAACACACGGCGATGGTGCTGGGAGGCGGCAAGAACGGCCACTTCACCGGCTCAGAGACCGGCGGCATCGACGGCGCGCCCGGCGACCAGACGGGGCGCGAGTCGCGCATCCAGGACTACTACCGTGGCGGCTGGGACGGCGTGCTCCACTACAACGGCAAGGCCGACGGGACCGCAGCGCCGGACGAATCCGGCTCTGGTGCGCCATCCGGCGATGTGTCAGAGCTTGCGGCAAGGGTCACCGCTGGAGATTTCGGCAATGGCGATGCGCGCAAGGCGGCGCTGGGCGACCGCTACGACGAGGTGCAGGTGGAGGTCAACCGGATCATCCTCGGCGGCTCCTCCGGCGGCTCCTACGACGTGGACGCCATGGCGCAGCACGTGATCGCCGGCGAGTTTGGCAACGACGACGAGCGGAAGCGGCGCCTGGGCGACAGGTACTCGGCCGTGCAGAGGCGCGTGAACGAGATGCTGTCATGAGGCGGCGGCTGGAGTTCTTGGCCGACCAGGTCGGCTGGCTCCTCTGCGACGTGGCCTGTTTGGCGATGATGACGCTGTTCCTGCCGCTGGTGCCTGTGTTCAAGGCGTTCGAGCGTGGCAAGCGCTCGGCCAAGGGCGAACAACATGCGGGAGGCCGCCTATCTTCGCGATAGGCGGCCTCCTTGCTTGCTGTATGGGCTCGGGTTACAGCAGCGGCTCGAACTCCCGGCAGAGCGGGCCCCCTTCGCCCACCAGCACGTCCCACCACCACTGGGGCGACTCGACGCCGGAGGCGCAAAACATGTCCAGGAGCTTGGCGCGGGCATTGGGCGGCAGCTGCTCGAAGTCGGCGCGCATCGCGTCCTGGATCGCCCAGTTCGTCTTAAACATGTCGTTACAGATTTCCTTCTTCTCTTCGAGCGTGTAGCTCTCCGGCGAGTACAGGCAGAGATCCGCCCGGAAGAACGCCATTTCCTCGGCTTGGGTGAGTTCGGTCATCTTGGCTTCGTTCATCGTGGTTCCTTTCATCAATTTCCGTACAAATACAGAAGCGCCCCTCACGGGTTTCCATGGAAGAAAAATCCCGAAAGGAGCGCTGTTTTCTATGGAAGAGTGGTGTGTCGGAAAACTCGACACACCACTTCTGACCTGCGGAAACGTTGTATTTTTGGGTAGACCGTGAAAGAGTGTTGCGAGCCTAAAATTACTCCCACTCGATGGCGTTGATTCTGCCGTCTCGTGATTCCAGTTGCGCCCAGTTTTCGGTGCCGTCTCGAGCCGAGTGCCGCCAGGTGACACCATGTCGCGTTTCGTCGGCCCCGGAGACAAAAGCTGGGACAACTTCAAAAACTCACCTTAAACTCAGGACGTTGAATTTTCGTTTTTGTCCCATGGGGCACTGCGGATGGTCTTCGCAAACTCAATTGCACCGAAAACGCCCGTTTTGAAACTCAACCGCCCTTTAGCGTGCAAGCCGCCAGCTGCAACCGCAAGCGAATCAACGCAGGCGGCTTGTGAGCCGTTCGCAAAACCGCAGGTCACAGGGCTTCGCCATCTCCGGGCAGAATAAGTAGTCTCAGGTGGCTTGCCCATGAGTTGGCGAGCAGGTTGGGGCTTCGCTGTTGGCGCGATTGCTTCGTGCGTACTCGAAAGGTCTGTTTAGCAAAAGACTAATCGGATGCGACTGGCCGCCCATACGGCGACGGCGTTTCCCGTGCGGGCGCGAACGGCCCTACGTGCCCTATCGAGCGATATCCCCGTATGGTGCTCAGAACTCCTGCTCGCCGAGCAGCCACCTCGCAAGGTCCAGCACGAGGACACCCTCCCGGGTATAGGGTTCATGCCTCGTGCGGGCGATGAGAACCTTCGGGAACGCATCCCTGACGGACAGAAGCGGCGCGAGCTCCCTCTCGAGCGTCGATTCGGAGCTGATGTCGTCACTTACCTGGATGAGACAAGCTCCGACCCCCTCTTCGCAACGAAGTCAACCTCCTTTTGGCACAGCTTCCCGACGTAGGTCTCGTAGCCTCGCCTCATCAGCTCCAGGAAGACCGCGTTCTCGTACATGCGGCCCCAGTCCATGTCGCGCGTTCCCAGAACCGCATAGCGCATTCCCGAGTCGCATACGTAATGCTTCGCCTGCGTGCTCAGGTACTTCTTCCCCTTGATGTCATAGCGCTTCGCCTCATAGAAGGCGAAAGCGTCGCGGAGGTACGAGATATAGCGCCCGACGGTGACGTGGTTGGTGGGAACCCTGTTGGCGTCGAGGACGTTGGCGATGTTGTTGGGCGAGTTGAGGTTGCCGGAGTTGTCCATCATGTACTCGGCCAGCCTCTCCAACACGGTGGAGTCGGTACGTATTGCGGTCTACCCAAGCCATAACCCACTCCTTCTCGGTTTCGAAACTCGATTATTTCTAAAGTTTCGAAACCGAGAAGGCAATGTGCACAAGGATGCATCGAGGAGCGAATCCCAGTAGCGCCATGTCAGCAGCGATGCCGGGCGCATTCGCACGTGCTACAATCCAACCACCAGAGATGAAAACACAGTCCCCGTCGGGTGGTCGTGGGCGTGCGCTAGTCCGCATCAGTAACCTGCCTCCTTGGTTGTCCCTTCTCTGCATGGTTATCTACATAAAGGAGGAACCAACCATGCAGATCAGCGTGTCGTCCACCCTGACCGTATATCACGACGGTCAATTCTTGGTCGGGCTGGCGGAGCACGTCGAGGTCGGAAGGTATGGCGTCGCCCGCATCGTCTTCGGCGCGGAGCCGTCCGATGAGGAGATTCTGCGATTCGTTACAAGCGAATGGGAGAAGCTCTCGTTCTTCGGCGACAAGGCCACTGAAACAAGCAAGCCCGCGAAGAACCCCAAGCGGCGCGCTCGCGAGGCAGCGAAAGCCCTTAAACGGCCCGCGGTGAGCACCAAGGCACAACAGGCGCTCGCGGCACAGCGGGAAGCGATGAAGCGGGAGTCGGCTCAAGCAAGAAGCCGACGCCGTGTGGAAAAGGCTGATGCGCGCTACGAACAGAGAAAACTGAAGCGCAAACAGAAACATCGCGGGCATTGATCGCTATTTGCAGCAAGGCAAACCATATACAGCAGCGGCGCCAGTTCCACTTGAAGCCGACGCCGCGTAGACGCTGATGGTGACGGCTATGCACGGGCACGGGCGCGCCACCGCACTTCACAGCTTGTTTCTCAAGTATTTGGGACGCACACGCGGCGTTCAAAAATGCGGAGCGACTCCGCATGGCTCGAGACTGAGCCGAGATGCCCTACTTCTCGCCCTCCAGCAGTCCCACGATGCGGTCGATGTCGACGGCAAAGCGAGGCCTTCCCTCGCGCTCGTAGCGGTCGAGGTATGCCTGGCACTCGGAGACAATGCGCTTGGTGTTGCCATCGATGATGCGCTGGAGCGTCTCGTAGTAGGCCGAGCCCTCGGTCCTGAAGCGGCGCTGGTAGGCCTTGGTTATGGGGAACATCTTGATGTAGTGGATGCCGTGGCGGCAGCCGGGGCGCGTCGTGGGGCGGGGTGGCAACGCAAAGTACTGGTCTTTGGGCACGTTAGGGGCGATGTTGGAACGCAGCGGCACGGCGAAGTCCCTGCGCTTCCCGCGGAAACGCAGCCTCACCACCACGGTGCAGGGGCGATTGTGCTTAAGCATGAGCTCGCGGTCGCCATCGACGAGGTCGAAGAAGTCCTGGGAGATGGATACGATCTTCATCGGTTACGCCCCCTTCATACGAAGCGGGGCCCGCATCGCTGCAGGCCCCTACAGGTGGGCGATATTCTACGCCTTGCGGCACCCCGTCGCCCACGGAGGTTAAACGTACACGTAAGCCGTACTCTGAAAGCCGCGGCTTCCGGCAAGTAGTTTATACCACGAAAGGTCGCTTTCGATGCGCCTAGCTCGCAAAATAACACTCGCCGGGCCGTCACCCCTGATCTTCTCGACCGTCTCCTCCGGGTACTTATTACGTGCCACGGGCACCTCCGTCCTTGTTATCGCGATAAACATACCATGAGTGGCGTACGGGTCGAGAAGGGCTGGCGCCAAAAGAGCCCAACGGCCGTTACGGCTTCGTTAGAAACGCGCCCCACCATGGATGGTGAACCCGAAAGGTAAGGCGCGCGGGCACGGCGACTCGGCCCACGCGCCCGGAAGAGAAAGGATAAACCCATGGGTTACATGCTCGAGACGCGCGGGC
>CABQJV010000008.1 GCA_902464565.1 uncultured Collinsella sp.
GTCAATGCCGCCTCGTTTCAAGGCACCTTGCTCGCTCTGGCGGGCTTTCGCTGTCCGCGCCAAAACATCGGCGTTGCCGGGCCGGCACTTGGGGACGTTCCTTTTCTGCCGGCACCTGGGGACACTCCTTAGCCGTTGGGGGCGTTCTTAAACGACTAGTCTGGGCGGCGGCCGTGTGCTGCTGTCCGCGTGGCGGCGTATAATCGGCGGCAGATGACTTGAACGTTAGGAAACCATGACCGATAGCATGCAGCAGATGGCGCTCGACACGCTCGGCGCCTATTTTGGCTACACCTCGTTTCGCCCGGGACAGGACCGCATGGTCGATGCGATCCTTGCCGGTCGTGATGCGCTGGGTGTTATGCCCACGGGCGCCGGCAAGTCCATTTGCTACCAGGTGCCCGCGCTCATGCTGCCCGGCATCACCTTTGTGGTGAGTCCGCTGCTGTCGCTTATGGAGGACCAGACCCGTGCGTTGCTCGCGGCGGGTGCGCGACCCAGCTATCTCAACTCCAGCCTTACTCCGGCCCAGCAAAACACCGTGCTCAAGCGGGCGCGCGAGGGCCGCTACCAGCTTACGTATGTGGCGCCCGAGCGCTTGCTCGAGCCGCGTTTTTTGGCCTTTGCGCAGGAGGCTGCGGGTTCCGCCGGCATTGGCGTGCCGCTCGTGGCCATTGACGAGGCCCACTGCGTGAGCCAATGGGGCCAGGATTTCCGTCCCGCTTACCTGCAGATTCGCGAGTTCATCGATTCCCTGCCGCAGCGCCCCATCGTGGCGGCCTTTACCGCTACGGCAACCGAGCGCGTGCGTGCGGACATTCAGCAAATGCTCGGCCTGCAAAACCCCGCGACGGTGGTGACGGGCTTCGATCGCAAGAACCTCTACTTTGGCTGCGAGGAGATGGGCGACAAGGCCAAGGCCGCGTGGGTGCGCGACTATGTGATTGCGCATTCGAGCGAGAGCGGCATCGTGTATTGCTCGACCCGCAAGACGGTCGATGCGCTGGCGGGCGAGCTTGCCGAGGCGCTGGGCCCCAGCGGCATTCGCGTTGGCCGCTACCATGCCGGCATGGGCAACGACGCCCGCCGCCAGAGCCAGCGTGCCTTTATCGACGACGACATTCAGGTGATGGTTGCCACCAACGCCTTTGGCATGGGCATCGACAAGCCCAACGTGCGCTACGTGATCCACAACAACGTGCCCGAGAGCATCGAGGCCTACTACCAGGAGGCGGGCCGCGCCGGCCGCGATGGCGACCCAGCCAGCTGCCACTTGCTGTGGAACGGCAACGATTTTCGCATGCGCCGCTTTCTGATTGACCGTGGCGATGCTGCCGATGAGGCGCTCGACGATGAGCAGCGCGCGTGGGCGCTCCAGAATCGATATCGTCTGCTCAGCCAGATGGAGGGTTACTGCAATACCACCGGTTGCCTGCGCGAATACATGCTGCGCTACTTTGGCGACGAGGCCGCGGCCGAGCATGCGGCAGCCGCCGCGGCTGGTACGGGCAGCGCCGCCACGGACGAGGCCGAGGGCTGCGGCAACTGCAGCAACTGCCTCACGCAGTTCGAGGTCGAGGACGTCACCGATATGGCCCGCGCCGCCGTGCGCTACGTGGCCACGCGTCCCATGCGTTTTGGCAAGTCGCTCATCGCTGATGTGCTCCACGGCGGCAACACCGAGCGCATTCGCCGGATGCATCTGGACGAGGACCGCGGCTACGGTGAGCTGTCGAGCGAATCGGTCGGGCGCATCAAGGACATCATCGGCCAGCTGTGCGGCCGCGGTTATCTGGCCACCTCGCAGGGGCAGTACCCGGTCGTGGGGCTGGGTCCGCGTGCCGTCGAGGTCGAGGATGAGGCGTTCGCCTTTACCGTTAAGCGTCGTGCGTCCAAGCGCAAGGCCTCGGCCCGCGCCCGCCGCGCCGTCGATCTGCTGCGCGAGGAGGCCGAGCTGGATCAGCGCCCGCGTGTTGGCGACGATGCCGAGCTGTTCGAGCGCCTGCGTGCCCTGCGCAAGGATATTTCGACCGAGCTGGAGATGGCGCCGTACATGGTCTTTTCCGACAAGGCTCTGCGAGGTCTGTGCCGCCTACGCCCGCAGACGCGCGACGAGCTTATCCAGGTCAACGGCATCGGCGAGAAAAAGGCCGACGCCTTTGGCGAGCAGTTTATGGCGGCGATTGAAGAGTTTGAGTCCGAGCATGCACGGAATGGAGCATAACGATGGCATCCGATGATAAAACCGAGCGCACTGAGGTGTCCGCTGTGCCGCTGTACCAGCAGGTTATGGACGACCTAAAGGGCGAGATCGCGCGTGGCGTGTACGCATCCGGCTCGCGCATTCCTTCCGAGATGGAGCTCGCGAAGTACTACGGCGTGGGACGCATCACCGTGCGCCGCGCCATCGAGGAGCTGTCGCGCGCGGGGTATCTCAACCGCCAGCAGGGGAGGGGCACGTTCGTGTGCGCGCCCAAGCTCAAGCGCAAGATTGTCCAGAAGGGTGATGTTCAGAGCTTTTCCGAGGGTTGCGCTGCCAACGACATGGTGCCGGGTGCGCGCCTGGTATCGCGCACGGTGGTTGCGGCGACGCGCGAGGACGCGGCGTTCTTTGGCGTAGAGCCCGGCTGCGAGCTTATCGTGGTCGAGCGCGTGCGCACGGCCGACGGCATCCCCGTCATGCTCGAGAACAACGCCTTTGTGCTGGCTGACCATCCCTATCTGCAGACACTTGCCGATAAGGACCTCGCCGATAATTCGATCTTTGCGCTCGTTGCCGAGCATTCGGGTCGCGCGCCGCTCAAGTCCGACCCCTGCACCGTGGAGATTGCGCTTGCCGATACTCAGACGGCCCCGCTGCTGGAGGTGCCGGTCGGCGAGCCGCTCTTCTATATGGAGGCGTACTTTACCGATGTGGACGAGCGGCCCTTGCTGCTCGGACGCCAAAAGATCGTGGGCTCGCGCTACGTCTTCGACATCTAACGTCCACAGATAGAACAACATAGAACAAATTTGCTGAGATGACTTCACGGGCTTTGTTACACGTGTTATAAATAGGACAACATAGAACGACAGCAGGTACGAGCCGCCGTCGCTCAAAGCCGCCCCACAAGGAGGAACATCAGGATGAACGCACATGATCTGGTTCAGGAAATCATCGAGCGCAAGGGTAAGATTGAGAATGTCTTTTGGATTGCTTGTGGCGGTTCGATGATTGACCTGATGCCGGCCAACGAGCTGCTCAAGCGCGAGGCCACCACGTTTACCTCGACGGTCTACACGGCACGCGAGTTTTGCCTGATGGCCCCCAAGAGCCTAGGGCCGAAGTCGCTCGTTATTGCCTGCAGCCACAGCGGCAACACGCAAGAGGTCGTCGACGGCTGCGAGATGGCGCTGGCGGCCGGTGCCGAGGTCGTTGCCCTCACCGACTGCGAGGGCTCCAAGATCGACAACGGCAAGTGGACCACCTGGGTCTACCCCTGGGGCGAGGGCGTGCCGCAGGCCGAGGTGCCTCAGGGCATCGGCGCTCTGATCGCCGCCGAGCTGCTCGACCAGCAGGAAGGCTACGAGGCACTCGCCGACATGTACGAGGGCCTAAAGCAGATGGATGCGCTGCTGCCCGCCGCCCGCGAGAAGGTCAACGCCGAGCTGGGCGCCCGTTTTGCCGAGCTCTGCCAGCAGCACAAGTTCTTCTACATCCTGGGCTCCGGCCCCAACTTTAGCCAGACCTACGCCATGGCGATTTGCTCGCTTATGGAGATGCAGTGGCAGCACTGCTGCTACATCCACTCCGGCGAGTATTTCCACGGTCCTTTCGAGGCTACCGAGCCCGGCGTGTTCTACTTTGTGCAGCTTGGCGCGGGCGAGTGCCGCCCCACGGAGGAGCGCGCTCTTGCGTTCCTCAACACGCACACCGATACGATTATGGTGCTCGACGCGCTTGAGTACGGCGTGGGCGACGTGCCTGCCAGCGTGCGTTCGTACCTGGAGCCGATCTTCTTCTACGCGATGAGCTGCGAGCTGCGCGCCGCCCGCGGCAAGGTGTTCGACCACAGCCCCGAGGTTCGTCGCTACATGGGCATCGAGCAGTACTAGGTAACGGGAAAACCATTCACCTTCGATTCACAAGGGCGCTGCGTGAGTCAAAAAAGCGGGCTGCGCCGGGGATTTCCGGCGCAGCCCGCTTGGCATCGCGCTTAGATTCGCGAGGTGTCGCGGCAACCAACGCTTACTTTGCGTCGTAGGCCTCGGCATCCCACCAGTCGAGCTGGGCGATGTTGTCGCGGATGTGCTGGCAGCTCTTGTGGAAGCCCTCGAGCTCGTGCTCGGACAGGTCCAGCGTGTAGACCTCCTCGACGCCCTCGGCACCGATCACGCACGGCAGGGAGGTAAAGATGCCCTCCTCGCCATACTGGCCGGTCATAAGCGTGGAGGCCGAAAGCACGGCATGCTCGTTGTGCAGCACAGCGGCGCAGACGCGCGCGGCGGAGTTGGCAACGGCGTACTCGGTGCACTGCTTGCCCTGGTAGGTTACGTAGCCGCCCTTGCGTGCAAGCTCCTCGACCTCCATGTGGTCGAAGGCGTACTTGTCGGGGTTTTCGGCCTGAAGCTCGTTGAGGCTCTTGCCGGCGATGGTTGCGGCCTTAAAGGCGGCCAGCTGGCTAAAGCCGTGCTCGCCGATCATGTAGGCGTCGATGGACTTGGGACTCACGCCGACCTTCTTGGAGATCTCGGTGCGCAGGCGGGCGGAGTCCAGGCCACAGCCCGAGCCGATGATCTTCTTGGGATCGTAGCCGGTCAGGTGCCACAGCTCGGTACACACGACGTCGCAGGGGTTGGAGATGCTTACAAAGATGCCGTCAAAGCCGGCGTCGACGATGCGCTTGGCAAAGGTGCGGGCGGCGTCGGTGGTAAAGAATAGCTCACCGTCGCGGTTGCCGGCGGCCAGCGCAACCTTGCCGGCGGCGTTGACGATGACGTCGCAGCAGGCCAGCTCCTCGTAGTGGTCGTAGCAGTTGACGATCTTGGTGTTGTACGGGACAAACGAAAGGGAGTCGCGCAGGTCCTGGACCTCGGACGTCACCTTGGCCTCGTTGATATCGCACAGGTACAGCTCATCGGCAATGCCCTGCATGAGCAGACTGTTGGCAACATGCGCTCCTACGTGGCCCTGGCCGACCACACCGATCTTACGTGTCTGGTACATATATGTATCCTTTCGGCCGAGTTTTTCGTGTCGAACCATTGTAGCGTCCTGCTGCCACTTTGCTAGGCTAAAGCGCCATAGATTTTTGGGCATGCCTTAATCTCTACTTTTGGAGTGATTTGGGCCGCTGACGGCATCGCTGGGCGATGTGCTCGCGCGGATGGGGCCGCTCGTTGTACCATAGCTGCAACTGACTCGTAAGGAGCATCCATGCCCATTCGCATCCCCGACGCCCTCCCTGCCGCCGCGCAGCTCGAGAGCGAGAACATCTTTGTCATGACCGAGTACCGCGCGCTGCACCAGGACATCCGTCCGCTGCGCGTGCTCATCCTCAACCTCATGCCCACCAAGATCGCCACCGAGACGCAGATCATGCGCAAGCTCTCCAACACACCGCTGCAGGTGGAGGTGGACCTGCTGCGCACTAAAACGCACGAGGCCACGCACGTGAGCGCCGGCCACCTGGAGACGTTCTACCGCACGTTCGACGACATCCGCGACATCCACTACGACGGCCTGATCATCACGGGCGCGCCGGTGGAACAGATGCCGTTCGAGGAGGTCGACTACTGGCCCGAGCTCTGCCAGATCATGGATTGGTCCACCACGCACGTGCACTCTACGCTGCACATTTGTTGGGGCGCGCAGGCGGGGCTCTACCATCATTACGGTATCCAGAAGTACGACCTGCCGGCAAAGGCGAGCGGTGTGTTCGAGCATTATCTGGTGAAGCCGCAAAGCCCGCTGGTCCGCGGCTTTGACGACCGTTTCTATGCCGTGCATTCGCGCAACACCGATGTGCGCCGCGAGGACGTAGAGGCCGAGCCGCAGCTTGAGGTCGTGGCCGTGTCCGACGAGGTGGGCCTGTACATCGTCAAGTCGACCGACAGCCGTCGCTTCTTTGTCTTTGGCCATCCCGAGTACGATACCGACACGTTGCGCCTGGAGTACGAGCGCGACGTGAAGCGCGGACTCAACCCCCAGGTTCCGGCGCATTACTTCCCGAATGACGACCCCACGGCCGAGCCGCGCAACGTCTGGCGCAGCCAGGCTCAGTTGCTCTACACCAACTGGCTCAACTACTACGTCTACCAGACCACGCCCTACGACCTGGCCCGCGCCGGCGAGGAGCACTAGGCTGCGGCTGTAGCTGTGGTTGCTGCTGCGGCCGTTGCTGTGCTCGCGGCGTGACGAACGTGGTTTTTCGGACACACGAGCGTGGATTTTCGGACGTTTACAAATCGAGCGTGGATAATCTCCCACTTTTGGCTCAAAACTAGGCTCAAAACGGGAGATTATCCACGCTCATTTTTTAGGCATGTAGATGCCGATGGATCGGCTAAGAGACGGTGCATGCAGAGGCAAAGTCGCATTTGGCGTAGTCTTGAATCTCGACGGGTTTTTCTTTCTGATAATCCAATGGACCAAGGCCTCAAAATGTGGAGACAGGGATCTCTTGGCAAGGCTTCTACCTGCAGATATAAGCCATCAGCCTAAAACGTCCAAAACCGTCAAGCATTTGGTCAGCGCCTGGACGGTATTTGGTCAGACTTCGCATGAAACCGTCTGGTACGTTTGCGCCGTTCCAAGAGTTGGGAGGCGACATGGGAAACATGACGGCGAATCAAAGACTTGCAAGTCACATTAAGGCGTGCGAACAGCAGATGAGCTGCGTGTACGCGCGCACGGCGGCGGAGGCAAAGCAGATTGAGCGGCGGGCGGGGGCGGGAAGTTTAGAGGCGGTCATGCCGGGGCTGTATGCGCGTCCGGAATACTGGTCCGAGCTCAAGTTTCGGCAGCGTTATCTGCATCGGGTGCGGGCGCTTGCGCAAAAGCACCCCGACTGGACATTTTGCTCCTATACGGCTGCTGTTATCTATGGCCTTTCGGTTTCGCATGCCAATTTGACGCACATCCATATCGCCGCGATGCCGGCCCAATCGACGACGCCGGGCTCTCAGGTCATTCGTCATCGCTATGCTCGTCAAACACGGGCCACCCAGATGGATATCGCCGTAACCGATATCGATCAAACGATTACGGATTGCTTGGTCGATGCATCGTTTGTCGAGGGACTGATCATCGCGGATTCGACACTCCATGAGCAGCTTTTGTCGAAGGAGCATCTCGTTGAGACGGTCGATAAGCTTGGCCTGAATCGTCGCGGTGTTGTGATGGCGCGCAGGGTTGCGCGGTGTGCCGATGGCCTGTCGGAAAGCGGTGGCGAGTCCAAGGCACGTGCCCTGATGATCGAGCGCGGCTGGCAGACGCCGGAGCTGCAAGTTGAGCTGTTCGACCCGGTTGAGCCGGGACGGCCGTATCGCGTCGACTACTTGTGGCGCGTGGGCGACCAGCTGATTATCGGTGAGTTCGACGGATTCGTTAAAAGCGAGAAAGCGGCGGAGGAGGGCAAGCTCGCAAAGGCGCAGTTCGATGAGCGTCAGCGCGAGTCGAGGCTTTCGCTGCTTGATAACTGCAAGATCGTGCGCTTGTGCTGGGATGATCTAAGGGATCCGACAAAGCTCGATCGCAAGCTCAAGGTCGCCGGCGTGCCGCGTGCGTGCTGAGGCAGTTGCAAGGCGTTTGGCTGCACGAGCGTGGAAAATCAGACGGACGAGCGTGGAAATCTGGACGCTTGTTGAATGAGCGTGGATAATCTCCCATTTTTGGCTCGTAAGGGGGCCCAAAGTGGGAGATTTTCCACGCTCATCTTGCGGGTGCGAAACAGCGGCGATCAGGCGCTGATGATGTGGGGTAGCGGCAAGTCGTGGGCGTCGGTGGGAACGTGGTCGACACGCTGCTCGTCAAAGGCGATGCCGATGAATTGGCATGCGGGCGAGAGCATGGGCAGGTAGCGGTCATAGCAGCCGCCGCCGTAGCCCAGGCGCGCGCCGGCGCGGTCGAAGGCTACGAGCGGCACGACGATCATGTCGAGAGCTTCGGCAGGCACGATAGGGAAGCGGCTGCTGTCGATGTCCGTGGCCGCAAAGGCTCGCGTGGGGTGGGCGATAAACGGTGCCGCGGACGCGTCGTCGGCGGCAACTGCCCGCATGCACATGCGCTGGCCACAAGCTGCGGCGTCTGTTGCCGAGAGCATGCACGGATAGGCCACGCGCCAGCCGCGCGCGGCGGCCGCAGCGGCAAACGCGGCTGGGTCGACCTCGGAACCCATCGCGGCATAGACGGCAACGATGCGCGGCGCCGCGGCATCCAAGCGGCCCAGCAGCTCAACCAGCCGCGCACAGATATCAGCAGACTTTGCCGCCCGTACATCCAAATCGAGATCGTCGCGCCGAGCAATCATTGCCCGCCGCAACTCAGCCTTGTCCATCCCAGCCTCCTCTAGCAAACCTGCCAAAAAGGGACAGGTTTATTTTGGCAGGTTTTATCTGGGCAAACACCCAAATCACCACACAAACCATCGCAAAGGGGGCAGTTCATGGACACCTTCGTGGGTTTTGACGAAGAGCGGGTGTTCGCGGCAGTTCGTCTCGATCTGTAACAGTAACTCGGCAAAATTGGACCTAGATGTTACAGATTGAGACAAAGGGCCGGCGTCATCCGGAAACGTCTCGATTTGTAACATCTGGAGCCAATATTGCCGCCTTAGCGTTACAGATCGAGACAAATCGGCAGACTGCGGCAAAAGAAAAAGGTAGATTTTCGGTCATGTCCCAAAAATCTACCTTTGTGCGTTAGCCCAACAGGTCGACTACGGTGAAGCCGGCGCTGCTCTTGGCGATGACGTCTCGGCCGCCAAAGACGCAGGTGGGCGACTCGGCTGCGATGCGCGCCACGTCGGCGCCGAGCGAGCGCAGCTCACCGGGCGTGGCGGCGAGCATCTGGGCGCGACGCTCCTCGCGCGCATGCGGATCGAGCCCGGCCAGGTAGGTCGTGTTGCGGCGCTTGGTGAGCGCGTACGGCTTCACCGGCGCGTCCATGCCGCTCACGCAGCTCACAATAAAGCCCTCAAAGGCGGCCTCGTCGGGCTCAAAGCTGCCAAGCCATGCGCCCGCGCGCTCCACGCGCTCAATCGAAGGATCGATCGCCGGGTCGCGGTAGGTGTAGAACGCCGTCTGGCGCTCGCCGGCTGCGCGGAATCCGCAGCCGTACGCACCGCCCTTCACGCGAATCTCGTTCCACAGGTAATCGTAGGAGAGCGCGTTGGCAGCCACGGCCCAAGCGCCTGTCACGTCAATGCCCAGGCGACGCGGATCGCACGCACGCGCGGCAAAGCAGATGTCGCTGGGGATCACGAAAGCCTCGTGGCGGTCGCACGGCGTCGGCACCGCGAGCGCGCCGCGGTCGGCACCATCGCCCGCACCCAGCCCCAGGTCACCCGCGGCATCCCAGTACGCGTCAAAGTCCTCGTCGCTGCCGGTAAAGCTCGCCATGCAGCCGTCGGCCACAAAGATGCGGCCTGCCAGCTCGGTAAGCTTGGCGCGCAGGCCGTCCAGGCGCTCGTCAAAGTGGTCGAGCAGATCGCGCAGGAACAGATAGAAATCAACGCCCGAAAGCTGCTCGCGCACCACGGCCGAAGGCGAGCTGTAGCTCATCGCGCGACCGAGCGCCGCCGAGTGGCCGTTGTTGATAAAGCCCTGCTCAAGCCCAATGCGAATCTGCGTGAGCACGTCGCGCATGCGGTCGGCGTCGGCGTCTGCCAAAAGCGTGCTCGACCATACCTCGCGCGGCAGACTCGCCAGTGCATCGATCTTCTCGGACAGGGCGCCGGCGCTCACCAGCAGGTAGGGGCGTACGCCGTCTACTTCGGGCTGCGTCATGACTTCGGTCGTAAAGCTCAAAAAGCCGAGCTTGCCGGCGAGCAAGTTATCGAGTTCCTCGGCCGAGTGCTCGCGCGTGGGCAGCTGCTTAAGCAGGCGGCAGAGCAGTGTCACATAGGGCAGGTCCTCAAACGCGACGCAGCTCAGGTCGAAATACTGCATGGCGTAGGCCAGACGGTTGGTGGGGATGCCGTGGCGCAGGCAGGGGATGGGCGCGGTCGTGTCCACGACCAGTGGCGGCTCGGGGCGCGCCTCGCCAATGTCGGACACGCGCAGGCGCGGCAGCGTGGCCTTGGCCTCGGGTGTGTCTTCCGCCTCCTGCGCGGCACGCAGCGCGGCCGTGCGCTCGACCACGTCGGCCAGCTCGGCATCGGCCATGGCATCGCGCTTGGCTGCCAGCTCGGCGGCCTCGGCACCCTCCGAACCCTCGGCGGCGTCCACCGGCACCAGCTCGACCAGTGCCATGTGATCGTTCTGCAGCACCAGTTCGCGCAGCAGGTCCTCAAAATAGCTGCCGTCCAGGTCGCCGCGCAGCTCCTCGTACACCGGGCCGTACTTGAGCGCCAGCGTCGCGGCGTCGTCATCGTAGAGCCACGTGCTCAGCGCGTCGCACGCAATGGCCACGCCGTCGACGATACCGTAGTCGCGCTGGCGCAGGTCGTATTCGTTGCTGCTGATGATGGCTTCCAGGCGCTCGTGCGGAACGCCGTGCTCGCACAGGTCGCGGCAGGCGTCCTGGAGCACGCGACGCAGCTCGCGCGCTATGCCGGGCTGCGCGTTTTGCAGCATGATGAGCTCGTAGGGCTGCAGGCTCTCGGCCGCGGTGTAGCTCACCACGTTGCCGCCCAGGCCGGCGGCCAGAATGGCCTTCTTAACTGGTGCCTCGTTGGAACCCAGCAGTGCCTCGAACAGGATATCCGCCGCGATCGTGCGCTTGCGGTCGAGCGCGCTGCCCAGCACCAGGCCCAGGCCTACCAGGGCGTTCTCGGGCGTGGTGGCCATCTCGATGCGCTTGTACTCGCAGGTCACGGGCGCCTGCACGTCCAGCGGATTGGGCGCCAGCGTGGACGGGTCCTCGCCGGCGGCAACGGCAGCGTCCATGCGGCGGCTCGCGGCACTCGGCTGCGACAGATAACGTTCGTCCAAAAAGGCCAGTGCACGGTCCACGTCCAGGTCGCCGTAGAGCGTGATGTAGGAGTTGGAAGGATTGTAGTGGTGCGCGTGCGTGTCCAGGAACTGCTCGTAGGTGAGCGCGGGAATCGCGCGCGGGTCGCCGCCGCTCTCGTGCGCATAGGCGGTGTCGGGATAGAGCGCGGCGTTGACGGCATCGTCCAGCACACTCATGGGGTCGGACAGCGCGCCCTTCATCTCGTTGAACACCACGCCGTTATAGCGCAGCGTGCCCTCGCGCAGGCTCGCGGAGCTGCCGTCGCCCTCGCCCTCGGCGCCCTCCGGCAGGTCCAGCTCGTAGTGCCAGCCCTCCTGCTCAAAAATGGTGGGTTTGGTATAGATGGCTGGGTTGAACACCGCGTCCAGGTACACGTCCATCAGGTTGTATAGGTCCTGCTCGTTGGTGGTGGCAACGGGGTAGATGGTCTTGTCGGGGTAGGTCATGGCGTTGAGAAACGTCTGCATGGAGCTCTTGATCAGATCGACAAACGGCTCCTTGACGGGGAACTTAGCCGATCCGCACAGCACCGAGTGCTCAAGAATATGGAACACGCCGGTGGAATCGGCCGGCGGCGTCTTAAAGCCAATGGCAAAGGCCTTGTTTTCGTCGTCGCACGCCAGGTACAGCAGACGAGCGCCCGAGGCGGTGTGGCGCAGCACGTAAGCGTCCGAGTCGAGCTCGGGCACGGTCTCGCGGCGCTCGACGGCAAAGCCGTGGCAGGTGGTGCCGGGTACCAGCAGCGCGGCGGCAGCGGCGCGCGGGTCGGTTGAGGTGGTGGGCATATGCAGTCTCCTTTGACGCCCCAGCGGGGGCGAATCGAGTCGAATCCTCGAGAGTATACCCATATGGGGCCGCGACCCTGCGGCGAACTGGAGACGATGCAGCCGGATTGGGCATAGGTCCCGCGTGCCCGCCGCACGAGCGTGGAAAATTGGACACTCTCGATATCCGACCGTCCGAAAATCCTCGCTCGTCCATCACTCGCGTATCTCTCGTCCCTCATTCGTCTCTAATATGAGAGATGACAGGAAGATGAGAGAAAAATATGAGAGATAACTGAGTAGCAAAGAGACAGGCAATCATGGTATTGTCTCAATACCGATTGTTCTACCAGCAAAAATATGTATAAATGAAGCAAATGGTAGACATTCCATCTCTATCTATCTCTTATCTCTAAGCCGAGAGATAGAGAGATAGATGAGAGATAATTACGAGAGATAACTGAGAGACGAGGGAAATCTATCCGCGGCATTCTCCGCAGGACCGAGCGAAAGGACGTGCAGATGAACGAAAACGAGCTGACCGGTCTGCTTGAGTCTTTAAGGCGTATGGGCTCGGATGATCTTAACGTCGAAGTGAAGGAGAGCGCCACGACGCTTTCCCGCGATGTGTGGGAAACGGTGAGCGCATTCGCGAACACTGCCGGCGGAATCATCGTGCTCGGAGTGAGTGAGCGCGCAGGTTTTGTCCCGGTTGAGAACTTCGAGACCGAGAAAGTGCTCAACCAATTTGTGTCAGGCATGGGTGATGCGGGCGGTCGAGGAAAGCTGGCCAATCCGCCTAAATACACGATCGAGCGAGTGGAGCTTCAGGGCGTCATCGTTCTCGTCATTACGATTGAGGAGCTCGACCCGTCGAGCAAGCCCTGCTATGTCATAGAGCGGGGCGCCCAGGGCGGCAGCTACAAGCGCATCGATGACAAAGATGTGCCGCTTTCATCGACCGAGGTGCTCGCATTGGCGTCATACGGTCGAGCGACTCCGAGCGATCGCGACGCGGTGGCGGGTGCGGGCGCGGACAATCTCGACGAGACGCTGGTCGACCGTACGATAGATCGGGCTTTCTCGTTGACGCCCCGGGCAATGCGAGGCGCGCCGGACAAACAAACGAAGCTGGAGCGCCTAAATATCCTTGATTCCCAGGGCAATGTCACCAAGGCTGGACTCCTAGTTGTGGGCACCTACCCTCAGCAGTTCTATCCCAAGCTCTTCATTGACGTGGCTGTCCATGCGGGAACTCAGAAGGGCATGGCGGGGTCGCTGAGATTCATGGACCGCACAATCTGTGAGGGAACGTTGGGCGAGATGATCTCGGATGCCGTCGCAGCCGTCGCCAAGAATTTGCGGCGAACCTCGACCGTCCAAGGCGTCTCGCGTGTCGACTCGCTTGAGATTCCCGAGGAGGTTCTGCGCGAGGCAATCGCCAACGCCGTAATCCATCGAGAATACGGGGATCGGTTCTGTGGACAATCGATTGCCGTCGACGTCTTTGACGATCGTGTCGAGGTGACGAATCCTGGCGGCCTTTACGGGGGAAAGACTCGCGAGAACTTGTTTGACGGCAGCTCCCGATGCCGTAACGCGACGCTTGTGAAGCTCATGTCGATTGTTCCGTTGCCGGATGGCGCAGGTTCGCCGGCTGAGGGCAATGGCTCGGGCATCCCGATGATGATCGATGCCATGCGCGCGCATGGTCTGGCCGAGCCCCTGTTCTGCCCGGGATTCGATCGGTTCAAGGTCGTACTTTACCGTTCAAAGATCGAGCCGGTCGATCATGGCGGGGGCTTAATTGTGACGGCACTCAAACACCACGGCGAGCTGGGGACGCGCGAGCTGGCAGAGCACACAGGGCTCACAATTTCCCAGGTTAGGTCGCGCGTCAACGCGCTCATTGCTCAAGGCGAGCTTGAGCCCACGGCGCCGGCGACGAGCCGCAACCGCAAGTATCGACTGTCGGAGCGCGTGGGATAGATGCGTTAGTGGACGAGGCGACCCAATAATCGACCCTCAATTGGCGCCCACTAAGGTAAAGCGGTTGTTGCCCAGTCGACGGTGATGCTGAAGACTCGGCTTACGCCGGCATGGCCCCGAACCCGTCCATCAAGAACAGCCTAAGAACCAGCTTGATGACATTTCCCGGTTTGACTTCAGCCGTGCCAAAGACGTGGCGCTCGGCGAGCTCGCTGCAGTATGCATAGATGTCGCGGATAAGGTCCGCGCCCGAGAGCGTAAACATGTAGCCTGCGTCCGAAAGCGCATTGGGCGCGGCAGGCAACTTGGCCATGTGACAGAACGTTTGCAGATCGGGCGCCATAACGTTCTGGTAGTCGAGGTGGCCGTTGGCATCCTGCGCGGCAAGCTCCAATTGGCGCACAAAATCCAGCGCCGCCGCTAACACAAAGCTCGGCGTAGGCGCATTGACGTCCTGGGTGGTCGCCACAAGCCTGCCCGCTGCCTGCGTGATAAGCCAGGCGACCTCGCGCTGGCAGCGCACGGCCTTGCGCGTAACCGGCTTGATGGACGAAGAAGAAACGCTCCCCTTAGGCGGATTCGAAGCAGCCATAAGACCCTCCCATGAACGACCCGGCCCAACAAGCCCGGATGAAACACGTGCTACATCAGTATACAGGGAAGTGGGGTAGCGGGGTACAAGCGCGCCAGCGGCAAACCGAGAGCATCAACGATGTGCCGATCGCGGAATGGGATCTCGTAATAATTGACTTCCGGCCATATTATTGAGGGGTATGACTCGCATTCGTATGGTTGTAGGTGCTGGCGATGAACGACATTGACCTTGCTGTTCCGTTGATGGATGGACCAAGCTATGACCGTGCCTGCAGTCTCGTGCCTTCCGAATACGTTGAGGCATGGGAGTGGTTTCTGGGTGAGGAACAGCGCGGCGGCGTTTGGACCAGCCTTCCGCACCACACCAAGGAAGATAGCCCTCAGTATCAGTATCGTTTGAGAATTGGCTCGGACTTCTTTCCCGTAACGCGGGATTCAGGGATCTTCTGGCCGGGCCAGGATCGGGTGAAGCAAGACCCCAATAAGATCTTTGCGCTCTCGGTCCATAACTCTAAAAAGAGCTTCTACACCGATGTGCCTCCGCTCTATTTGGACGATGGTACGTGGGTCATTAAGTACTCGGTTCAAGCGCCGGGTACCGTTGGTTTTCGAGACCAGAATTACAACCGTAAAATGCTCAACTGCATGGAATGTGGCGTCCCAGTCGGAGTCATATTTGCAACCGAGGTGGGCTATAAGGTGCTCGGCCTTGCGTTTGTTGAGCGGTTCGAGCCCGAAAACGGATGGTTTGTTCTGCACGGTCCTGTTCATAAAGGCGGACCGGACCCTCGTTTTGCGCCCGACATGAGTTATCTGAAGCACATACCCGTCGATATTGAGTTTGCCGGACAGGGTGTGACCGACGACGAAAAGGTCCGCTATGCGTTAAGGCGCGAGCGATTGGGGCAGCAATGGTTCCGCAAGCAGCTCGTTGCCGCCTATGATGGCCGTTGCGCGGTGTCGGACTGCGGCGTCAGCGAAGCTCTGGAGGCTGCACATATCGAGAATTACTCGGGACCCAAATCGCAGGTTGCCAGCAACGGCATTCTGCTTCGGCGCGATCTTCATTCCCTATTTGATGCTCACCTGATTTCGTTTGAGCCTGTTTGCGGCGAATATCGGCTGTGCGGATCGTACCTGCTGGATAAGACCGACTACGCTTCCTTTGCGGGTGCGACGCTAAGGCAGCCGAATGAGCGTCAGTGGCGACCCGATACGGTGTTTCTTGAGGCCCATCGCATTGAGTTCGATCGCTCGGAAAAGAAGCGTGAAAAGGCGGGGCTTCTGCCGTATTAGCGTATTTGGCTTTGGCATTCTTTGACGATCGTGTTGTTTGATCGAATCGCGTGGCGATGCAATCTCGCGCCCGCCCGCCGGTGCATGCTCTTCCTGATTTGTATAGCGAGAAGGGGCATGTATGAGCTGGCGAGGCGATATTGCGATGGGGAAGTACGGAAAACTGCCGTGTGCCCTTATCGACAACAATATGTTTCCGGGCGTAGAAGTTGATTGCGGGTCGTTTGTCGTCGCCTGCCCTTGCTGCGGCTCGCAAATACCGTGTCTCGACATTCGGTTCATCGATGCACGTGACAGGTTCAGCGACGAAGTGAGGAAACGTACGGGCGTTCATATGCCGGTGTATCCGGAGAAATGCCCTGTTTGTGGCCTCGATATCGTGTACGACGCCGGCGACGAGGGATAGGTGATGCGGAGGAGTTGGCTGTGAGTGTCTTTTGCCTCTACAAATAAATCCCCTCACCGAGTTGCTTGTGGAACTCGGCGTGATGGTCGCGTGCCCAGGTAAAGAGCGCCTGGTCAAAGTCGGTACGCGTGGCCGGGACGCCAAAGACGCCGGCAACTTCGACGCGTATAAACTCCAGTGCCGGCAGCTTGTTGATGGCAGTGAGGGCAAACGGGGACGAGGGCTCCTCGAACAGATAGCGGCTGCCTTGCAGCGCGTCGCAACTGGTGCACGTGTTGCCGAGCGACGGGTCTTTGGAGGCTCGCGCGCCTACGGGCTTGTAGCCGCAGCGCTTATGAAGGTAGTCGCGGATCTCGCCCGGCACGCAGCCAAGAGCGGGCACGATGGCGAGTGCGTTGGCGTTGGCCGTGTCGATGGCAATGTGCCCGGATTCGTTGGGCGCGTGCGCGATGGCGACGCTCTCGTCGTTATCGGTTCGATAGGGAATGCCGAAGGCCGCGACCGAGGTCTCTTTGTGACACTTCCAGCACTCGCGCTTGCCCAGTACTAGATATATATACGGCGCTGAGGGGTCGGATCGGTCAACACCGGGCAGCCACTCGGCAAAGGGCTCGGGGTTGACGCCGCTGGGTACATACCAGACCTTCTTGGTCCGGTCCCATTTGGCGCCCAGCGCCTTGGCTTCTTCTTTGTGCGAAAAGGGGACATCGAGCTCGGTGCGCATGGCGGCTCCTTGGTGCTGCAGGTGCAAGTGGCCCAAGGATACCGCAGGGCGCAGACATCGCGGCGTTTTGCTGAGAAGTTGCGGCTCGGATGGGTTCGAGACGCGTTGGCCTCGGCCTCGGTGGCTATTGACGCGGTTTTGTGTATGGGCAGGGTGGTTGCTTGGGCGGTTGGAACTGCCGGCGGATTTGGCGACATAAAACAAAACAGCCCAGAGGACATAGCCTCTGAGCTGCGAACATTTGGTGGGCGTTAGAAGATTTGAACTTCTGACCTCTTCCGTGTCAGGGAAGCGCTCTCCCCCTGAGCTAAACGCCCGATCAAGGGTGCGCAAGCGCGCAAGGGATAATATAACGGAGCCTGAACTCGGTGGCAAGAACATTTTTAAAAATCGCTTACATTGTGGAATTCGGGGCTTCGCCATAGCCATTTCAAAAGAGCCTGCTGCCGCGATTTGGCTGTCGCATAATGCAAGGCCATTGCGGTATCGAGCTATGGAAAGACGCCTGCGGAATTGTCCTACCGATAAGCGGACAAGCCTCCAGCTGGTGCCTTCGCCGTGGTAAGGTAAGCCGAATTGCTTCCAGACTGTTTCGGGGGAGTGGAATGAGCAAAGAGTGTGTCGAGCAGGTCGAAGGCGCAGGGGCTTCGGTGCCGATGACCGATATATCGAACATTGATGTGCCCGAGGGCACCGACGAGCTCAGCCGCAACACCCGTCGCGCATGGCGCGACCGCCTGAACAGCGCTTCGACGCGCAAGATGATCACGGGCGTCTTGGCTACGCTGGTGGGCGGTTCGTTTTGGGGCTTCTCGGGCACCAGCGCGAGTTTTTTGTTCGATACCTACCATGTCGATACGCTGTGGCTTATGAGCGTGCGTCAGATTCTCGCCGGCCTGCTCTTTATGGCTGTGGTTGTCACGCGCGACCGCGCACGCCTGGTCAAGCTTTGGACCACACCCGCCGATCGCAAGCAGCTGCTGCTCTTTACCGCCTTTGGCCTGCTGTTCAACCAGTTTTGCTATCTTTCGGCCGTGCGCCTGACGAACGCCGGAACCGCGACGGTGCTCCAGTGCCTGCAGCTCGTTATCATCATGGGCTACACCTGCGTGATTGATCGCCGCATGCCGCGTACTCGCGAAGTCATCGGCATTGGCCTGGCTCTGGGTGGAACCTTTTTAATCGCCACCGGCGGCGACCCCACCAGCCTGAATATCTCGCCGCTTGGCCTGGTAGCAGGTCTTATGTGTGCGGTCAGCGCCGCGTGTATGGCGGTGATTCCCGCCAAGATCCTGCCCGAATACGGCAGCCCCATCGTCACGGGTTCGGCAATGCTCACGGCGGGCGTGGTCTCGTGCGTCTTCGTGCAGCCCTGGGCGCATATGCCGGCGCTCGACGCTGCCGGCATCGAGGCGCTCGCGGTGTTCGTGGTTATCGGCTCGTTTTTTGCTTACATGCTTTATATGCAGGGCGTTAAGGACATCGGCTCGGTGCGCGCGAGCCTCATCGGAACTGTGGAGCCGGTTTCGGCGACCATCACCAGCGCCGTTATGCTGGGGACGGTGTTTTTGCCGACCGACCTTATCGGCTTTGTCATGATCATCGTGATGATGTTCCTTACGGTGTAGCTAGCGCCGCCGCCAAGACAGAAAAGGTGTTGTGCCGCATTTTCGCCAATTGATGTCCGTGTCTGGAGTTTAGCTGTCGATGCTCAAAATGCCATAAACTAGCAACGTTATGGACTTTTTCATTGCGACTCAATTGCGAGGATTTCTTTATGGCTGGTAATCACTTTAAGGGCAGCGATAGCGGCCGGCCTGCAGTTCCGCCGCGTCCGAACGGGGCTGGTAAGGCCGGCACGCCGGGCGGCGCTGGACAGGGCGGTTCCGGTAAGCGCGTGTCCCCGGGCGAGACGGCGATGTTTACCGCTCTGTACGAGCAGTCTCAAAAGGCAAAAAAGACCGGCCGTGCAAGAGGGAATGTCTTTGCGGGCGGTGCAACCTCCGCGTCGCAGCCGAGCGGGGCTCCTTCGGTGCCTGCGAACAACGCAGGTGCTGTCAACGCCGCGAATGCTGCCGGCAACGTTAATGCCGGCAAGGCCGCCAACAATACTCCCTCTGCTGGTGGCGCGGGGCTTACGGGTAACCTTGGCACGATTTACACCGGCGCCTCCGAGACTGGCACGTTCGCCCGCCTGGATGATAGCGGTGCCGAGTTTGCGGGCTCGGGTTCCAAGGAAGATTATTACGATTTTGGCTTGAACTACGGTAGCGATGCTTCGTCGAGTTCGACCTCTGACGGTCTGGTCCGTCATCGCCATCGCAAGGGCGAGCGCAAAAAGCGTCACACTGGCGCCATTATTGCCGCTGTAGTCGCGGTGCTTCTCGTTGTGCTTGGCGCAAGCGGCTTTATGCTGCTTAACTCGGCAAAGACCGTAAAGAGCGAAGCGAAGGAGGCTGTCGAGATCGTCGGTGGCCTTAAGGACAAGGTCACGTCGGGCGATTTTTCGACGCTGCCTGACGACGCGAAGAAGATCGATGAGCTCTGTAACAGCATGAAGGCGGAGACCTCGAGCCCGCTGTGGGCGGCGGCTTCGTTTATCCCGGTGTATGGCAGCGATATCAATGCGGCCCGCACCATGATTGACGCCCTGTCCGATGTCTCGAGCAACGCGCTGGTTCCCATGGCCGATAACCTCTCGCAGGCCACGCCCGGCAAGCTGTTCCAGGACGGCATGATTAACGTGTCCGCGCTGCAGGCGGTCGCCGATTCGCTTTCCAGCAGCTCGAAGGTGTTCAAGAGCGCCAACGAGAAGATCCAGGGCATTGGCGATACTCATATTTCTCAGGTGACCGAGCTGGTCGATAAGGCCAAGGACGGCTTTGCCACCCTCAACGGTGCGGTTGACGCGGCGGAGAAGGTCGCCCCCGTCCTTCCCCAGATGCTCGGCGCCAACGGCCAGACGCGCAACTACCTTATGTACGCCATGAACAACGTCGAGATTCGTGCCTGCGGCGGCTTTGGCGGTTCGCAGGGCCTGATTTCGGTCACCGACGGTCAGATGTCGATTGGCGAGTTTGTTCCCCGCATTGGACTCAGCGAGGATGAGGCGGTCGAGAGCGTCGACGAAGAGGATGAGGCGCTGTTCGGCAACCACAGCAACCTGTACAACTCGGGCAATACCTATTCGCCTGATTGGCCCCGCAACTCGCAGCGTGTCGCCGCGCTGTGGAAGTCCCAGTATGGACAGGACGTTGATGGCGTCATCGGTATCGACCCGGTGTTCCTGCAGTATCTGCTGGGCCTGGTCGGTAACGTGTCACTGCCCGACGGAACGGTTGTCGACGGCACCAACGCCGCAAAGGTCCTCATGCACGATGTGTACTGGAACTATCCGGTCGAGGAGTCGGACGGCATCTTTGCATCCGTCGCCAGCGCTGCCTTCGACAAGGTCCTTGGCGGTATCGGCGATGTCGATGTTACGAAGCTTGTCAGCGCCGTTGAGCGCGGTGCCGAAGAGGGCCGCCTAATCGCGTGGATGAGAAACGATGATGAGCAGAATGCCATCAAAGAGACGGGCATTGACGCTTCGCTGCCCGATCCGGATGATCCGAGTGCCGATCCCGTTGCCGGCGTTTACTTTAACAACCTGAGCTTCTCCAAGCTCGACTGGTATCTGAACGCCGACACTCAGATTGGTCAGGGCGTGAAGAACGGCGACGGCACGTGCTCCTATCGCATCACCGTTACCCTGACGAACATCATGACGCAGGAGGAGGCTGGCAAGCTGCCCGACTACGTTGCGGCGAGCGCACCCGATGCCGCGCGTGACGACGAGCGTCTGAATGTCTCGTTGTTTGCTCCGACGGGTGGCAACATCAGTGACCTTACGGTCGAGGGTACCCAGTTTGGTCTTGGTGCCGCTACGTGGCATGGAATCCCCTTCTATTCGGGCACCGTTGACCTGCATGCTGGCGAGACGACGACGATCACGTATACGCTGACCACGTCGGCCGAGGCGGGGGACAAGCCGCTTACGCTGCGTCAGACCCCTACATGCCAGGCGGCTCGCGACAGCGCGTCGGCGTAGGGTTTTTCTGGTAGCGCAGATAATCGAGTACCATTTTTGGGCGGACAGGCAATCTGTCCGCCCCTATTTTGTAAGGAGAGCGCATGAAGTACTTTGGCACCGACGGCTTTCGCGGTGAGGCCAACGTTGGGCTGACGGTAGAGCACGCTTATAAGATTGGCCGTTTTGTGGGCTGGTATTACGGCGCCAACCGCAGTGCTAAGGCGCGCGTCATCGTGGGCAAGGACACACGTCGCTCGAGTTATATGTTCGAGGCGGCGCTGGTGAGCGGCCTGGTCGCGAGCGGTGCGGACGCCTATATGCTGCACGTGATCCCCACGCCGGGCGTAGCGCATCAGACCGTGGAAGGCTGCTTCGATTGCGGCATCATGATCAGCGCGAGCCACAACCCGTTTTGCGATAACGGCATTAAGCTCGTCAATAGCGACGGTTTTAAGATGGACGAGGACGTACTGGAGCTCATCGAGGACTACATCGATGGCAAGAGCGAGGTGCCGCTGGCCACGGGCAACCACATCGGCGCCACGGTGGACTACATGCAGGGCCGCAACCGCTACATTGCTTCGCTCATCGCCAGCGCGAACTTTTCGCTGCAGGGCGTCAAGATCGGTATCGACTGCGCCAACGGCTCGGCATCCTCGGTGGCCAAGCCGGTGTTCGACGCACTGGGCGCCGATGTGCGCGTGATCAATGCCGCGCCCGACGGCTTTAACATCAATGTCGACTGCGGCTCTACGCATATTGAGCGCCTGCAGCGCCACGTGGTGGAGCAGGGCCTGGATGTGGGTTTTGCCTACGATGGCGATGCCGACCGCTGCCTGGCCGTGGACGAGCGCGGCCGCGTGGTCGACGGTGACCAGATCCTGTACGTGTGCGGTGTGTACCTGAACAAGCACGGGCGTCTCTCGGGCGGTACCGTGGTGCCGACGATCGCCAGCAACTTTGGCCTGATCAAGTCGTTGGAGCTTGCCGGCCTGAGTGCCGTGACCAGCGGCGTGGGCGACCGTCACGTGTATGCCAAGATGCGCGAGGGCGGCTACAGCCTGGGCGGCGAGCAGACGGGCCATACGATCTTTGGCGATATCGAGCGCACGGGCGACGGCATTATGACCTCGCTGCGCGTGATGGAAGTGATTCGTGCCGAGCGCGAGACACTCTCGCAGCTCACGGCTCCGTGCAAGTTGCTGCCGCAGGCGCAGGTGGCCGTGCACGTGGCGGACAAGGATGCCGCGCTCGAGAACATGGGCGTGCAGAACGCCATCGCCGAGGCCGAGGCTGCGCTGGCAGGCGAGGGCCGCGTGCTCGTGCGCAAGAGCGGAACCGAGTCGGTTATCCGCGTGCTGGCCGAAGCCCCCGACCAAGCCGCCGCCGACGCCGCCATGAAGCGCATCGCCAACGCGCTCGAGGCTTTATAGCTACGCGGTTTTACCAAACCGCGTAGCTGCTCGACGCTGCAAACGGCCCCAAGCGGCAATCTGACGTTCAATTTCAAGGGCGCGACCAGAAGGTCAGCGCCCTTTCATTTCACGTCACCTTGCTCGCTTGGGGCCGTTTTCGCTGACGTTGCCAAGACATTAGCGTCAACGAACTAGTCATTGGGTACCTAGTTATTGGGTGAAAAAAGGGGACGCTGCGGATTGGTTCCGCGGCGTCCCCTTTGCGTTGGCGTGTCGGTTATGCCTTACAGCTCGTAGAGCGTGGTGAACTTGTCCTGGAGGTAGCCGCAGTAATAGCGGGCATCGAACGCCATGCCGCAGGCGCCCTTGATGAGCTCCGGCGCGTCCTTGGCGCGGCCCCACTGCCAAATGTGCTCGCCCAGCCAGGTGCGGACGGGTGTCAGGTCGCCGCTCGCACAGGCGCCGTTGAGGTCGACACCGTCGCGGCACATGGCAGGCACAAACATGGCGTCGTAGGCGCTGCCCAGCGCATACGTGGGGAAGTAGCCAAACGAGCCGCCGCTCCAGTGCGTATCCTGCAGGCAGCCGTGCGTGTTGTCGGGAACGGGAATGCCCAGGTACTCATCCATGAAGCGATTCCATAGTGCGGGGATATCCTTGGCTGTGGCCTCGCCGGCAAACAGCATGCGCTCAATCTCGTAGCGCACCATAATATGCAGCGGGTAGGTGAGCTCGTCGGCCTCGGTGCGGATCAACGACGGCTGCGCGATGTTCACGGCGCGGTAGAGCGTGTCCTCGTCTACGTCGCCGTAGACCTCGGGCGCGTGGCGGCGCAGCACCTCGAGGAGCGGTCCCATAAAGGCGCGGCTGCGACCCACGGTGTTCTCAAAGAAGCGGCTCTGGCTCTCGTGGATGCCCATGGAGGTGCCGCCCTCAAGACGGGTGCGCGCATAGGCGGGATTGACGCCCAGCTCGTACATGGTGTGTCCCGCCTCGTGGATGATGCTGTAGACATTGGAGATGCAGTCGTCCTCGTAGATGTGCGTGGCGATGCGCGCGTCGCCCACCGAGAAGCCCTCGCTAAACGGATGCTCGGTAAAGGCAAGCGTGGTGTCGTCCAGGTCCAGGCCGACGAGCTTCATCAGGTCGAAGCTCATGGCGCGCTGAGCGGCCTCGGGCACGCGGGTGTGCAAAAAGTCGGCATCGGGCTGCTGGCCGCGCTCGCCGATGGCGTGCACGAGCGGCACGACCGTGGCCTTGACCTCCTCGCAAAACGCGTCGAAGCTCTCGGCAGAAAGGTCGCGCTCGTACTGGTCGAGCCAAACGTCGTATGGGTCGCGCTTGGGGTCCATGAGTTCGGCCTGATGCTTAAGTTGGGCGACGATTCTATCCACATAGGGCTCAAAGCTCGCCCAGTCGTTGGCCGTCTTGGCCTTGTGCCACACGGCGTCGGCCTCGCAGGTGAGCCTGGTCCAGGCTTCGGCCTCCTCGGTAGGAATAACGCTTGCCTCGCGCTGGTCGCGGCCGAGCACGCGGATCTCGTCGAGCAGCTGCGGGTCGTCGATTTTGCCGCCTGCAACCGTCTCGCGCGCTAACGAGCGTACGAGCTCAACGGACTTCTCGCTGGTCAGTAGCTTGTGATGTTCGCCGGCAAGCGTGCCCATGGCGTCGGCACGGGCGGCAGCGCCGTTGGCAGGAGCAATCGTCGCTCCATCGAACTCGGCAATCTTGAGCAGGTACTCGCGAGTCCACAGCTTGCCCTCGAGTTTGCGGAACTTTTTGACGGCCTTGTCGACTTTAGCGGCCTTGACGCCCTTGGCAGCCTTTGCCACGGCGGCCTTGGCCTTCTTATCGAGTTTCTTTCCCATGCCGTATCCTTAATCTCGCAGGCCGAGCGCCGCAGGCGGGTGCACGGCCAGTTTGCACAGCTACCTGCCTTGTACCCAGCGCGAACAAAACTGAACGCGGCGATAGGCTCGCAGAATGTGTTATCCTATAGCCCAATGCGTTGACGGAGAGGGTTTTGCCCGCCGCGTCGCCGGCAAGAGAGGGAAGGTCATGGGCTGCAAGCCTTCCTACGGCGGCAAGGGCCAAGCGTTCACTCCCGAGCAGCGACCTCAACGGGCGCGCGGCCGGTGGCAGCGAAGCCCCAGTAGGGAAGCCGTGAGCCTCGCGACAAGGGGCGCAGAGTGGGCACGGCGGGCCAGACATCCGCCGGGTCAAACAAGGTGGTACCGCGGAATTCAACCGTCCTTGGGCAATGTACATGCCCGAGGACGGTTTTTTGTTACCGAACCGGGCCGCTCATCCGCAGCTATCGGGTGCTAGCCGCCCCGGCAAGCGAGATGCGCGAGAGACGAAAGGGAAGACATGAGTCTGATTGATGATCTGGTCAAACTCGAGGAAGAGGCCAAGGAGCTCGTCGCAGGCGCCGACGACGCTGCCAAGCTCGAGGCTGCGCGCGTTGAGCTGCTCGGTCGCAAGGGCCGTATCACCGGCCTGATGCGCATGATGGGCAAGCTCGCCCCCGAGGATCGTCCCATGATGGGCAAACGCGCCAACGAGATGCGCCAGCTGATCGAGGGCATGCTCGACGAGCGCACCACCGAGATGAAGGCTGCCGCCCTCAAGCACGCGCTCGAGCACGAGGCCGTCGACATCACGCTGCCGGGCATCCGTCCGCAGATCGGTCACCAGCACCTGATCAAGCAGATCATCGAGGAGGCCGAGGACATCTTCTGCGGCATCGGCTACACCGTCGAGTCCGGCCCCATGGTCGATACCTCCTACTACAATTTTACCGCGCTCAACGCCCCCATGGATCACCCGAGCCGCTCGGCTCGCGACACGTTCTATGTGGTCGACAACAACCCCGGCAGCGTCGCGCATCCCGAGGCTCACGCTCACGGTGAGTCCGACGTGCTGCTGCGCACCCAGACCTCGGGCGTGCAGATTCACACCATGGAGTCGCAGAAGCCGCCCATCTACATGATCTGCCCGGGCACCGTCTATCGTCCCGACACGGCCGACGCCTGCCACCTGCCGCAGTTCAACCAGATCGAAGGCCTGGTCGTCGACGAGGGCATCACCTTTGGCGATCTTAAGGGCACGCTCGACTACTTTGTTAAGTGCATGTTTGGCGAGGACCGCAAGACGCGTTATCGCCCGCACTTCTTCCCCTTCACCGAGCCTTCCTGCGAGGTGGACGTGAGCTGCCACGTCTGCGGCGGCAAGGGCTGCAACTTCTGCAAGCACAGCGGCTGGATCGAGATCCTGGGCTGCGGCATGGTCGACCCCAACGTCCTGATCAACTGCGGCATCGACCCCGAGAAGTACACCGGCTTCGCCTTTGGTATTGGCGCCGAGCGCGTCGCGGCACTGCGCTACGACCTGCCCGACCTGCGCACGCTCATGACAGGTGATATGCGCTTCCTGAACCAATTTTAGGCTTGCCCAGGCACCCCATCTTGGCGTTCAAACCGTCGCTCGCGTACCTTTAGTACGCGTCGCTCCTCTTTCACGCCAACCTGGGGCACCTGGACAACCCTAAGGCGAACGTCTTCATTTGATATTCCTCCCTTTGCGGAGATTAAGAACTAGGAGAGCTACATGCGCGTTTCTTACGACTGGCTCAAGACCATGATCGATATTCCGGAGGATCCCAAGACCCTTTCGGACGAATATATCCGTACCGGTACCGAGGTCGAGGCGATCGACACCGTGGGCGAGTCCTTCGACCACGTGGTGACCGCCAAGGTGCTCACCAAGACCCCGCACCCCGATAGCGACCACATGTATGTGTGCTCGGTCGACGTGGGTGACAAGAACCTCGACGCCGACGGCAATCCCGCTCCGCTGCAGATCGTCTGCGGCGCGCAGAACTTTGAGGCCGGCGACCACATCGTCACGGCCATGATCGGCGCAGTTCTGCCCGGCGACGTCAAGATAAAGAAGAGCAAGCTTCGCGGCGTCGTGTCCATGGGCATGAACTGCTCCGCGCGCGAGCTCGGCCTGGGCGGCGACCACTCCGGCATCATGATCCTGCCCGAGGATACGCCCTGCGGCATGCCGTTTGCCGAGTACGTGGGCTCAAGCGACACCGTGCTCGACTGCGAGATCACGCCCAATCGTCCCGACTGCCTGTCCATGATCGGCATGGCCCGCGAGACCGGCGCCATCTTCGATCGAGATTTCCACGTTGAGCTGCCCGCCATCAAGGCCGAGACCGGCCGCGCGACCGACGACGAGCTTTCCGTCGAGATTGCCGACGAGGGCCTGTGCGACCGCTACGTTGCCCGCATCGTGCGCAACGTGAAGGTCGGTCCCTCGCCCGACTGGATGGTCAAGCGCCTCAACGCCCTGGGCGTGCGCCCGCACAACAACATCGTCGACATCACCAACTACGTGATGATGCTCACCGGTCAGCCGCTGCACGCCTTTGACCTGGACACCTTTGCCGAGCGCGATGGCCACCGTCGCGTGGTGGTTCGCGCCGCCCAGCAGGATGAGAAGTTCACGACGCTCGACGGCGAGGAACGCACGCTCGACGCCGGCATGGGCCTCATCACAGACGGCGAACGTCCTGTGGCGTTGGCCGGTGTTATGGGCGGCATGGATTCCGAGATCGAGGACGACACCGTCGACGTGATGGTCGAGAGTGCCTGCTTCAACGCCGGTCGCACCTCGCACACCAGCCGTGACCTGTCGCTGATCTCCGACGCCTCCATCCGCTTTGAGCGCCAGGTCGACGAGACCGGCTGCGTGGATGTCGCCAACGTTACCTGCGCGCTGATCGAGGAGATCGCCGGCGGCGAGGTCGCTCCCGGCTATGTGGACGTGTTCCCCGCGCCCAAGACCATCGACAGCATCAAGCTGCGCCTGGCCCGCGTGCACGCCATTTGCGGTGCCGACATCGAGCCCGAGTTTATCGAGCGTTCGCTCACCCGCCTGGGCTGCACCGTCGAGCGCGACGGCGAGGACTTTATGGTCACGCCGCCGAGCTTCCGTCCTGACCTGCCGCGTGAGATCGACCTGATCGAGGAGGTCCTGCGCCTGTGGGGTATGGGACGTGTGACGGCGACCATTCCGGCTGCCAAGAACCACATCGGCGGCCTGACCCGCGAGCAGAAGCTCACCCGCAAGGTCGGCGAGATCCTGCGCGCCTGTGGCCTCAACGAGACCACGACCTTTGGCTTTGCCGCCCCGGGCGACCTGGAGAAGATCGGTATGTCCACCGAGGGCCGCGGTTACCCCGTGGTGCTCATGAACCCGCTGGTGGCCGAGCAGACCGAGATGCGCCGCTCGCTGCTGCCGGGCCTGCTGCAATCCGTGGCCTATAACGAGGCCCACGGCACGCCCAACGTGCATCTGTACGAGGTCGGCAGCCTGTTCCACGGTCGCGAGAACGCCAGCCTGCCCAAGGAGACCAAGTCCGTGGCGGGCGTGCTCTCGGGCCAGTGGAGTGAGCGGTCTTGGAACATGAAGTACCGCAAGCTGCGCTTCTTCTTTGGCAAGGGCATTGTCGAGGAGCTGCTTGCCCAGCTGCGCATCGAGAAGGTTCGCTTCCGTCCCGTCGAGGGCGAGGGCTACGCTTTCTTGCAGCCGGGTCGTGCGGCCGAGGTTCTGTCCGGCGGCACCGTGCTGGGCTGGGTCGGCGAGATTCACCCCGAGGCGCGCGAGGCGATGGGCATTGACGAGGTCGTCGTTGCCTTTGAGCTCGACCTGGACAAGCTGATCAAGGGTGCCCGCAACCAGGAGAACTACCGTGAGTTCTCGCAGTACCCGGCCGTTGAACACGACCTTGCTATCGTGGTCGACAACACTGTGACCTGCGAGGATCTCGAGCGTCGTATTACGAGTGCCGGCGGCAAGCTGCTCGAGGGCGTGCGTCTGTTCGACGTCTACCGCGATCCCATCCGTATCGGTGCGGGCAAGAAGTCCATGGCCTTTGCGCTTACGTATCGCTCCGACGACCACACGCTCACCAGCGAAGAGGTCGAAAAGGCGCACCAGAAGATCGTCACCAAGGTGTGCAAGGGCGTAAACGGCGAGGTCCGCGGCTAGGTCCTGCGCTGGGGTATGGGTCAGCGGTGGCTGCTGCCGAATCCTACGTGACTGCTATGCCCGGTATAAGGCGCTGCTGAGCCTGCATATATGACACGCGCATTACATAACGGCGTGCTGCTTTGTCGGCAGTGCGCCGTTTTGCTATGATAGCCCGCGGCGTGTTACGAATATGACAATACGTAACACTGGAAAGGTGATTCAAGCGGCGTTGCAATTCCGTGCGCCGATAACCGGGAGGCGTACATGCACATTCCAGATAATTATCTGTCCCCGCAGACCGATGCCGTCATGGCAGTGGCGATGGTGCCCGTTTGGATCCACTGCATCAAGAAAGTGCGCGCCACGCTCGATCGCGAGCACATGGCTTTCCTGGGCATCTGCGCCGCGTTCTCCTTCCTGCTTATGATGTTCAATGTGCCGCTGCCCGGCGGCACCACAGGCCACGCCGTCGGCGGCGCGCTCATCGCGCTGCTGCTGGGCCCCGAGGCCGCGGCTATCGCTGTCTCGGTCGCGCTGGCGCTGCAGGCGCTGCTATTTGGCGATGGCGGCATCCTGTCCTTTGGCGCCAACTGCTTTAACATGGCCTTCGTGCTGCCGTTTGCCGCTGCTATCGTGTTCCGTGCACTCAACAGCCGTTTGCACGACAAGAGCTGGGGCACCTCGGTTTCGGCCATCGTAAGCGGCTGGATCGGCCTGTGCCTGGCGGCCCTGTGCGCGGCAATCGAGTTTGGTATTCAGCCGATGCTCTTTACCAACGCTTCGGGCGCACCGCTGTACTGCCCCTTCCCGCTGTCCGTGGCTATTCCGGCCATGTTGATCCCGCATATGCTGGTTGCCGGCGTGGTCGAGGGCGTAGCGACGGCCGCCATCTACGGCTTTATCAAGAAGACGGCGCCGAGCATTATCGTCGGGCCCGAGGCCGTCGATGGTCAGCTTGCTGCCGAGGGCGCTGCTGCCAAGAAGACCTCGCTGGTCCCCACGCTCATCCTGGTCGCCGTGCTTGTCGTGGCCACGCCGCTGGGCCTGCTGGCCACGGGTGACGCTTGGGGCGAGTGGGACGCCGAGGGCGCCGCGACCGCCGTTCAGGAGGCTGGCGACGACAGCCTGCAGGCTTCGGTCGGCCTCGATGCCCCGACCTTTGCCGATGCCCTGCCCACGGGCGATTATCTGCAGGCCTATTCCGAGGAGCAGGGCCTTGGCTTTGCCGGCCAAGCCGCGATGTATATTCTTTCGGGCGTGATTGGCGTGGCGGTGCTTACCATCGTATTCCGCCTGGTCTCGCTGACGGTCAAGGAAAGCGGTGCTCATGGCAATAGCCGAGCTGCCTAGCTGGCTTGCGGCCGAGGAGCGATACGAGCCCGCGAGGGCTCGGCATCGTGTGATGCAAAAGAATGTCCTGCACCTGGCGAGCCTGCTTGAGCGGGTTCGCCTGGGTGGAGGCGCGCACGAGGGCGGGTCGATGGTCGACCGCGCCCTTTCTTGCGTTTCGGCTCCGGTGCGCCTGGTGGGGATGTTCGTTTGCGTCCTGTGCGTGTGTCTGACGCAGAGTCCGCTGTACCTCATGTTGATGGCGGCTATCGCGCTGGTGCTCGTTGCCGTGCGCCCCGTACGCGGGCTGCGGGCAACCTTTGTGCCGGCGTTGGCTGCCGCGGGGTTTGCCGTGGTTCTGGCGCTTCCTGCCCTGCTACTGGGTGCTTCTGCCACGGGCGCCATGCTCAAGATTGCACTCAAGACCTTCATTAATGTGTCGCTGGTGCTGGGCGTTTCGTGGACCCTCACGTGGAGCCGAATGTCGGCGGCGCTTAAGATGCTGCATCTACCCGACGAAGTAATCTTTACGTTTGATATGGCGCTCAAGCACATCGAGGTGCTGGGTCGCACGGCGCACGATCTGTGTGAATCGGTCATGCTGCGCAGCGGGGGTCGTGCGTCTGCGGGTTTTTCGCGCACCGACTCGCTGGCGGGTATCATGGGCATGACCTTTATCAAGGCGATGGAATGCAGCCGCGCGATGGACGAGGCTATGCTGTGCCGCGGCTTTGCCGGTACGTATCCGGCGCCCGCGCGCGCCGGGTTTAGCTGGCGCGATGCGGTCTATGCGGCCGGCGTGGCGCTGCTGGCAGTGTTGTGCGCCGTGCTGTAGTGCGGGCGGCCGAGCCGTCGATGTGAGTAGGGAAGGGCGACGTTTTGACGATCGATATGAAGAGTGCGGCGGGCACGAACGGTGCGGGCGGCGCCGAGGTCGCGCCGCTCATCGAGCTACGCGACGTGGTGTTCTCCTATGCGGGGCATACGGTTGTCGATGGTGTGTCGCTGCAGGTCGATCGTGGTGAACTCGTTGCCCTGCTCGGTCCCAACGGCTGCGGTAAGACGACGATTATGCGCCTTATCAACGGCCTTGAACTCGCGGACGCAGGGTCATACCTGTTTGACGGGCACGTGATCGATGCGGCGTTTCTAAAGGATTCCGCGGCCGCTCAGCGTTTTCATCAGCGCGTTGGCTTTGTGTTCCAGAATGCCGACGCCCAGCTGTTCTGCGCTACGGTGGGCGAGGAAGTTGCTTTTGGTCCCGCGCAGATGGGGCTGCCGGCAGATGAGCTCGAGCGCCGTGTGCGCGATGCCATGGGGCTGTTCCAGGTTGCCGACCTTGCCGACGCCTCTCCCTATCAGCTCTCGGGCGGGCAAAAGAAGCGCGTTGCGCTGGCTGCGGTGGTGTCGATGAACCCGGATATCTTGGTCCTCGACGAGCCTACTAACGGACTTGACGAGGACTCTTGCGACATCGTGGTCAACTATCTACTGGCCTATGTTGCTGCCGGTAAGACGGTCTTGATGAGCACGCACCATCAGGATTTGGTACGACGCCTGGGTGCCCGCGCCATCTATATCGACCGATATCACCACGTGGTCGAGGCACCCGTGGCATCGTATGGAACCGAGAGCGGCGCTGCGGAATAGTTGCTGCGTAGAGCGTGCGTAGCCGCCCGCGTGGCTTTGCCGTGATGGTATAGTTATCCAGGTTTTTATGGGGGTGGCTATGCCAAGCTGGAACATTCATATCGCTCAAACGGAGCGTTTGCTGGAGCGCACCGGTGCGCTTGCCAATAGCGTGCGCGACCGCAATGCCTTTTTGTTTGGCTGCGTGGTTCCGGATATTTTCGTGGGCTATATGGTCCCTGGCATCGCCGATCCCATCCCGTACCGCATCACGCATTTTGCCAAGCCTGAGCCTATCCCTAAGCCGCGTGAGCATGAGTTTTGGGACACCTATGTGGCGCCGCTGCTCAAAGGGGCGCTTGTTGGTGCGCCAGCTGCCGCGACCTCGATTGCCGAGGAGCGCGAACGACTCAATCGGGTGCATTATCCCCAACGCTACAAGGACGCCGAGCCGGTTGCCGGTCCCGGTGCTAGCGAGCTTTCGCTCGCGCCCGAGGACGTGGCGCAGTCGCTGCTCGATCTGACGCTGGGCGTTTGGTCTCACCTTGTGGCCGATACCGTGTGGAATACTCGCGTGAACCAGTACCTGGAGGCGCACGGCGGCAGGCCGTGCGAGGAATTCCGCATTAAAAAGCAAGGCGACTTTGACTGGTTTGGTAAGACGCTCGGCATTGTTTCGATTCCGCGTGCGACCGATCGCCTGTATACCGCTGCGACGCGTTTTGGGCAGTATCCCATCCATAAAGAGTATGTGCTCAAGACCATCGGCGTCATGCACGAGATTGTACGCGAAAACCCCGGCGAGTCCGATCATCCGCCGTATCGCCTGCTAACCGAGGAGTTTTTCGATACAACGTTTACCGAGGTCATCGAGCTAACCGAGGCGGGATTTGCGGCTCGCGTCGAATCGTCCGATATGCCTGCGCTTCCCCTGATTGCTAGCTGCTAGCTGGCCAGCTTAACGGTGAACAGTTCATCCCAATTGACCAACAGCTCCCGTCGCAGGGCATCTTCGGCGGTGCGTTCCTGACTGGTCTTTGGGATGTAGGGGAGCCCCGCCTTTTTATGGATGAGCTCGGCTATGTGGTCGAAGCTCTTCTTCTCCTTGATCTGGTCATAGGTAATTTGGATGACGTCGTAGCCTATGCTTGTGAGCGCGGTGGCGCGCTCGGCATCGGAGAGGCTCGCGGCTTCGCTGTCGTGGGCAGAGCGGCCTTGGCATTCCAGAATGACGCCCATGCTGTCGGTGGCGCTTTCGACGAGGATATCGGCGTAGCAGCAGGTTTTGTCATACAGCGAACGTGCGGCTTCACTGAGCGGGATGCGCGCGTTGTTGGCGATCTCGATGCCCTGGCCGCCCTCGTCGCGGGGGAGCGAGATAAGCATGGAGGTCTGTACTTCGAAGGGCGAGGCGGCCTGCCCCGTCATGTGCTCGGCCGCCCAGCGCAGTTGTTTGACGCCGCGCAGGCCTGCGGCTTGCTTGGCGAACGCGGCGATATCCGTTGCGGTAAGAAGCGGCGTGCGCTTCCACAAGTTGGTGTCATTGCCCTTGGTGTCATTGACTCGCTCCCAGCCGCAGTTGGGCGGAATGAACTTAAGCGAAATAGCTTCATCGAGTTGTTGTTGCGTTCGCTCGCAGGGCTTAAACACTGCAAAGGAGCCGCACATCTCGTAGCAAGCCATGAGTAACTGGTTGCGTGAAACCTGCGTAGCAAGGTTGAGCAGCGTGAACTCCGGTGACGTGACATCAAACCCATGTTCAGTCTGCCTAAACGACCCCGGAGGTGGTTCTTGGGTCAGGAGGTGCGATTTAAACAGGCTTCGCGACCCGGATTGTGCCCGAGTGAATACAAGCCTGTGAAGTGGTGCGTGAAGCAGGTCTTTTACAACTGCATGACTTCCGAGGCCACAACATCTGCGATCCATATTGCCAAGGCTAATGGCGGGGTAAAGGCCTAATACCTGCGGCGGGATGCGGTAGTAGTTAAAGGCGGATTGCCCACAAAGCGTCAGGTCCATAATGCCCTCCTGGCCGAAATCATCTCTTTGAAGCGAGTGATGCCAGCGTCAATCCGGAAGTATGCGGCAAAATCTGAACCCTATGAGCGGACCTGGCTTTTGAGGCTAGTTTATCAGGCATTTTGTTGCGAAAAAACAGGGTGTGCTCGGAGGTTCCAGAATTTTCCGCATACTTCCGAAAACCAGGTCGATTTGGTTCTTGCTAAAACGATTTATCAGCCCTGTGTGAGGTGTGGGTTTGCCACCGGGCGAACACTTTTAGCGCTTGAGGCTTTATTTTTTGGGCCTCGGAGGGCGGATTTCGCGCTTTTGGTAATGAAATGGGTGCGTGCCATGCCGTGCGGTAGGCATCGGTGCACAGAAAAGGGGCCCGGAAGGCAATGCCTTCCGGGCCCCTTTGCAATGCAAATTTGCTTGCAAGTACGATTTAGCGCACCTGAGCGACGTAAGCGACGTTGGTCGAGGAGACCTTATCCTCGAGCTGGACGCTCATGCGGGGATCGCCGGCGGTAGCGACGGTCAGATCGCCGGCCTCGACGTAGCCGAGCTCCTTAGCGGTCTCGATCGCCTTGACGATCGTGCCGTTGACGGTGCCCTGGGTAATCTCGGCCTGGTGCGGGATAACGCCCCAGTACATAATCATCTGCTGGACGGCCCACTCGTGGCGGGAGAACGCGCAGATCGGCATGTTGGGACGGAAGTGCGAAATCAGGCGAGCGGTACGACCGGTGGTCGTCGGCACGGTGATGCACTTGGCGCCAACGGTGGTGGCCATGTTCACAGCGGACATACCCACAACGTTGTTAACAACGCGGGTGCCATGAGCGTCGGCCGGAACCTCGAGCGGAGCGTGGGCCGGGAGGTACTTCTCGGTCTCGAGAGCAATGCTGGCCTGCATCTTGACGGCCTCGACCGGGTACTTACCGGCAGCGGACTCGCCAGAGAGCATAACGGCGTCGGTGCCGTCGTAAATGGCGTTAGCAACGTCGGCAACCTCGGCGCGCGTCGGGCGCGGGTTCTGCTGCATGGAGTCGAGCATCTGCGTAGCGGTGATAACGGGCTTGTAGGCCGCGTTGCACTTAGCGATGATCTCCTTCTGGATGTGCGGAACGAGCTCGGGCTTGATCTCGATGCCCAGGTCGCCACGGGCGACCATGATGCCGTCGGAAGCCTCGAGGATCTCGTCGAAGTTCTCGACGCCCAGGGCGCATTCGATCTTCGGGAAGATCGTCACGTGCTCGCCGCCGTTCTCGCGGCAAAGCTCGCGGATGCCGCGGACGGACTCGCCGTCACGGATGAAGGAAGCGGCGATGTAGTCGATGTTCTCGGTCAGGCCAAAGAGGATGTCCTGACGATCGCGCTCGGTGATGGCGGGCAGCGAGATGTTGACGTTGGGCATGTTGACGCCCTTGCGCTCGCCGATCAGGCCGTCATTCTTGACGACGCAGGTCATGTCCTGGCCGCTGACGGACTCGACCTCAAGGGCAACCAGGCCGTCATCGATCAGGATGAGGGAGCCCTTCTCGACCTCGGAGGGCAGAGCCAGGTAGTCGAGGGAGATGTGCTCAGCGGTGCCGTGGAAATCCTCGGTCGTGGGCTGAGCAGTAACGACGATCTTGTCGCCGGTCTTGACGGCAACCTTCTTGCCGTCGACCAGAAGGCCGGTGCGGACCTCGGGGCCCTTGGTGTCGAGCAGGATGCCGACGGGCATACCGAGCTCCTTGGAAATACGACGGACGCGCTCGATGCGACCGTGGTGCTCGTCGTAGGATCCGTGCGAGAAGTTAAAACGGGCGACGTTCATGCCCGCCTTGATCATCTCGCGGATGGTCTCGTCGCTATCGCAGGCGGGACCCATGGTGCATACAATCTTGGTGCGCTTGTACATTCAGACCTCCATCTGACATCGTCTTGCGCTGATAGATAAACCATAAGAAATAAAACTGAGATGATTATAACGAAATGCCGACCGAATACCCCAAAAAATCGACCGTATGCCGAATTAGAAGTTCATTTTTTGCGAATAAACGGTATATGCAAAAACTTTACCAACCGTTCTAACCGCTGCTATCTGGGCGATATTTCAGTTTGATGATGCACCGAAGAAAAAACGTTTTATCAATGTCGAACATCATACGGTCTGCATCGTTGCACTCGAGCCGTGTTTCCAATTGGAATGTTTTGGCTAGACGCGCCGCTTTGGGGTACCATAGCTCCACTATCAACTGCCGCTCAGCACGGCAGCCTTGATGAGCCCTTGCCCTTCTCCTGGGAATTATGATCGGGCATCAATCTGCTGAGTGGCCCGAATCCCAGGAGGGGACTCTATATGCAAAAGGAATACCTGTCCGCCGCGGCGGAGGTACTCAGCGACCAAGGTGTCGATGAGGACCTCGGCCTGAGCAACGACGAGGCGTCGTCGCGCCTCGCCAAGACAGGCCCTAACAAGCTCGAGGAAGCCGAGAAGACGCCGTTGTGGAAGCGCTTCTTTGAGCAGATGGCCGACCCCATGGTCATCATGCTGATCGTTGCCGCCGTCATCAGCGCGCTCACGGGCATGGTCAAGGGCGAGGCGGACTTTGCCGATGTCGCCATCATCATGTTCGTCGTTATCGTCAACTCGGTGCTGGGCGTGGTCCAGGAGGCTAAAAGCGAGGAGGCTCTCGAGGCCCTGCAGGAGATGAGCGCGGCGCAGTCCAAGGTGCTGCGCGACGGCAAGCTCGTGCACCTGCCGAGCGCCGAGCTCGTGCCCGGTGACGTGATCATGCTCGAGGCGGGCGACTCCGTCCCGGCCGACTGCCGCGTGCTCGAGAGCGCCACGATGAAGATCGAGGAGGCCGCCCTTACCGGCGAGTCCGTGCCTGTCGAGAAGCATGCCAACGTGATCGAGCTCGCCGCCGGCACCGACGACGTGCCGCTCGGCGACCGCAAGAACATGTGCTACATGGGCTCCACCGTGGTGTACGGCCGTGGCCGCGCCGTCGTAGTCGGTACCGGCATGAACACCGAGATGGGTAAGATCGCCGGCGCCCTGGCCGAGGCCAAGGAAGAGCTCACGCCGCTGCAGGTGAAGCTTGCCGAGCTCAGCCGCATCCTCACTATCATGGTTATCGTCATCTGCGTCGTCATCTTTGGCGTCGACATCATCCGCCACGGCGTGGGCAACGTTCTCACCGACCCGACCGCGCTGCTCGATACCTTTATGGTCGCTGTCTCGCTTGCCGTCGCCGCCATCCCTGAGGGCCTGGTTGCCGTCGTGACTATCGTGCTTTCGCTCGGCGTGACCAAAATGGCCAAGCGCCAGGCGATTATCCGCAAGCTCTCTGCCGTCGAGACCCTTGGCTGCACGCAGACCATCTGCTCGGACAAGACCGGTACCCTTACCCAAAACAAGATGACTGTCGTCAAGCACGAGCTCGCTGCGCCTAAGGAGAAGTTCCTGGCCGGCATGGCGCTGTGCTCCGACGCCCAGTGGGACGAGGAGCTGGGCGAGGCCGTGGGTGAGCCGACTGAGTGCGCGCTCGTCAACGACGCCGGCAAGGCGGGGCTCACCGGCCTGACCGCCGAGCACCCGCGTGTGGGTGAGGCCCCGTTTGACTCGGGCCGCAAGATGATGTCCGTGGTCGTCGAGACCCTGGACGGCGAGTATGAGCAGTACACCAAGGGCGCGCCCGACGTGGTGATCGGCCTGTGCACCCATATCTACGACGGCGATAAGGTCGTCCCCCTGACCGAGGAGCGTCGCGCCGAGCTCGTGGCCGCCAACAAGGCCATGGCCGACGAGGCCCTGCGCGTACTGGCGCTGGCAAGCTGCACCTACACCGAGGTCCCGGCCGACTGCAGCCCCGCCGCGCTCGAGCACGACCTGGTATTCTGCGGCCTGTCCGGCATGATCGACCCGGTCCGTCCCGAGGTGGCCGACGCTATCCGCGAGGCGCACGACGCTGGCATCCGCACCGTCATGATCACGGGCGATCACATCGACACCGCCGTGGCCATCGCCAAGCAGCTTGGCATCGTCGCCGATCGCAGCCAGGCCATTACCGGTGCCGACCTCGACCGCATGAGCGACGAGGAGCTCGACGCGCACATCGAGGACTACGGCGTGTACGCCCGCGTCCAGCCCGAGCACAAGACGCGCATCGTCGAGGCCTGGAAGTCGCGCGACCAGATCGTCGCCATGACCGGCGACGGCGTCAACGACGCCCCGTCCATCAAGCGCGCCGACATCGGCGTCGGTATGGGCATCACCGGCACCGACGTCACCAAGAACGTTGCCGACATGGTGCTTGCCGACGACAACTTCGCCACCATCATCGGTGCCTGCGAAGAGGGCCGTCGCATCTACGACAACATCCGCAAGGTCATCCAGTTCCTGCTTTCGGCCAACCTTGCTGAGGTGTTCTCGGTGTTTATCGCCACGCTCATCGGCTTTACCATCTTCCAGCCGGTGCAGCTGCTGTGGGTGAACCTGGTCACCGACTGCTTCCCCGCGCTCGCGCTGGGCATGGAGGATGCCGAGGGTGACATCATGAAGCGCAAGCCGCGCAACGCCAAGGACGGTGTCTTTGCCGGTCATATGGGCCTGGACTGCGTGGTCCAGGGTCTGATCATCACCGTGCTGGTGCTGGCGAGCTTCTTTGTGGGCGTGTACTTTGACATGGGCTACATCCACATCGCCGATATGATCGCCGGCAATGCCGACGAGGAAGGCGTGATGATGGCGTTCATCACGCTCAACATGGTCGAGATTTTCCACTGCTTCAATATGCGCAGCCGTCGTGCGTCGCTGTTCACCATGAAGAAGCAGAACAAGTGGCTGTGGGCTTCTGCCGCGCTGGCACTGGTGCTGACGGTGATCGTGACCGTGCAGCCGACGCTTGCCGAGATGTTCTTCGGCCCTGTGACGCTTGAGCTCAAGGGCGTTCTTGCCGCGCTGGGTCTGGCCTTCCTGATCATCCCGCTGATGGAGATCTACAAGGCGATCATGCGCGCTGTGGAGAAAGAGTAGCGTACTCGTCCGGGCCCGCCCCACGCCCTTTCTCCCTCACTGGTCCTCGCGCTTCGCGCTGCGGGATCGTTCGGGAGAAAGGGCTTCCGGGGCGGGCCCTGCGGTATCCTTGTTGGCTTTTCTCCCGTGCGGATGAAAAGGGCTGAGGGAAAGTTTGTGAGCTGGTCGGGCTTTGCCCGGCCAGCTCTTTTTGATTTAAAATACCTGCTCAGTTGTGATTTTGGCTGCTGGGAGGCGCTTGTGGGCAAGGCTAAGGCTAAGGCGAAGAAAAAGACGACGGGGGCGCGGGCTAAGCGTGATCGTCGTCGGAAGCTCGCGACCGAGGCTCCCGTATCTGCTGAGGAGCTGCTGGCAAGCGTGCCGGGGCTTGACGCGCTGCAGGACGTTCCGGCGTTTGATGACCTGCCAGTCGATGAAACCCAGCAGACTGCCTTTGATGATTTCTGCGCACATGCCGAGGAGCCCGAGCAGATGCGGCTGGGTGCCGTGGTGCGCTTGGATCGCGGGTTTCCGCTGGTGGCGACTGCCGACGACACCTTCCGCGCCGAGCATGCCGTGGGGTTTGCCAAGTCGCGCGGCGAGGACGAGGTCCTGTTGCCTGCCGTGGGCGACCGTGTGGCGGTGCGCCGCGCTCCCGGGCACGATATGGGCGTGATTGAGTGCGTGCTGCCGCGCCGTACGAGCTTTGAGCGTTGGCGCGGCCGTGCCCGTGGAGAGCGCCAGGTGCTCTGCTCCAACGTGGATAGCGTGCTAATCGTGCAGGCGCTCGGTGCCGGTGAGGTGCTGCTCGACCGCGTGGCGCGCTCGCTGGTGTTGGCGCTCGACTGCGATGCCGAACCGGTGGTGGTGCTCACCAAAGCTGATCGCTGCGATGCCGAGGAGCTCGAGCGCGATCTGGACCGCGTGCGCCGCCTGGTGGGTCCGGACGTGCGCGTGATCGTGACGTCCTCTGCCGAGGGGCGCGGCCTGGACGAGGTTCGTTCCTGCGTGCCTGCCGGGAGCTGCGCCATGATTCTGGGCGAGTCGGGTGCCGGCAAGTCGACGCTGCTCAATGCGCTGCTGGGCCACGATACGTTGGCGACTGGCGGTGTGCGCGAACGCGACGACCAGGGCCGTCACACTACCGTCGCGCGCGTGATGGTGGCACTGCCGGGCGACGCCGGCGTGATCGCCGATGCCCCGGGCCTGCGCAGCTTACCGCTCGTGGGTCACGAGCGGGGTCTGGCGCGCGCCTTCCCCGAGATTGTCGAGGCATCGCGCGCGTGCCGGTTTGGCGATTGCACGCATACCCATGAGCCGGGTTGTGCCGTTCGCGAGGCCGAGGACGCCGGGCAGATCGACAGCCTGCGTTTGGAAACGTTCCAAAACCTGGCGTCATCCATGCGCGTGAGTGCTCAAATGCTCGATCCCGATGTCCACCTGTAATTGATTTTTCCTATGACAGCCGTCTTCCAACTGTTCGGGAGACGGCTTTTTTGCTGCGAAAAAGCCTCGAAACATGCAGTTTGCTGACGTGCTGACCAAAACCTTGCCACGAGCTTGACGGGCTGGTTAGTTTTTGGTCAGCGATTGGTTTGACATCGAAAACCGAGATCGCGATTGCGCCGCTTTGCACTCTGACCACCCAGACAATGGTGGTACGGGCATTCGCCCGGCACTGCCATGAGAGGAGCGGCCGTGAACAAGAGCAAGCGCATCGCCATCAGTCTGGTCGCGGGCGTGCTCGCTGCGCTGCTCTGCATGGTTTACGGCTCGTCGATTCGCTCGCAAGCCGAACAGGTCCAGGCTGAGACCTTGGCCAAGTACGGTGGCGATCGCGCCGAGGTATGCGTCGCGGCGCGCGATATCGATGTGGGCGAGACCCTCGATGAGACCAATGTCATAACCCAGGAATGGCTGACGAGTCTGCTGCCGCGTGACGCGGCGACCGAGCTGCGCCAGGTGCGCGGCGACGTGACGACTTCGCGTATTCCCAAAAACGCCGTGATCTGCAATGTCTACACCAAGGCCGAGAGCCACAAGCTCGAGGTGCCTAAGGGCAAGGTCGCCGTTTCGGTGGCGGTCGATGCCGAGCACTCGGTCGGCGGTGCTACGGGCGTGGGCAGCTACGTGGATGTGTATGTGCAAAAAGACGGCGTAACCGATCGACTGTGCGGCGCGTACGTGATCGATACCAGTGAGGATTCCGGTGCCACGCGCGAGGGCAAGATCGAATGGGTGACGCTGGCGGCTGACCCCGAAGACGTCAAGGAACTGCTGGGAGCCTCGGGCAAGGGAACGGTCAGCTTGACGATTCCCGCCACGGCGCGCGGCAAAAAGAGCGGAGGCGACGAGTGATGAAGGCGATCTGGCTTGCGTGCTGCGCGTGCGGCGATTACGGGCTGTTGCAGCGGGAAGTCGAGGGCCGTGATACGGGTGCACAGGTGCTTCGCGTGGGTGACCTGGACGGGCTGGTTTCCATGGCGCGGGCGTTTCCGTCGCGCCGCGGAGCTGCCATCATCGCGGCGTCTCTGTTTGATACCGAAGATGTGCGCAAGACTGTTGCGCGCCTGACGGCCGAAGGCCGCGTGAGTCGCGTGGTCGTGTTGATAGAAGCACTCGATCCGTCGGATATCGAGGGGCTGTTTCGCGCAGGGGCGACCGAGGTCATCGCTGCGCACAGTATATGCGGCAACGGGCGAGCGGGCGAGGGAGCGGTTGATTCCGATCGGCGCATGACGATTGAGCCCGATGCTTTTGTTGATAGGGAACCCGGGGCGCCTCGCGCTACAAGAGGCCCGCGTGTTGATGATTATGGAAAAGCGGAAGCCGAGCATGGTCGGCGCCCCCGGAACCCCCTTGTATACGATGACGCTGGAGGACCGGCGCAGCATGCTGGCGACTCCCCGGCTGTAGATATGGGATACGTGCGCGGCGTGAATCTGGCGGATGAACTCGACGAAGTTGAGGGCTTTGCCGGGTGCGGCGAGTTGTCGCTGATGCAGCATGAGCAGATTGCGCAGAACGAGCCTGCCTCGCAGACCGAACAAGCCGCCATGCCGGCTTGGACGCAGCGTGTAGTTGCGGCGGGGGAGACGGGGACGCTGTCACCGACGCCCGCCCCGCCGCCTCCGATGCCGCCGGCAGACGCTGCCGCTTCGCCGCATCGAGCTCCGGTCGTCTGCGCCGTTTCGGGTTCGGGCGGTTGCGGCAAGTCGACGATCGTTGCCACCATGGCGCATGCGGCGTCGCTGTTGGGTTTGCGTGCCGCTGTGCTCGACTTGGACCTCATGTTTGGAAACCTATACGATCTGCTGGGTGTCGATGCCCCGCACGATATGGCGACGCTTATCGAGCCGTCGGCGGCGGGCGCACTTGCCGAGCCGGATATCGTGGCCGCATCGATGCGCGTCGCCCCGGGCGTCACGCTCTGGGGACCTGTCGCGGCCCCCGAGAAGGCTGAGCTCATGGCACGTCCGGTGGAGCTATTGCTCGATGTTTTGCGCCGCGAATCCGACGTGGTCTTTGTCGACACCTCGGTCTTTTGGGGCGATGCCGTGGCCGCCGCGGTGGCGGCGAGCGACCGTTGCCTGGTCGTAGGCGATGCGGCGGTATCGTCCGCGACATCCGCTTCGCGCGTCATTGAGCTGGCGAGCCGTGTGGGCGTGCCGCGCACGCGCATGAGCGCCGTGTTCAACCGGTTTGGTGCGCGCGGTGCCGACGAGGACGTCGCCATGCGCTTTGAGATTGCCTGCGCACTGAGCTCCAAGATTCGCATTGCCGATGGCGGCCAGGACTTGGCCGCGCTCATGGCATTCGGTCGCGCCGACGAGGCAGTGGGTCAGACGAGCGCTTTTGCGACCAGCGTGCGCGAGGCCACGCGCGAGATGCTCGTGGAGCTGGGCTGCGCCATTGGTCCTTGGAGCGATATGGTCGCTGACCGCGCGACCCGCACCGAGCGCCCGCGCATCCGTCTTCCCTGGTCGCGTGAGGGTGATTCGCGATGAGTTTGCAGACGAGGATTAAAGCCGCCGGCGCGGCCGCCGCGGCTGCTCCCGTTGATGCGGGACGCCACCGTGCCGTTAAACGCCGCACCAAGCGTGCGGTGATGGACCGCATGGGCTACGACGAGGTGGCGCGCATCAGTGCCTACGTCGACCCGGCCCTTGCCCGCTCTGAGCTGCGTCCGGCGGTGGAAGCGGCGCTCAACGTGGAAGAGCCGACCGACTTGGCGACGCCTGAGCGTGAGACCATCATCGACGAGATTCTAGATGACGTGGTGGGCCTGGGACCGCTGCAGCCGCTCATCGAGGACGACACCGTTACCGAAATCATGATCAACGGCTGTCGCTCTGCCTTTTTTGAGCGCAGTGGCGTTTTGTATCCCATCGAGCACGCGTTTGAGGACGACGAGCAGATCCGTGTGCTCATCGACCGCATCATCTCGCCGCTCGGCCGTCGTATCGACGAGCGTAGCCCCATCGTCAATGCCCGCCTCAAGACGGGTTATCGCGTCAACGCGGTGATTCCACCCGTGGCGCTCGACGGGCCAATCCTCACCATCCGTAAGTTCTCGGACCGTATCTGTTCGTTGGACGAGCTTGTGGGGTTGGGGTCACTGCCGCTTTGGTATGCGCAGCTGCTGTCGTGCGCGGTGTCGTTGCGGCAGGACTTGGCGGTTGCGGGAGGCACGGGGTCGGGCAAGACCACGCTGCTCAACGCGCTGTCGTGCGAGATTTCCACCGGCGAGCGCATCGTGACGATCGAGGATTCCGCCGAGCTCAAGTTTGCACATCACCCACACGTTGTTCGTCTGGAAGCGCGTGAGGCGTCAATCGAGGGCGAGGGTGCGGTGACGATTCGCGACCTGGTGACCAATGCTCTGCGTATGCGCCCCGACCGCATCGTCGTGGGCGAGGTGCGCGGTACCGAGTGCTGCGACATGCTGCAGGCCATGAACACGGGCCACGACGGCTCGCTCACCACGCTCCATGCGGGTACCGAGCAGGAGACCGTGGTTCGCCTGACGCTGCTTGCGCGCTACGGCATCGATTTGCCGAGTGAGCTTATCGAAGAGCAGATCGCCATGGCACTCGACGGCATCGTGATGTCCGAGCGTCATGCAGATGGCAGGCGCTTTGTGGCCTCATATTCGGGGGTTCACCGCGGCGCGTCGGGCGGTGTTGAGCTCGAACGCTACGTGACGTTCGATGCCGCCGAACGCACCTGGACGCTCGACCGCGAGCCTCCGTTTATTGCGGAGGGCTTGCGGTCGGGAACGCTCACGCAAGAGGAGGTGGACGAATGGAGATCGCTATGCCCCTCGTCGTAGGGGGTTTGGCGGGGCTTTCTGTCGCGACGGCGTGTGGGGCAGAGCCTCGTGTGCCGCGGATACCGCCGGCGGAGCTGGCGCGCCAGACGCTCGAATCGATGGCGGAGAAGCTGCCGCGTGAGTTGGTGGAAAACGACCTGCTGACAAAGATTGCCCGCTCGTGGGCGTCGCTGATCCCCGCAGATCGCCTTGGGTTTGCTATTGAGGATAACGCGGCTCGTCTGGCATTTCTGCTGCTGTCGAGCGGTATCTGCAGCGTTTTGCTGGCCGTTGCGTCGTTGTCGCCCATCGGCTTTGTCTTGGGGCTGGTGGCGCCGTTTGGCGTGGGTGCCGCGCGTGACACCTTCGATCGCCGACGCGAGCAGCATGATGTAGAAGAGGCCATGCCCGAGGCATTCACGGCGTTATCCATGTCGCTTGCCTCGGGGCATTCGCTGGCACAGGGCATGCGCTTTGTGGGCGCCCATGCGCAAGAACCGGTGCATACCGAGTTTTTGCGGGTGGCGGCGGCAATCGATTGCGGCATCTCGGCGACCGACGCACTCGATGACCTACTCGTTCGCATCGATGCCCCCGGCCTTTCGCTTGTCACCTTGGCGCTCAAAGTATCGCAGCGTACCGGGGCTCCACTTGCTGGCTTGCTGTCCGAGGCGTCGAGCATGGTGGGTGAGCGCATTGAGCTCAAACGCCGTCTGGACGTTAAGACGTCACAGGCGCGTATGTCGGCACACATGGTCGCAGCGATGCCGGCGGGCATGTGCGCGGTACTGGCTTTGCTTTCGGCAGACTTTCGCCGCGGTCTTGCGACGCCGGCTGGTGCGGGCGCCGTGGTGTTGGGGCTTGCCCTCAACGTCGTTGCCCTGGTAGTTATCCGGCGCATTATGCGGGTGGAGTTATGAGCGCCCTGGTTGGGGTCGCGGCCTGTCTGTGTGCCCTGAGTGTATTTGCCGCGACAGGTTTGGAGCGTGCGGATGCTCGCAAGATTGCAGAGACATGCAAGCGTGAGGCGGTACTGGTCATTGCTGCGGGCTGCTCGGTGATTGATGCCCTGACCGCGCGAATGAAGGGCGCGATTGGGACGGGCGGCCCGGCACAGGTGTCGCTCGGTGAGGTGTCCGAGATGATCGATGTGGTGCGCCTGGGGCTTTCTGCCGGCCTTTCGTTTGACGCGGCGCTCGAGATTTTCTGTGCCAATCGTCGGTCGGCGCTGGCCGTCCGTCTTGAGCGAGCCTGCATGGCGTGGCAGGTGGGCGTGGGGACGCGCGAGGCCGAGCTGTTGGCTGCCGCGCGTGATTTGGACGTGAGGGCGCTCGAGACCTTTGCCATCACGGTGGGGCAGGCGCTTGCCCTGGGCGCTCCGCTGGCCGAGACGCTGGCTGCTCAAAGTCGCGAGATCCGTGCGGCCCATCGCGCCGCAGTCGAGCGCGAGATCGAGCGCGCACCGGTCAAGTTGCTAATTCCCACCGGCACGCTCATCTTGCGGCGTTGCTTCTGTCCATATTGGGCCCGCTGCTGGGAGCAGGCGGGATGATGTAGGGAGGAATACATGAACACGATGACCGACATTGCGGGCAAGGCTTGGAGCTGGGCTTTTTGCCGGGCATTCCGCGCTCGCCAGCGTGCCAAGGCGCTGTTGCGGGAGGAGAGCGCGCAGGGCACTACCGAATACGCCATCTTGGTCGGCGTGCTCGTAGTGATCGCGATTATCGCCATCGTCGCGTTTAAGAGCAAAGTCGAAGAACTATGGAACGCGATCAAAGACGGCATCAACAGCCTGTAGGAGGCAGGCGGCCTGTTGGTTCGCCGCTGGTGCTCGTCTGTTTGCTCGTGGCAATAGCGGCGACGCTTTGGGGGCTGGGCGTTGCGCGGCAGCAGCGTCCAGGCGCTACTGCCGATTTGGGATCGGGCTCGGCGGCGGTGTCACAAGCGGAAGGCGCGGGAGATATGGGCGGTCAGGATGCCGCCGTCACGGCTCGGACCTTTTTGCAGGCGCTCGACGAGCGGGCCGCCAGCGCGACGAAGCCGTCTGCGGACAACGCGATTGCGGTTCGACTCGCATGGTCCGAGGGCCGGCCGATGACCGAGGCGGCGGCAGACCTGTTGCGCGCCTACCGCGAGGTGCCCACGGCCCAGCTCGCCCTGAGCGGCTATCTCGATATTAAGGGCAACGTATGGGGCGCCATCGTGCGCGATGGGCGAGGCTGGGTCGACATGGTGACGGTTGCCGCGGATGCCGGCGATGCCTCGTGCCGCCTGCGTGCCGTGCGTCTGGTTCCGCAAACAACGGAGTCAAAGGAGGGGTCGTGAAATGCATGATGTCCTGCGTGAGGAATCTGCTCAGTCGACCGTCGAATACGCCATCGTCACCGTGGCGCTGTTATCGATTGTGCTGGCGATTGCGGGGCTTTGGCGCGCTGGCACCGATGGGCGCTTGGCGGCACTGGTCGAGCGGGCAGCGTCTCATGGCGTCGTTCCGTCGTCGGTTATCGATGCCGCGACGGGTGCCAAGGACATCGCTCTGTATTGATATCGCGTGCGAGGATCGGGCGCAGTCTACGGTCGAGGCCGCCTTTTTGCTGCCGACGTTTTTGACGCTTATCTTGCTCGCGTTGCAGCCGGTATGCCTGCTCTATACGCGTGCGGTCATGGAGTCCGCTGCCGCCGAGACCGCACGGCTCATGACTACGACGACGGTGGAGGGCGACGATGACCTTAAGGAGTTCACTCGCCGCAGACTTGCCGCGGTGCCCAACGTCTCAATTTTTCATGCCGGCGGGCCGCTGTCGTGGGATATCGAGTTGGGGCGGGCCGGTGCCAGCGGCGTTTCGTCCGTGTCTGTTGCCGGCGAGGTTAAGCCGCTGCCCGTGATCGGTGCATTTGCGCGGGCCATGGGCAGCGCGGGTGAGGGCGGCTATGTCGAGCTCAAGGTCGACGTCTCGTATCGATCGCGTCCCGAATGGCTGGAGGGAGATTATGATTCATGGATTGCTACATGGGATTAGGCGCTGCCTGCTGCGGGTGACGCAAGGGTTTGCTGCCCGCCGTCGACCAGGCGCTCGCCGCAAGCGGGGCGGCTTTATGGGCCGTGCCGGTATCGACTTGTTTATCGAAGACGGTGCCTATACCACGCTCTCCTCTGCGGTTGTCATTCTGGCGGTGCTTACGCTGCTGTTTTCGTCGATCGCGGCGATATGGAGCATGTCGCGCGCCGGAGACACCCAGGTGGCGGCCGATAGCGGTGCACTGGCGGGCGCCAACGTGGTGTCGTCCTATCACACAGCCGCCACGGTGGTCGATGCGAGCATTTTGAGTTTGGGCCTGGCGGGGTTTGCCACGATCGGCACCGGCTTGGTTGCCATTCTCATTCCGGGTGCCGAGGTTGTCGGCAGCGATATCATCGATACGGGGACCCAGATCATTAAAACACGCAACAAGTTTGCCAAAAGCGCGGCAAAGGGCCTACAAAAGATCGAGACCGCCTTGCCGTACCTGGTTGCCGCGCGCGCCATGCAGACAGTATCGGCGCAGGATACCGACGGCGTGACCTATACCGGTACGGCGCTTGCCGTGCCCAGGACATCCGAGTCGGATTTTGTTGCGCTCGAAGGATCCGAAATCTCGACCGATGCCATTAAAGATGCGTCGGAAGATCTGGAGCGCGCGGCCGAGGAGCTACAAAAAGCATCGGAGGAGACGGCGAAGGCCAAAGAGCGCGCCTGGCTAGCGGATTGCGGTGGATCGGATAAAGGTTCGGTCGGCAGCTGTTCGTGTATGTGGGAGCGCGCAAAAAGCCTAACGGATCTCTCTGGTGTTCAAAATCCGCCTTACTCATCGAGCGTTACGTGGGAGCCCCAAGTGGCGCTCGATCGTGCGAAGGCCTACTACCATCGGCGCCTGACAAATGAGAAGCCCCAAGGCTCGAGTGTCGAGATGAAGGCAGAGTCTGCGGCGCGTAAGGCGTTTTATACCTATGCGAGCGCGGAGGTCGATCGGGCATATATAACCGAGAACGGAGACAGGGTTTCCTCCTATATTCCGCTGCTGCCGCGTAACTCTGATGAGGTTCGGGCGACGGAACTCTATACCGACGCGGTGTGGCCGACGAGCGTGAACGATGGCAAGGCGTATCTGCATTACGGGACGACCTGTCCTAACTATAAGAAAGGGACGCCGAGCGGATTTGCTTCGGTTGCCGATTACGATGGACAGGACAAATGCAGCAAATGCCATTTTGGCGTTTCGTCGCTTGGTGCTGTTGCGGCGCCTTCAACCTCCATCGAAAACGGCTTCGAGTATCACTTTGACAAGTTTAAAGACGCTCTGGAGGACTACGTCGACTGTCGCAACAAGGAGCTTGAGCTCGAGCGTCAGACCGAGGACGAAGCCGACCGTGCGGGCGATGCGTTCGATACCGCCATCAAAGAACTTTCCGGTGAGCGCCCGCGCATCGCTCCGCCCGGTCGCAACGGCGTGGTCGCCTTTGCGGTCTCGGGCGGTGTCACGAGTCCCGACGAGCTCAACTCTTCGTTTAACACGGCAGTCGAGCTTGGCGATCGTGGTGCAATTTCTGCTGCAGTACTCGCACCCGATGATGCGACGGCACAAAATAACGTTCTCTCGCGGTTTTTCTCGACGCTGGAGGAGCGTTCGGGCGGCGTTGCCGGCGTGCTCGACGGCGTTATGGATGTTTGGGGCCGCCTGCTTGTGGGGTACGGAGACATCCAGGGTGCGGCCGATGAGCTTATGGGAGAGCTGATCGGTGGCCTGGGAGGGGGTAGCGGCGCGCTGGGCTCCATCGCGTCCTGGCTCGGTGACACCGTCTCGTCCTCCGTGGCGGCGCTGGGGCTCGAACCGTGCGATTTGCGTCTGCGAAAACCGGTGCTGACCGATACCGCCAATGTCATCAAAAGTCCGGGGTCCGATATCGCTGGCATCTCCAAAACTCAAGATACCCTGCGAAAAATCCCCTTGGGCGTAACTGACCCCAAGGCACTTTGCGAGGCCTTGGAATATCACGTCGAGCGCACCATCGGCGGCGCGGTGTTCACGCTTGCGGAGATTCCGCTGCCCGGCGGCGGCTCCATCCCGCTCACTGTCGATGTTGCCACGCTGGTGGGAGCTTTTGGCGGTGGGTCGTAATGGGCATTCGCTCGGGCTTGCGCGAGGAGCGTGCCCAGGCGACGGTCGAGATGGCCGTGGTCACGCCTGTCCTGCTCGTGCTGGCTCTCATCGCGTACAACATCATGATCTTTGCCGGCGCGGCCGCGCGCTTCGACCGCGTGGTGCCCGACATCGTGCTGGCGCACGCTGTGGCGCCGGGCGGGGAGGGTGACGAGAGCTCCATTGACGCTTCCGCGACCGTTCAGGCTCAGATTCAGGATGCCATGGAGGGATATGACCTACAGGTCGAGGTCTCGAGCGAGCAGGGCACGGCGTCATCGGATGGTGGCCTGCTCTCTCTTTCTGGCACGTTTAGGACTTATACCTGCACCATGCACTACGAGCCGTGGCCGAGTTCGCTGAGCATCGCCGGCGTTTCCCTGGGGGCGCCGGCCGTGCTCGCGCATGAACGCGCGGTGACGGTCGATCCATGGCGTCCGGGGGTGGTCATGTGACCGCGGTCTCGTCCTATATCGCCTACGCACGGGCGCTCAACAGGTTGGGCTGGACGCCGGCCGAGTTTGTGGTGGCGGAGTCGTTTACCGTGCGTCTGCGCGGTATGCTGGGACGGCGGCCGATTGCTGCCAGCGGACTGCCGCTTGTCATGGCGTTTCCGCGCTGTTCCTCGGTTCACACCTGCTTTATGGCCTATCCCATAGACATCGCCTTTATCGACCGTAGCGGCAACGTCCTCGAGCGCTACGAAAACGTCTGCCCTTGGCGTATGTGTTCCTGCCCCGGTGCCTGGGCGGCACTCGAGCGCCCTTCAATCATTGTTTCGCCCCCTGTTCTCCAACGCGTGCCGGCATGAGAAGGTGGAGCGAAAACTTCTTTCTGCCGGTTGATGCTTCTGACGTGCCGATTTATAGAACCGAGGCTATGCTCAAAAACTTTTTTAAAATTCTCGGTTGACCGGAGCGCGTCCTTGGTTATACTAATGAAGCCTTGAAACAAGGCACACCTCAAATGGCTGGGTAGCTCAGTTGGTAGAGCAGAGGACTGAAAATCCTCGTGTCAGGGGTTCGATTCCCTTCCCCGCCACCTTGAATTGACTAGGACCTCTGCAAAGGGGTCCTTTTCTTTTACCGAGAGCTCCTGCGGAAAATGCATCCCAGTCTTTTGCGAAAAAACGGGGCACGCTTTCCGGCCGCCTACTTCCGGCGCACGTGTGCATCTTGGCGTGTGCATCTCGGGTTCCGTCTGCCCGGACATTCCTCCCACTTTTGCGCCACTTTGTAGACCGTTCGGTCGCCTGTCCGCACGCGCGGGTATACTCAAAACGATACTTTTCCTATGCAATGCGATGCAGGTTCGACCTGCGCGATTCGAAGGGGGCCGTGATGGAGAGGATTCTCGGCGTTAATCTCTCTGGCTGGTTTATTCCCGAGCCCTGGGTGACCCCGTCGCTCTATGCAGCGACCGGAGCATCCAATGCAGCCGAGCTGCAGGAGGCCATGGGCACCGCTGCCTATAACGAGCGCATGCGTCGCCATTACGAGACGTTTGTGAGTGAGGACGATTTTCGCCGTATGGCGCAGATCGGTCTCAACGCCGTGCGCCTGCCGGTGCCCTGGTATGCCTTTGGCTCGCAGGAGTCCGACGCTTCCTACATCTCGGTCGTCGATTATATCGATCGCGCTATTGAGTGGGCCGCCAAGTACAACATCCGCGTACTGCTCGATCTGGCGACTGTACCCGGCGGTCAGGGCGATTCCAACGATTCGCCCACCACGCCGGAGGCTGTTGCCGAGTGGCATTCGTCCACCAACGGCCGTCACGTTGCACTCGATGTGCTCGAGCGCCTGGCCGATCGCTATGGTGAGGCCGAGAGCCTGCTGGGCATCGAGCTGTTGGATACGCCGCAGATGAGCGTACGCAAGAGCCTCTTTACCATGACGGATGGCATTCCGGCGCACTACCTGCGCAACTTCTATCGTGACGCGTACGAGCTCGTTCGTTCGCATATGCCCGAGGACAAGATCGTCGTCTTTTCCTCTTCGGGACACCCTGGCGAGTGGAAGCACTTTATGCGCGGTGCCAAGTACAAGAACGTTTACATGGACCTTCATCTGTACCATTATCGCGACGAGTATGCGCTCGACATCACGAGCCCGCGCGGTCTGACGACGGCGATTTCGCGCAACAAGCGTGAGCTCAAAGAGGCGGTCGCAACTGGGTTCCCCGTTTTGGTGGGCGAATGGTCGGGCGCGGCGATCTTCGCCAACTCGTCGGTTACGCCCGAGGGCCGCAATGCCTACGAGCGCGTGTTCATCGCCAACCAGCTGTCATCGTTTGCGCCGGCGGCTGGCTGGTTCTTCCAAACGTGGAAGACCGAGAAGCGTATTGCAGCATGGGACGCTCGCGCGGCACTTGGCACGCTCGAGCGCGGCATGATTGAATAGGTTGATATGACGCAAAACAGCGCCCGTACGGGCAAACTTTATGTGGTCGGTACGCCCATCGGCAATCTGGGCGACCTGTCCCCGCGCGTTGGCGAGGCCTTTGCCGCCGCCGATGCCATCTGCTGCGAAGACACGCGTGTGACCTCAAAGTTGCTGATGCACCTAGGCATCTCCAAGCCGCTCGTTCGTTGCGACGAGAATGTGATCGCAAGTCGCGCAGCTGGCCTGGTCGACCGCCTGCTGGCGGGGGAGACCCTCGCCTTTGCCTCGGACGCCGGTATGCCGAGTGTGTCTGATCCCGGCCAGGCTTTGGTTGAGGCGGCGCGCGAGGCGGACGTGCCTGTCGAGGTTATTCCCGGCCCCTCTGCTTGCGTCACGGCGCTCGTATCGTCCGGTATTCCCTGCGAGCATTTCTTCTTCGAAGGCTTTTTGGGCCGCAAGCACGGCGACCGCGTGCGCCGACTGCAGCGCCTTGCCGTCGTCCCCGGCGCGCTCATCTTCTACGAGTCTCCACATCGCATCGTCGCGACGCTCGAGGCCGTGGCCGAGGTCTTTCCCCAGCGCGATGTTGCCGTCTGCCGCGAGCTCACCAAACTGCACGAGGAAGTCTTGCGTGGATCCGCCGCCCAGCTAACCGAGGAGCTGCGTGCCCGTGGCGAGGTAAAGGGTGAGATTGCGCTGGTCATCGCGCCGCCGAGTGAGGACGAGGAGGCTGGTATCGCGCCGGTTGGAGCCGCAGCGGTAGCCCCTGACGAAGCCCTACGCGAGGACATTCGCACCGCGCTCGAGGAGGGGGAGCCCGCCTCTGCGGTGGCAAAGCGCCTGTCTCAGAAGTACTCGCGCCGCAAGCGCGATGTCTATGCCATGGTGCTCGATATGCAATAGATGGAGGATATCCAGCCCTTGCGCTAGAATCATCCCCTGTATGCAACGTTTTTCTGGAGGACAAACCCCATGGATCAAAGCAAGCCTTCGTTCTTTATCACGACGCCCATCTACTACGTCAACGCCGATCCGCATCTGGGCACGGCTTATTCCACCATCATCGCCGACGTCCAGGCTCGCTATCGTCGCTCCGCCGGCTATAACGTCAAGTTCCTGACTGGCATGGACGAGCATGGCGAGAAGGTCGCCGAGGCTGCAGCCAAGCACAACATGACGCCGCAGGAGTGGACCGACAGCCAGGCTCCGCACTTCAAGGAGCTGTGGAGCAAGCTCGAGATCTCCAACGACGACTTCATCCGCACCACTGAGCCGCGCCAGCATCATGCGGTGCAGTATCTGTGGGAGCGCATGAAGGAGTCCGGCTACCTGTATAAGGGCAGCTACGACGGCTGGTACTGCGTGCCCGACGAGACCTACTTCACTGATACGCAGGTCCAGAAGGGCGACGAAGAGTACGGCAGCGTCGGCCAGCACCTGTGCCCCGATTGCCACCGTCCGCTCGAGCGCGTGCAGGAGGAGTCCTACTTCTTTAAGCTCTCTGCGTTCCAGGACAAGCTGCTCAAGCTCTATGACGAGCACCCCGATTTTGTTGAGCCCGCGTTCCGCATGAACGAGGTGCGCAGCTTTGTCGAGGGCGGCCTCAACGACCTTTCCGTGAGCCGTACGAGCTTTGACTGGGGCATTCAGGTCCCGTTTGACGAGGGCCACGTGACCTACGTGTGGTTCGACGCGCTGCTCAACTATATGACGGCCGTCGGCTACGGTGTCGACACCGACGAGGCCCGTGCCGAGCTGGCCTATCGCTGGCCCGCGCAGTTCCATATCGTGGGCAAGGACATCATCCGCTTCCACTGCGTCATTTGGCCCGCCATGCTCATGGCCATCGGCGAGGCCCTGCCCGAGCACGTCTTTGCCCACGGCTTCCTGACCGTGCGCAACGCCGAGACCGGCAAGGCCGAGAAGATGTCCAAGAGCCGCGGTAACGCCATCGCTCCGCAGGATGTTATCGACATGCTGGGCGTCGAGGGCTATCGCTATTACTTCATGACCGACGTCGTCCCCGGCACCGACGGCGCCATCAGCTTCGATCGCATGGAGCAGGTCTACAACGCCGACCTGGCCAACAGCTGGGGCAACCTCATCTCGCGTTCGCTCAACATGAGCGGCAAGTACTTTGACGGCTGCGCGCCCGCCAAGCCCGCGTCGTTCGATGCGTTCGACAACCCGCTGGCAAAAATTGCCGATGGCCTGGTCGATCGTTACATGGCCAAGATGGACGTGCTCGATTACGGTGGAGCTAAGGACGAGGTCATGGAGCTCATCCATGCCGCCAACCACTACATCGAGGACTCCGAGCCTTGGGCACTTGCCAAGGACGAGGCCAAGGCTGACGAGCTGGCGTTTGTGATCTACAACCTGCTCGAGGCCATCCGCATTGCCGCTCACCTGCTGATGCCGCTCATGCCCCAGACCTCTGCCGAGGCCCTGCGCCGCCTGTCCTGCGAGGACGAGGCCGCGAGCGACGACCTCAAGGGCATTTGCGCTTGGGGCCTGCTTGCCGGTGGTCAGCCCGTCGAGAAGGGCGAGCCGCTGTTCCCGCGTCTGGGCTAAGCCGCTGCGCGCCATATCGGCAATTTGCTGTTTAGATGTAAGGGCATGGCCGCAACGGTCCATGCCCTTTTGCTTTACGATGCAGCCACCATGTTAAGGAGGCAACCATGACAACTTCGCCTTTGGCAAACCCCACGGCAACTAGGGAGCTGCTAGAGGAGTTTGGCCTTGCGACCAAGCATCGCCTGGGCCAAAACTTCCTGATCGACAACCATGTGATCGAACGTATCTGTGAGCTCGCTGAGCTTACGGGCGATGAGCGCGTGCTCGAGGTCGGCCCGGGTTGCGGCACGCTGACGTTGGCCCTGCTGCAGGAGGCGGCGTGCGTTACGTCGATTGAGGCCGATCCCGAGCTTGAGCCGGTGCTTGACGCCCACGCCGCCGACTATGCCAACTTCCGCTTTATCATGGGCGATGCGCTCAAGGTGACGCCGGAGCAGATTGAGCATGCCGCCGGTGGTGAACCCACGGTGTTTGTCGCGAATCTGCCCTATAACGTGGCGGCGACGATCATCCTTCAGTTTTTCCAGACGATGCCCGCGCTTATGCGCGCTGTCGTTATGGTGCAAAAGGAAGTTGCAGATCGTATTGGCGCAACGCCGGGCAACAAGACCTATGGCGGCTACACGGCAAAACTCGGCCTGTATGCGCAGGTGACGGGGCGCTTTGAGGTGCCGCCGCGCTGCTTTATGCCGGCGCCGCATGTGGATTCTGCCGTGGTGCGCATCGATCGTGTTGACGGCGTGGTGCCCGAGGGCATCGACCGCGAGTTTGTGGCCCGTGTGATCGATGCCGCGTTTGCTCAGCGCCGCAAGACGATCCGCAACTCCATGAGTGCCAACGGCTTTGCCAAGGACGCGCTCGACGCCGCCTTTGAGGCCTGCGGTATCGCACCTACCACGCGCGCCGAGACGCTCGACGTCGCTGCCTTTGTCCGCTTGGCTCAGGAGCTAATCTATGACGCCTAATGTCGAACTCGTGACGTTTACCAAAAAGAAGAAAACGGTGGCCTGCCCGGTGCCGCTGGCGCCGCTTGCCGATACGCATGCGCACCTGCTCTCATTTTGGAGCAAGGAAGTGCCCGAGACGCTTGAGCGCGCCAAAGCCGCGGGCGTCGACCTGTTGGTGACGATGCTCGACCCCATCGCTGACAAACGCAGCGTGGCGGACTATAGCGACTGGCTGACGCACGAGATTCTGCCGATGCAGGATATTCCACAGATCAAATATCTTGCCGGCGTGCATCCGTATGGCGCACCGGACTATACCGACGACGTTCACGCACAGGTCGTTGCCGCACTCGATGATCCCTTATGCGCCGGTATTGGCGAGATCGGTCTGGACTACCACATGGACTATGACGACGATATCGCGCCGGCGCCCCACGACGTGCAGATCGACTGTATGGCGCGCCAACTCGAGGTCGCCGTACGCCGCAATGTGCCGGTAGAGCTGCATCTGCGTCATGAGGATACGGACGAGGAGCGCACCTCGCATGTGGACGCCTACAACGTGTTGCGCGAGGTCGGCGTGCCCCAGGTCGGTTGCGTACTGCACTGCTTTGGCGAGGACCGAGCCACGATGGAGCGCTTTGTGGATTTGGGTTGTTACATCGCCTATGGCGGCGCGGCTACCTTTAAGCGCAACGACGACGTGCGCGAGGCATTTGCGGCGACCCCGCTCGATCGAATTTTGTTCGAGACGGATTGCCCGTATATGGCTCCGGAGCCCATCCGCGGTCTTGAATGCGAACCCGCAATGATCTCCATTACGGCAAACGCGCTGGTTAACGACCGTGTCGATCGCACTGGTGAGGACGCCGAAACAATCGCGCAAGCCGCTTGGGAGAATGCCTGCAAACTTTTTCAAAAATAGTTCTTGCGTTCGTGGTGGCGCTCCGTTATTCTAATTCCTGCACGCGGGCGTGGCGGAATTGGCAGACGCGTACGGTTCAGGTCCGTATGGGGGCAACCCCATGAAGGTTCAAGTCCTTTCGCCCGCACCATTAAATGAAAGAGCTCCCAGTAATGGGAGCTTTTTTGTTATGGGCCCATCGCAGGGACTTGAACCTGTGAAGGAGCGAGCGTAAAGAAAACGCGGAGCGTTTTTAGCGAGCTGGCGAGGACGCCGGCAGGCGGCCGAAGCCGGTGCGGATCCGCGAAGCGGATACGCGGACGTCCTTTCGCCCGCACCATTAAATGGAAGAGCTCCCAGCAATGGGAGCTTTTTTGATATGCACGATCTCCTTGGACGGGTATCCTAGTGCCAACGTGTGCCTATCAGAGGAGAGACCATGCTGTTGTCCGGAATCATTGCCGCCCTTACGAGTCTTCTGCTTCCCATCATCATTTTGCTGCTGCTGTTCCCCAACGCCTGCTATGTCGTTGAACAGCAGCATGCCGTAATCATCGAGCGCCTGGGCAAGTTTAACCGCATCGTCAACGCGGGCTTCCACATGAAGGTGCCCGTAATCGACCGCAAAGCCGCCACGGTGAGTCTACGCACCATGAAAAACGGTTTTGGTATCGACGTTAAGACCCAGGACAACGTGACCATCGGCCTTGAGGTCTCTGCTCAGTACCACGTGAGCTATGACATGGGCGCCGGCCCGGCAGATTCGGGTATCTACAAGAGCTACTACATGCTGCAGGAGCCCGTCGACCAGATGCGTGACTTCATCACCGACGCCCTGCGCTCTTCGATCCCCGTCTACACACTCGATGAGGTCTTTGCCAAGAAGGATGACATCGCCAAGGATGTCAACGCTACCGTTTCCGAGCAGATGGCCGCCTACGGCTTCACCCTCGTGTCGACGCTCATCACCAAAATCGCACTGCCGACCGAGGTTGAGAACTCCATGAACGACATCAACGCCGCCCAGCGTAAGCGCGCTGCTGCGCAGGAGCTCGCCGAGGCCGACCGCATCAAGCGCGTTACCGAGGCGACCGCCGAGGCCGAGGCAATGGAAAAGGCGGGCGAGGGCATCGCCAACCAGCGCAAAGCCATCGCGCTGGGCATCAAGGATTCGCTCGAGATCATCCAGGAGACGGGCGTCGGCAACGATGAGGCCAACCAGCTGTTCATGTTTACGCAGTGGTCCGAGATGATGACGGAGTTCGCTCGCACGGGCAAAACCTCGACGGTCGTGCTGCCGAGCGATTTCTCACAGTCGGCCTCGATGTTCGAGCAGATGTTGACAGCCGGCAAAGTTCAGAACGAGTCGAAGGAGTAGACGCGCGTGAAATATACCGTTGTTTGCGTTGGCAAGCTCAAAGAGCGCTTTTGGAAGGACGCGTGCGCCGAATACACCAAACGCCTAGGCGCCTATGCCAAGGTAGATATGCGCGAGGTTGCCGATATCGATCCGGCCAAGGCGGGCGGTGTGGATGCCGCGCGTAACAAAGAGGGCGTGGCGATTCTTGCTGCCCTGCCACCGCGGGCACATGTGATTCTGCTGGCTATCGAGGGCAAGGAGCGTTCGAGCGAGGAGTTCTCGACCCGTCTCGATGACCTCATGCTGAGAGGCAACAGCGATATCGCTTTTGTAATCGGCGGATCGGACGGCGTGAGCGATGCCGTGCGCGCCCGCGCCGACGAGATGCTCAGCTTTGGACGCATTACCTTGCCGCACAACCTGGCGCGCGTGGTGCTGCTGGAGCAGATCTACCGCGCCTGCAAGATTAGCCGCGGCGAGCCGTATCACAAGTAGGTCGGCAATACGAAACAATGGCGTGGGACAATGACTTTCGTTTTGAGGAACGCATCTGAGAGGACTGTGTGATATGAAGATCGGATTTGTCGGTTTTGGCAATATGGCGAGCGCTATGGCCGATGGCTGGATTGCCGCCGGCGTGGCCGCGGTCGACATGTGCGCTTGCGCAGGGCGCTACGATGCTCTGGTTGAGCGTTGCGAGGCGCGGGGCATGGCTGCCTGCCACGATGCGGCGGAGGTTGTTGCCGCGTCCGATATCGTGGTTGCGGCGGTCAAGCCGTATATGATCGAGAAGGTCTTCGCCCCACTCAAGGATGCGCTTGCCGACAAGGTCGTCCTTTCGGTTGCCTGGACCTGGGATAGTGCCAAGTGGGAACAGGTTCTGCCAGGTGTTGCTCATATCTCGACAGTGCCCAACACGCCGGTTTCGGTGGGCGAGGGCGTTATCGCCTGCGAGAAGGCTTCCACGCTTAGCGATGAGCAGCGTGCCACGGTGCTCGGTCTGCTCGGAAAGCTTGGCACGGTGGTCGAGCTCGATTCGAGTCTGCTGTTTGTGGGTGGTACCGTGGGCGGTTGCGCCCCGGCGTTTGTCGCCATGGCGATCGAGGCTCTGGGCGATGCGGCCGTCAAACACGGTATTCCGCGCGCCGATGCCTATCGCATTGTGAGCCAGATGGTGCTGGGTACGGCAAAGCTGCAGCTTGCAACCGGCCAGCATCCAGCAGCGATGAAAGATGCCGTGTGCTCGCCCGGTGGTGCTACCATCAAGGGCGTCGTCGCGCTCGAGGACGCCGGCATGCGCAGCGCCCTAGTCAAGGCCATCGACGCTACTCTCCAGTAAACTGACCAATAAGGGACAGATTAATTTTGCAGGGTTTTCCTGCGGTTTTGTACCTTGAGCAAAAAGCGCCCCGCAACTGGCTCAATTCCAGTTGCGGGACGCTTGCGTTTACCCAGATAAAACCGACCAAAATAAGTCTGTCTCTTTTTGGCAGGTTAGTCCCAGAAGCTGTCTTCTTCGTTCTCGGACTTGGGGCCGCGGTCGACATACATCTTATGGGTGCGCTTCTCCATCACAAAGGCAAGAACCGCAAATAGCAGGATGCCGCCGGCGAAAAGGATGGCAAAACCGGTGCGGGTGCCAAACAAAAAGGAAAAAACTGCGTCCATTGGGTGCCTTCTTGCGTAGTTGAGTTGGGTCGTAAACGCTCATAAGTATATACTTGCCCATACATGTACAAGGTTGCAACCTGAATGGAATGTATATCGCCGGAGGATCTAATGCTTGATATCAAGTTTGTTCGCGAGAACCCCGATGCCATCGATACCGCCATGGCAAATCGCCAGACGTCTTGGGACCGCGAGAAGTTCTTTGAACTCGACGACGAGCGCCGTGCCGTCATCACCGAGGTCGAGGAGCTCCAGGCCACGCGTAACGCCGAGTCCAAGAAGATTGGCGCCCTGATGAAGGAGGGCAAGAAGGACGAGGCCGAGGCCGCCAAGGAGGCCGTGCGCGCCGTCAACGAGAAGATCGACGGTCTGGCCGAGCGCCGTACCGCTCTTGAGCAGGAGCAGTACGACTTCATGGCTCACCTGCCCAACATTCCGTGCGAGGCCACCCCGTACGGTAAGGACGAGGACGAGAACATCGAGCGTCGCCGCTGGGGCACCCCGCGCGAGTTCGACTTCGACTTTAAGCCGCACTGGGATCTGGGCACCGATCTGGACATCCTCGACTTCGAGCGCGGCAACAAGCTCTCCGGCAGCCGCTTCACCGTTCTCGGTGGCGCCGGCGCCCGCCTTGAGCGCGCCCTTATCAACTTCTTCCTGGACACGCACACCAGCCGTGGCTTTAAGGAGTGGTGGCCGCCTATCGTCGTCAAGCGTCAGACCATGTTTGGCACGGGTCAGCTGCCCAAGTTCGAGGATGACGCCTATCACGTCTCGGGCGACAACTTCCTGATCCCTACCGCCGAGGTCGTGCTCACCAACCTGCACGCCGGCGAGGTCCTCGACGCCGATACCCTGCCGCGCCGCTACACCGCCTTTACCCCCTGCTTCCGCGAGGAGGCCGGTTCCGCCGGTCGCGACACCCGCGGCATCATCCGTCAGCACGAGTTCGACAAGGTCGAGATGGTCAAGTTCGCTAAGCCGGAGGAGTCCGATGAGGAGCTCGAGAGCATGACCGCCGAGGCCGAGTACCTGCTGCAGCAGCTGGGCCTTCCGTATCGCGTGATTAGCCTGTGCACCGGCGACTTGGGCTTCTCTGCCCGTCAGACCTACGACGTCGAGGTTTGGCTGCCGAGCTACAACGCCTACAAGGAGATCAGCTCCTGCTCCAATTGCGGCGACTTCCAGGCCCGTCGTGCCAACATCAAGTATCGCGACCCCGAGAACTTCAAGGGCTCGCGCTACCTGCACACTCTTAACGGTTCCGGCCTGCCGGCTGGTCGTACCATGGCTGCCATTCTGGAGAACTACCAGAACGCCGACGGCACCATCACGATCCCCGAGGTTCTGCGTCCCTACATGGGCGGCCTCGAGAAGATCGAGCCGGTCGCGTAAGCTAGCTGCATAGGTGATTTGCGAGGGCGCTCCTTTTAGGGGCGCCCTTTTTGTGTACGGCTATACCATGCCGTGCGGATAGCTCGATAGAAAACACACGAACAAACGTTCTGTATACATGCATTTACCTGCTATGCTTTTGCTAACTAAGAGCGAGAGAAAGGGGATGTGATGGAGCTGTTCGACGAGCGGGTTGTTTTGTTCCAGAGCGATGAGGGCGGGGAGCATCTGCTGGTAACGTGCGAGCCGTCGGGTATGGGTGGCTTGGTGGTTCGGCAGACGAGTGAGGGACCGTTGACGCAATGGTGCTATGAGGAGTCGCCGCATGTGGTCGAGACGCTTGTGGCGCATGAGGCGCTTGTTGTCCTTGAGCACTTCTATGGCGTTGGAACTTCTAATCAGGTGGCCCGAATGCTGAGCATCTCGTTTGCCGACTACGACTGTGCCCAACGGGTGCGGTCGCTCCTAGGGGAGCTTGGCGCCGGGTTCGATGTGATCGAAAAGCCAATCGATCGCACGAAAAGCGCTGATGCTCGTGGTGCAGCGTGACAAATTGCGGCCCGCGCGAAAAAAGTTTGAGATTTTGCTTGACTCTAACGAACTAAAGTGGTTTTATATGTCTAGCGCTGCGGCGTTACCTCAGCTGGATAGAGGGTCTGACTACGAATCAGAACGTCATAGGTTCGAATCCTATACGCCGCACCAATTGAACTTAAAGCCTCCGGAAACGGGGGCTTTTCCTTTACGGGGGCATTGCGGAGATTCGAACCTCGGTCGAGGCGCGAGCGTCAAGAAAACGCGGAGCGTTTTTAGCGAGCGGGCGAGTCCGCCGGCAGGCGGGCGAAGCCGGTGCGGATCCGCGCAGCGGATGCGCGGAATCCTATACGCCGCACCAATTGAGTTTTAAGCCTCCGGAAACGGGGGCTTTTCTTATATCGCGATGCACCGAAGATCGTGCCAAGCCCTCCAAATGAGTAAAAATCAAATTCGATAACTTTTTTTGAAAAAACGCTTGACCTATATTCAGTCCATGTGCATAATAATCAACAAGTCGCGGCGTTACCTCAGCTGGATAGAGGGTCTGACTACGAATCAGAACGTCATAGGTTCGAATCCTATACGCCGCACCATTTGAGATTAAAGCTCCCGGCAACGGGGGCTTTTCTTTTAGGTAGGCACCGCATGGATTCGAACCTCGGTCGAGGCGCGGGCGTAAAGCGGACTATTTCCTGTCGACTCGTGTAAGATTCCGAGTAGGTGTCGCGGCCCATCCGCGATCACTCCTTCTCTCAACGACCGATCAGGGTGATACTTCGTGGCAGAGCGTCCGACATACAAGCTCAGGTTTCTCGATCCCAAGAAGCGCTTTCCGGTGATGCCCGAGCAGCCTGCGGGACGCTCATATGGCGTGGTCTGGAAACTCTTTGGCGAGGACCCGCATGAATCATGCTATGCCGTCGAATTCGTCGGCAAAAGCCATGTGTCGCTTTTGGGCTACGTGAGCGTTTCGGGTGAGGTCTATAAGGTGGACCGTCCCGTTAACGAAGTATCGCTGTCCAACGATCCCGACATGGAACTGGTTCTTGACGAGTCGGATTCCAGTATTGGTGAGATTATGGTAAGGGAAGCCAGCGGTGCAATGCGCGCGTGCGCGCGAACCGTCGGCTCTCCCGAAGGCCCCATGCGCGAGCAGTCCGATCACGAGACATGGAATTCGGCCCGCTCCCTTCCTTACGGCGAGTTCATGGCATCGATGTTCCTGCGCTACGTGATATTTGCCAACTCCGAAAGCGCTATTGCGAACGCGGCGGGCGTCGACGGTCTCGATGCGGACATGCAAAACGTTGTCGACAAGATCAAGCTCGTAAAGTTGCCCGAGCCGGTCGAGGTGTTTTTGGGCTTTAACACGTCACCGCTCCCCGATGCTATCGAGACGCTGCTTTACCGCGTTGACCATGCCGAGAATCCGAGCGGTATCGAGCGCTATGCCGCCACCCTTATGAGCGAAATTGACTTGCCCCGTCTGCGCACCATTGCCGCCAAGTCCGAAATGAGCCTGGCGCGCATCGACCGGTCAAAGCTGTTTTATCTCAATTTTGATCGTAGCCTGCTGGACCAGGACGAGATTGACATGCTGCTTGCCATCGAGTGCCGTCTCAACCGCCTCTCCGGCATCCTTGAGCGCATCGGGGCTGGATTGGTCCCTGCGGCATCCTCGCCGAGCCTTGAGGGCTGCGCGCTCTTTGATGCGTGGCATATCGCCAAGACGACCAACGATGTTCCTCGACTGCTCGATACGGCCTCGAGCGATAACCCGTGGGGCAAGCCGGGTACGGTGGCTTGCCAGCCGGGCGGCGAGTGGGACGTGCGCACCCGTTTTGCGCGAATCCTTGAGGCGCTCAACGTGGTCACGCGGCTCGACTATACCTATCGGGCAAACGTTGCCGAGGGGATTATGCTCGTTCGGTTTGGGCAGTCTGTCGTTGATGCCATGCCGCAACGTGAATACGACGCTCGGGATGACGCCTGGCGCGAGCTGGACAAGGACACGCGCGCGATCTGGGCCGCGGAGCACGATGCACGTGTGGCACTCACGCTTGCGGCAGCGTGTTTTGCCGCGGGCACCTGCATCACGCGCTGCTATGTGCAGATTGCTGCTCCCGACAGTGAGCAGGGCGAGCGCGTTGTCGCAACGTATTTCTTTGGGCGCGCGGCCTATCTGGCCGATTGCGTGCCTGTCGCCAAGGATCTTGAGAGCATGGACATGGACGATATGCCGTGCAAGCGTGTGCTTGAGGCGTATGAGTCAACCGCTCCGGAGACGATTGAGCCTGCGGAGGTTCATGCTCGTCCGCGTGATGACCATCGCACGCTGCCGCCGGCGCTGCGCGATCTGCTGCTTGCCGATACGGCTGATGAGTTGGAGGTCATGGAAGAGGACGACGACCCATACGTGGCCCGTGTTGTTGAATTGCGCGAGCAGGCAAAAGTCGACCGTACAGGTGCCTTTGAAGGCTTTTCCCGTCTTGTCGAGGAGTTAGAGGCTAAGTGCGCCGTCGCCGAGCTTTTGGCGACGGGCCCGGTTCAAACGCAGTTTTGCGATAACCAGCTGGTGCGCATGGTGCTACCGGTGTTGGAAGAAGACCGCTCTGTGCGAATCCTTCGTGCGCCCGATGCGCTGTACTTTGCCCAGCACGAGATCTGCAGCTTTTACGCCGAGCAAGAGGACTTTGAACGAGCACTGCCCGAGGTGCGCCATCTTTACGATCTGGCGCGCTCGTCCATGCAATCGCACTTTGCGCTCATCAACGTGCTTGCGCGTCTGGAGCGCTTTGACGAGATTATCGAGGTGGCGCGCCACGGCCTACGTATTGCCAGCGATCGTTCTGCAATCGGCTACCTGTTCTATCGCTTGGCGTTTGCCTATTGGAATTGCGATCAGCTCGACCTGGCGCTGGCTTGTTACCGTCTGGTGCCGCGCGGCGAGGAGTCGGGCAGCAGCGCGCTGGAAGAAATGCAGGGCCTTATGAACGAGATGGGCGTCAGCGAGCCTCCGACGTTCGAGGAGGCGGTCGAGACCATCCGCAAGGCTGGACTTGAGCTGCCGCCAGTGTCCGCCGTGACGAATCAGCTGGCAGATGCCGCTGTGCAACTGGTCGACAACGGCTTCTTTTTCCTGGCGCGCGGTTGCATCTTCCAAATGTGGCGTACCATGGGTAACGACGAGCTCGGCTCCCTCAACCGCTCGCTGGGGTAGGCGAAGCCTCCAAGGAGGAAAGGATGCTAGGCAATTAGAAAATTCCCTCTTGCCCATCCTCGACTGTTTGGTTACTATAGAACGGCTGTTACGGAGAGCTGACCGAGAGGCCGAAGGTGCTCGCCTGCTAAGCGAGTATGCCCCAAAAGGGCATCTGGGGTTCGAATCCCCAGCTCTCCGCCAGTTTAACTTTAAAGAAGGGTCCCATCGGGGGCCCTTTTTTATTATCGAGAAAGGGCGCTGGGGATTCGAACCCGAGAGGGCACGGGCGTTAAGCAAACGCGAAAGCGTTTGTAGCCCGTGGGCGAAAAGCCGCCAGGCTTTGAAGCCGGAGGGCATGCGTAGCATGCCCGGACATCCCCAGCTCTCCGCCAGTATGAATTGAAAGAAGGGTCCCATTCAGGGCCCTTTTTTGATTAGGAGAATGTTAACTGGGGATTCGAACCCTCAAAAAAGGAGGCGCCCCGTTGGACGCCTCCTTTCAGCGAGTGTATTGTTCTTCGACCTTACACCTCGGGTGCCTTGGCTACGGTCTCGCTCTCGGCTGTGAGCGGGCGGTTGTCGATGCGGCGGCCCAAGCGATCGAGCTTCACGAGCAGCCATTCAATGGGATTCGGTCCTGCGCCTTCCTCGTCGGCAACCAGGTCCATGACGGCGATCTTGGTGCCGTCCTGCTTGAGCGTAACGCTGCCCACCTTGTCGCCCACATGCACCGTGCCCGAAAGATCGTCGTAGCTAACCTTTTCGGTCACCTCGCCGGCAAGAGAAAACACGGTCGCTTGCGCCGTGGGATCGGCGAGCGTGGCGTCGATTGTCTTATCCGTCCAGTCGGTTTGACTAATGCGCGCCATAAGCGGGTTGCCGTTGGCGGTCTTTTCTTGCGTGTTGGCGATTGCGACCGTCACCTTGTGGTCGTAGTACCAGTTGGCAAGGGTGGCGGTATCGGTAAAGCGCTGATCGGTGGTGGTGGAGTTCAAAATAACGGTGTAGATCTCGTCGCCGTCGCGGTTGTAGGCGCTCGTAAAGCAATAGCCTGCATCGTCGGTGGTGCCGGTCTTGCCACCGATGTTGCCATCTTGGCCCAGCAAATAGTTATGCGTGTCCATGGAGTGCGAATGGTCGGTGCCGTCGGCGCCCGTGACCTCGATCCAAGAATCCTCGCTCGCTACGACCTCGCGGATCGTGTCGTTTTTCATGGCCTCCTGCATCATTAGCGCTACGTCATGTGCGGTTGAGTGCATATCGCCAGCCCACTCATCAAAGTCCAGACCATGCGGGTTTTCAAAAAGCGTACCGGTACAGCCGAGCTTCTTAGCGCGCTCGTTCATGGCCTTCACAAAGGTGGCCTCGGCGTCTTTGGTCTTAGGGTCGATCTTCTTGCCCACATATTCGGCGAGCACGATGGCGGCGTCGTTGCCCGAGGGAATCATCAGGCCGCGCAGCGCCTGCTCCACGGTAAGCTTGTCGCCTTCGAGCAAGCCGGCGGTCGAATTACCCACGGTGGCTGCGGCGTTGCTTACCGTGACCTTCTCGTCCATCTTGCAATTCTCGACGGTTAGGATCGCGGTCATGACCTTGGTGATCGAGGCGATCTTGACCTGCTCATCGGCGCCACGGGCATAGTAGACGGTGCCGTCTTTGCCCATGACGAGGGCATTGGTCGCATCGATATCGGGCAGGTTTTCGGCCGTGATACCGCGCACATCGGCGGTTTTGCCGCAAACATTGTCGGTCGTGAGCACTTGGGCGCCGGCGACGGTGGGCACGCCAGCGGCAAGGGCGATAGCGCAGACAAAGCCGGCGGCAAGCTGGGCTGAGCGCTTTGCAAAAGGGGTGAGGGACTTCACGGATTTCGCTTTCGACGGGATGGTCTCTTCTGGAACTAGAGTATATCGTTTGCCGGCGTCGGCGATCATCGCGTGCGTGCGTGGCCCACATCCGCTCCCGAACGGGCACAAGGGCGCTTAAGGCCGACTTAATCACCCACGCTTGTTGTGTGTGGCGTGCGTCGCCTCGGGCATAATGGAGCGCGAGAGGAGCACGCATGAACGAGCGCATACTGGTAGTTGATGACGAGAAGGCCATCGCCGACTTGGTTGGTATCTACCTTACAAAAGAGGGCTTTGATGTCCAGATTGCCTATAGCGGGGCCGATGCTGCCAAGGCGATTTTGGAGCAGGAGTTCGATCTGGCGCTGCTTGATGTCATGCTGCCCGATATCGATGGGTTTGAGCTGCTGCGTACGATCCGTTCCAGCCATACCTATCCCGTGATCATGCTGACGGCGCGCGATGCCCAGCAAGACAAGATCGAGGGCCTTTCGCTTGGTGCGGACGATTACGTGGTTAAGCCGTTCCGCCCGCTGGAGCTCATCGCGCGTGTGCACGCTCAGCTTCGCCGCTACACCAGCTACGGTAGCCGTGCGCAGGCGGCCGAGTCGCCGACCATTCAGCTCGACGGCTTGGAGATCAACCGCGATGCTCGTTCCGTAACGGTGGACGGTTCACCGGTACGCCTCACACCCACCGAGTATTCAATCTTGCTGTATCTGGTCGAGCATCGCGGCAGCGTAGTGGCCGTGGAGGACCTGTTCCGCGCGGTATGGAACGAGGACTTTATGCCCGGCTCCAACAATACGGTGATGGTGCACATTCGCCACTTGCGCGAAAAGATCGGCGACGACGCACAAAAGCCGCGCTTTATCAAAAACGTCTGGGGCGTTGGCTACATCATCGAATAACGCTTTTTGCTTGTGAGGATCTTGATATGACAAAAGACGATAGGCAAGCGTTCGAGGTGCCCGATCGACTCTTTGAATACGTGAGGTTGGTCGTCGACAACCGCGCGCTTGCAACGGTGCTGCTCTTTTTGCTGAGCCTGCTGCTGATTGGCATCGATAACATCGTCGGAATCTTGGCGGTGCTGCTTGTCGGCTTTTTGCTGATCGATCGATTTGAGATCGTGTGCCGCTGCGTGGTGATTGGCGGCGCCGCGTGGGCCATGACGTTGGCGATTGGCGCCATGGCGCTCGGCGGCATCGAAGGGCCGGTGTTGTTCGATGCCGGCTTTGTATTCAACATGCTTGGCTTTGTGCTGGCGCTTGCCGCGTGCGTGCTGTTCTTGTGCGGCCGCGCCCTGTACTACCAGGGCTACGAGCAGGGCGAGCAGCATGCCGATTGTGTGCTGGCTGCTCGTATTCAAGATCGCCTGATCGATCACCCCGACACCTGGGACAACATCGACGGCGACTTCTTGGAGGTCGAGGGCGCCCTTAACCGCGTGCGTGACCGTGAGCGCAAGGTGCAACAGGCCTTGCGTGACGAATCTCATCGCAAGGACGATCTGGTCACGTACTTGGCACATGACCTACGCACCCCGCTTGCCAGTGTGGTGGGCTATCTTTCGCTGCTGCAAGAGGCTCCTGAGCTGCCGGTTGAGCAACGTGCGCACTTTACGGGCGTGGCTCTCGACAAAGCGCACCGGCTCGATGCGCTCATCGAAGAGTTCTTCGATATCACGCGCTTTGACTTCCACGATATCGTGCTCACGCGCGGCTATGTTGATCTGGGGTTGCTGCTGGCTCAGGTGGCTGACGAGTTCTATCCCATCCTCAACGAGCAGCATAAGGAAGCCCAAGTTGATATTCGCGAGGACCTGACGGTGCTCGTGGATGGCGACAAGATGGCTCGCGTGTTCAACAACATCATGAAAAACGCCGTTGCCTATAGCTATGAGGGCTCGACCATCACGATCGAGGCCAGACGCCGGGACGGCGGTGGCGTGCGCGTGCGCTTTATCAATCAGGGCGATCCCATCCCTGAGGCAAAGCTCAAGGTGATCTTTGAGAAGTTCTATCGCCTGGATGCGGCGCGTGCGACCAATCGCGGCGGCGCTGGACTGGGGCTTGCCATCGCCAAGGAGATCGTATGCGCGCACGGCGGTACCGTTGCATGTGAATCGACGCCCGAACACACGATATTCACCATCGAGCTGCCCGCCGCATAGCCAGTGTGCCCTTACAAACACTTGACAATGCGCTCACGTGCATATGAGCCGCGATTCCTACTATCGATACTGCTGAATTGATATCGATGTGGAGGTATGCGGTATGACGGCTGCTGCGGCTGTGGAGCCCACGGAGCTTGAAGAACTCATGAAAGCGCAGGCCGAGGCCGCGCACGAGCGCGAGGTTGGGGATGCGACTCGCCCCACGGCAGAGGATCTTGCCGCCTCGCCGACGCGCATCGATGTCGAGGGCCTCGACCTGTTCTATGGCGACCATCATGCGCTCAAGGACGTGAATATCAAGATCCGCGACAAGCAGATCACCTCGTTCATCGGGCCTTCGGGCTGCGGAAAGTCCACGTTGCTGCGCTGCTTTAACCGCATGAACGACGGCATCAAGGATTGCCGCATCGAGGGCAAGATTGCGCTCGATGGTCAAGATATCCTGGGCGATTACGACATCTGCCGTTTGCGCCAGCGCGTGGGCATGGTGTTCCAGCGCCCCAACCCGTTTCCCATGAGCATCTACGACAACGTCGCCTATGGGCCGCGCGGCATGGGCGTGCGCGATCGCGCTGTGCTGGATGGGCTGGTCGAGGATTCCCTTCGTCGCGCTGCGCTATGGGATGAGGTCAAGGACAAGCTCAAGGAGTCGGGCCTGGGTCTTTCGGGTGGACAGCAGCAGCGCCTGTGCATCGCCCGCGCACTTGCCGTGCAGCCCGACATTCTGCTGATGGACGAGCCGACCTCGGCACTCGACCCTGTGTCGACGCTGGTGGTGGAGCAGCTGGCCTGCGAGCTCAAAGAGACCTGCACGCTCGTGGTCGTTACGCACAATATGCAGCAGGCGGCGCGTATCTCCGATTCGGTCGCATTCTTTTTGCTGGGTGAGCTGGTGGAGCACGCGCCCACCGCGCAACTCTTCAAGAATCCGACCGATCCGCGCACGGCGGATTATTTGACGGGGCGTTTTGGCTGATACCATCTAGTAAAGGTACCTTTAGGGTTAAGATGCGGTCATGCCGGCCGCAAAGGGGTTCAACATGATCTATTACGTCGAGGACGATGACAACATCAGGGATTTGACGGTCTATGCACTGCGCAAGCAGGGGATTGAGGCCGAAGGCTTTTCGTGCGACGGTGAGTTTAAGGCTGCCGTGGCGCGACGGGTACCCGATGCCGTCCTGCTCGACATCATGTTGCCCGATACCGATGGCTTGGCGATTATGCGTCGACTGCGTGCCGATCGCCTGACGGCGACGGTGCCCATCATGATGCTTACCGCCAAGGATACCGAGCTCGACAAGGTGATGGCGCTCGATGGCGGTGCCGACGATTACCTGACTAAGCCGTTTTCGCTCATGGAGCTTGCGAGCCGCTGCCGCGCACTGCTGCGTCGCGGCGGCATGGTCAAGCAGGCGAGCGATGTGCTCAGCGTGGGCGACATTGTGCTCTCGCCCAGCCATCGCGAGGTGACCGTTGCCGGCGAGCCGCTTAAGCTCACCCTGCGCGAGTTCGACCTGCTCGAGTACCTCATGCACAAGCCCGGCGTGGTTTTTACCCGCGAGTCGTTGCTGCAGAGCGTGTGGGGCTGGGACTTCGACGGCGGTTCGCGCACCGTTGACGTGCACGTGCAGACGCTTCGCCAAAAACTGGGCGAGCATGCCAGCGCCATCGAGACCGTGCGCGGCGTGGGCTACCGCTTGGCCGAGCCTTCTGCCGGTGATGGTGCCGAAGGTGACGACACCGCGGCCACCGCATCGGAGGAGTAACCCGTGGTCTTCGCCCCCCAGGGAAAACATACGCTGTCGCACCGCGTTTTTGTGACGATCTTTGTCTGCGCCATGGCGGTTATCGTGGCGTTTACGGTGCTGGGTGCGTTCTTTGTGCAAAACACCTTGGCGGATGCCACGAGTGCCAACCTGGCGCAAGAAACCGAGCTCATTGCTGCCGCCCTCGACGAGCAGCAGGAGCCCATCCCGTTCTTGCGTAGCCTCGATCGAGAGGACTTGCGCATCACGCTGATTAACAAGGATGGATCGGTTGCCTACGACAACGAGGCGTCGCCTTCCACACTGCCCAACCATGGCGATCGCCCCGAGGTCATCGAGGCCTTTGAGAGTGGTTCGGGTTCCGCGGAGCGCGCAAGCTCTACGCTCGACGAGATTATGCTGTATCGCGCCGTCGCCCTTGATAACGGCCAGGTTGTCCGCTTGGCGCAGGCCCAGCCTGGCGTTGCGGCGATTTTGCTGTCGATGGTGGCGCCGATGCTGCTTATCGCAGCAGCGGGTGCGGTACTCTCGTTTTTTATGGCGCGCCGCGAGTCCCGTGCCATCATCGCGCCGTTGCAAGAGGTGGATTTGGACCACCCACGCCGTAGCTATGAGCACGCCTATGCCGAGATGGTCCCCATGCTTGAGCGTATTGAGTCGCAGCGCCAGGAGCTCAAGCGCCAAATGGCGGTGCTGGCGGACAACGACCGTATGCGCCGCGAGTTCACGGCGAATATCACCCATGAGCTCAAGACGCCGCTTACGGCGATTTCGGGCTATGCCGAGCTCATCGCAAACGGCATGGTCGAGGGCGAGGGCGACCTGCGCAACTTTGGCGGTCGCATCTATCGTGAGGCGGGCCGCTTGGCAGCGCTTGTCAACGATATCCTTACGCTGTCTAACTTGGACGAGGCCGAGCGTGCAACTGAGGGCGAGGCGGTGCCCATTGGTTCCACGGAGCCTATTGAGCTCTCGCGTGCCATCTACGCGGTTGAGCAGCGTCTTGAACAGGTCGCCCGTCAGGCGAATGTGACGATAAGTCATGAGACCAAGCCTGTGGTCATCGAAGGCGTGTCGCGCTTGATTGACGAGCTCATCTATAATCTGGCGAGCAACGCCATCCGCTACAATCGACCCGGCGGTGCGGTTACGCTGCAGTGCGGCACCAACGACGAAGGCCATCCGTTCCTTGCGGTCGCCGACACGGGAATCGGTATCGCGCCTGAAGAACAGGGCAAGGTATTTGAGCGGTTCTATCGCGTGGACAAGAGTAGGTCCAAGGCGCGCGGCGGAACCGGTCTGGGGCTTGCAATTGTCAAGCATGCGGCCCTGTATCATCACGCCACGCTCGATCTGTCGAGCGAGTTGGGCGTGGGAACCACCATTACGGTGACGTTTCCCATACGGCAGGACGAGCCATTCGTATAGCGATACAACATAGATATTGATGCAGACGCCGCATTTGACTTTCGGGTGCGGCGTTGTTGTGCAATTTTACGATTGCTTCCGACATTTTTACAGGAGAGCCTGTTTCTTATGTATAGAGTTTGGTCTCGGTAAAAAGATGCGATAACATACGGACAGTTTTGTCAATCCGAACTGGGGAAATGAAAGGCAAGCTGCATGACCCTTCTCGAACTGTTCCAGCTGCTGAAGAAGCACCTTAAGCTGGTCATCACCCTTCCGGTGGTCTGCGCGATCGCCATGGGCATCGTGTCCTTCGTTGCGATGGACAACACCTACACCGCGACGACGAGCATGTACATTCTCGCCAAAACCGACGATAGCGGTCAGATGAGCTACAACGATCTCTCGGCGAGCCAGATGCTTTCCAACGATATCGCCACGCTGCTGGATAGCGATAGCGTTAAGAGCGGTGCTGCCAATGAGCTGGGCCTTGCTGACCTGGATGACTACAAGGTGTCTGTTTCCTCCGAGACCACCACGCGTGTCATTACGCTTTCGGTTACCGGCACCGATGCCAAGGAGACGGCTAAGGTCGCAAAGGCCATGGCCAGCTCGGTGAGTACGGTCGCTCAGAACGTCGGCGCTGCCCAGAGCATCAACGTTATCGACGAGGCTAAGACTCCCGAAGTCCCCAGCGGCCCCAAGCGTATGCTGTACGTTGCTGTCGCGTTCCTCGCGGGCATCTTTATCGCAGTTGCCTATGTCGTTTTGGCAGACATGCTCAACACCCGCATCCGCGGTGCCGAAGAGGCAGAAGAGCTCCTGGGCATTCCCGTTGTTGGCCGAATTCCGGCTATGAAAGGTGGTAAATAGGCATGGCTAAGGCAAAGAACACCGATAAGCTCGTTGTACAGAATGCCGCCAAGACCCTTCTGGCCAACATCCGCTTTGCGAGCGTGGACGACCCCATTCGCACCATCACCGTTACCTCCTCGATTCCCAACGAGGGTAAGTCTACGGTTTCCATCAACCTTGCCCAGGCTATCGCCACCAGCGGCAAGAGCGTCCTGCTGGTCGAGGCTGATATGCGTCGCAGGTCCCTTGCCGATATGCTCGGCGTCCGCTCCCGCGGCGGACTCTATGCAGTCCTTTCCGAGCAGGTTTCTATTGACCAGGCGATTGTCGAGACGGGTCAGAAGAACTTTTACTTCCTCGATGCCGAGCCGCATATTCCCAATCCTGCCGACATCATCGTCTCTCACCGCTTTGCCAAGCTGGTAAAGGCACTGTCCGCCAAGTTCCAGTACGTCATCTTTGATGCTCCCCCGGTCGGCACCTTCATCGATGCTGCCGAGATCGCAAGTCTGACCGACGGTGCGCTTTTTGTTGTGCGTGAGGATTTCACCAAGCGCGAGGAGGCGCTCAACGCCATCGGTCAGCTTAAGAAGTCCGAGAAGGTCAAGCTCATCGGTACCGTTATGAACTACTGCGAGACCGAGACCAGCGAGTACTACTACTCCTACTACACCAAGGACGGTAAGAAGGTGAAGAAGGGCTCCGACGATCAGGGGACTTCAAAAAAAGGCATCTTCACCAACCGAGCAAACGTTTAGTTGATTAAGGCTGACCTATGCGTGACATTCATTGCCATATCTTGCCGGGTGTAGACGACGGCGCCGCCGATCTCGATGAGAGCTTGGCGATGCTCGAGGCTGCCAAGCGGGCCGGTGTAACCAGAATCGTTTGCACTCCTCACTGCCGTGATCCCTATTTTGATTACGACAAGATGTGGGATGCCTTTGAGCTGCTGCGTGATAACGCTGACGGTTTTCCGCTCCAGATGGGCTTCGAGGTCAACCATCGAAAGCTCGTTGAGCTTGGTATCGATGCCGCGGAGCACTTGCATTTCGATGGGACCAACGAGTTTCTGCTCGAACTTTCGACGCATGCCGATGCGTATGCGTTTAGAGAGTACGAGAACACGATTTACGATTTGCAGTGCCGTGGCTACCAGGTGATCATCGCTCATCCTGAGCGCTATCGTGCGGTTCAAAAGGATGTAAGCGTGGCGGAGCGCCTGGTCGATATGGGCTGCAAGCTGCAGGCTTCGGCGGACTTTATTGCCGGCGGTCGATTTGGTCGCGAGAAAAAGCCGGCACAGCGCCTGTTCGATCAGAACCTGTACAGCTTCATCGCGAGCGATGCCCATAACGTGGGTCATTACGACTGCCTGGCGAAGGCTCGCGCGAAGTTTAGTGTGCGCGGAGCTCATTTTCGCTAATATCTGTCCCTAACGTTCGCATTGAATGAAAGGGCAGCCATGGATATCCAACTTAAGACGGGATGCTTTGATGACGCGGCGTTGGTGCGCCGCGTCGTTTTTATGGACGAGCAGGGCTACGAGAATGAGTTCGACGCTATCGACGAGGATCCAAACTGCATTCATGTGACGCTCTATGTAGACGGCGAGCTTGCCGGTTGCTCGCGCGTGTTTCCCGAAGAGCTTGAGCGCGTGGCTGACGCAGGGGCCCCGGTGTTGCCGGCATGCGACATGGACGAAGGCGTTGCGGCGGGGGAGACCTACATTATGGGGCGCGTCGCCGTGCTGCCGGCTATGCGTCGTCGCGGACTGGCGAGTGCGATCGTCGAGGCCAGTGCTTCGTGTGCACGCGATGCCGGCGCTAAGCTTATTAAGCTGCATGCGCAGGAATACGTGTTGCCGCTCTATGCAAAGGCGGGCTACACGCAAATTGCCCCGGTAGATCACGAAGACGAGGGCCAGCCCCATGTCTGGATGGCCAAGCGCGTAGATGGCAGATAGGGACGTTCCTTTTCTGCCGGCAGTCGGGGACACTCCTTGGCAATTGGCGCATCGGAGCGCTTAGACATACAGTTTTTCGATTCCGTATGTATATATGCGCGCTAATGGGTTATAAAATCTAAGTCTGAACATAGCAGGTCTGCGATGCGGCTCGGGCAACCGGGCCGTTTTTGCGGACGGGGGTAGCGCGAAAGGACTGCATATGCGTCAATTTAAGACCGAGAGCAAAAAACTGCTCGACCTCATGATCAACTCCATCTACACCAATAAGGAAATCTTCCTGCGCGAGCTTATCTCTAACGCGAGCGACGCCGTCGACAAGCTCAACTTTAAGAGCCTGCAGGACCCGAGCGTCAAGATCAACCAGGGCGACCTAGCTATTCGCGTCTCCTTTGATAAAGACGCCCGCACCATTACTATCTCGGATAACGGCATTGGCATGACCGCCGAGGAGCTCGAGCGCAATCTGGGCACCATCGCCCATTCCGGCTCCGAGGAGTTTAAGACCGAGAACGCTGAGCAGCAGGGTTCGGATGTCGACATCATCGGCCAGTTTGGCGTGGGCTTCTACTCGGCTTTTATGGTCGCTAGCCATGTGAAGGTCGTCAGCCGCGCCTACGGCGAGGATGTCGCCCATGTGTGGGAATCCGACGGTCTTGAGGGCTACACCATCGAGGACGGCGAGCGTGCCGAGCACGGTACCGATGTCATCCTGACGCTGCGCGAGAACGAGAAGCTCGATGCCGACGGCGAGGCCGAGACCTACGATCGCTTCCTGACCGAGTGGGGTCTCAAGAGCCTGATTCAGCAGTACAGCAACTATGTGCGCTACCCGATTCAGATGATGGTGTCCAAAAGCCGCCAGAAACCCAAGCCCGAGGACGCCGGCGACGATTACAAGCCCGAGTACGAGGACTACCAGGAGCTTGAGACCGTCAATTCCATGACACCGATCTGGAAGAAGCGCAGCTCCGATGTCGAGCAGAAGGACTACGACGAGTTCTACAAGTCCACGTTCCACGACTTTGACGATCCTGCGCGCACCATCAGCTTCCATGCCGAGGGCACGCTCGAGTATGACGCCCTGCTGTTTGTGCCGGGCCGCGCGCCGTTCGATCTGTACAGCAAGGATTACGAGAAGGGTCTGGCGCTCTACAGCTCCAACGTTCTGATTATGGAGAAGTGCGACGACCTGCTGCCCGACTACTACAACTTTGTCCGCGGCGTCGTGGATTCCGCCGACGTGTCGCTCAACATCTCGCGCGAGACGCTGCAGCAGAACCGTCAGCTCAAGGCCATCGCCAAGCGCGTGGAGAAGAAGATTACCGCCGACCTTGAGGATATGCGAGACAACGACCGCGAGGCCTACGAGAAGTTCTTCGAGAACTTTGGCCGCGGTCTTAAGTACGGCATCTACTCGAGCTATGGCATGAAGGCCGATGAGCTCGCCGACCTGCTGCTGTTCTGGTCTGCCAAGGAACAGAAGATGATTACCCTGGCTGAGTATGCCAAGGGCATGCCCGAGGATCAGAAGGCCATCTACTACGCCGCCGGCGACTCGCGTGAGCGCTTGGCAAAGATGCCCGTGGTAAAGGGCGTGCTCGACCGCGGCTATGACGTGCTGCTTCTGACGCAGGATGTGGACGAGTTCACGTTCCAGGCTATGCGTGAGTACGTTGCCGCCGATATGCCCAAGATCTACGAGGACGATGCTGCCCGCGAGGCTGCCGAGAAGGCTGTGGCCGACGGTGCCGAGCCCGAGGTCGAGGATCGTCATCTAGAGCTCAAGAACGTTGCGACTGGCGATCTTGATCTGGCGACCGAGGACGAGAAGAAGGAGGCCGAGGACGCCACCAAGGAAAACGAGGACCTCTTTAGCGCTATGAAGGAGGCGCTCGGTGACAAGGTCGAGAAAGTTGCCGTCTCCGCGCGCCTGACCGATGCCCCCGCTTGCATCACCACCGAGGGCCCGCTTTCGCTTGAGATGGAGAAGGTGCTCCAGAAGGGACCCGAGGGCGCGCCCGACGGTATGCCCAAGAGCCAGCGCGTGCTCGAGCTCAACGCCAAACACCCGGTCTTTGCCAAGCTCGTCGCTGCTCAGAAGGCGGGCGACACCGACAAGATCAAGCAGTACTCCGGTCTGCTCTATGACCAGGCCCTGCTGGTCGAGGGCATTTTGCCCGAGGACCCCGTTGCCTTCGCGGCGGCTGTTTGCAACTTGATGTAGTTAGGTAGTTACGCGGTTTTACCAAACCGCGTAACGGCTCGACGCTGCCCTCAGTTCCGCCGTTCTAACGAACGGCGGACCAGTCGACGCTGCGCGGGCGCCAGAGCGACAACTTGTCATTCAAAGAGGACGGCATGACCAGAAGGTCTATGCCG
>CABQJV010000009.1 GCA_902464565.1 uncultured Collinsella sp.
ACACCCGGCAGGTCACGCGGCAGCTTGGGCGATGCGATCGCCGAGACCGCATCGCCCTCGACAATCCCCTCGGCAGCCATCCAGCGATAGAGAGATCGAATGGCCGACAGGTGCGCCGCAAGCGTTCGGGGAGCCACCTGCTCACGCGAAAGCTCGGCAAGATAGCGACGAATGGTGCGCACGTCGGCAGCGAAAGCATCGATATCCTCGCGCTCGCACCAGGCAGCGAAGCGCTCCAGCCTCGAGCCATAGGCCGTCACCGTGTTGGGAGAAAGTCCCTCGACGCGTGCGATATAGGCGATAAACGAGTCGACGGTGTCGTACAGGTCAAAGGCTATGACCGGTCGCCTCCAAACAAGTCGGAACGCGTGGCCAAGTAGGCATCGAGGGCCTCGAGCGCACGGTCCGCATAGGCCTGATAGCGGTCGCGCTTGCTGCGGCGCTTACCGTCCTCGAGCGGCGGCACCAGGCCAAAGTTGACATGCATAGGCTGATAGCCCACGGTGGCAGGATCGGTCGCGTAGCCCACGAGCGCACCCAGGGCACCCACACGCGGCAACTCGACGCCCGCGGCACCGATAGCCTCGGCATAGGTGTTGAGCGCCGCGAGCAGACCTGTCGCCACGGCTTCCATGTATCCCTCGGTACCGGTGATCTGACCGGCCAGACGCACGCCGGTACCGGGCACGGCAAAGGTGCCATCGAGCACGTGCGGGGCGTCGACAAAGGTATTGCGGTGCATGACACCGTAGCGGAAGAACTCAGCGTTCTCCAGGCCCGGCACCATATGGAAGACGCGCTTCTGCTCGCCAAAGGTCAAGTTGGTCTGGAAGCCCACCAGGTTATAGGCGGTCTTCTCCTTGTTCTCGGCACGCAGCTGAATCGCCGCCCAGGGGCGACGTCCGGTACGCGGGTCGGTGAGGCCGACGGGCTTCATGGCGCCAAAGCGAATGGCGTCCTTGCCGGTGCGCGCAACTTCCTCGGCAGGCTGGCAGGCCTGGAACAGATCGCCGCCCTCAAAGTCTTTGAGCACCACGCGGTCGGCCGTGGTAAGCGCCTCGATAAAGGCCTCGTACTCCTCCTTGTTGAGCGGAGCGTTGAGATAGTCGCCGCTCCCCTGCTCCTCGTAGCGCGACTGCGAGAACAGCACGTCCATATCGAGCGTGGAGGCATCGACGATCGGCGCCGCGGCATCGAAGAACGCAAGGGCGTCGCCACCGACGAGCTTCATGACCTCTTCGCTCAGCGCCGGTGAACACAGCGGGCCCGCGGCAATGACCACGTGACCCTCGGGAATCTGCGTGACCTCGCCGTGCACGACCTCGATATTGGGACGAGCGGCTACCTCGGCCTCGACAAGCTCGGAAAACTTGACGCGGTCGACCGCCAAGGCGCCACCGGCGGGAACAGCCGCGCGATGGGCGCAATCGAGCAGGACTGAACCCATGCGCTCAAGCTCAGCTTTCAGCAAACCAGCCGCGGAATCCGGACGGGTCGACTTAAACGAATTGGAGCAGACGAGCTCTGCCAGATGATCGGTATGGTGGGCCGGGGAGCTCACCTGGGGGCGCATCTCGCACAGCTTTACGGCAAACCCGCGGTCTGCAAGCTGGATCGCGCACTCCGAACCCGCCAGACCGCCACCGATAACCGTCACCTGATCGAACTGCATCTGCAAACACCTTTCTAATTGACACGTTTTCCATTGTGACCGAAGGGTGTCTGGGCGTGAAGGGCAAACTTGGAGGGCGCATACCTTCCATCCATCATGCGCTCGATAAGGCCCTCGAGTTCAAGCGAACCCAAGAGTTTGAGTACGCCGACAGCATCGAGCGAGACGAGCGCCGCAATGTCGTCGACCTTGAGTGGAGAGGCGATGAGCGCATGCATCACGGTCTGCTGCGTTGGATCCAGGTCGGCAATGCCGGGAGCATCGGGGCGCGAGTAGCGCAGGGTGCCGTAGATGCGTGAGATAGCCATCTCGATAGATTCCTCGTCGATGATGCAGCAGGCACCGTTCGCAATGAGGTAATTCGTGCCACGCGACTCGGGCGATAGGATCGACCCCGGCACGGCAAGAAGTTCGCGCCCCAAATCCATAGCAGCCTCGGCTGTGGAAAACGTCCCAGAAGGCATACCCGCCTCGGATACAAAGAGGGCTTGCGACAGAGCCGCGATTACGCGATTGCGGCGCGGAAAGGCGAACTTGCGCGGACCCATGCCCCACGGAGAGATCGACACGACCGCGCCACCCGTATCAAGCGTGCGCGTAATCAGCCCCGCGCTCGAACGTGGGTAGACCACGTCGGCGCCCGTCCCCAGCACCACAACGTGTTTGCCGCCGGCGTTGACCGCAGCCCAACCCGAGGCCTGGTCACAACCGACCGCACCGCCCGAAACTACCGTCACTCCCGCCTCAACCGCCACCTTCGCCGCAAGCTCTGCCACGGCAAGACCATACGGCGAGGCCTTTCGCGCACCGATGATGGAGAGCGCGGGCGTCGAAAGCACCTCGGGGTTGCCGCGCACATAAAGCGTCTGGGGTAAATCAGAAAGCTCCAAAACGGTCTCGGGATACAACGCATCACCTGGATGCAGCTCGAAGGTCCCCTCGGCCATCATTGGTCCCTCCTTCCCTGGTACATCGCCGCCTCGAGCACGTGGTCCTGCGTCACTTGCTCGCTCTCGGCGACATCTGCGATCGTACGCGCAATGCGAACCAGGCGCACGATGCCACGCCCTGTGAGATGCGTGCGTTTGGATAGGCCGAGCACACACTTCTCCGCCGCATCATCGAGCTCAAAGGTCGAAACGACGCCGTCAATGGACCGTGTCTCGTCATCCTCGGCCTCGGCATCCGCATCGTCCATGCGGGATTCGCGCCAAGCGCGAAAGGCGCGACCGCGCACAACGTAGTCACGTAACTCGGCCGACGACATGCCCTCCGCACCCTCGATAATCACTTGAGGGTCGGGACGGGTCACATCAATCATCATGTCGATACGGTCGGCCAAAGGACCGCGCAGTTTAGACCGATAGCGCTCGACCATCGCCGCCGAGCAGCGACACGGCACCTCGCGATCGCCCAAAAAGCCGCAGGGGCAGGGATTGCTCGCAGCCAGCAGCTGAAAGCGCGACGGGAAGGTAAAAGCCCCGTCGACGCGTACGATCCTCACGTAGCCGCGCTCGATGGGCTGACGCAGCGTCTGCAGCACGCCAGTGGGAAACTCGGCAAGCTCGTCCAAAAAGAGCACGCCGCCATGAGCAAGGCTGATCTCACCCGGGTGCACCGGGCGCCCGCCGCCGATAAGGCCTGCGGTCGAAATACTGTGGTGGGGACTGCGGAAGGGGCGGTGCCCCGCCAACAAGCCATCAATGTTCTCACCCAAAACCGAATGGATGCACAGTGCCTCCTGCTGATCCTCAACGGAAAGCTCGGGCAGGATGCCGGTCATACGGCGTGCGAGCATCGTCTTGCCCGATCCCGGAGACCCGATCATGAGCAAGCCGAGTTCTCCTGCCGCCGCAAGCGCCATGCCGCGTTTAGCGACTTCCTGCCCCAGCACGTCTGCATAGTCGAGCTCGGGCTCAAAGGTCGCCTCGACACCCTCGGAATCCAAGTAGTGCCGTGCGGCATCGCCCATGCCGTGAGCAAGCTGAGACAGATGGTCGATAAAGCCGCAATCCACGCCCGCGAGTGGCACATGCTGGTCGGACCTGCCGGCGATAAAAGACAGCCCCATGTCGCGAGCCAATAGCTGAAACGCCACCTCGCCCTTGACAGGAAGCACCGTACCGTCCAAGCCGAGCTCGCCGGCGATAAGGCAGCAATCGAGGTTGTCGCGGGGGATCTGACCATCGGCTGCCAGAACCGCGATGGCGATGGGCAGATCAAAGCCGCTACCGGTCTTGCGAATATCGCCGGGCGCCAGATTGACCGTAATGCCCGAGCGCGGGATCTCGAACCCGGCGGAGCGCATCGCGCAGCGAATACGACCGCGCGACTCCATCACCTCCATACTCGGAATGCCGAGCATTTGGATGCCCGGAACGCCGCCGGCAAGCGAGACCTCGACCGTGACGGGAATCGCCTCGACGCCGCGGATGCAGGCCGCGTGAACGGCAAACGTCTCGAACGCCATCACGACACCTGCCAATCGAACGCGTTGTACTGATGCTCGATCTCGGCGATATGCCCGCCGCGGATGGTGACACCCACGGCATCGAAGCGAATCGCCTTGAGCGGATAATGCTCCATGAGATAGCAACTTGCGATGCGGCGGTAGCGGCGTTGCTTTTGGGCGTCCACGGCCTCCTCCGGAAAGACCCTCGTGCTGCAATCCAGTGCAACGCGTCTGGTCTTGACCTCGGCCATTACCACGACATCGTCGAGCTCATCGAGCAGCACCAGATCGGCCTCGCCCTCGGTGCAACGATAGCCCTGCTCCAGCAAGGTGTAGCCGCGCTCGTTAAAGTAGTCGATGGTGATCAGCTCGCCCAGCATGCCCAGCTCGCGGGGACTGAGTCCCTTGATAAACTCGGGCGTCATCGCCCCGGAGTCGAGCTCGCCGTTTTCCCAACGCTCCTTGAGCTGCTGCGTCTTGCTCTTTTTGCTTGCGGCATTCATGGGGTCTCCTTTCCCGCACACTGCATTGCCCCGATGATGAGGGCTCCTTTCATGCGGGTAAGTACCGGAAGCAAACCAAAAGCTGACCAAATGCCGTCAAAAAACGGGCCGTACGCAACAATGGTGTTGCATACGGCCCGCTACCAGCAGGTTTATAAAACCCCAGAAGTCCCTGTCTCCACAATTGACCTAGAAAAGGCGCTCAGTCTGCAGAAAGTTTCCGCAAAAGCTCACGCGGTGCAACGGACAAAGTCCATGTTTTCGAATGGCCTCGATATGCTCGGGGCTTGCATAGCCCTTCGACTCGGCCAGATGGTACTCGGGGTACTCGGCGTCGTACTCGACCATCATCTCGTCACGCGTAACCTTGGCCATGATGGACGCCGCGGCGATGCAGGCGATCTTGGCATCGCCCTTCACCACATCGCGCTCGTTAGGAACGGCGCCCAAGGGGTTGCCATCCATAAGCACGCAATCGGGCTCGAGCCCCGTATCGGCCACGGCGCCCGCAACGGCGGTACGGATAGCACGGGCCATGCCCATCTCATCGATATCCTTAGGCGCGATATGGCAAAAACCAATCGCCGTCGCCACCTCGGCAATCTTCACAGAGAGCAGCTCGCGGCGCGCCGGCGTGAGCTTTTTGGAATCGTTGATGCCCCAGACGCGCGTCTCCATGGGAAGGCACACGGCACACACGGTTAAGGGACCCGCTACCGAGCCACGGCCCACCTCGTCGACGCCAACGACCACCCCATCGCCGCCAAGCTCATGCATAAGCTCGTACATGTCATTGACGCGCTCGCGCTCGGCAAGTTCCTTGGCATGGCGCTTAAGGGCACGCTCGCAAGCCTTGATCACCTGCTGGCGCGGGTCCTCGCGATAATGCTCCACGAGGGCGGGGATCTCCTCAAACGTTGCGCTCGCCAGCTCTCCGGCAACCTGCGATGCCGAAACCGAGCTCGTCATATTGGCCATACCAGGCCCTCCTTGCATGCAAATCAGATAAAAAGAAGGGCCACCCGAAGGTGACCCTTGTGTCCAAACGAGTGGACAGACGCTGCGATCTTCTTAGCGCTTCTCGGGAATGCGAGCAGCCTTGCCCACCTTGTCGCGGAGGTAGTACAGCTTGGCGCGACGGACGCGACCATGACGAACGACCTCGAGCTTGGCGATCTTGGGGCTGTGAAGCGGGAAGGTACGCTCAACACCGACACCGAAGGACATCTTGCGGACGGTGAAGGTCTCGCGGGCACCGGCGCCGGCCATGCGGATGACGTCGCCCTGGAAGACCTGGATGCGCTCGCGGTCGCCTTCCTTAATGCGGTAGTGAACCTTGACGTTGTCGGCGACGCGAACCTGAGGAATGTCCTCGCGGATCTGCTGACGCTCGATTGCGCGGATGTAATCCATGTGCAATTCCTTACTCTTCTAGAGGTGCCGTACCACCTTGGCCGGCACGTAGTTGAACAAACGTATTCGAGTATACACGCGCGGGTTTCTGCTGCAAGAACAATTTTTTACGCAGACAAAAAGACAAAACCAGCACATGAATAACCGCCCGTCTCACGAATGAGACGGGCGGCATGAAGGGGGCTACGCTAGGCGTCTAAACCCAAAACGTTAGGCGGAACGCTTGGCCTCGAGCTTGGCCTGAGCGGCAGCCAGGCGTGCGAGGGGCACGCGGTAGGGCGAGCAGGACACGTAGTCCACGTCGGCCACGTTGAACAGGCCCTTAATGGATTTGGGGTCGCCGCCGTGCTCGCTGCACACGCCAAAGTGCATGTCGGGGTTGGTGGCGCGGCCCTTCTCGACGGCCATTCGCACCAGCTCGAGCACCGCCGTATCGATGGTCTCAAAGGGGTTGTCCTTCAAGATCTTCTTGTGCAGGTACAGCGGGATGAACTTGGCCTCGGCGTCGTCGCGCGAGAAACCGAAGGTCGTCTGGGTAAGGTCGTTGGTACCAAAGCAGAAGAAGTCGGCGTACTGCGCGATCTCATCGGCGACCATGCAGGCGCGCGGCAGCTCGAGCATCGTGCCCACGGGAATATTGAGCTCGACGCCTTCTTCGACGGAAACCTCGGCGATCACGCGCTCGATAACCTCGCGGGTCTGAACATGCTCGGCCGTAATGGAAACGAGCGGGACCATAATCTCGGGGCGCGGGTCGACGCCCTCCTTGATAAGGCGGGCGGCAGCCGTGGCGACGGCGCGGACCTGCATGAGCGGCAGATCGCTAAAGACGACGGACAGGCGCACGCCGCGTAGGCCGAGCATGGGGTTCGACTCGACCATGCCGTCGATACGACGCAGGCGGGTGCGCAGGACGGCAAGCTCTTCCTCGCTGGCGCCAGCGGCTTCCTTCTTGGTGATGGCAACCTCGAGCTCGCGAGGATTATCCAGGAACTCATGAAGCGGCGGATCGAGCAGGCGGACGACCACATCGCGACCGGACATGGTCTTGAACATCGCCAGGAAGTCCTCGGTCTGAACCTTGAGCAGGTCGGCCAGGGCCTGCTGCTTCACGGCCTCATCTTCAGACAGGATAAAGCTCTGGATGATGTTCTTGCGGTCACCCAGGAACATGTGCTCGGTGCGGCACAGGCCAATGGCCTCGGCGCCAAACTCGAGGGCGAGCTCGGCATCCTCAGGATTGTCGGCGTTGACGCGCACATGGTTGGCATGGCCACAGGTCTCGTCCAGGCGAATCTCGTCGGCCCAGGACAGGATAGTGTCCAGATCGCCGGTGAGCTCGGCCGAGACCAGATCAACGGCGCCGTCGACGACGATGCCCTGGGTGCCGTCGATGGAGATGACATCGCCCTCGTGCAATACGCGGTCGCTGCCCTCGATGCGCACGACCTTCTCGGCGGCGTCGATGTGGAAGCGCTCAACGCCGCAGACGCAGGGCGTACCCATGCCGCGGGCGATAACGGCGGCATGGCTCGTCTTGCCACCGTGGCTGGTCAGGATGCCCTCGGCGGCGACCATGCCCTTCAGGTCGTCGGGGTTGGTCTCCCAACGAACCAGAATGACCTTGTGACCCTCGGCGGAACGCGCGACAGCGTCGTCGCTCGAGAACACGACCTCGCCCACGGCGGCACCGGGGCTGGCATTAAGACCGCTGGCGAGAGCCTCGTACTTCTTGGAGGCGTCAAACTGCGGGTGAAGGAGCTGGTCGAGTTGCGCGGGATCGATGCGGCTCACGGCCTCTTCGCGGGTGATCAGGCCTTCCTCGACCATTTCGATGGCGATGCGCAGGGCGGCGGTGGCGGTACGCTTGCCCACGCGGGTCTGGAGCATCCAGAGCTTGCCCTGCTCGATGGTGAACTCGATATCGCACATATCGCGGTAATGATCCTCGAGCGTCAGGAACACGCGCTCGAGCTCCTCACCTGCGGACTCGAGGCCCGGGGTGGTCTTGAGGTCGGCGATAGGCTCGGTGTTGCGGATACCGGCGACGACGTCCTCGCCCTGAGCATTAACCAAAAAGTCACCGTAGAACTCCTTGGTGCCGTCGGCCGGATTACGCGTAAAGGCGACGCCTGTCGCAGAGGTCTCGCCCTTGTTGCCAAAGGCCATGGCCTGCACGTTGACGGCGGTGCCGAGGTCGTCGGAAATGCCATGCTGCTTGCGGTAGATGCAGGCACGCTCGTTCATCCAGCTGCCAAAGACGGCCTGGATGGCAAGGCGTAGCTGAAGATCCGGGTTGTGCGGGAAGACGGGCTTGCCGTCAGCGACCTCGAGCTCGGGATACAGGGAGGCATCGACGTTCTCGGAGAAGATCCCCTTGAAGGTCTCGACGAGCTCCTGCAGATCCTCGGCCGAAAGCTCGGAGTCGACGCGGACGCCGGCGACCAGACGGGCCTGGGTCAGGGCGTTCTCGAACAGGTCGGCGTCAACGCCCATGACGACGTTGGAAAACATCTGGATAAAGCGGCGGTAGCTATCCCAAGCAAAGCGCGGGTTTTGCGTCTGGGCAATGAGACCCTGAACGGAGTCGTCGTTGAGACCCAAGTTGAGGACCGTGTCCATCATGCCGGGCATGGAAAACGGAGCGCCCGAGCGAACCGACACGAGCAGCGGATCGGAGGCGTCACCGAGCTTTTTGCCGCAGCGGGACTCGAGGTCTTCCTCGGCGGCAACGATCTCATCGAGCGCGCCTTCGGGCCAGACGTTGCCGGCACCGGAGTACTCGACGCAAGTCTGGCAGGTAATGGTAAAGCCACCGGGAACCGGCAGGCCGATGCGGCTTATCTCGGCAAGGTTTGCGCCCTTGCCGCCAAGCACGAAGTTCATGGACTTGTCGCCCTCAGTGACACAGGTGCCCTGGGCGTCGGTTCCAAAACGGAAAACCCTCTTGCAATCGCTCACGATACTTCCCCTTCCATGCACTTTCGCGCACGACCGTGGTGACGAATCGACCCGCCGGATGCGAGCCGTGAGGGTACTATACGGCGGGCATTGAGCGGGCTTGCGCAGAGGGCGCGGGGGTTGGTAAACGTGGTAAATATGGCGGTAAACGGTAGGTAAAGGTGGTTACCTTATGAAGATACCAATGCAGGAAGCTTACAGGTCAAATGCCAGTTTCTTGCTAAATCGCTTTACCAATATCGTGCATTATTTTTAGCTAGTCTTATATAGACGGGCATTTTAGCTACCCCAATGAGCTAGCTTTGCTGGGCTCGGCGGGCGGCGCGGCGGGCGCGGACTTCTTGGATTTCCTCCAAGTGGCTAATGATCTCGGAGGCGCTCTCCTCGATCGCCTTGCCATCGGTACGCACCACAAAGCAGCCTAGGCGCTTCATGAGGGCACGGGCTTCCTCGAGCTCGCTGCGCACACTCTCGGGCTCGGCATAGGAGCCGGCAACGGCACGGGCGTAATCATCGCCCAAGCGGCTATCGCGAATCTCAGAAATAACGTCGACGGTCGAAATCAGGCCGAACAGGCGCATCGGGTCAACCTCGTAAATCGACTTCGGCGGCTCCATGCCATGGGCCAACGGAACATTGGCAACCTTGTAACCCTGATAGGCCAAATACATCGACAGCGGCGTCTTGGACGTGCGGGATACGCCCAGCAGCACGATATCGGCTCCCGAAAGGTCGTCGCAGCCGCGTCCATCATCGTGCTCAACGAAATACTCCATGGCCTCGATACGATGGAAATAGCGGTCATCAGTCTTGTGAATCACGCCCGCGACGCCCTTTGGCGACACACCGATGAGCGACGACAGCACGGCGAGCGTCGGGCCGATCAGGTCGACCGAACGGATATGCAGTATACCCAGGTAATCGAGCACACGGGCGCGAAGCGCCGGATCGACAATGGTGTGGAACACGGCAATATCGCGATGATCGGCATCGACGCGCGGACCCACAAACGACTTGACCTGCTCCACGGAAGTCACCTTGGGCAGACGTAAAACGCGAAAAGCCCCTTCATCAAATTGCCCGGACGCCGCAAGCACCACCTCACAAGCGGTATCGCCGAGAGAGTCGGAGATAACGATAACGGTGGGACGAGCGGTGACCGGGCAATCCATGCGGGGCTCCTTTTGCGCTTATGCGCAATCTGGCTTACTTTTTGCGGGCAAGCTCACCGATGTTGGCGATGCCGGAGAAAACGGCCTCGAAGCGGTTGAGCAACTTAAGGCGATTATCGCGAAGCTGCTCGTCCTTGTCCATGACCATAACCTCATCGAAGAAGCGGTCGATGGGGGCACGCAGGGCGGCGAGGGCGGCAAATGCGGCCGGGTAATCCTCGGCAGCGAGAGCAGCATCGACGGCGGTCTGAGCGGCCTCGGAGGCGTCGGCAAGCGCAAGCTCGACCTCGCCCATCAGGGCGCGGTCGTACTCCGCGCCCAGCTCGGGCTTAGAGATGTGCGCGGCGCGGGCATAGGCGGTAGCCAGGTTGTCAAAGGTCTCGGCATCGTTCTTGCGGGCCTCGTCGAGGGCGGCGCAGCGGGCGAAGAAGACGGACGGGGCGATGATGTGCACCGCAGAGACGGCGGCAACGGTATCGGCCGGGATCTTTTCGTCGCGGGCCATGCTCACCAGGCGGCCATGGAAGAAGTCACGAACCTGCTGGGCGACCTCGGCGGCGTCGAACTCAATGCCCTGCTCGCTATAGAGTTCAAGGGCAAAATCGATGAGCGACGTGGGGTCGATCGGCAGGCGATCGCGCAGGATGTTGATGATGCCGATAGCGGCACGACGCAGCGCGTAGGGGTCCGAAGAGCCGGTCGGGGGCTCGCCGATGGCAAAGATACCGGCGATGGTATCGAGCTTGTCGGCGCAGGCCACGATGCAGCCGGCGGTGCCCTCGGGCAGCTCGTCACCGGCAAAGCGGGGACGATAATGATCGCGAATGGCGTGGGCGACCTCGTCGTTCTCCCCCATCGCGGTGGCGTAGTAACCGCCCATCACGCCCTGCTGGCTCGTGAACTCGACGACGGCGTTGGATACCAAGTCGGCCTTGCACAGGTGCGCGGCGCGAGCAGCGTCAGCGGCAAGATGGGCGCCCAGATGAGCCACACGGGCAATAGCGAGCGCGAGTTGCTCGATGCGCTCGGACTTGGCGAGCACGCTACCGAGTTTCTCCTGGAAGGCGACCTTGGCCAGACGCTCGCGGAACTCGTCGAGGGAGATCTTCAGGTCCTCCTCGTAGAAGAACTTGGCATCGTCCAGACGGGCACGCACAACGCGCTCGTTGCCGTCGATCACGCGTTCGGCGTTCTCGGGCTTGCTGTTGGAGACGACCACGAACTCACGCGTGAGCTTGCCCTCGCCGTCATAGATCGGGAAGTAGCGCTGGTTGGTGAGCATGGACTCGCAGATGATCTCGTGCGGGACCTTGAGGAACTCCTCATCGAAGGTACCGACGAGCACCGTCGGCCACTCGCAGAGGTTGATGACCTCCTCAAAGACCTTCTTGGGCGTATCGACATGGCAGCCGGGACGGGCAGCCTCGACCTCGGCGATACCGGCAAGGATGGCCTCGCGACGGCGCTCGGCAGAAAGCACGCCGGCGTCCTCGAGCACCTGCTCGTAGACGGCGGGGCTGGCGACCACATGGTCACCGGGGCCAAGCACGCGATGACCACGCGTGGTGTTGCCACTCGTCACGTCGGCAAACGACACGGGCACAACGTCCTCGCCCAGAAGACAGCAGATCCAGCGGACCGGACGAACAAAGGTCGCATGCTCGTGACCCCAGCGCTGAGAGCGGTAGTTGGGCCACTGCAGGCCAGCGATAGTCTTCTCGCACAGGGCCGTCAGGATCGGGGTGGCCGGGGCGGAAGGGATGTTCTTCTCGGCAAAGACGTACTCACGGCCGTCGGTGTCCTCGCGACGGACCAGATCCTCGGCAGCCACACCGCACTTGCGGGCGAAGCCCTGGGCGGCCTTGGTGGCGTTACCGTCGGCATCGAAGGCGATGTTGGCCGCGGGGCCGCGCTTGACCTCGTGAACCTCGTCGGTCGCGGTGGCGACGTCGGCAACGAGCGCAGCCAGGCGGCGCGGGCTCGAGATCACACGGACCTCGCCGTGGGCCAGACCGGCCTCGTCGAGACCCTTGGCGATCATGGTGCCAAGCTGCTTGACGGCATTGTTCAGCGGTGCGGAGGGCATTTCTTCCGTACCGATCTCAAACAGGAAATCCTTAGCGTCTGCCATGGCTTACGCCACCTCGCCTTCCTGATCGGCATTCTCGTTGACTCCGGCGACCTCGGCCATGTAGGCCTCGCAGCACGCCTTGGCGACGGCGCGGACGCGCAGGATGTAGTTGGCACGCTCGACCGCGGACAGCGCGCCACGGGCATCGAGCAGGTTGAAGGCGTGGCTGCACTTCATGACGCAGTCGTATGCGGGCAGCGGAAGCTTGCGCTCCAGGCAGGAGTGGCACTCGGCCTCGTAGTCGTCAAACTTCTGACGCATCATCTCGACGTTAGCGACCTCAAAGTTATAGGCACTGAACTCGCGCTCGTTCTCGAGGAACACGTCGCCATAGGTCATGGGCGTGCCGTCGGGCAGGTAGCTCCACACCAGGTCGTAGACCGAGTTGACGCCCTGGGCGTACATGGCGATACGCTCCAGGCCGTAGGTGATCTCGACGGGCACGGGGTCGACCTCGATGCCGCCCACCTGCTGGAAGTACGTAAACTGCGTGACCTCCATGCCATTGAGCCAGACCTCCCAGCCAAGGCCCCAGGCGCCGAGCGTCGGGCTCTCCCAGTCGTCCTCGACAAAGCGGACGTCATGGTCGTTGGGGTCCAGACCGATAGCGGCAAGAGACCCCAGGTAGAGCTCCTGGGCGTTGACCGGCGAGGGCTTGATGAGCACCTGGAACTGATAGTAGTGCTGCATGCGGTTGGGGTTCTCGCCGTAGCGGCCGTCGGCGGGACGGCGGCAGGGCTGTGCATAGCAGGTGCGCCACTCGGCGGGACCGAGCGAGCGCAGCGTGGTCGCGGTGTGGAAGGTACCGGCACCGACCTCGGAGTCATAGGGCTGCATAATGACGCAGCCCTGCTCGCCCCAGTACTGCTGGAGGCGCAGGATGATGTCTTGGAAGGAAAGCGATGAAGCGTTCATGCCTCTAATATCCCCTCGTCGAAACGATTACACGGTTAGGTACTGTACTATAGCGGTTTTTAGTCGATAGCGCCGATGCGGTTGAGCGGCCAGTAGCGCACAAGCGCCACAGCGATCAAATCAGAGCGATCGACGGGACCAAAGTAGCGTGAGTCGGCAGAGTTTTCGCGGTTGTCGCCCATCACCCACACGCACCCGTCGGGAACGGTGTAGGGATAGCTTACCTGAGCGCCGGGCGCTTGGACCGAAAGTGGCCAGCTCATGCCCGTCGTATAGTCCTCGTCGAGCGCCTGGCCGTCAACGACCACCTTGCCATCCTGCAGGTCGACCGTCTGGCCGGCCGTGGCAATAACACGCTTGACAAGAACATCATGCTCGGAGGTGCCATCGGGGTTGTGAAACACCACGATATCGCCCTGCTTGACGGGCTGACCGAGCTCGAGGCTCACCTTTTGTGCCAGGATCTGGTCGCCAATCTCGATCGTGGACTCCATGGAGCCGGTGGGCACCACAAAGGGCTCGACCACAAACGAGCGAATCAAGAAGGTGGCGACCAGTGCGATCGCGATGACCGCGATCCACTCAAAAGCGCCCCTCAACGCGGAATGCTGCGATGGAACCATTCTCACTCCTCGCTCTGCGAATACGAAGCGTCCAAAATCTCCTGCGCGTAAGCGCGCTCCTCGGGCGTGAGCCGCGCTGTCTCGATCAGATCGGGACGCCAGCGGCAGGTGCGCTCGATCGCGTTCTTGCGACGCCAGGCATCGACCTTGGCGTGATCGCCACTCACAAGCACCGGCGGCACGCCCTCGCCATTGAACTCGGCGGGGCGGGTGTACTGCGCGTACTCGAGCAGGCCTCCGTCCTCGGCGGTCGAGAAGGACTCGTCGACGTTGCTCATTTCGTCACCAAGGGCGCCGGGAATCAGGCGTACGACGGCATCGGCCACGACCATGGCGGGGAGCTCGCCGCCCGTGAGCACATAGTCGCCGATCGACAGACGCTCATTGGCATACGCATACGCGCGCTCGTCGACGCCCTCGTAGCGACTGCACACAAACAGCAGGCGCTCACTTTTGAGCAGGCGCTCGGCCACATGCTGCGTAAAGGGCTCGCCACAGGGGGTGAAGAACACAACCGTGGGCTTGGGACCCTCTGCGCCAATGGCCTCGATGGCCTCTGCGATAGGCTCGACCTTCATGAGCATGCCCTGCCCGCCGCCGTACGGCTCGTCATCGACGGTACGATGGCGGTCGTGCGTCCAGTCGCGCAGGTTATACGCCTTAAAATCAAAAAGGCCGGCCTTGCGGGCGCGGCCCAAAATCGATGTGGACATGACGGGCTCAAACATCTCGGGAAAGACCGAAAGGGTCTCAATCAGCATGTTGTCCTCCCTACTTGTCCATATCGATCAGGCCGTCCATAACGTGGACGGAAATTGTTCCTGTGTCGGGAAGATCGAGCACAACCTGCTCGATCACGGGAATCAGTACCTCGCCGTACCGATCGCCCTCGACAACCCAAACATCGTTAGCGGGCGTCGACATGATCTCGACGATCGTGCCGAGCGAACCGAAGCGCTCGTCGACCACCTCGCGACCCATCAGGTCGGTATAGGCAGCGTCGAGCGAATCGAGCTCAAAGTCGTCACGATTTGCCAGCACGTAGCATCCCGTGATGCCCTCGGCGGCCGTCAAGTCGTCAATGCCCTCAAACGAGACCAGATCGCCATCGCCCGTATCTGTGACGGACACGACCGTGCAAAAGCGGTCGCGCTTGAGCGCCGGCGGCGTCAGGGCGACGCGCATACCAGGCTCTAATACAGAAGGAAGCCCCCGCAGCGGCTGCGCGAGGACCTCCCCCTTCCTTCCGTGCGGCTTGACCACACGGGCGATGTTTTTGTACTGGGACCTCAAGGTCCTAGCCCAGAACCTCTACCTCGACAGCAGTGTCGAGGCGAGCGGCCAGTGCACGGGCGAGCGTGCGAATGGCCTTGATGGTACGGCCACGACGGCCGATGACCTTAGCGACGTCATCCTCGGCGACCGAAACCTCAATCGTAGAGGCGTCGTCACCATCGATGACCTCAAGGCTCACGGAATCCGGGTCGTCGACGATCTGAACAACGAGATATTCGACGAGATCGGCGATGCGATCTGAGAGCATTGCCTCACCCTCGAGCTGTGCAGCGTCAACCTCAGGCACGATTTACTCCTCGGCGCCCTCAGCGGCCTCAGCGGCAGTCTTAGCGGCCTCGGCCTCTTTGGCGAGCTGCTTCTTGGACTTCTTGACGACGGTCTCGGTCTTCTCGCCCTCGTTGGCGGCCTTGACCAGAGCGGCGACGGCGTCGGTGAGCTGAGCGCCCTTGGACTGCCAGTCGGCGATCTTCTCGAGGTCGAGGTTGATGGTCTTGGGGGCGGTCATCGGGTTGTAGCGGCCAACCTCCTCGATGATACGACCGTCACGCGGGGCGCGGGAATCGGCGACGACGACACGGTAGTACGGACGCTTCTTAGCGCCGTGACGAGCAAGGCGAATCTTGACTGCCAAAGGAAACTCCTCCAACCAAGCAGCTTTAGGCTGCAACTACAAACAAACAGTTGAACATAATACGCCATCGACGCGGGCAGGTGAAGTCCGTGAGACCAACTTCTTCGGTGTAGTCGAGGGCAAATCCATATCTTAGACAAGAATTCGGGATTTGCAAGCACATACACGCACCCCACATGAGCTGCGCGGTATACTCATGACATGGAAAGACGCGAACATACATACGGTTATGAGGATGCCATGGGCGTCACGCCGCCTCCCTGGACGGGTCCGGCGGTGGGCCTGATGGACCTCGATGCGTTTTTTGCGAGCGTGGAGATGCTCGACCATCCCGAATGGCGCGGAAAGCCGCTCATCGTGGGTGGCAATGCCGATTCGCGTGGCGTCGTGTCCACTTGTTCGTATGAGGCGCGTCGCTTTGGCGTGCACTCTGCCATGGCCTCGGCCGAGGCGCGGCGCTTGTGCCCGCAAGCCATTTGGACGCACGGGCACTTTGATCGCTACCGCGAGGTGAGCGCGCAGGTCATGGCGATTCTCGCCGACGAGACCCCGCGCGTTGAGCGCATATCCATCGACGAAGCCTTTATCGATATCACACCGGGTCGCTTTGCGCCCGAAGACCCGCTGCTGGTTGCGCGGCGTATAAGCGACCGCGTGGCAGCGCTGGGAGTGACGTGCTCCATTGGCGTGGGCTGCAACAAGACGGTCGCAAAGATCGCAAGCGAGCGGGATAAGCCGTTTGGGCTGACCATCGTGCGCCCCGGAACCGAGCAGCGCTTTTTGGCCGCGCTGCCGGTATCTGCCATGAGCGGCATCGGGCGCTCGGCCGAGGAGCGACTGCGCCGCATGCGCATCTACACCCTCGGCGAGCTATCACGTGCACCGGAATCCACCTTGGCCTCTATTTTTGGCGTCAACGGCGAACGCATGCGCCAGCGTGCGCTGGGACTCGAAATCTCCGAAGTCACGAGTCTCGATGAGGAGCGTGAGGTCAAGTCGGTCAGTAATGAACGCACCTTTGCGAAAGATTTGACTGAGCGTGGGGATATTGAGGCGGCGATTGCGCTGCTGGGTGAGTCGGTGGGACGCCGTCTGCGCCGTCAGGGGCTGACGGGTGCCACGGTAACGCTCAAGCTCAAGTATTCGTATGGAAGCGGGCGTACGGCACAGCGCCGGCTGCCTCATCCAACCGACGATGAGAACATCTTCGTGGCGGTTGCACTCGAACTGCTCGACAACATCTGGCAGGATGGCATGCATGTTCGCTTGGCGGGCATCGGCATGAGCGACTTCGACCACCAAGGCGGCATCCAGACTGACCTGTTCTGCGAGATCGATGACCGCGGAGCCCAATCCAGCGACCGCCGCGACCTCTCCGTCGCCATCGACGCCGTCCGAGACAAATTCGGCGACACCGCCCTTTCCTTCGGCCGCCAATCCCGCTTCAACGATTAACCGCCTTTGGGCAAAAAGAAAGCCGGGCAGGTGCGGAAAACCGCACCTGCCCGGCGATATGCGTGAGGGTAGCTAAACCCCGTCTCAAATGAGCTACTAGAGGAGATTGAGGGGGAGCTGGGGGGCGTCTCCCCAGAGTTTCTCGAGGCGGTAGAAGTCGCGGGCTTCGGGAGTGAAGACGTGGACGACAACCGAACCGTAGTCCATGAGCATCCAGGTCTTCTGCTCGCGACCCTCGATGGAGAACGGGTGCTCGCCGCAAGCCTCGGCGACCTTCTCCTCGATCTCGTCGACGATAGAATCGACCTGGCGGTTGTTGGTACCGGTGGCAAGCACAAAGTAGTCGCATACGTCGGAAAGCTCGGTCAGGTCGAGCACCTGAACGTCCTCGCCCTTCTTGTCGTAGGCGGCCTGCGCGGCGGCGCGGGCGACATCCTCGGCGGCGACACCGCTCGCAGACAGCGAGGCGGCAGTGCGGTCGGACGTGGCGACGAAGCTCTTGTGCTCCACACCTTCAAGAATCTGCTCGTCGGTCATGGTCTCGTCGGCCATGGAATACCTCTTTCTAGACAGCCCGAGCTAGCGCAGCTGGGCGTAATGGTTGTAAATCGAAATAGCCGTGGGATAAAGATAGCGCCCGGACTGGATCACATAGACCAGACCCTGCGCAAAACAGGAGAAGAACAACTCGTCGAGCGAGGACTTCCCCACCATCTTGCGCAGCGCATGGGCATAATCGCCGTGGCGGTTGGGTTCGATGGCATCGGCCACAAAGACCACCATATCGAGCGGCGTCATGTCGCAGTCACCCACGGTGTGACGGTCGACAGCCTGGAAAACGGCCGGCGACAACTCGGGGAAAAGCTGCGGAAGCTCATAGGCGGCAACAGGGCCATGCAAAAGCGGCGTCGCGGCGGAAGGAGAGCCGGCAATCTTAATGCCGTAATGCAGAGCGCGCGTGACCAGCTCGTCGTCGGAGAGCACTTTGTCCCAGTCATGGATCAGGCCGGCGGCAGCGGCATCAAAGCGGTCAACGCCGTAGACCTCGGCCAGATGAAGTGCGGTCTCGGCAACACCCAGCGAATGCACATAGCGCTTGCGCTTATCCTTCATGCGAACATCGAGCAGCTCTTGAATGCGCTTGAGCAGCGCGCGCTCATCGCCCTCAAACTGATCCTCTACCGACAACGTAGACCCCCATCACTCAAAATCTTCTTGGCCCAAATCGGCATATAGCCTGCGTTTGCGAATGTAGCCGAGCACGGACTCGCTCGTAAGATAGCGCACGCTCATACCGCGGGCAACACGCTTGCGAATGTTCGTCGAGCTGATCGCCAGCGCCGGAATCTGAATATAGCGCACGTCGAACGGCAGCCCCGACTCTTTGATTCGGGCACGCGCCGTATCGATATCAAAGCCCGGTCGCGTCGCCGCAATAAAGGTAGCAAGCTCAGCGATTCGTTCGGCATCATGCCAAGTCACAATATCGATAATCGCGTCGGCGCCCGTAATAAAGTAGAGCTTTACCTGCGACGGGTAAAAGTCGCGAAGGGCATGAAGCGTATCGGCCGTATAGGTTACACCCGGACGGTCGATCTCGAACCGGCTCGCCAAAAAGGCCGGGTTCGCGGCGGTGGCGAGGACCGTCATGGCATAACGGTCCTCGGCAGGCGTCACCGGCTTGTCAAGCTTAAAGGCAGGAGAGCCCGCCGGCATAAAGAGCACAGCGTCCAAGTCGAGCGACTCGCGCGCCTGCTCGGCGGTCACCAGGTGCCCGTAATGGATGGGATCAAAGGTGCCACCCATAATGCCGAGCCTAAACTCCTGCCCGTCCTCTAGAGGAAGCTCGGGCAGACCGATTCCACCGCGCAGCGACATGGCTTACTCGCCCTCCGAGGTCTCGGCATCGCCCGCGGCATCCGCCGCATCGACAACCTCGACTCCCTCATCCGCAGCATCGGCCACGTCAATGGCTTCAACGGCAACGTCCTCGCCAGCATCCTCGAGCTCCTCGTACTCCGAGAAGTCCTCGGCGCCCTCAAAGTCAAAGGCGCGCTGGCAAATGCGGACCTCGTCGCCCGCACGGCAACCGGCCTTCTCGAGCGCGTCGTCAACACCCATACGCGCAAACTTATGCTGCAGGTAAATGACGGCTTCCTCGTTTTCCCAGTCGGTCTGGATGACCATGCGCTCGATGGCACGACCGACCACGCGGAAGGCACCGGGCTCTTCCTGAACAATGCGGAAACGCTTCTCACGCTGCAGGCGACGGCGCTCCCACTCATCGTCGCGCAGAACGACCGGCTCATCCGAGACAGCCAACTCGGCGCGCAGCTTAGCCACCTGCTCGCCCACGGCAAGCATCAGCGTGTTGAGGCCGGCGCCCGTCACGGCAGACACGGCAAAGAACATATGTCCATCGTCGAGCGCTGCGCGCTTGAGGTCGGCAATCTTGTCGGCCGTGCCCGGCGCATCGCACTTGTTGGCAACGACGATCTGCGGACGCTCCGAAAGCTCGGCGCCATACTGCTCGAGCTCGCGGTTGATGATGTGGTAATCCTCGACCGGATCGCGATCCTCAAAACCACCCGTCATGTCGACGACGTGCATGATCAGGGCCGTACGCTCAATGTGGCGCAGGAACTGGTGACCCAGGCCCTTACCCTCGCTCGCGCCTTCGATAAGACCGGGGACGTCGGCAACGACGTAAGAATATTCACCGGCACGCACCATGCCGAGGTTCGGCACGAGCGTGGTAAACGGGTAGTCAGCAATCTTGGGACGGGCGGCACTCATGCGCGCGATGAGCGATGACTTACCCACGGAGGGAAAGCCCACGAGCGCGGCATCGGCCATAAGCTTCATCTCGAGCTCGATCCAGTGCTCCTCGGCCGGTTCGCCCAACTGGGCAAAGGCCGGAGCGCGACGCACCGACGTCACAAAGTGCGTGTTGCCCAGACCGCCGGCACCGCCGGGCGCCACGACGACGCGCTCGCCGTCGTGCACCAGGTCGGCAATCTCAAACATCGGGGTCTGCGTCTCGGGATCGAGCTCGCGCACCACGGTACCCATAGGGACCTTGAGAATCAGGTCCTCGCCGCTCTTGCCGTTACGACGGGCACCCTGCCCGTGCGTGCCGCGCTCGGCGCGAAAGTGATGCTTAAAGCGGTAATCGATCAGCGAAGACAGCTGAGCATCGGCCTGGATGACGACATTGCCGCCACGACCGCCGTCGCCGCCATCGGGGCCGCCCTTGGGGACAAATGCCTCGCGCCTAAACGACATGCATCCGGCTCCGCCGTCGCCGCCGCACACGTTAATGCGGCTGATATCGGTGAACTGTGACAACAGAATCGCCTCCTACAAAAAAGAGGGAGACCCTTGAATCCTAAAACTCAAGTGCCTCCCACATATGTGCTCTATGAAGGGTGAATTACGCGTTCGCGAGCGGGCGTACGCTGACCCTGTGCTTGATACCCTTGTGGAACTCAACGGTACCGTCGACCAGCGCGAACAGCGTGTCGTCCTTACCACGGCCAACGTTCTCACCCGGGTGGATGTGCGTGCCGTGCTGACGGACGAGAATCGTGCCCGTGGTTACCGTCTGGCCGGCATAGCGCTTCGTGCCAAGGCGCTGACCGCGGGAGTCACGGCCATTACGGGAGGAACCGAGTCCTTTTTTGTGTGCCATTGTGTATACCTACTCTTTCGTTACGAGTGTAATCTACTCGGCGACGGGAGCCTCGGCAACAGCCTCAGCCTCTGCCTTGACAGCCTTCTTGGCGCGGGAGGTAGCCTGAACCTTCACGATCTTCAGCTTGGTGAGCTGCTGACGGTGACCCTTCAGACGACGATAGCGCTTGCGCTTGTGGAACTTGAAGACCAGCTGCTTCTCGCCCTTGAACTGCTCAACGATCTGAGCGGTAACCTTGGCCTTGGCCAGCTTGTCGGGATCGGTGACGATCTTCTTACCATCGTTGAGGAAGATAACCGGCAGGGTGACCTTGTCGCCCTCATTGCCCTCGATCTTCTCGACGGTGATGACATCGTCGGTGGCGACCTTGTACTGCTTGCCGCCCGTGTTAACGATTGCGTACATGTTTACTTGCCCTTCATGCATCAGTTAGTGCAACAGCCGAATATAGTAGCAGGCGAAAATACCCCCGTCAACGAGTATGTGGAGCAAATCCACAAGTTCGCACAGGTATGGGGCTGACGAGTCGGCCCTCGTCGTCCTCGCATGCTTGATTCTGACGCTCGACATCGTAGGAGCAGATGGTCACGAGGTCTTGCATACCGGTGGAAACAATAGGTGCATCCACGCCCGGGGTCAAGCCCTGCAACAAAACATCAGCAGCAGAAAGCAAAATTTCCGGACGCATGGAGCCCTCGTTGTCGGCATGGGTGTCGAGCATGAGCACCAAATGGTCCGGGCGCTCCCCCGCCGTGAGCTCATAGCCCACGAGCGTGTGATCCAAATCCAAGCGCTTGCTCTTTTTGCCGCGCGCGTAGTCGATGCCGTGGCCCGCGCGCAGCGTGTCGATCGCACGACGCACCTCGTCGGCGCTTACGGGCGCCTCGGGATCCAAGTGCAGGTCGATGCGATACGACAGGCGCGTGAGCTGCGCCGTCAACGCCGGCGTGCGCACGTCGATGTACGCCGCCTCGATGGGCGCCAGATCGGCCGGAGACGCCGCAGCCAGGCGCCCAAACGCCTCGTCGAGCGCCACGAACTCGGTCATAAACAGGTCATACCACTCGCAGGTCGACGACGTACCCACCGGCAGCGCCGAAGAGAAGCCCACGCGCATGTGCGGAGAGAAGCCCTGCGTGACGGCATAGGGAAGTCCCGCACGGCGCACGATGCGCTCAATGGTATGGATTACTTCGAGATGGCCCAGGTACTTAAGGCGATCGCGCTTGCCATAGCGAACACGAAGTCTAAAGAGCGAGGGGTTGTCGGTCAGGCGCTCACTCATGCGCGATCACCCATCAATACATTCTTGGCGTGGAGCGTGGGGCAGATCCCGCAGCCGGTGCACGACGTACGGGTGCAGTCGGGAGTCGTGACGCCCTCGAGCGAGCGACGGTACTCGCGCTCGAGGAAACCGCGCGTGCAGCCGGGGCTCACATGCTCCCACGGCAGGCGCCAGTCCAACTCGTAGGGCAGGTGCACGAGTTCATTGAGGTCGATGCCGTTTTTGGCAGCAGCTTCCTTCCAGTTATCGAGCGAGAAATGCTCTACCCACGCGTCAAAGCGAGAGCCCGAGCGCCAAGCATCGATGATGACGGGCGTCATGTCACGACCGGCGCGGGACAGCGCGGCCTCGATGAGCGAGGTCTCGGCATCGTGGTAATGAACGCGGACGGCACGGTTGCGAACGCTCGTGATAAGCAGCTTCTGGCGACGCTTGACGTCGTCGTAGTCGAGCTGCGGGCACCACTGGAACGGCGTGGCAGCCTTGGGGATAAAGACCGAAACCGAGATCGACACCGAGATCGAGCCGCGACGAGCCTTGGGCACCACGGAACGACCGAGCTCCAGCACGTGATCGGCCAGATTGGCGATGGCCACGATGTCCTCGTCGCGCTCGCCGGGAAGGCCCATCATAAAGTAGAGCTTCATGCGGTTCCAGCCGGCCTCGAAGGCCGCCTTGGCCGCACGGTCCAGGTCCTCCTCGGTCACGTTCTTGTTAATGATGTCGCGCATGCGCTGGCTGCCGGCCTCGGGCGCGAACGTCAGGCCGCCCTTCTTTTCGCCGGCGACCGACTCGGCCATATCCACGCCAAACGAATCCAGGCGCTGCGACGGAATAGACACGCGAATACCCGTATCCTCCAGGCGACGGTTGAGCCTGCCGAGCACGTCGCAAATGCAGGAGTGATCGGTCGTGGAGAGCGAGGTCAGCGACACCTCGTCATAGCCAGTCTTTTCCAGGCCCTGAATCACCGACGAGACGATCTGGTCGGCCGAGCGCTCGCGCACCGGGCGATACGTCATGCCGGCCTGGCAAAAACGACAGCCGCGGGCGCAGCCGCGCAGGATCTCGATAGACAGGCGGTCGTGAACCAGCTGCGCATAGGGCACGCACGACTGCGACAGCGGATTCGTGGCGCCGAAATCCTCGACGACGCGCTTGTAGACCACGGTCGGCGCATCCTTGCCCTCACGTGGCACGGTGTAGCCATGCAGCGAGCAGGGCTCGTCATGACGAACCTCATAGAGCGACGGCACGTAGTTGCCGGCAATGGATGCAAGCTGCTCGACAATCTGCGCGCGCGGGACCCCTTCGTCACGCAGGCGGCGATGCAGCTGGCAGGTCTCGAGCAGCGATTCCTCGCCCTCACCGATGAGGATGGCATCGAAGAAGGCCGCGTACGGCTCGGGGTTGTACACCGAGGGACCGCCGGCGATGATGATTGGGTCGTCTTCACCTCGGTCGACCGCTAACAGCGGAATGCCAGCGAGGTCCAAAGCCTCGAGGAAGTTCGTCACCGCCATCTCGTGCGGCACATGCAGACCGACGATATCAAACGAAGCGACCGGCGCTGCACCCTCGAGCGATAGCAGCGGAATACCCGCCTCGCGCATGGCGTCGCCCATATCGGGCCACGGCACATAGCCGCGCTCGCAGGAGATGCCCTCGGCCTGGTTAAGGATGTTGTAGAGGATGGCGATGCCCTGGTTGGGCAGACCAACCTCGTACACATCCGGGTAGATCAGGCAGCAACGGTAGTCGGCATCGGCCTTGGAAAGCGTGCCCCACTCGTGATCGATATAGCGGCTCGGCTTCTCGACCTTGGCGAGCAACGGCTCAATTAAATGAAAACAATCTTGGTACGGAACGCGCAACGGAAAACCCCTAAGCAGCGAGATCTGATGCGTCCTGGTAGGACGCCATAGGACGGGTAGCGCCCGCGACCGTGGTCACAAGATCGCGAACGCGGGAAAACGTGGCAGTGACCACCTCATTGGCACGGCTGTAGTCGACATCGCGCTCGTAGAGCGAAACGAGCGCACGGCCCATGCCATAGGTGCCCGCGGCAGCAGTGAGCGCCTTGACGGCAAACCCAATATGCGGCGTCTGCTTGACGAGCGCGCGGGAGACCGCGCGGATCACAAGACCGCCGGCAAGCACGCCCGCGACCTCGTAGCCACGCTCGGGTTTAATGCCGCGTCCAAAGACGGCAGCGAGCTCAAAGAGCATGCCCACCTGCGCCAGCGCCATAACGGGATAATCGGCGCCCGGCAAAAACACCAGTGCACCGGTCGCCATATTGGTGAGCGCGCACGAGGTGATGATACGGTTGGCCGCCGCGATGCGCATGAAGGCAAAGTTCGCCGCAAAAGCCGTTTCCTTGTCGGTGCGATCGAGAATCCAGCGGGCAAGCGTCTCGAGCAGATACGTCTTATCGATTGCCGCTACCACGCCGAGCATGGGCGTGGACTCCTCGATAAACGGCACCTCCACAGCAGACTCGGCAAGCACGCACACGGGCGCGCCGGCGATCACGAGCTCCTGCACGGCACTCTCCAAGCGGTCGGAACCACACGAGAGCACCAGCACCACATCGGTATCGGTCTTTGGAGCAATTCGCTCCTCCCCCAGACGCTCGACGCGCACAATGCCCGAGGTCGTCTGCGGCACAAAGGCGTCACGCACCGTCTCGGCCAGAAAGCGCGAGGCGGACGAATCCAGATAGACCGAGACGCGCACCGGCGTATCGGAATCCTTCTTAACGGACGCGCCCATCTTAAAAGCGCGGGTCAGCTTATCTACGGGAATTTTCATAGCAAACCCCTCCAGCGGTTACGCGGCGCCCGAACGATGCCGCCATATGGATTGTACGATACCCACCGTCAGCAGCTGAATCATCATCGAAGACGAACCGAAGCTAATAAACGGTAGCGGAATACCGGTAATCGGCATCATGCCGATGCACATGCCGATGTTTTCGAAAGTCTGGAACGCCCACATGCCAACGATGCCCACACACGAAAGACGCAAAAACAGCGACTCGCACTTAAAGGCGACGCGAATCGTCGAAAAGATCAGCAGCACGTAGAGGCACAGGAGCAAAAAGGAACCGCAAAAGCCAAAGGTCTCGGACAGGAAGGCGAAGACGAAGTCGGTGTGGAACTCAGGCAGAAAGCCGCCGGCCGACTGCGTCGCATGCCCCAGGCCCTTACCAAAGAAGCCGCCCGAGCCAACGGCGATAAGCGACTGCTGCAGGTTGTAGGCATCGTCCGAATCGGCATTATCGGGGTCGATAAAGACCGTCAGACGGTTCATCTGATACTGCTTGATGAGCACATCGTGGCCGAGCAACGAATCAAAGACCGAATCAAGCGCCAGGACGAGGGCCACCAGGCCCACGAGCAGGGCCAGGGTCGACAGCACCCATTCGCGGCGTGCACCGCTCATGCAGATGACGATGGCGCCCGAAACCAGCACGACCAGGCCCGAGCCCAGGTCACCCATGGCAACGACGGCCAAAAACGGAATGGACAGCATGCCGCAGAGCTTGACGTAGTCGCGAACGGTATCGATGCGACCGTTATACTGCGAGCCAAGCGTAGCAATAAAGAAGATGGTGATGAGCTTGGCAAGCTCAACCGGCTGGAACGTCAAGCCGATACCGGGAATCTTGATCCAGCCCGTCATGCCCAGACCGCCCGTATAGGACAGACCCGGAATCTTGGGCGAGAAGATCACGATCAGGTCGATGACGAGCAACGCCGTCGAGAAATTGGAAATACCGCGCAGGTCGGTTCGCCAGACGAGCACCGCCAGCACCGCTCCGATGCCAATTCCCAGCAAATGGCGCGAGAACGAAGCATCGGCCTTAAACTGCGAAGCCGACCAGATAATGATGGCACCGTAGGCGACGAGCGCCACAGTAGCCACGAGCACACCGATATGCACCTTTTGGCGAAACGTGCCGCGCGAGGCCGAAAGTTGCTTGTTGACGCGGTCCAGGCTGCTGCGAGAGCCGGTCTTGGTTGAACGGAACAGATCCGCCGGAGAAAAATCCATCGCAACCTCCTATCGAACCGAAGAATCGCCCGAGGCCGAAGAGGTATCGGGCTCGTCATAAATCACGCCGAGCACGTCGCGCACGACATGCATCGCGGTATCTGAGCCACCGCCGCCCTGCTCCAGGACGGTAGCGATGACATACTTGGGATCATCGGCCGGTGCATAGGCGCAGAACCACGCGTATTCGTCCTCGCCACTTTTCTCGCCCGTGCCCGACTTGCCGTATACCTGCGGCGTCAGGGTGCCAAAGTGCGCCGCCAGGGACGTCGATGCCGTGTAAATCACGTCGTGCATGCCGTTGCGAACAAGAGCCAAATCCGAATCGCTGTTGATCTTGGCCTCCAGGCGCTTCTTCTTGCCCTTGCCATTGTACTTATAGGCATCGCCGTCGCCATCGCGCGACACGGCAGACAAAAATACGTGAGGCACGTACTGTTTGCCGCCGTTGGCAAGACCCATATAGGCGCACGCCATCTGCAGGGGCGTCACCAGGATGTCGCCCTGGCCGATGGCAATGTTGGTCATATCGCCGGCATTCCACTTGCGGTCCTCGGCAGAGGCGTCGGTGAAGTATGACTCTTTCCACTCGGCATCGGGAATACGACCCGCGCCCTCACTCGGCAGATCGATACCGCAGGTCTTGCCTAGGCCCCAGCGACGAAAGACCTCCTGCAGGCCCTCGGGATGTTGCTCGTCATAAAAGAACGCCTTACCCATGTCGTAGAAGACGGGGTCGCACGAGTTGGCGATACCCGACTGCAGCGTCATGGTGCCGTGGCCAGACGTCAGCCAGCAGCGCTTGCCCCAAGCCTTGCCCAGACCCGTCCAATAACCCGTGCAGTTGGTTGTCTGCGTTGAAGTGTAGGTTCCAAACTCAAGACCGGCCAGTGCCGAGAGCGGCTTGATGGTCGAGGCCGACATGTACTGTCCGCTAATGGCGCGGTTGAGCAGCGGGTGCGAACCCTTGTCATCATTGAGCTCGGTCCACACGTCATTTGAGACGCCGCCGATAAAGACGGACGGATCGAACTTGGGCTGGCTCGCCATGCCCAGGATCTCGCCATTGTTGGGATCGAGACACACCACAGCGCCGTTGCCGGCATTGCTGTAGCCAGTGGTCTTGGCAAGCTCGATAGCGCTCGCCAGCGCCGTCTCACAGGCCTGTTGGATCTTAAGGTCGAGCGTGAGCTTAATGTCGGAGCCGGCCTTCGCGGGCACGGCGCCGGCCTGACCGGTCACATTGCCCGAGGCATCGACCTTGACGGTCTGCTCGCCACGAATACCCTGCAGCAGGTTTTCGTAGTAGCTCTCAACGCCCGCCTGGCCCACGATATCGCCCGACTGGTACGTAATCTTGCCAGCAGAAGCATCATCATCGCCAGAGGTTTTCTTATTCTGGGCCTCGAGCTGCTCGGAGGTAATGGTGCCGGTATAGCCCAAGATATGGCATGCCGTCTCGCCGTATGGATACTGGCGCTCGGTACGCTCGGCAATCTTGACGCCCGGGAACTCGCCGGCGTGTTCCTTGATATAGGCAACCGTGGAGCGACGGACGTCCGTCGCGATGGTATGCAGGCTCTGAGCGCCCTCTGTATTGTCCTGAATATTGCGAAGGACCGCCACATAAGGCATTCCAAGCACGTTGGCAAGATGGCGAACCAGAACCTCATCCTCGGCAAGGTCGCGGTAGGCCACGACAGCAAGTGAGGGACGGTTCTGGACAAGCGCCACGCCATTGCGGTCGAGGATGCGGCCGCGCACAGCGGGTGTGGTAACGGTGCGAGTCTGATTACTATTGGCCTGCTTCTCGTAATAGTCCGACGAGACCATCTGCATGCCCCACAGCTTGACGGCAAGTGCCGCAAACATCGCGCCCACACCCGTGGTGAGGATGGAAAAGCGGCCCTTAAAGGCGGTCGCCGCGGTATTGCCCTCGCCCTCGGTGGCGCGCGGGGCCGTTCCATGCTGTGTATCGTAGGTAAAACGGGAATCGCCTCGACGCATGATGACCAGCGCGACCACGATGGCCACAACCAGCACGATACCGGCGATAATAACCGTCATCTGGGAAGACATCTACGGGCCTCCCCTATTTGAGCTTGCGGGTCTTGGGCTTAAAGCGCATACCCGTCTGGCGTCCGCCACGTGCGGAGAATCCATAGCCGGACTGCGGCACGACGCCGGACATCAAAAACGGAATGGCAACCAGACCCGTCAGGATCGAGGACGGCAGCGCATGGCCGAAGATCGCCACGACAAAGCTCGTCTCCAAACCCATAAACAGCAAGATGATGCTGTAGATCACATTAATGACGAGCGCAAAGGCGCCCACGGTGACGCCGCGCGCACTCGGGGTACCGCCCGTCTGACCGACGGCACTGTGCACCAGGGCAAAAGAACCCACGGTCAGCAGGAGCGACATAACGCCCACCGGCACGGCAGCGGACAGGTCATAAAACAAGCCGCTGCAAAAACCGCACACGACGGCACGGGTCGGGTCGCCCGAGAACACGCTTAGGCACACCAGGATAATCATGAAGTTGACGCGACCTCCCGCAATGGAGATCTGCGGTGCCAGGCCTGCCTGCAGCAGCACACACACAATGGCGGCGATTACAAACGTGCGGGAGCTCATCCCCTGCTCGTGTAGATCCATGGACATGCCCCCTATTCGCTCGAGCCAGAATCGGTCGTCTCGGACGTGTCGGAACTGTCATCCGAGCTCTCGTCCTTCGTCTTGGTCGCAGCATCGCGCGACGTTCCCTGCGGCGTGCTGTTGGCCGTGCTCACGTCCTCATCCGAGGCCGACTGTTCGTCGGTCAGCGAGGTGATGACCAGCACTTCCTCGTTGTTCTCGGCCGTGGTCTGAGCGCGCACCACAATGGTGTAGTACACGTCGTTTGCCGATTTCTCAACCGACGAGACGGTGCCAAGCGGAAGGCCCTTGGGGAACACGCCACCGATGCCAGAGGTCACGATGATATCGCCAACCTTAACATCGGAGTCGACGCTCACGTACTCAAGACGCAGCGTGCCGTCAGCCTGACCCTGCAGCATACCCTGGGCGCGCGTGTCCTGCACCATGGCGGACACGCCCGAGTTCTCGTCGCCAATCAGGCGCACGGTAGAGGTCTTGGCCGATACCTCGATAATCTGGCCGATAACACCGGCAGAACTCGTCACGGGCATGTTGATGGTAAGGCCGTCGGCAGAGCCCTTGTCGATGGTAACGGTCGAGGTCCAGGCATCGCCGGAGGCACCAACGATACGAGCTGCGGTCGATTTGAGGTTGTAGGTCGATTGCAGCCCGACCAGGCCCTCCAGGCGCTCGGCAGTCTTTTGAGCCTCGGAGAGCTCGGCGACCTTAGAGGTCAGTTCCTCGTTTTGTTTTTTGAGCTCGTCGAGCGTGTCCTGCGACGCCGTAAGGTTAGAGAACACGTTGCCGATCGCATTGAAGGGAGCCGCCACAGCCGAACCCACAAAGCGCACCGGCGAGGTAATCGTCGTTACGCCCGAACGCACGGCATGAATCGGTCCTGCCTCGCCCTCGCGGATGTAAAACGTGAGCAGCAACACCGAAATCAGGCTGAAAACAATCAACGGGCGCACACCCGTTGATTGTCGCTTGGTATTCAGATTTGTGGAGAAACCCGAAGATCGTGCCAAATGGAATCCACCTTTTGGAAATTAAGCATTGGTCTGGACGAAGCCGCCATCAAACGCATTGGCCTCGAGCACGCGGGCGCAGCCGTTAACGACGTTATCGAGCGCCGTAGGACTGACGTTGACCGAAACGCCGGTCTCATCGCGCAGGCGCACGTCGAGACCGCGCAGCAGCGCGCCGCCACCGGTCAGCAAAATGCCGTAGTACATAAGGTCAGAGGCAAGATCGGGCGGCGTGGCATCGAGGGCGTCCTTAACGGCCTTGGCCATCTCGTCGAGCGGCTTGTTGAGCGCGCGACGAATCTCCTCGCTCTCGATGCGCACGGTCTTGGGCAGACCGGTAATCACGTCGCGGCCGTTGACCTCGACGTCGAGCTCGTCCTTGAGCGGCACGGCGGAGCCGACCTTGATCTTGATGTCCTCTGCCGTACGCTCGCCGATGGCCAGGTTATAGGCGTCACGAACGTGCGTGAGGATGGCCTGATCGAACTCGTCGCCGGCAATACGGATGGACTGCGAGACAACGATGCCGCCCATAGCGATAACAGCAACCTCGGTGGTACCGCCACCGATGTCGATGACCATGGAGCCGGTGGGTTCCTCGACGGGCAGGTCGGCGCCGATAGCGGCGGCCATGGGCTCCTCGATCAAGTAGGCCTGGCGGGCACCGGCCTGGATCGTGGCCTCAAAGACAGCTCGCTTCTCGACCGACGTGACGCCGGAGGGAACGCAGACGACAACGCGCGGACGTGGAGTCCACGGATAGCGCTTCTCGGACGCCTTGTCGATAAAGTAGCGAAGCATGGCCTCGGTAACGTCGAAGTCGGCGATGACGCCGTCCTTCAGGGGACGAACGGCCACGATGTTGCCGGGCGTACGGCCGAGCATGCGCTTTGCCTCAATACCGACCGCCAGGATGCGCTCGTCGTTCTTGTCGATAGCGACAACAGAGGGCTCGCGAATGACGATGCCCTTGCCGCGCACGGAGACAAGCGTATTTGCGGTGCCGAGGTCGATGGCAAGATCGCCCGCATAGCTACCGAAGAACATATCCATCAAAGAAAACAACGCAACTCCTGATGTGTTGGATGATTGCTGGAAAACTACTAGCTCATCATACTAGCGCAAGCCCGGCACCTCACTTGCGGTGAAGCGCCGGGCAAAGCTAAATCCCATAAGGTCACTACTGGTTGTCAGCAGCCGAGAAATCCATATCGAGCGAGGAAACGGCCCAGCCGATATGGTTATCGGAGCGTACGAATTTGACGGTGTACTCCTGCTCGCCGCCCTTGGACAGCGATGCCTTCACCTTGGCGGTCGTCTCGGTCATGGACTGATCCATGCCCTCGACGGACACGGTGGCACCCTGCGGAATCGAGGAGATGATCATCGACTTGGCGTCCTCGGACAGGCTCGAGGCCAGGCAAGACTCGGCCTTTGCGGTGTCACCGTCGCCGACAGCCTGGAACAGATCGGTAACGACAGACTCCTGGGACGGGAAGCCAAAGCCGCGCGTGTAGGCAAAGCCCAGACCGCCCGCAGCAATCAAAATGAGCAGAAGCAGCACGATGAAGACTTTGAGACCCGTGTGGCGATGACGACGACGGACCTTGGCCTGCTTACGATCCTGACGGTCCTGCTGAACCATCTCGGACTCGGACAGCGTAAAGAAGCCGGTGTCCGAGGGATCGGGCATGAACTGACCGGTCGCGCCCGTAGGATCGAGCGGATCGACGGCGGGAGCGTCCATCGCGGGCGCCGGAGCCGTGGCCATAGCCGTCTGGGCAGACAGCGCGGCAAGCGAATCGTGCACGCGGGCAAGCTCATCGGCCTGCTCGGAGGTGAGCTGGTAGATGCCATCGGCAGTAGCGGCGTTAAAGGCGTCGAGTGCGTCGGAGGGGCGGCCGGCGGCAGAAAGCGCCTGACCCATGCCGGCGTTGAGCGCACGCGTGTCGTCGCGGGGGCCGGCAAAGTCGATAGCCGTGCGGTAGGTCTCCACGGCATCCGCCGGACGGCCGAGCTTAATGAAGCAACGACCGAGCTCGCCGAGTGCGGCGGCAGGAGCCGGATTGGCGCCGTCGATGGCAGCCTGACGGAAGGCAGTACCCGCGTTGGCATAGTCGCCCGACTGGAACAGCGCGTTACCCAGGCCCAGATAGGCCTTGAACGGCGTGGCATAGGAAGCGTCCTGCGTAGCAGCAGAGAACGCCTGGGCGGCCGTCGTGTAGTCGCCCACGGCGGCGAGCGCCTTGCCGCGGTTGGTGAGCAGTGCGCCGCGCTTGCCATAGGTGCCGTCGTTGAGGGCGGCGGCGTAGGCCTCGGCAGCCTCGGCATACATGCCCAGGTGCATCAAGGCGTTGCCACGAAGGTGATCGGCCTCGCCCATAATCTCATCGGGAGTCTTTGCCGCCCCAAGCATCTGGGCTGCAGCGGAAAAATCACCCGCGCGGTAAGCGGCGCGGCCCTGTTGGATCAGCTGGCTATTCAAGGAAGTCCCCTTTACTCGTGAACGATCTCGACATGAACGATCTCGTCGCCGGCACGCAGCTGCGAAATCACATCGAGACCCTCGACCGTGGTACCAAAGACGGTGTACCCGGAATCGAGGTTATGCTGGGCGCCCAAGCAGAAGTAGAACTGCGAACCCGCGGAATCGGGGTCCATGGAGCGTGCCATGGCAAGGGCACCATCGACATGGCTGTTGCGCGGATTGGTGGCAAACTCGCCCTTGATGCAGTAGCCGGGGCCACCGGTACCGGGCATGCCATCGGGGCCCTCAAGACCGGCAGCGACGTCGGCGCCGGACATATCGCGGGTATTGGGGTCGCCGCCCTGAATGACAAAGCCGGGCACATAGCGATGGAATTTAAGGCCATCATAGAAACCCATCGTGGAAAGCTCGCAGAAGTTCGCGACATGAATGGGAGCGCCCTCACCGTCAAACTTGACCTTGATGGTACCCTTCGACGTCTCGATAACGGCGCACTCGTCGCCGGCAAGCTGATACTCGGGCGTGTAGAGCTCTTTCTTAAAACCAAACATGTGGTTCCTTCCTCGTGCGTTTAAAGCATATTTGTACGAATTGTAGCAATAAGCATGCGCTTACATCAATTGCGCACGTAGGTTATGCCGACTATGGCGAACTAATTTTAGGAACGCTGCTGCGGCTTCCAGGAGCCCACGTTGGCGTCGTACTGATTCAGCGCGCTGTTGCCGCCCTGTGCGATGGGCGCCAGGATCTCGCTTTGGTGGGAACTCATCGACTCGCCATCGGGAATGGCCAGCGAGATATCCCAGCTCTGGCAGATCACGTCGACGCGCTCATACATCCACTCGGCAAGCTGCTTTAAGTGGGCGATGTCATCCGCATAGACCGTATCGTCCTGATACTTAAGGTTGTTAAGCTCATCTTGCGTCTTTTTGATCTGGTCGCGCAGGGCGTAGGCACTCTGCGACAGCTCCTGACGGGTAGACAGCGGCGTTCGGAGATAACCGTTGTTAAAGGAATCGATGACCTCGCCGATCTGGTCCTCGTCACCGTAGGACACGATGGTCTGATACAGACCGTCGAGCCTGGTATAGAGCTGATCATCGGTGAGCACGGTTTCTTCCTGGACCACCTCGGCAGAATCGTCTTGCTTGGTATCGTCCTCAGTCGCCTCGCCTTTTTGGCGCGTAGGGAAGGTCGTCTGCGCGGCCTGACCAAACTGGTCATAGAAGCCAGGCATGACACCCATGGGATCGGCCGTCACGAACCAATAGGCACCGCCGCAAACGACGGCAAGGACCGCGATGACGATGAGCGGCTTGGGAATATGACGCTTGTGCTTGTGATAGGCGTCCTCGTCGGGATGCACCTTGCGCTTGGGTTTTTGAGCATCGTCATGCAGGGAAACCGGCGTGGGAATATCGACCTTGGGGATACCGAAATCCTTATCGAAAGCCGGCAGCACGCAGGTCTCGTTAGGATCGGCGGCGTCCGAAAGCACCGCAGCGGCAGAGGCCGGCGCATGAGGCACCTCGGTATCGATCTGCTCTTGCGTTAGGCGCGGAAAGCCTGCCGTGCGGCCCGCTGCCAGGTCGGATGCGGCCGCGTCCTCGGAGAGGATACCCGGAGCGGGGCGTCCGCATTTGGGGCACGTACGATCATGCGGAGAAAGACGGGCACCGCAGCCCTCACAGAACACGAACTCGGTGTGCTCGGGACCATCGCCCGGACCCACATAGGCGTTGCAGTAGGGGCAGAACGAGGCGCCGTCCTCGATAGTCTTAAGGCAATGCGGGCAGATCACGGCATCCTCTTTTCGAAGCAATTCAAACAATCGAGGTTAGAGCATAACATCGCCACGGCCCCACAGGAACAAGGCACCAATTCAACATCGCCAGGGCGCGTAGTTACTTCTTCTTTTTGCTTGGCATCGAGACTTTGATGCCTAGGGCGGACTTGGTCACGCGAGAGCGCTTGGCTCCGGCACTCTTCTTTTTCTTGGGCTGGGCCTGGGCCACGCCCTCGAGTGCACGGGCCTCGGCCTCGCGAGCGGTGCGATCTTCGCGGCGCTGCGCCATGTCGGCGGCGACGCGCTTGGCAAAACGCTCGGCCGTCGAACCCGTCGAGCTCACCTTGCCGCCACCGCGACCCAGGTGAACGCGCACACCACGCCCAAAACCAGTTGCGGCATGACGACGACGCGGCTTGAGCGAATCCATCATCGTGGCGAGCTTAAAGAACACCGAGCAGGTAAAGATCACGATGACAGCCAAGATAACCATCTGGCCTATCGACAGGTTGGCAATAGAGAGCAGCTCCGGGAATCCGATAACGCCCACCAGGATGCCGGCGACTACAAACACAAAGAGCACCACACGTAAGGGCGTGAGAGGCTGCGAGATGCGCCAGATCAGGCTGACGCTCGCCGCGCAGGACGTAAGCAGGCACATCGTAGACAGCGTGAGCTGGCTAAAGCCAAACACGCGCGCCACAAAGATATCGAGCGCCGCAGCCATAATGACTGCAATCGACGCCGGCAGCGCACGCTTGAGTACGTTCGTCAAAAACGCACCCTTCACGCGAGCATTGTTGGGCTCCAGGCCCAACACAAAGCCCGGCGCGCCGATGCAGAAGAAGTTGATGAGTGTCATCTGGATGGGCTCGAAGGGGTACGGCGGCAGCGCGATGCACAGCGCCGCCAGGCCCATCGAGAACAGCGTCTTGGTCAGGAACAGCGACGCCGAGCGCTGCAGGTTGTTGATGGAGCGACGGCCCTCGGCCACCACGGCGGGCATCGAGGCAAAATCGTTGTCGACGAGTACGATCTCGGCCACGTTGCACGCGGCATCGGAGCCGGCTGCCATGGCCACGGAGCAGTCGGCCTCCTTGAGCGCCAGCACGTCGTTGACGCCGTCGCCCGTCATGGCCACGGTGTGCTCGCGGCGCTTGAGCGCCTGCACGAGCTCGCGCTTCTGCTGCGGGGTCACACGGCCAAAGACATGGTAGCGGTCCACTGCGGCATCGAGCTTGGCCGGCGTATCGAGCGTCGTGGCGTCCACATAAGCGTCCGCCCCCGGCACGCCCACCACGCGCGCGATCGACGACACCGTACGCGGGTCGTCGCCACTGATCACGTTGAGGGTCACGCCCTGCTCGTTAAAGTAGCCGATGGTCTCGGCCGCCGAGGTACGAATCTCGTCGCGGATGGTCACAAAGCCCACGGGCTCGGCCTCGCCCACCATATCGCCATCGGGCGTAAAGCCGTCCACGCGCGCCACCACGAGCACGCGGCAAGTATCGGCAAGCTCGGCGACACGGTTCTCGACCTGGGCAAACACACGATCGGAGAGCACAAACTGCGCGGCGCCCATCACATAGGAGCCCTGCACAAACGACGCGCCGCTCCACTTTTTGGAGGACGAGAACGGAATGACCGACAGCGGCTCAGACACCTCGACCGGGCGGTCGGCGTAATAGTTGAGCAGCGCCTGGCAGGTCTCGTTGGCATCGGCCGAAGTCGCACGCGCGACGTTAGCCAGCGCAAAATCGAGCACCGTGGTATCGACGGGAACGACTGCCTCGTCCGAGCCGGCGCCTAGGCTCACGCCCTCAACCGGCAGCGGATACGTGCCCTCGACCTCCATACGGCCCGACGTGATGGTGCCCGTCTTGTCCAGGCACAGCACGTCGACGCGAGCGAGCGTCTCGATGCAGTAGAGCTGCTGTGCCAGCACCTTGCGGCGGGCCAAGCGCACCGTGGCGATGGCGAGCACCGACGAGGTCAGCAGCACCAGGCCTTGCGGGATCATGCCCAGCAGGGCGCCCACCGTAGACAGCAGCGCCGACGAAGGCACATGACCAGCCAACAGCTCGGAGAAGCACCACGAAAGCGCGCTATCGCCCGGGGTACCCGCGGCATCCCACAGCTCGCTCACACTCGAGGCAAACAACGCCAAACCGAGCGGGATCATGATGATGCTCGCAAAGCGCACGATGGCATTAAGCGCATTCATGATCTCGGAATTGACCTTTTTGACGTACTTGGCCTCGTTATTAATTTTGGCCACGTAGTTGTCGGCGCCGACATGGATCACGCGGGCGCGCAGCAGGCCCGAGTCGATAAAGCTGCCGCTCATGAGCTCGGAGCCTGGCTGTTTCTTGATGAGGTCGCTCTCGCCCGTCAGCAGGCTCTCGTTGACGAGCGCCTCGCCCGACACTACCACGGCGTCGGCGGGAATCTGGTCACCGCGCCCCAGGCGAATGATGTCGTCGAGCACGATCTGGTCCAGGTCGAGCTCCACCTCCGCGCCGTCGCGCACTGCGATGGCCTTCTTAGAGGTGAGCAGCGTAAGCTTGTCGACCATCCGCTTGGAACGCATGGACTGAATGACGCCAATTGCCGTGTTCAAGAACACCACGAACAGGAACGTCAGGTTTTTAAACGAACCGGTCAGCAACACCAAAATCGCCAAGACCACGTTGATCAAGTTAAACAGCGTGCAGAGGTTCTCGATGATGAGCTCTTTGACGGACTTGGTCTTGAGCTCCATGTTGCGGTTGATCTTACCGGCGGCGATGCGCTCCTCGACCTCGGCGGTCGAGAGTCCGCGCTCGATATCCGTTGCTGTCATACCACGTCCCATCATGTCGCGTCGGTATAAGAAAACCGCCCGGACCATGCGAGGTTCGGACGGTCTTACGTTCGATGGTGCCCCATGTTGGATTCGAACCAACGGCCTTCTGCTCCGGAGGCAGACGCTCTAATCCCCTGAGCTAATAGGGCGAACGGTTGGCATTATACCCAAGTGCGCCACGGGCTAACAAAATAATAGAAAAAGCTTTGCAATTACGTGGGAGACGCGTCGCGACAGCGCGCTTTAGGCGGCAAAAGCAAGTCAGATAGTATAAACTCTCATGCACCATATAATACGGCTCGCGATGCGGGCCGTTTTTGCAAGGGCTATCCATCGAGGTGAGAGGCACACCATGATTGCAATTTTAAAGCAGAGCGCCAGCGACGAGGCCGTCAGCCACATCGTCAGCTGGATCGAGAAAAAAGGGCTCAAGACCGACGTCTCGCGCGGCGAGAACGAGACCATCATCGGCCTGGTGGGCGACACGACCAAGATCGACCCGTTCCTGCTCGAGTCCATGGACGTCGTCGAGCGCGTGCAGCGCGTCTCCGAGCCGTTCAAGCGCGCCAACCGCAAGTTCCACCCCGAGGACTCCGTCATCGACTGCGGCCACGGCGTCAAAATCGGCGGCGACCAGTTCCAGGTCATCGCCGGCCCGTGCTCCGTCGAGGGCGAGAACCTCATCCGCATCGCCCGCCGCGTGAAGGCCGCCGGCGCCACGATGCTGCGTGGCGGCGCCTACAAGCCCCGCACCTCCCCGTACGCCTACCAGGGCATGGGTCCCGCCGGCCTGGACCTGCTGTGCGAGGCATCCGCCGAGCTCGACATGCCGATCGTCACCGAGATCATGGACCCGCGCGACGTGCAGGTCTTCTTGGATAAAAAAATCGACGTCATGCAGATTGGCGCTCGCAACGCCCAGAACTTCCCCCTGCTCAAGGAGGTCGGCAAGACGCAGACCCCGATCCTGCTCAAGCGCGGCATGTCCGGCACCGTCGACGAGCTGCTTATGGCAGCCGAGTACATCATGAGCGAGGGCAACGACAACGTCATCCTGTGCGAACGCGGCATCCGCACATTCGAAACCCGCACTCGCAACACCTTCGACCTCAACGCCGTGCCGGTGCTGCACCACCTGTCGCACCTGCCCGTCGTCGCCGACCCCAGCCACGCCACCGGTTACACCCGCTATGTTGAGCCCATGGCGCTCGCCGCGACTGCCTGCGGCGCCAACGGTCTGGAGATCGAGGTCCACGACGACCCGAGCCACGCTTGGTCCGACGGTGCTCAGGCCCTCACCCCCGACCAGTTCGACGACACCATGCGCCGCATCCGCGCCATCCGCGAGGTCGTCTGCCAAGAGACCGTTCAGGAGTAGGCCATGGGTACGGTGAGAAACGCACGCGTTAACCAGGGTGGCCCCAAGTGCGCCGGTATCGTGGGCCTGGGCCTCATCGGCGGTAGCTTTGCCCGCGGCTATGCGCAGGCGGGCATCCGCGTGCTGGCGTGGGACCCCGATGACGACGTCATGACGGCCGCCAGCATGGGCACCGTTGCCGGCGAGCTCAACGACGAGACGCTCGGCGAATGCGACATCATCGTCCTGGCATGCTACCCCGAGGCCTGCATCGAGTGGCTCGAGGCGCACGCCCAGGCACTCGCCGACGCCACCGACACCGAGGCCATCATGGGCCCCGTGGTGATCGACACCGTGGGCGTCAAGGGCATCGTGTGCGAGCGCGCCTTTGAGCTTGCCCGCGAGCACGGTTTTTACTTTGTAGGCGCGCACCCCATGGCGGGCACGCAGTTCTCGGGCTACGCGCATTCCCGCGCCGACCTGTTCCAGGGCGCACCGCTCGTGCTTGTACCGCCCGCGGTAGACGACGCACTTAAGCTTGAGCTTTTGGGCCAGGTGCGCGAGATGGTGCGTCCCTTAGGCTTTGGCAAGTTCAGCGTAACGAGCGCCGCCGAGCACGACCGCGTCATCGCCTTTACGAGCCAGCTCGCGCACGTCGTCTCCAACGCCTACGTTAAGAGCCCGACCGCTCAGGTCCACCACGGCTTTTCGGCCGGCAGCTACCGCGACCTCACCCGCGTGGCGCACCTCAATCCGCAGATGTGGTCCGAGCTCATGATCGACGACGCCGATGCGCTCGCCTTCGAGATTGACCATCTGATCGAATCGCTCGGCGCCTACAGTCACGCCCTTAAGGACCGCGACCAGCGCTATCTGGAGAATCTCCTTGCCGAGGGCGACCGCATCAAGCGCGCGCTCGACGACGAGGCCTCCCACTAGACCACCCATCACGCCAGGTCGAAAGGACCGAAGCTTATGGCGATTACCATCGATATCGACACCGCACGCCCCTACCAGGTGCATGTGGGCACGTTTTTGCTGGAGCAGGCTGGCCCACTCGTACGCGCCACCGCCGGCGGCACCCGTGCCGTCATCGTGACGGACACCAATGTAGGCCCCCTCTACCAGATGCCCGTTAAGCAGAGCCTCGAATCCGCAGGCTACGAGGTGAGCATCTGCACCTTCGAGGCCGGCGAGGCCCATAAGCGTGCCGAGACCTATGTTGGCATTTTGGAGTTTGTGGCCGAGCACGAGCTTTCGCGCTCCGACGTGATCGTGGCACTCGGCGGCGGCGTCGTGGGCGACGTTGCGGGCTTTGTGGCCGCCACCTACATGCGCGGCTGCAAGTTTGTGCAAATTCCCACAAGCCTGCTCGCCATGGTAGATTCGTCGGTTGGCGGCAAGACGGCCATCGACCTGGCAGCTGGCAAGAACCTGGCCGGCGCCTTTTGGCAGCCGAGCGTGGTCATCGCCGATGTGGGGTGCCTGGCGACCCTCACGCCCGAGCAGTTCGCCGACGGCTGCGGCGAGGTCGTCAAGCACGCCGTGATCGCAGACCCCGAGCTCTTCGCCGAGCTGGAGAAGACCCCGCTCACGCTTGATCTGCTGAACTGCGACGTGGCCCGCGTGGCGCTCATCATCGCCCGCAATATCGACATTAAGCGCGCCGTGGTTGTTGCCGACGAGCGCGAAACCAATCAGCGCAAGCTGCTCAACTTTGGCCACAGCGCCGGGCACGCCGTCGAAGCCTGCGAGCACTTTGAGCTCGGCCACGGCAACTGCGTGTCGATCGGCATGGGCATCATCACGCGTGCCGCAGCCCTGCATGGCATTTGCGATGCTGCACTGCCCGATCGTATTGAGGAACTCTGCGCCCGCCATGGCCTCAAGACCCGCTGCGACCTAGATGCCGATACCGTCTTTGCCGAGGCGCTCCACGACAAAAAGCGCGCGGGCGACACCATCGACCTGGTAATTCCGCATGACATTGGCCGTTGCAGCATCGACCGCATGCCGCTTTCCACCTTCCACGATTTGATTGCCGAGGGCCTCGGCCAGAAGGGAGACGTTTCCGCATGTTAGCCCGCATCACCCCGTCCCCGCTCAAGGGCACCGTTCCCGCCATCGCATCCAAATCGATGGCGCACCGCCTCATCATCTGCGCCGCGCTTGCAAACGGCGAGACGCACGTTACCTGCAACACGACCTGCGCCGATATCGAGGCCACGGTGCGCTGCCTCACGGCGCTCGGCGCCCGCATCGAGACCGTCGAGGACGGCTTCCAGGTCCACCCCACCATGAAGAGCATTGAATTTGGCCTGCTTAAAGCCCTTGCCGGCGGCACGCTCGACTGTGGTGAGAGTGGCTCCACGCTGCGCTTTATGCTGCCTGTCGCCTGCGCGCTGGGCGCGGAGGCGACCTTCGTGGGCCAGGGCCGCCTGGGCGCCCGCCCGCTCTCCCCGCTTTCGGACGAGATCATCGCCGCCGGTTGCGACCTGCAGGGCCTGGGCGGTTTTCCGCTCAAGACGAGCGGCCGCATGCGCCCGGGCACCTTTGTGCTTCCGGGCAACGTGAGCTCGCAGTATATCTCCGGCCTGCTGCTGGCGGCCCCGCTGCTGGCCCAGCCCTCCTGTGTGCAGGTGACCGGCCTTATCGAAAGCCGCCCCTACATCAACCTGACGATCCAGGCCATGAAGGCCTTCGGCGTCGAGGTCAACGTCGAGCGTATTCCGGCCAAGGACGGCCAGCCCGAGGTCACGAACTTCCGCGTGAGCAGTGGCTCGTACCGCACGCCCGGCAGCGTAGCCGTCGAGGGCGACTGGTCCAACGCCGCCTTTTGGCTGTGCGCCGGCGCCATCGGCTCCGACCCCATCACTGTCGAGGGCGTGTCGCTGAGCTCCGCACAGGGCGACCGCAACGTGCTCGCCGCGCTTTCGCGCTTTGGCGCCCGCATCGTGCGCTCCACGAACGCAGCCACCGTCCAGTCCGACAAGCTCGCCGGCTTTGAGATGAGCGCCCACGACATTCCGGACCTGGTGCCCGTCATCTCGGCTGTGGCATCGCTGGCCCAGGGCCGCACGTTCATCCGTGACTGCGCACGCCTGCGCATCAAGGAATCTGACCGTCTGGTCACCACCACCCGCGAGCTCACCGCGCTGGGCGCGCAGGTGCGTATTGCAGGTGACGACCTCATCATCAAGGGCGTCGATGCCCTTACCGGCGGCGAGGTCGATTCGCACAACGACCACCGCATCGCCATGATGGCCGCCATCGCCGCGAGTCGCGCCACCGGCGAGGTCGTGATCCACGGGGCCGAGGCCGTCAACAAGTCCTATCCCGATTTCTTCGACCACTACCGCCTGTTGGGCGGCAAGGTCACGCTCGAGGAGGAATAGCATGTCCTCGACCTTTGGCAACGTCTTGCATCTGAGTATTTTTGGCCAGTCGCACTCCCCCGCCATCGGCTGCTCGCTCGATGGCATTCCGGCAGGTATCGCCGTTGACCTGGAGCAGCTGCAGGCCTTTTTGGACCGCCGCGCCCCCGGCCGTGACGAGACCGCGACCAAGCGCCGCGAGGCCGACGCCGCCCACATTATCGCCGGCATAGTTGATGGACACACCACGGGCGCGCCCATCGCCGCGATCATCGAGAACACCAACACGCGCTCCAAGGACTACTCCGAGCTGCGCCGCAAGCCCCGCCCGGGCCATGCGGATTTCCCGGCACGCGTGAAGTACCACAACATGCACGACGTCGCCGGCGGCGGGCACTTCTCCGGCCGCCTAACGGCCCCTCTATGCATCGCCGGCGGCATCGCACTGCAGGCGCTCGAGGCCCGCGGCATTCAGGTCATGGCGCACGTGGCGCAGATCGGTGGCATCTCCGATCTGCCCATGGACGACATGGTCTATCGCGAGGCCGACCGCAAGGCGATTCTTTCGAACGACCTGCCGTGCATTGACCCCGCAGCTGGCGCTCGCATGCGCGAGGAGATTCTGGCCGCGCGCGACGAGCTCGACAGCATCGGCGGCATCGTGGAGTGCGGCATCTACGGCCTGCCCGCGGGCATCGGCGACCCCATGTTCGACGGCATCGAGAACCGCATCGCGCAGATTGCGTTTGGGATTCCCGCCGTGAAGGGCGTGGAGTTTGGCATGGGCTTTGCCGTCGCCGCCATGCGAGGCAGCGAGAACAACGATCCGTATCGCATCGACGCCGAGACCGGCAAGACCGAAGTCGAGTCCAATAATGCCGGCGGCATCCTGGGCGGTATTTCGACCGGCGCACCCGTCATGTGGCGCATGGCCGTAAAGCCCACGCCCTCCATTGGCCGCGAGCAGCAGACGGTGGACATGGACGCTATGGAAAATGCCGAGCTCTCGATCCACGGCCGCCACGATCCCTGCATCGTCCCCCGAGCCGTCCCCGTAGCCGAAGCAGCCGCCGCCCTCGCCATCTGGGACGCTCTCCTCGAGGACGCCGCCCAGCTCTAACCCGACTCACCTGGGTTGCCTGCCAACTCAGCCGTTACGTGAAAGGGGCCTCCATGGACCTTGCTGACATCCGCCAGGCCATCGATGGCATAGACACCACGCTCCTCAACAGCTTTGTCGAGCGCATGGACATTGCCACCGAGGTCGCCAAGTCAAAAATCGAGATGGGCAAGGCCGTCTTCGACCCCGCCCGCGAGCGTTCCAAGCTCAACAACCTCGCCAGCCGTGCGCCCGAGCGCTACGAGGCGCAGACCATCACCCTGTTCCGTCTCCTCATGAGCATGAGCAAGGCCGAGCAGCAGCGCTACATCAACGAGCTCAAGGGCATCACGGTGTCGCAAAAGGCCCACGCCACGGCCGCAGCCTATGACATGCCCTTCCCTCAAACGGCCACCGTTGCCTGCCAGGGCGTGGAAGGTGCCTATAGCCAGATCGCCGCGTGCAAACTCTTCGACGTGCCCGATATCGCGTTTTTCGAGACCTTCGAGGGCGTCATGCGCGCTGTGCGCGACGGCTTCTGCGAGTTTGGCGTGCTGCCCATCGAGAACTCAACCGCCGGCTCGGTAAACGCCGTCTACGACCTGCTCGCACAGTTCGACTTCCATATCGTGCGCTCGCTGCGCCTCAAGATCGATCACAACCTGCTCGTCAAGCGCGGCACCAAGCTCGCCGACGTGCGCGAGGTCTACAGCCACGGCCAAGCCATTGCCCAGTGTGCCGGCTTTATCGAGTCCCACGACCTGCACGCCACCAAGTACCCAAACACGGCCATGTCGGCCGAGATGGTCGCCAACTCCGAGCGCACCGACGTCGCCGCCATCGCCTCGCGCAGCTGTGCCACGCTGTATGGCCTCGAGGTGCTGGAGCCCAATATCCAAGACTCGGACAACAACTACACGCGCTTTGTCGTCATCAGCCGCGAGCCGCGCGTCTACCCCGGCGCCAACCGTACCTCGCTCATGATCACCACGGCCAACGAACCGGGCGCCCTTTATCGCGTACTCGAGCGCTTCTATGCGCTCAACATCAACCTCATCAAACTGGAGAGCCGCCCCATCCCCGGTCGCGACTTTGAGTTTATGTTCTACTTTGATCTGGACTGCCCCTTTGGCAGCAAGGCGCTCGACGACCTGCTCGACTCGATTGACGACGTGTGCGAGAGCTTCACCTACTTTGGCAGCTACACGGAGGTGCTCTAGATGACCGATACCGCCGCAACCCGCCCCTACGGCGTACTGGGCCGCGTGCTGGGCCACAGCTACACCCCGACCATCTACAAAGAGCTGGCGGAGCTTGAGTACGTGCGTTTTGAGCGCGAGCCCGAGGACCTCGCGGCCTTTATGACGGGCGACGAGTGGGAGGGCACCAACGTGACCATCCCCTACAAGCGCGCCGTCATGGAATATCTTGACGAGCTGAGTCCGCTGGCCGAACGCATGGGCAACGTCAACACCATCACGCGCCTGCCCGACGGCCGCCTGCGCGGCGACAACACCGACTACTTTGGTTTTCAATGCCTGGTCGAGGAGCTGGGGGTTGAGGTCGCCGGCAAGAAGGCTCTCGTGCTCGGAGCCACCGGCGGCGCCGGCACCACGGCAAGTATGGTGCTGGGAGACCTGGGCGCCATCGTCGTGCCCGTCGGCCGCACGAGCGAGGTCAATTACGACAACATCTCCCAGCAGTCCGATGCAACGTTACTCGTCAACTGCACGCCCGCCGGCATGTTCCCCCACTGCCCCGACGCGCCTTGCACGCTCGAAGGGCTCGATGCGCTCGAAGGCGTTATCGACATTGTCTACAACCCCGCCCGCACGGGCCTGATGCTCGAGGCCGAGCGCCGCGGTATCCCTTGCATCGGCGGCCTGCTGATGCTCGTGGCCCAAGCGGCACAGGCCGTCGAGCGCTATACCGGCCAAGCCACCCCGCGCGAGCGCATCCTGGATGTGACGGAGCGTCTGTCCCGCCGCGAGCAAAACATCGCCCTGATTGGCATGCCGGGCTCGGGCAAAACCCGAGTGGGCGAGCAGATCGCTCAGCTCACGGGCCGCGAGCACATCGACCTCGATCGCGCCCTCGAGGAGCGCCTGGGCATGCCCTGCGCCGACTTTATCGTCAAGTGCGGCGAGGCGGCCTTCCGCGAGCAGGAGACGGCAGCGCTGGCCGACATCTCCAAGCGCAGCGGCTTGGTTCTCTCCACCGGCGGCGGCGTGGTTACGCGCGACGAGAACTACCCGCTGCTGCACCAAAACAGCCAGATCGTGATGCTCAACCGCAAGCTCGACGAGCTCGCCCACAAGGGCCGCCCCATCACCGCGCGCGACGGCATCGACAAGCTGGCCGAGCAGCGTATGCCGCGCTACCGCGCCTGGGCCGACTACATCATCGACTCACGCGACTGCGCCGCCAACACCGCCCATGCCCTCCTCGACACCCTCCCACCCGCTCTCTAACCAAAACCACCACAAAGGGGACAGGCACCTTTGTGGTGGTTTTTCAACCGCAAAGGAAGCAACCATGAAAGCACTCGTCATTAACGGCCCCAACCTCAACATGCTCGGCATTCGCGAGCCAGGCATCTATGGCAGCGACAACTACGACCGCTTAGTGCAGATCTGCCAGGAAGCGGGCACTGCACAGGGCTTCGACGAGGTCGAGGTTTTCCAGTCCAACCACGAGGGCAACATCGTCGACAAGATTCAGGAGGCCTACGGCAAGGTCGACGGCATCGTCATCAACCCGGCCGCCTACACACATACGAGCGTGGCGATCCTCGATGCGCTCAAAGCCGTCGCCATCCCGGCCGTGGAGGTCCACATTAGCGCCGTCGAAACACGCGAGGACTTCCGCCAGGTGAGCTATGCACGCCTGGCCTGCTTCGCCACCATCACCGGCGAGGGCCTGCAAGGCTACGCCCACGCGCTGGAGCTGCTGAGGGAACGTCTCGAAAAGTAGCCTCGCGAGCAAATCCATCAACGCGATTCACACGCTAATAATGCCAGTGCCGCCAGCAGCAACCTCGCTACTGGCGGCACTTTATTACTGGCATATAATCATTGCAGTCACACAACGTCTGGAGACGCGCATGTTAAGCATCCATCTGGGGGATTACCCCGGTTCCATCTACGATACCGAAACCTATTTTAGGAACTCATACTTGGACTCATGGTTCGAAGACCCTATGGCCGCACAGATTATTAAAAGCGTGGACGGATCAGAGCTCATCGGTCCCCACAACATCGTAAGCAAACAGCTGGGCTCGATCACCCCACTCGAACTGTCCGGCGGCGTTAAGACGCTGCTGCTGGTGCGTAATCTCCCAAATATGGTGTTCAACGCATCCACCTGCGGAGACAACTGTGCCCGCTGGCTACTCAAGATCGGCAAAGAGCAGGATGTGCTGGTGACCTTATACCACATCATGAAATTCCCCTGGAAGAGCTTTGAAATCCGCATTGAAAACGATGGCCGCATCGTCAGAAACATGCAGGAGTTTGTCGGCGCCACGAATGACTTTTTGGATGTTGATGAGTAATGAAGGGAACGCATACCGTTGTCGTAGAGCGTGCAAAGGTCAAATACACACTCACGTTTAAGCGCAATATTTCCTTTATACGCGGCAACAGCGGCACGGGTAAAACGACGCTCATCTCGATGATTCGCGACTACAACGACCGAGGACCGGAAAGCGGCGTTGCACTCAGTTGCGACGTGCCTTGCGAAACGCTTTCCGGCAGACGCTGGGAGCGCGAGCTATCGATCATCGAAGATTCAATCGTCTTTCTAGATGAGGGTAACGAGTTTATCTACTCAAAGGACTTCGCCAAAGCCGTCAACGGCTCGTCCAACTATTTTGTTCTGATATCTCGTCGCGATGCCAACGAGCTCCCCTACAGCGTTGATGAGATCCTGAAGCTAGTCAACACGACAAGTAAAACAATCAATGGCCGCAAGAGCGACAGGCGCTTCTACTCGGTGACCAAGCCGCTATATGACCACACGGCAAGTATGCTGTATCAGGATCTAAATGTTGGATTCGAGGTACCCGACGCCGTAGTTGTCGAGGATAGCAAATCTGGCTATCAATTCTACGACGCTCTTTGCAACCGGCTCAGGATCCCCTGCTATACCGCCACCGGCGTAGCAAATCTAAAGCGGACAATTCACGAATGCCCCGAGCAAAACGTTCTTGCCATTGGAGACGGCGCAGCGTTTGGTCCCTACATCGAAAAGGTGCTCGGACAGCGCGTTTACAAGAACGTTCGCTTGTTCCTCCCGGAATCATTCGAGTGGACACTTCTGCAATCTGGCCTCATTCCCAGTAACGACATTCCAAAAATCCTCAAGGATCCTTCGAGCTATATCGAAAGCCGCGACTACCTAAGCTGGGAACGATTCTTCACCGATGTATTGATCAAGTACTCGGCAGACACTCGCTACGCCTACAGAAAGGCAAAGCTCAATGAGCAGTACCTGAGGCCGCAGGCGATGAATGCAGTTGCAAACGTCTTGCCCGAGTGCCTGAAGGCAGACTAGACAGACTAGATATAGTGGGGAGGGCCAAGTTGGTCCTCCCCGTTTTTGTTACGCCTTCTTGATCACGTACACCAACCCTATGTCGCACCTGCGGCGCACAATCGACGCAAAGAGCCACGATGCTGGCAGCGTCATAAGCAGAGGCTTGCTCACGCTCGGCTCCAGCCCCCTTTGGCGCGCCGTATAACCAATCCACATCAGCAGCACAATAGCAGCTCACGCCACGGCTTCGGCCTAAACGTATACCCGGCAAGAACAAAGAACACCGGCATGTGAAAAAGCCCAGACCACCAAGCGGTCCGGGCTTAATAAACGATGGTGCTCCATGGCGGATTCGAACCGTCGACCTTGGGATTAGAAGTCCCCTGCTCTATCCAACTGAGCTAATGGAGCAAATAACCGCACGCCCAAGCAAGCGCAAGCCTGTCAGGCGCAACTAATTATAACCTAGTTGAACTGCTCACGGTACGCCTTGCAGACCTCACTGACCGGGCCGTCCATGCGAAGGTCACCCTTCTCAATCCAAACGGCACGCTGGCAGATGCGCTCAACCTGCTCCATGGAGTGCGAAACGAACAGAACCGTCACGTCGCCGCTCTGGATAAAGTGCTGGATGCGGGCCTCGCACTTCTGCTGGAAGAACACATCACCGACGGACAACGTCTCGTCAACGATCAGAATATCGGGCTCGGTAATCGTCGCGATTGCAAAGGCGATACGCGCCACCATGCCCGAGGAGAAGTTCTTAAGCGGCATATCGACAAAGTTCTGCAGCTCAGCGAACTCGATAATGCCGTCAAAGTTGGCATCGATGAACTCCTTGGTATAGCCGAGCAGGGCGCCGTTCAGATAGATGTTCTCGCGGGCGGTCAGCTCGGGGTCAAAGCCGGCACCAAGCTCAATCAGCGGCGCGATGTTACCGTGCACCTTAACGCTGCCCTCGCTAGGCTCAAGCACGCCAGCGATAATCTTGAGCATCGTAGACTTGCCGGAGCCATTGGTGCCGACCAGACCCACGACCTCGCCGCGATGAATATCGAACGAGATGTGCTTAAGCGCCCTAAACTCCTCAAAGAACAGCTCGTGCTTGGCAAGCTTGATGAAGTACTCCTTGAGGTTGGTCAGCGACTCGGACGCCATGTTAAAGATCATGGTGACGTCGTCGACCTCGACAGCCAGAGGCTGCTCGCTGTAATCAACAACAGATTCAGTCATCACAGCACTCCTTAGATGTAGAGGATGAACTTACGCTCGGACTTATGGAACACGGTATAGCCAATGGCAAGCGCAAGAACCGCCCAAGCAACGCACATGCCAAACGTCATAAGCGAAGGCGTGGTCTGGAACAGGAAGATATCGCGCATAAACTGCAGATAGTTGTACATGGGGTTCGCATATACCAAGATACGGACAATATGGGGCATCTGCGCAACAAAATCGGTCGTCCAAAAGATGGGCGTGATATAGGTCCACGCCGTGATGACAACGCTCCACAGATGCATGACATCACGGAAGAAGACCGTGAGAGCGGAGAGCATCATGCCCAGGCCCATGCAGAAGCACATGAGCAAAAGTAGGCAAACAGGCAGCAGAATGAGATGCCAAGATGGCATAACGTGGAACCACAGCATAACAATGGCAACGGCGACTAGCGAGAAAGCAAAATTAACCAGCGAGAAGAGTACCTTCTGCACCGGGAAGACCCAGCGATGAACCTTGACCTTCTTAAGCAGCGGGGCCGCACCCACGATTGACGTCAGCGCCTGATTCGTAGACTCAGACATAACGGCAAAGGTGACGTTACCCACGATCAAGTACAGCGGGTACATCTCGGGCGTCATTGAGCCATTGCGGCCCTGGCCAAAAATCGTCGAGAACACGATGGCCATGACGATCATCATCAGCAGCGGGTTGAGCACCGACCATGCGACGCCCAGAACGCTACGGCGATACTTGATCTTAAAATCCTTGGTAACCAGCTGACGAAGGATAAACGCGTCCTTCTCAAATTCGTTCTTAGCAAACGTCGCAGGCAGACTGCGAGTTTCTTGTTGCTTTGTCTGATCCGACACGGATGCAACTCCTTTACTCGTAATCGTTGACAAACGAACAGTATAGACCCGACGGCCATGCAAACGATTCGCGCAACAAAACTGGAGAACTAACCCACATCTTAGGATGCCAGGCCCAAACGGCTATACTTTCTAGGATTGAATGTATAAGGAGCATTAAGTGAATTCTAAATCCATCGCCGTCATCATCCCTTGCTACAACGAAGCGCTCACGATCGGCAAAGTCATCGACGACTTTCACCGCGAGCTTCCGCAGGCGACGGTCTATGTCTATGACAACAACTCGTCGGACGATACCTCACGCATTGCCACCGAGCACGGCGCCACAGTCCGCTTTGAGCCCCGTCAGGGAAAGGGCAACGTGTGCCGCCAGATGTTTCGCGATATCGACGCCGATTGCTACCTGATGGTCGACGGAGACGACACCTACCCCGCCGAGGCGGCCAAGGCCCTCTGCGAGCCCATCCTTAACGGCACGGCCGACATGACCGTAGGCGATCGCCTTTCCAACGGCACCTACGCCGAGGAGAACAAGCGTGCCTTCCACGGCTTTGGCAATAATCTGGTCCGCGCCATGATCAAGTGGATCTATGGCTACAGCTTCGATGACGTCATGACAGGCTACCGCGCCATGAGCCGCCCGTTCGTTAAAACCTTCCCAGTGCTTTCCGAGGGCTTTCAGATCGAAACCGAGCTCTCGATCCACGCCGTCGACCACCGCTGGCGCATCAAAGATGTGCCCATCGAGTACCGCGACCGTCCCGAGGGTTCCGAGTCCAAACTCAACACCGTGAGCGACGGCATTAAAGTCGTTGCGATGATCGGCACGCTGTTCAAGGACTACCGCCCGCTGAAGTTCTTCAGCCTCGTTGCGCTTCTGTTCGCGGTATTCGGCCTCGCCCTGGGCATGCCCATCGTTGTCGAATATTTCCAGACCGGCCTCGTCCCGCGCTTCCCCACCGCTATGCTCGCCGCCTCGTTTATGTTCCTGTGCGGCCTGAGCCTTGCGACCGGCTTCATCCTAGATTCTGTAGCAAAGGTCGAAAAAAAGCAGTGGGAGGTCAACGTGTACAGCAAATACGCCTACGACGAACAGCCCGGCCACCCTACTTCCATGCCAAGCGAGAGGTAGATCTTCCGCAAAATACTATTGGCACCACTGCGCAGATAGCCACCAACAAGAAAAGCCGCCGTTAAAGAACGGCGGCTTTTACTCTCGAAAAGTTAATAGCGGCTAGAGCGTCTTGATGTACTCCCCCAGCTCTTCCTCCCAGTCGGGCAAGTGGAAGCCGGCAGCCTCGAGCTTGGACAGGTCGAGCGCGGAGTGGACCGGGCGCGGGGCGACGGGGCCCTCGGCGCTCGCGTAGTAGTCGGCGGTCGATACCGGCACGACCCTGTCCCCGTTGCCGTTGGCGGCCTCGAAGACGGCGCGGGCGATATCGGCCCAGGACTTGACGGTGCCGGAGCCGGTGCAGTCGTAGGTGCCGTAGGGGGCGTGCGTCCCCAGCACGTGGAAGATGGCCTCGGCCATGTCGCGCGTGAAGGTCAGGCGGCCCAGCTGGTCGTCAACGACCGTGACCTGCTCGAGCCCGTCCTCGGGGTCGGCGACGCGGTCGGACAGGCCCTTCATCGTCTTGACGAAGTTGCGGCCCTCGCCGATGACCCAGCTGGAGCGCATGATGTAGTGGCGCGGGCACCCGGCCACGGCGATGTCGCCGGCCGCCTTGGTCTGGCCGTAGACGGACAGCGGGCTGAGGGGCTCGTCCTCGGTGTGGACCTCGGCCGTGCCGTCGAAGACGTAGTCGGAGGACACGTGGACCAGGGTGATGCCGTGCCCGGCGCAGGTGCGGGCGAGAAGGGCGGGGCCGGTGGCGTTGGCCTTCCAGGCGGTCGCGCGGCCCTCGGGGGTCTCGGCCCTGTCCACCGCGGTGTAGGCGCCGCAGTTGATCACGGTGCCGTAGAGCGACCAGTCGTATCTGGAGTAGGCGTCCGGGTCGGACATGTCGAAGGTGTCGATGTCGCAGAAGTCGAAGTCCTTCGCCACGCCGCGCTCCTCGGCGAGCGCGCGGACCGCGCGGCCCAGCTGGCCGTTGCAGCCGGTGACGAGCGTCCGTTTCGGCGCCATGGGGACGACGTCCCTCAGCATCGGGTGGTTGAGGTCGGCCTCGGAGACGGTGGCCTCATCGAGCGGGATGGGCCACTCGATTGCGAGCTCGGGGTCGGCGAGGTTCACGAAGGTGTAGGTCCTCTTGAGCTCCAGCGACCAGTGGGCGTCCACCAGGTAGGTGTAGGCGGTGCCGTCCTCCAGGGCCTGAAAGGAGTTGCCCACGCCGCGCGGGACGTAGATGGCCTTGGAGGGGTCGAGTGTGTAGGTGAACACCTTCCCGTAGGTGGCGCTGCCCTCGCGAAGGTCCACCCATGCGCCGAAGACCGAGCCGCGGGCCACGGAGATGAACTTGTCCCAGGGCTCGGCGTGGATGCCGCGCGTGACGCCCTTCTTGTCGTTATAGGAGATGTTGTTCTGGACGACCCTGAGGTCGGGGATGCCCAGGGCGGTCATCTTGGCGCGCTGCCAGTTCTCCTTGAACCAGCCGCGCGAGTCGCCGTGGACGGCGAGGTCGACGACCTTGAGGCCCTCGATGCCGGTCTCGGCGACGGAGAGGTCCTTCTCGAATGCGATGTCAGCCATGTGGGAAAAGCTCCTATCGAAGAGGTTGGGTAACCGGGGGCGCCCGCGGTGCGGTTCGCCGGGATGCGGTCTTACTGGCCCTGTGCGCGGTAGCGCGCCTCGGTGGCCTCCTTGGCCGGGCGCCACCAGGCCTCGTTCTCCACGTACCAGTCGATCGTCTGCTTCAGGCCCCCGGCGAAGTCGGTGTGGGCCGGCCTCCAGCCGAGCTCGCGCTGGAGCTTGGTGCTGTCGATGGCGTAGCGGCGGTCGTGGCCGGGGCGGTCGGCGACCCAGTCGAAGTCCTCGGGGTCGCGGCCCATGGCCTCCAGGATCATGCGCAGGACCGTGATGTTGTTCTTCTCGCCGTCGGCTCCGATGAGGTAGGTCTCCCCCGTGCGGCCCTTGGTGAGGATGTCCCAGACGGCCGAGGAGTGGTCCTCGGTGTGGATCCAGTCGCGGACGTTCTGGCCCTTGCCGTAGAGCTTGGGGCGCACGCCGTCGATGATGTTGGTGATCTGCCTGGGGATGAACTTCTCCACGTGCTGGTAGGGGCCGTAGTTGTTGGAGCAGTTGGAGATCGTGGTGCGCAGGCCGTAGGTGCGGGTCCAGGCGCGCACGAGCATGTCGGAGGACGCCTTGGTGCTCGAGTACGGACTGCTCGGGTGATACGGCGTCTCCTCGGTGAACTTGGCCGGGTCGTCGAGCGCCAGGTCGCCGTAGACCTCGTCGGTGGAGACGTGGTGGTAGCGGACGCCGTACTTGCGGACGGCCTCCAGCAGGCGGAAGGTTCCCTCTACGTTGGTGCGCAGGAACGGCTCCGGGTCGGCGATGGAGTTGTCGTTGTGGCTCTCCGCGGCGTAGTGCACGATGGCGTCGTGGCCCGGGACTAGCTCATCGAGCAGCTCCGCGTCGCAGATGTCGCCGACGACGAGCTCCACGCGGTCGGAGGGGAGCCCGGCGATGTTCTCGGGGTTGCCGGCGTAGGTCAGCTTGTCCAGGACGGTGACGTGCACCCCGGGGTGGTTGTTGACCACGTAGTGCACGAAGTTGCTGCCGATGAAGCCGCAGCCGCCCGTGACGATGATGTTCTTAGGTTCAAAGATCTCAGACATGAAAATCCAATCTGAAGCATGTACAGCTTCTTTAGTATGCCGCAGGAAGTGACGCCGCGACACTATTCAACAAAACTATCGGACATTTCGGCATGCGATAAGAGCCATAACCTTCGCAGAATTACTTCCCCTACAAAACGCCTCCGGAATGCAGTCTTTGTCGTAACGGAAGACCGAATTCCCAGTTTTATCGCGTAAGTACTTATAGAAGAAGTCCTCCCAGCTTTTAAACTTCTCACTGTTTATAAAGGCTTCTGGGGTTTCCAAAACCGCCTTAACATCTAACCCTGAAATTACGCCGGAGCTCAGCAGAAGCCACTCGAATGACTCGGGAAGACAAACCGTAACAGTATCGCGGTGAATGTCTTGCAGCTTAAGGACGCGGTCCGCATAGCACCCAAATGCCGCTCCGTCCGCGACAACAAACACGCGATCGTCGAAATGCTGATCCAACCAGCCCAAAATCGCGCTGTTCGTCATGGCCGAAGCGCAGGTAAGCTCACTGTCAGCGAAATGCCGTTCAAAGAACTGGAAACCAGACTTACTGTCCTCGCATAGAAGGATAGAAAAGTCCTGTTTTGGCGCCGACCGGGAAATAGCATAACGATGATTCCCGCGATCTTGATAAACAGGGACGAAAGAATGGTATTTTCCGCTCGTCTTAATCTTGTAAATCTCATCCACGCTATACGGAAGATTGGGGAAATCAGCCCTTGAGATCAGCACGAAATAATTCGAGGAATACAGCACATGATGGGCAAACTCATCAGAATGGATCTCTTTTAAGCCCTCATCGACAAATACAATCGAGTCATAAACGGACGAAAGCTGGTTTCGCCAATCATAATCGGTCAGGGCGACACAGGGACAATCGCATTGCAAGGAAACGCCCGACTGCTCGCCCGTTCGCATGTAGTCTGCGACCATGTCAAACAGCGTCGTCTTACCCGTGCCGCTATCGCCACGCACAATAGTGATGTTCCGCTTGATGGTAAATGTGTACTTGGTTCCCCTACGGCGGGAAATCTTAACAAGATGCGAACCGTTCATAAGCAGCACCTACAGATACGGAATCGACTCGTGAATCAATTCGGCCATGTTATGAACGATTCGGCCGCTGTTCACGACTTTGATTTTAAAATCCTCGCGGCCAAAGTCCATCACATGATAGAGATTCACAACGAGCTTGCGGTCTTTCGCCATGTCGAGAATCCACTTGGCACAGTTGTCACCACAGGTAGAAGCGTTAAAAATATGCTTTCGATCAAATCTCATAAGCAGCAGCGTTTTCACGCCACCAGAAAGCTGGAGTGGGGAGATGGATCCAAGCACAGGGCTTTCGATGACGTTTTCGGAGACAACAACCGATCGATCGACATCTTTAATTATCGAGACTGCATAGGGATCCGCAATCCAAGAAGACCGGTAAGAGTTTTTGAAATATGTCGCTGTGTTGTAAATCGCTTCTGGCATATCGCCAAAGTAGACGCTTAACACATCCACTCCCAATCATATTGTCTTTATGGTCAACGTAATCATAACGAAAGGGGCCACCAGATAAACGGTGACCCCTGAAAGAAAACAAGCTTGCGCTAGTACTCGCGCGGGCTGTTGACGATCTCGCCGGCGGCGACCTTCTTCAGGTGCTGGCCGTAGACCGACTTGCCGTATGCCTTCGCGGCCTCCTCCAGCTCGGCGGTCGTGATCCAGCCGTTCTCCCAGGCGATCTCCTCGGGGACCGAGACCGGCAGGTCCTGGGAGTGCTCCACGGCGCGGACGAACTCCGCGGCCTCGTGCAGGCTCTCCATGGTGCCGGTGTCGAGCCACGCGTAGCCGCGGCCCAGCGTCACCACGGACAGCGTCCCCTCCTCAAGGTACATCTGGTTGAGCGTGGTGATCTCAAGCTCGCCGCGGGCCGAGGGCTCCACCCTATGGGCCTTGGCGGCCACGTCGCCCGGGTAGAAGTACAGGCCGGTGACGGCGTAGGAGCTCTTGGGCTCGGCGGGCTTCTCCTCGATGGAGACGGCCCTGCCCTCGCGGTCGAACTCCACGACGCCGAAGCGCTCGGGGTCGTCCACGTGGTAGCCGAAGACCGTGGCGCGGCCCGACTCTGCGTTCTGCACGGCGCGCGTCAGGTGGCGCGACAGGCCGTTGCCGTAGAAGATGTTGTCGCCGAGCACCAGCGCGCACGGCTCGCCGGCGATGAACTCCTCGCCGATGGTGAACGCCTGGGCCAGGCCGTCGGGGCTCGGCTGCTCGGCGTAGGAGAGGCTCACGCCGTAGCGCGAGCCGTCCCCGAGCAGGCGCTCGAAGTTGGGGAGGTCCGTCGGCGTGGAGATGACCAGGATGTCGCGGATGCCCGCCAGCATGAGGGTGCTAAGCGGGTAGTAGATCATGGGCTTGTCGTAGACCGGCAGCAGCTGCTTGGAGGTCACGAGCGTGAGCGGGTACAGGCGCGTGCCGGACCCGCCGGCGAGGATGATGCCTTTCATGTAGTCCTCCGTGTCATTTAACTGATTTAGTTACGACTTATATAATAATCTCTATCGGTCATATCAATTAAAAATATATGAGCGATACCCATTGAACAGGCCATCTAATTGCCTCAGCACGGAAAGAGCGTCAGGAACAGTGAAGATTTACATCGCAGCGCATAAGCACTTTGACATTGATGCGCAAGCGCCATATCAGCCGCTCTACGTTGGGGCAAGCTCCATTCCAACAGACAATCGTCAGGCTGGATGGCTGTACGACGATCAAGGCGATAATATTTCCCAGAAAAACAAACACTACTGTGAACTTACCGGCCTCTATTGGATATGGAAGAATTCTCCTGAGTCGATAGTTGGGCTCACACATTATCGAAGGGCGTTTGAGTCCCCCAATGACTCAAAGCAGATGCTCAAAGACTATGAAATTGAGAACATCCTTACTAATTATGACTGTATTGTTGCAGCCAAAGAACCCTGCACAAGCTCAATCGGGTGCAACTTAATCACTGTTGCTGAGCAGTATAGAATGATCCATTCTTCGACAGATCTGTTACAGGCAAGGGAAATCATCAGGACGAAATGCCCTAGCTACTTGGATGCTTTTGATAAAGCAATCTGCGAGGAGTGTTCTTTTTCGCCATGCAATATGTTTATTTGCAAAAAGGAGCTGATGGACCGATATTGTAAATGGCTTTTCAAAATCGAAAAACAACTTGAGAAGCGAATTGACTATATAAGTGGTCGCAATAGCTATCAACAAAGGATGCCTGGCTTTATCTCAGAACGACTGTTTAATGTCTTCCTTAAAAAGGAAGACATTAAATGCTATGAATGCCACATCTTTAACCCAATTAATAAAGAAGCCCTCACGATCGATCAAAGCACGTGGCCTCGAAGGAGACCGCAACTTATATGCTCTTGCTCTACGAATGCCATATTTAACGGAGTAGACTATTCATCTGTATTTGATTATTCCTTTTATGTAAATCATTACGAGGATCTATTCGATAGATATAAAGACGACCCCCTTGGAGCGCTGGAACATTTCATCGCAATCGGCATTAATGAACATCGAGTTGCACATCCACATTTTTCTATCGGCTCTCTTCTGAATGGAAATCCCGATTTAAGAAGTAGGTGCAGCGGAAATCTCGAGGCAGCGCAAATGTATATAGCGAATCCTAAAGAATATATGCATCCAATTGGGTATGAAAACATTCATCCGCTAGATGAGCAGAGCAATTCAACTATGGCAACATGGCATGAACGTCGAATTACAGCGGCGCGCATTCGATACCAAGAAAGAATCGAGAGACTACCTGTACTGGGTTAATTCAATGCAAGAATCAACCGGAGATCCAAGTGAAATAGCGTGGGCATCTTCAGTGCAACGGAAAGGTAAATTGAAATGAAAATTACCACGGATTGTATTTGTCGCGGAAGCGGAAAGGTATACGTTCTCCTAAAGAATGTTGAGATAGATGTATCAAATATTCAGGTGACAGCAGCGAAGAGCGACGGAACGACAATACCAAGCTCAATCTATCCATACGAGTCAGATAAAAGTCAATACGTCGTAGTTCTTCCCGACCTCAGAACTGGTGATTGCGATATTCAGATTAATGATTTGAGTGCGCACTACGCCTACGACGCCATTAAAATCAGCTTTAGCACGGCAAAATGGGCGTCAAGATTAAACTACAAAATTAAGAATGATTTGTCCCATTCCATTAGGAACTATGACGATAAGCATGACTTGGATGTAGCAAGCATGCGTTTTCACGAGTTTATCGAAGATGGAGATGAGGCCATTCTTCGTTGCTCAGTAAAACTTCCCCAGCGCAACGACAACAAAATAGCCATCAGCTGCTTCGATACTTCGATGAATCGTATTGAGATCGAGCCGATCACCACCGATGACATTACGATTCCCTTGTGGTTTGCTCCCAATAAAAAACGTCGCGAAATTCAATACTCGGTCCGAATCCCAAATAGCACAAATAGGCTTATCTTCACAATCGAAGACAACAACCACCCAAGCTTTAACAGCTTCGCTGTTGTGGACAACGAAGAGCTCGATAAGCTGCGCATTTTAACCACGTCGAAAATGAAGCCTATTTCGATTGATCCGTCTGCATATCCAAATTGGTTCGAGCAACACAAGGCAAGTTCGGCGATGCTCGAAAAGCAATCGATGGTTACCTTCAAGAAAATGCCTTTGTTTAGCATCGTCGTTCCCCTATTCAACACACCCGATAATTTGTTCAGGGAAATGGTGGAATCAGTTCTTAAACAGAGCTATGCGAACTGGGAGCTTGTGCTGGTCAATGCAAGCCCAGATAACAGTGCGCTTGTAGATATGATCGAAACCGCTAAGAATAAAGACGCTCGCATTAAGGTAATAGAGCTAGCAAGCAATTCCGGCATTTCCAAAAATACTCTTGCCGGGACAAAAGAAGCGAATGGAGATTTCATTTGCTTCTTAGACCATGACGATACGCTCGAGCCATCGGCGCTTTATGAATATGCGCATGCAATTAATGCTGAAAACAATACTGATCTTATATACTGCGACGAAGACAAACTGTTTGCCAATGGCAGCTATGGTGACCCATTCTTTAAGCCAGATTTAAGCATCGATTTACTACGAAGTGTTAATTATATTTGCCATTTTCTTGCAATCAGAAAAACACTATTCGATTCTCTGGAGTACGGCGACGAGCAGTACGATGGAGCCCAAGATCATGACCTGACGCTTAAGGCGATAGAAAACGCACGGAATGTGGTACACGTGGCTAAAATTCTGTACCACTGGAGAATCACCGAAAACTCAACTGCAGGTGACCCGAACTCAAAGCTATATGCATGGGATGCTGGCGTCAAAGCCGTACAGGCCCATTTGGACAGACTTAATGTTTCAGCAAAGGTTTACCGTGGGAACGACCCCTTCACTTATAAAGTTACCTATGCAGTTCCAGATAGTCATCCACTTGTATCAATCATTATTCCGACAAAGGACCATCCCTCTGTTCTCGATACGTGCATTAAGTCGATCATTGAACGCTCAACGTACGATAACTACGAAATCGTCATCATTGAAAACAATAGTGAGAACCCAGAAACATTCGAGTACTACTCCGAATTAGAGAAGAGCTATCCCGATACGATTCGCATCGAATATTGGGATGCGGAATTTAATTTCTCAAAGTTGATGAATTTCGGCGCTAGCAAAGCGAAGGGCGACTACCTTCTCTTGTTAAACAACGATACGGAGGTTATAACCCCGAACTGGATTGAAAACATGTTGGGCATTTGTTCGAGAAAAGAGGTTGGCATTGTTGGCGCAAGACTTTTCTACAGCGACAATACTTTGCAGCATGCGGGCGTCGGTATCGGAGGAATTGGAGCCGGTCACCTTGGAAAAGACTACCCCAGAGGTAAATGGGGCTACTTCAATCTATGTGACCGCACACAAGATTTAAGCGCAGTAACTGCAGCATGCCTCATGACTAAGAGAGCTGTATTCGACGAAGTCGGCGGCTTTAGAGAAGAACTGGCTGTTGCTTTTAATGATGTTGACTATTGCCTCAAAGTGAGAAGTCACAACTATCTTGTTGTATATACACCCGATACCGAGCTGTATCATTACGAGTCCTTATCACGAGGCTACGAAATCAGCGATGAAAAGAAAATGAGATTCCATAGGGAATACTCACTGCTCAACTACCTATGGCCAGAGTATTACGTGAAGGGCGATCCGTATATAAATCGCAACATCGTCAGCGGGAATTTGTATTATCAAATTTAAAAACGCTTATGACGCTTTAATTCTGAGCAGGTAAAGGAGGAATAAGGGGCTGTCGGTTTAACCGACAGCCCCTTATTCTCAATAGGTTAATTTATAAAGAAAGAACCCATTTGCTGAACCTAATTGCGTGATTTGCAATTCAACAGATGAATACTCTGTCAAATCCCTACTAGACATAACGTACTTCACATTAAGCTGCCTTAAATCATTTTCAGTCAAATTCACTGTGAAGAGATCATCCTGAGTGGAATTAAATGACGTAGATGGAGCGAATACGTTAGCAACGATATGAGCATATCTGTTGTATGCGTACTCATTCTCGTTATTATCATCGATAGAATTCCAACGCGTCAGATCAGGATAAGCATTGGTGGAGTTAATTACAGGCGCTCCATACGCAGCGCAAAGATTGGCAACTGTCCAAGAACCATCGACAACCCATTTATCTGAATAATCACTCTCTTCCACAAACTGATTAACGAGAGACTCTAAATTCGTATCTGTAAGTGGAGCCGCACCGATTTGAATTGGATTAATACAGAGCCCAGGAATTACGCCGAAGCAAATCGCAAAAGCAACGAATAAACCGGTACATTTTTTTCCAAGAATAAAGGAGCAAAACGAAAGGCACGAAAAAAGACAGAACAACATAAGCATTAACAGATACAGCATCCTTGCGACAAGATATTTCGCAGAAAGAAGCATGAAAATCTGGAATGCTGAACTCAGAATAAGACCGATTATTAAGATAATTGGCAAATAACCAATGGAGCTGTACTTCCCTTGGGATTCTTTAGCCTTTTCGACAGAAATCAAAAATAGGAGAAGTTCCAGGTAACCAATAGGAAACAATAGTCGCAAAACAGGAACGTTATACATTAAGGTTATTCGAGATAGAAATGACGGAAAACCAATAAATGCAAAGACTAGGAAAAACAATTGAAGTGCTGTAAGCACAATTAACTGCCAATCTCGCCTTTTAATAAAACAAAGCAGAGATGCAAGCGTTCCAAGAGGGAAGAAACAAAGAATGGTTGAAATTTCGCATTCATTTGAAACCAGCGGTGAATCAAAGGCGTAAAAGAGTGGAATTGCATAAGAAAAAAGTTCAGGGAGTCCGCTTCCACCAGTTTCAAAGCGCGCACCAGGATAAACGGTATTCATAACAGATGTCATTGCTTCGGAGGACTGGAAGAAGGAAAGGAATATTAGCCCCGCTGAGATCAATAGGCAGAATACTAAAACAAAAGTATCACTTAGTGACCATGCAAGAACTGAATGTTGATCGTTAGATTTTAAAGTTTGACAATATTCTATTATTCTAAATACACCCATCAAGGCAAAAATGAAGAAAAATGGGACCATCCAAGCAGGATACATCAGCATTATGTAACAACCACATAGCCATGCTATAGCAACCATCGCAATAATCCTGATATTCCTTTTTCGAGTAAAGAGCGCACTATCCAACAACAAGACAAGGGCTTGGCCATAAAGAATCACCTCGCCCGTGCCCCACCATTGAATTAGTGGCGAAAAACAAAGCAAGCATGAAAAGAGCAAGCTGAGCGGCTTTGACTTAATAATGAGAAAGGCACAATCAAAAGAGACAAGAACCATTAGACATAGTTTCGCGGACCAAGCAAACGCTAGACCGAATTCAAAACCAAATAACAAATAACCCCAAAGCACTGGTCTAAATAACGTGATTATGCTCCAGCAGGAAGCGCCATAAACCATCCGGACATCCGTTAAATCTCCTCTCAGGATTTCCGAAATTGGAGCATAGCCATTATGGGATTGAGAGAGTTGAAACAGGGTTCCAACTGAGAACTCATCACTTCGAAGGGACCTCGGTATACCCCAAAACGGAGTACCAGCGTTTCCGGGAAGCATAATGCTCCACATTCCAATCGATGAGCCGCTGATTTTAAAAGCAACGGCAAGCATCGCAACAGTCATACCGATTAACCATCGATGTTTATACAAAAACTCGCTTTTATACTCCACCAATTTGATTACAGAAATGACAAATACAATAGTCACTCCAGCAACAAATAGAACTGCCATATCGTCATTAAACATCGGGTTGGCAATTGTAAAGCCAACCGTGCCATAGAAAGCATCAATATAATTAACAAACAAAGACAGATATATCAGTGCAAAAGATAACGGCAGGGCAAAAATACCAACATGGTAAAGGCGATACAAGCCGCTGCAAACACGATGGTTTCGAGCTTCCGCTCCTAAATAGTTATTCATACAGTTAATCTAAACCTCGTCTTTAATTAACTCTGCTGATTTCGCAAAACATCATTCTCATTTTCAAGAATCGCAATACGTTGGGTTAAGTTCTTGCAAGCCGTAACGAGTCTGCTAATCGCAATACTGAGTGATAATGAAATCATCAATAAAAGTACTACAGCGACAAGAAAAGCGAAATTTGACGGGCTAATAAACCCAATACGATCTGAAATTCGATAAATTAACTCCGGAAAGCAAACGCTAAATAGTGCCACCACGCACAGGCAAAGCCATAGTAACGAGTACTTTAAAAGTAGCTTTCCTTTACCGACTAAGGAAACGACATAAAAGAAAAGGCCACTAAAAATTACGCCAGCGCCCACGCGAATTATCATACTCATGAGTGAGCCGCCTTTCTATAAACAAAACAGGCCATGGAAATTGCAAGCGAAACCTTAATCATGTAATAAATTGAAGAAAGGCCAGAAATTGATGACACTCCGCCCTGCCTCTCGCGCATAAGTACAGGAACCTCAACCACTGAAAGACCAGTTTTTAATGCTGCGGCAATAGATTCAGGCTCAGGATAATCATCTGGATAGTCCCTACAGAACAGATCTATGGCTTTTTTGCCGCACGCGCGAAATCCAGAAGTAGGATCTTTAATCGTCTTTCCGGTAAATAATCTCAACCAACCAGAAAGCCATCGGATACCTACTCTCCTTAAAAAAGTAGACTGAAAGCCTTCCGTGGGAACGGCAAATCTGGAACCAATGGATAAATCGGCACCATCAATAACCGGCTCGATTAGGTTCCCAATATAAGAAGGATCATGCTGCCCGTCACCATCAACCTGGACATCAATGTCATAACCATGCCTGAGCGCATATTTATGACCGGCCTGAACAGCACCACCGATGCCCAAATTTTGCGGAAGGTCAAGGACATTAAATCCATGTTGACGGCAGATAGATAGAGTTTTATCGGTTGAGCCATCATTCACCACTACATAATCATAGCCAGCTTCAACAACCGATGAAACAGTCTGAACGATATTGGCTTGCTCATTATATGCAGGAATGATTACCAGCACTCTCAACATGTCATCCATTAAAACCCCAACGATCCACATCGGACCTATATTGAAAATAGAACCTGCTTAATTTTATCCAAACAAACCAATCTCGAGAAATGCTCACGATAATAATTGAAGCCATTAGATCCTAAAGCTTCAATAGCGTCTTTATTCATTGAAGCAATTTTAACCATGTTGTTAGCAAGTGCATTAACATCTGAAGGATTGGAGACGAACCCGCATCTAGCAAAACGAACCGCATTGGCCCCTTCACCGCGCATTACGGCAAGTATTGGTTTCGAAGACGCCATGCAACTTGAAATTTTCGCCGGAATAGTAAGCTCTAACTCGGGATTGTCAGCAAATGGTGCAATCATTGCCGTTGCAATATCTGAATACATGGGCACGACCTCAGGATCCACGCGCCCCAAAAACAAAACAGAACTATCAAGCCCCTTGCTTGAAACGAGCTTCTGCAGTTCTGCCCTAGACATGCCATCGCCAAGAATTAACAGCTTCATCTCGATAGGGCTCTCTGAAATTGCACGCGAGAACGCTTCAATAACCGTATCAAGCCCTTGGGCGGGGGTTATAGAACCAGCAAATAGGAATACGCATTGATTTTTGAATTGCGATCTCAGTTCCGATGAGACAATCTTTTGCTCGTAACTTTCCTCGCAATGTTGAGGTATTACGTCTATCGAAACATCAGAATTCAAAGGCTTGACTCTATGAAGCAGGTTATCAGCCAAAGAGTCGCTCAAAGCAATCAGCTTATTGCAGGCCGCATACTGCTTGTCGCAAAAAGATTTGGCAAAAGACCTCAGAAAACCGCTTTGGACATTCAAGACTGTGTAAAGGTTCTCGGGCCAAATATCCAAGACATAAGTTACTAGAGGACATTTATTTCGCCATGCAGCAACCCTTGCAGGAATTACCATCAAAATAGGACTTGTATTGTAGCAAAATACAACGTCATACTTTTTATTGAGCCTCAAAGCTCTAAAAGAAGCAGTAATTGGCCAGCTAATATAGTTCAGGAAAATGCGTATCGAAGTATTACCCTTACGACGGATTTCGCCAGACCGAAAAACGGATGCACCGAAATAATCGTCTCGACGGTGACCGAAATAACCATATCCATCAGACCATTCGCCTGAAGGATAATTAGGGATGCCACAGAGAACATCTACGCTTACTCCGTCTTCAACAAATCCCTTCACCAAGTCATTAATTCGAAAAGATTCCGGATAGAAATGCTGCGTAACAACAAGCATTTTCTTTCCAGCACATGAGCTAGTCATTAAATGCTCTTCCTCCACACCATCTTGTCCACGACGCCGGTGTAGCTCTGGATGATCTTGACCACCTTGGTGGACACGGTCTCGTCGGCGT
>CABQJV010000010.1 GCA_902464565.1 uncultured Collinsella sp.
GCAAAACAGTCCCTATTTCACCGCAACTTATTGAGAAGATCATTCCTCCCCGCCTGGCTTACGACGGTTGGCCTTTTTAATCGCGTTGAAGTGCTTGTCGTTGAGCCTGCGCTGGCGCGATCGCTGAGGCACCTTGGTCTTTACGCGTCGGCGCGGCGGACGCCCGCGACGCTCAAGCTCTGCCCTCAGCTTACGCAGACAGCTCGCACGGTTTTGGAACTGACTACGGCTCTCACGCGCCGTCACGACAATCCCCGTGGGCCCATGTTTCATGCGCACCGCAGAGTCCGTCGTGTTGACGCCTTGTCCGCCCGGACCCGTCGCGCGAAACACCTGCACCTCGCAATCGCGCGCCAACTCCTCGGCCGACATCTCGGCATAGCGTGCATACTCGCGCCATCCCATCTTGTTCTCGTCCATATCAACACCTCCCCTCATACAAAAAATGTGACAAAGGGAAAGTCCCTTTGTCACATCGCATACCAATCGCTTGTGTTGCGCGCTTAGGCGAAGGTGATCTCGCCGGTCTCGCAGTCCATATCGGCGATACGGGCCAGGCTCTCAACGCGGAAGCCGCGCTCGCGGAGCTTATCGCCACCGCCCTGGAAACCCTTCTCCACGGCGATGCCGATGCCGGCAACCTCGGCACCCGCGGCCTCGCAAATCTTAATAAGACCCTCGAGCGCGCAACCGTTGGCCAGGAAGTCGTCGATAATCAGGACTTTGTCGCCCTCGGACAGGAAGCGCTTGCCAACGATGACCGGGTACTCCTTCTGCTTGGTAAAGGAGTAGATGGTCGTGGCATACTGCTCGCCGTCGAGGTTGATGGACTGCGCCTTCTTGGCAAAGACCACCGGCACGCCGCCAAAATGCTGAGCTGCGATGCAGGCCATACCAATGCCCGAAGCCTCGATCGTCAGGATCTTGTTGATCTCGACACCCTCGAACAGACGGGCCCACTCGGCGCCCATGTGGTCGAACAGCTCAACGTCGCACTGGTGGTTGAGGAAGGCATCAACCTTAAGGACGTTACCGGCCTTTACGATGCCGTCATGGCGAATACGATCCTCAAGCTCCTGCATGGCGCAACCCCTTCTCGCGGCAACGATGCCGCGCGATTAATAAACGTTGTTCGGTAGTCTACCACGGACCGACCCCCGCCCGCCCCACAAGCCGCATCGCACCATAAAGCTGCAAGACCAGTAGATAGGCCCGATTCGTGGCAAGCCTGCCACCACAAGCTAATGGCGGGAGCGCATCCTCACCAAACGAACCATCGTAAGCGCAAAGCCCACAGCGGCCACAGCCATGAGCACGTAGAACACCGAGCGAAAGCCGAACAGGAACACATCCGGACGACCTGCAACAATACTGGTCACAGTCTCGCCCATCGCCACGCTCATCTGCCCATATAGGATATGTGATGCCGCCGTAATGCCCACTGCCATACCCGCATAGCGCGCAAGGCTACCCAGGCTGCCCGCAAAGCCAAGCGCTTCGCGCGGAGCCGAGCCCATATACAGCGAGTTATTGGGGCTTTGGAAAATCGATGTACCGCACGACATAAATGCGACGCAGCACACGATCACGGGGATGGAAGAGTGCTCGTCGAGCGTGCTTACCGCAAAAAGACCGCACACGTACACGCCCAGGCCGACCGCCGTAGGACCCTCGCAGCCAACACGGTCCGAAACCGTACCCGATAGCGGACCAATAAAGGCATTCACCATCGGTAGTGCCAAAAAGAGCAGTCCGGAAATGTCGGAACCAAACCCGTGCGCATCCTGAAAATAGAACGGAAGAATAAACTCGGATGCGCCAATACCAACGAACACGATGAGCATGCAGGCAAGGTTGATGGTAAAGGCCGAATTTGCAAAGCAGCGACGCGCGGCCTCCGCCAGCGACATGGGGCGCTCGCCGGCCTCCGGCTTAACATGCGGCAGCGTGTAGAGCCCCACGATAAACGAGATGACGCCAATGGGCAGGTTGATGAGGAAGATGCTCTCCCAGGGAAAGCTTGCCACCAGCATGCCGCCGAGCACGGGGCCACACATCATGCCGAGGGCCACGAAGGTCGCGAGAATACCCATAGCACGACCGCGCTCGCGCGCCGGAAACGACTCGGTGATGATACCCATGTTGTTAGCCATGGCCGCCGCGCAACCGACGCCCTGAACAATGCGTGCCAGGATAAGAACCTCGAGCGAGGCCGAAAGGCCGCACAGCAGCGAGCCGACCGAAAAGACGATGACGCCCAGCTGGAACACACCCACCTTGCCGCGCACGTCGCCCAGGCGGCCAAACGGCAACATGGCCACGCACGTCGCAAGCAGATACACCGAACTCACCAGCTGGATGCGGTCGAGGCCCACGCCCAGCTCCTTTTGCATCACGGGCAGCGCCACGGTCACGACGGTCGAATCCAGACACACCATAAACGTCATGATGAGCACGGTAAACAGAATCGCCCATTTATTCTTGCCATGGGTGTCGCCCTCAAGGGCAATGTGCTCGCGGCGCAGCTGCTCTGCGGTTTTCTCCATATCCATCCTTTCGAGTGGCGCAACGCAAAAACGGGGCCCCGATCGCCTGCGAACAGTCGCGATTGGGGTCCCGCCTACGGAATCGGAACTAAAGGTCGCCGGAGCTTTCTGCCAGCATCGGCGCCTTATGCGAACGCTAGCCTAGCACTGCTCGAGTGCCTGCTCAAGGTCGGCAATCAGGTCGGCCGTGTCCTCGAGGCCGCACGACAGACGCACCATGTCGGCGGAGATGCCACAGGCGATGAGCTCCTCATCGTTCATCTGGCGATGCGTGGCATTAGCGGGATGCAGGCAGCAAGTGCGGGCGTCGGCCACGTGTGTGGCGATCTGGGCGAGCTTGAGGCTCTTCATAAAGGTCTCGGCCGCCGCGCGACCACCGTTAAAGCCAAAGCTCACAACACCGCAGGTACCGTTGGGCATGTACTTCTGAGCCAGGTCATAGTACTTATCGCCCTCCAGGCCCGGATAGCTCACGAAGCGCACCTTGGGATGGCTCTGCAGGAACTTGGCGACCGCCAGGCCGTTCTCACAATGACGCGGCATGCGCACGTGCAGGCTCTCGAGCGAGCTGTTCAAGAAAAACGCCGCCTGCGGGTTTTGCATGGGACCAAGATCGCGCATGAGCTGAGCGGTTGCCTTGGTAATGAAGGCGCCCTCGCGACCGAACTTCTCGGCATACGTCACGCCGTGGTAGCTCTCGTCAGGCGTGGTGAGACCCGGGAACTTGTCCGCATGGGCCATCCAGTCAAACTGACCGTGGTCGACGATCACGCCGCCCAGGTAGGCAGCATGTCCATCCATGTACTTGGTGGTGGAGTGCGTAACGATGTCGGCGCCCCACTCAAAGGGACGGCACATCACGGGCGTCGGGAAGGTGTTGTCGACCATCAGCGGCACGCCGTGGTCATGCGCGGCCTTGGCAAAGCGCTCAATATCGAGCACGGCGAGGGCGGGATTGGCGATGGTCTCGCCAAAGACGAGCTTGGTGTTGGGCTGGAAGGCTGCCTCGAGCTCCTCATCGGTGCAGTCGGGGGCAACGAACGTGCAGGTCAAGCCCATACGACCCATGGTATGGGCAAGCAGGTTGTACGTACCGCCGTAGATGGCAGAGCTTGCGACCACGTGATCGCCGGCACCGGCCACGTTAAAGATCGCGAGGAAGTTCGCAGCCATGCCCGAGCTCGTGAGCATCGCTGCGGTGCCGCCCTCCATCTCGCAGATCTTGGCGGCAACCAAATCGCACGTGGGGTTCTGCAGACGGCTGTAGAAGTAGCCCGACTCCTCCAGGTCAAACAGCTTGCCCATGTGCTCGGACGTGTCGTACTTCCACGTGGTTGACTGGTAGATAGGCACTTGGCGCGGCTCCGCATCGCCCGGGCGATAGCCGCCCTGAACACATGTGGTACCGATGGTCTGCTCGCTCATATCTAGCTCCCTTGCCTGGGTTTTAGTTTTATTCGGTTCACGATACCGCTACCCTGCACCCCTCTCAACCCATCCCCAAGGTAGGTTATGGGACAAATTGATCAGGGGCATTTATCTCAAGCCTTGGGCATTTGCTCGATAGATAAAAATGAGGCATCCATGAAGCTCTCGATGATTACACGCACCGTCACGGGTACCATAGGCGGGTACACCATGACCAAGGAGACAACGATGAAGCAAATCGATACGGCCCAGCTCGATATCACCGCCTGTCAGGCTCAGGCTGCCGAATACCACGCCCGTGGCTTTAACTGCGCCCAGGCCGTCGCCTGCACGCTCGCGCCCGCCGTCGGACTCGACCCCCAGATCGCCTTTACCCTCACCGAGGGCTTTGGCGCCGGCATGGGCGGCATGACCGAAACCTGCGGCGCCATCTCGGGCGCCGTGGCCATCATGGGCTTCGTGATGAGCGACGGCATGGAAAACCCCAAGACCAAGGGCCAGACCTACAAGCTGTCGCGCGAAATCGCCAAGCGTTTTGGCGAGAAGAACACGACGACCGTCTGCGGCACGCTCAAGGGCATTGGATCGGATAAGGGTCCGCTCCGCAGCTGCCCCGGCTGCATCGACGATGCCGTCGAGATCGCCTGCGATATGCTAAAGCAACTCGCCGAGTAAACGGCTGCAACAGAAAACGACGGCCGGCGCGCTTGGGATCCATCCAAAAGCACGCCGGCCGTCGCCGTTAGAACTCGGCAAATTCGGGAGCGCCGACCTCGATCTCCTCGCGCCCCGCCATAAGCTCGCGCATCTTGGCGCAAAATGGCTCCTGCTCCCCCGCCTTAAACACCAAGTGAAGTGTCACGGCATCCGCGTAATCGGTATCCAAAACCTTGGCACCCGAATCCTGCGCCAAACGAAGCACCTGCTCATACTGTGGATAGGCCACATGCACGTCAACAGGCACGACACTCGTCATCTCGACGATCTGCCCGGCCTCCCGAGCAGCCGTCACCGCCGTCTGCGTCGCCGCGGTATAGGCGCGCACCAAGCCACCAGGCCCCAACAGCGTGCCACCAAAATAGCGCGTCACTACGCAGCAAACATTTTTGAGCCCCGCGCCGCGCAGTACCTCGAGCGTCGGCATGCCGCTCGTGCGGCTCGGCTCACCGTCATCGCTCTGGCGCTCACGTCCATCGACTAAAATCCACGCGGGAACATTGTGTCGAGCGTCGTAATGACGTTTGCGAACGGTCTCGATAAAGGCATTCGCCTCATCCTCGGACTCAATATGGACCAGCTGGGCAATAAACCGGCTCTTGCGGTCCACAAACTCGCCCGAAGCCTCAATATTCGATTGCAGAGTAAAATAGCTGTCCAACAAAGCCCCTCAACAACAAGCAAAGCAACAAACAGCCTCAATAATACGGCAAAGACAGCACCGTTGCCCTCGCCAACAAGAACGGAAACGCCCATGATGCCGTCACCAACAGCGAGAACCCGCCAGCGCGAGCAAGGTGCCTTGAAAGTCGAGATTGCAAAAAAAATGAGGCTGTCGATGATCAGGCAAAGACAGCGAGACGGCGTCAGCTGAGTCGATTTGGCCCGAAAGAGGAGGGAGCACGCCTTATGGCGGCGACCGACGAATGAGCGCCAAATCGGCCAGCTGACGCCGCCGCAGCGTCGACAAGAAAGCTGAGTGGGCCTATAAGCCGGGTTCTGTCGTGAACGGTCATTTATCTTGTCTGCACGTTACCGTGCAGCTCCACGCACGCTACCCGAACGCGGACCGGGCCGGCCCATAGCGTTCCTATTCGCGCTTGCTCCGGATGGGGCTTGCCAAGCCGCCGTGTTGCCACGACGCTGGTGGTCTCTTACACCACCGTTTCAGCTTTTCCCTTTACGCCTTGCGGCGCAGGTGGGAGTCTTCTTTTCTGCGGCGCTTTCCGTCGGATCACTCCGCCCGGCCGTTAGCCGGCATCCCGCCCTCTGGAGCCCGGACTTTCCTCACGCGTGCTGCAAGCAGCACATCGCGCGACCGTCTGGCCCACTCAGCAGTGCAAGAGTGTAGCACACCGTTGTCACAGGCAATGGCACAACACAAGCGTTCGACACGATAAACCAAGAACCACGCTATGCAGTACAATAGTATCGTCGATGGGCAACGTCGTCAGTCGAGACGCGACCGCGCTCCGCACCCCTCCGTCTACTCGGTGCGTTCCCGCCTCCTCCCCGAGGCGGGATGTCGGCATTTTTCATGCACCAACAACCCAATAGCCCGTGAACAGCCTAGACGGCATTGCACACGGGCGGCATCGCGCACCTCAGCAACAAATGCAAAAAGGGACCCGTCCATTGCGGACGGATCCCTTAAAACAAGTGATCGTCAAACCGATTTACTCGGCGTCGGTCTCCTCGTCCTTCTTCTCGGAAGGCAGCGGGGTGACCTCGATCTCAACGCCCAGAGTCTCAGCAGCAGACTTCATGGACAGGGAGATACGACGACGGTCGAGGTCGATCTCCATGACCTTGACCTGAACCTTGTCGCCCACGTGGGTGACCTGAGAAGGCTGATCGACGTGCTTGTTGGCCATCTCGGAGATGTGCACCAGGCCCTCGATGCCCTCGCCCAGGTCGACGAAAGCGCCGAACGGGACAAGCTTGGTCACAGTGCCCTCGACGATAGCGCCGACGGGGTACTTCTTGACCAGTGCGCGCCACGGATCCTCGGTAGTCTGCTTGAGACCCAGGGAGATGCGCTCGCGGTTGAGATCGACGTCGAGAACCTCGACCTCGACCTCCTGGCCGACCTTGACAACCTCGGAAGGATGGTTGACGTGGTTCCAGGAGAGCTCGGAGATGTGGATGAGGCCGTCGATACCGCCGAGGTCGACGAAGGCGCCGAAGTCGACGATGGAGGAAACGGTGCCCTGGAGACGCATGCCAGACTTAAGCTTGGACAGGATCTCGGAGCGCTCGGCCTTACGGGACTCCTCGAGCACGACGCGACGGGAGAGGACGACGTTGTTGCGGTTGCGGTCCATCTCGATGACGCGGGCCTCGATGCGAGTGCCCATGTAGGAGGTGAGGTCCTTGACGCGACGGAGGTCGACGAGGGAAGCGGGCAGGAAGCCACGCAGGCCGATGTCGAGGATCAGGCCGCCCTTGACAACCTCGATAACCTCGCCCTCGACGTTCTCGCCGGAGTTGAACTTCTCCTCGATGCGGTTCCAAGCACGCTCGTACTCGGCACGCTTCTTGGACAGGACCAGACGACCGTCCTTGTCCTCCTTCTGGAGAACCAGAGCCTCGATGGGATCACCGAGTGCAACGATGTCTGCAGGGTTAGCGTCCTTGCGGATGGACAGCTCGCGGACCGGGATAACGCCCTCGGACTTGAATCCGATGTCAACGAGCACCTCGTCATGCTCGATCTTAACGACAGTGCCGTTAACGAGATCGCCCTCATCAAAGTCGGTAATCGTACCGTCGATGAGGTTGTTCATCTCCTCCTCATTGACATCGTCAAGAGAGAAAATGGACGAGTTCTGAATCTCACTCAAAGGTGGACCCCTTTCGAACTACGGGGCCCCGATTGCTAGGACCTACAGAAGGGTGCGACAAGCACACAACGTTTAGGAACACTCGGGAGCCGACAGATACTAATGTGACGCTTATGCAATCACGTTCGTATAGGTTACGGGGAAATGGGTTCGATTTCAAGCGTGAACTGCGTTTTTTTACTCGTGTGGAGACTTTTTCGTAATCTTATGGACAGCCGTCTCCACAACTTGACGATAAGCAGTTTGCCCATACGCCTTTGAGGTAAAGTATCCGGAGCCAACGATTCTGGAACGATTTTTCGAGAAAGGTGCCCGCGTGCTCAAAGCAGTCGTTTTCGATATGGACGAAACGCTTCTTAGCATCAACCTCAATGCATTCATCCTTCGATATTTTAAGGATGTCTCGTCGATGCTCGCGGATATCGGTCGCCGCAGCCACGGTGGCACGATGGCACGCCTCGGCACCATCTTGGTCGACCTCAACGCGAATCGCCGAAGCGGCACGGATAATCGCACCAATCTGGAGTTCTACCAAGAAGAGGTTGAGCGCCGGTGCGGCATTTGCCTCTCGGACCCACTTATCTACGAGGCGTTTACCTACTACGACCGCGAAGTCCTGCCGTACAAGAACGACGATGTCATCAACGCCCACGCCATGCCGGGCGCACACGCCGCGCTTCAGGCCGTACAGGATGCAGGACTGCGCTGCGCGCTCTTCACCAACCCCAGCTTTCCGCAGGGGGCCATCGAGTGCCGCATGGGTTGGGGCGATCTGGCCGACGCCCCCTTTGAGCTCGTCACGCACATGGGAAACACCACCCGCTGCAAGCCCGATGCCACCTACTATCTAGAGCAGCTTCAGGTGATGGGGCTCGAGCCGCACGAGGTCCTCATGGTGGGCAACGATCCCAAACGCGACTTCCCCAGCCCCGCCTGCGGCATTCAGACTGCCTATGTGGGCCAAGGCAAGCCCAGCCGAGCCACCTGGCGCGGAACCATGGAAGACTTCGCCCGCGACTTTAACGCCGTAGTAGAAGCCTTCTACGAGCACCAAATAGCCGACGAACTGTCCTAGCCAATAGAACAACAAACGAAGATAACGCCGATGTTTTGGCAACGACAGCGAAAGCCCGCCAGAGCGAGCAAGGTGCCTTGAAACGAGGCGGCATTGACCTTCTGGTCATGCCGCCGAAGTTGAAAGGCAGATTGCCGCTCTGGCGGGCTTGCAGCGTCGGCTAGTTACGCGGTTTGGTAAAACCGCGTAACTAGCATACTTGGGTTTTGCCGATCATGATGTTTAGGATCTCGACGTCGGTGTCCTTCATGCCCACACGGCCTACATAGCCCATGCTGGCGATTGTCTGCTCGACGGTATCCTGGATCAGGCCCTCACCGGCACGGAAGCCGCGGCCCTGCATGGCCATATCGTGGCCCAGAATCGCTGCATCGACGGCTGCCGAAATCTTGGCGGCACAGCTTGCCTTGGCGCCATCGCACACGATGCCGCCAACGTTACCGAGCGTGTTCGAGACCGTCGCACCAATCTGCTCGTGCGTGCCACCGCACAGCCAGGTAATCGCGGCGCCGGCACCGCATGCGGCGCAAATAGCGCCACAAAACGCCGAGAGCGCACCAATATAGCTCTTGATATGCACGGCGATCAGATCGGACAGCATCACGGCGCGCACCAGGCGCTCGTGGTCGCAGCGCAGGTACTCGGCATACTCCATAACGGGCAGCGCGCAAGTAATGCCCTGATTGCCCGAGCCGCACACAATGGCGACCGGCAGCGCGCAGCCGTTCATGCGGGCGTCGGACCCAGCGGCTGCACGGGCACGGGCACGGCAGGCGACGTCATCGGCGCGAGCGCCCAACAGCGTACGGCCAACCTCAGCGCCCCAAGCGTGCGCCAGGCCCTCGGCACTGATCGCGCCATTCAGCTCAATCTGACGCTCAACGGCAGCGCGGGCACCATCGATGTCGCCGTCCTCGATAAAGTCGATGATGGACTCAATCGACATGGGTGTGTCGGCGCTATCTGCCGCACGCTCGGCCACAACGCGCTCGGCGCAGGCGGCACACCCCCCCGCCGACTTGCCGCATACCGGAATACCGTCGAGCGTATGGCACGTGACATTAGTGTGATGGTCGGTAATCTCGACGACCGCAGTATGCCCCCCGGCCGTGGCAGTCGCCTTAATGTAGAGGTTGGGCACCCCCTCGACAAGCGACACATCGCAGTAACCGGCATCGGTGAGAAGCTCGGCCACGCGAGCACGGTCTTCGTCGTCAACGCTCTCGAGTACCTCGAGCGCGCTCTTGGCGTCACCGCCCACGGCACCCAGCACGGCCGCCGCCTCAATACCATGCATGCCGCCCGAGTTGGGCACGGTCACGCTCTTAACGTTCTTGATGATATTGCCCGAGCAGGCAACATCCATATGATCGGGTTCGCATCCGAGCGTCTGGCTCGCCAGCGCCGCTGCATAGGCAACGGCAATGGGCTCGGTGCAGCCGAGTGCGCAGACAAGCTCGCGGTTCAAGACATCGCAAAAAGCGGCATCGCGAATGGAATCGGTAGGCATAGGTATCTCCTGCTTACATAACGGACTGGGCTCTCAATAATAGTTAACTCTATTTATTTGATAACAATGCATCAAAAACCGCAACCCAAGTTCCGGCGGACGGCGTTCAAGCGCAAACTGACGACATTCATTCACGAGAAGCCAGTCTTGTTGCATGCTAAAGCGTTTGATCAAAAAACGCCCGAGCGTTTACACAAAAGTCGCGCTATCATGCAGTCGAACGCGGTAAAACCTTTAGCAATTCCGCCGCACGGACCAGAGAGGAACCACTCATGAAGATTGGTATCGGCAACGACCATGCCGCCGTCGAGCTCAAGAACATCATCTCCGAGCACCTGAAGGAGCGCGGCTGTGAGGTCGTGAACTTTGGAACCGACACCTCCGAGAGCTTTGATTACCCCATTGCCGGCTACAAGGTGGGCAAGGCCGTTGCCAACGGCGACGTCGACCTGGGTATCCTGATCTGCGGTACCGGCGTCGGCATCAGCCTGGCCGCCAATAAGGTCGAGGGCGTACGCGCCGTCGTGTGCTCCGAGCCCTTCAGCGCCAAGCTCTCCCGTATGCACAACAACACCAACGTGCTGGCCTTTGGCGCCCGCGTCGTGGGCTCCGAGCTCGCCAAGATGATCGTCGACGAGTGGCTCGACGCCGAGTTTGAGGGCGGTCGCCACGAGCGTCGAGTCAATCTCCTCAACGAGATCGACCAGACCCGCGGACTCAAGGTCGTCGACGAGGCCTAAACTACTCAGTGCCGCAAGCTAACAGCAGGGGCCCGCTCGGAACACATGTCCGAGCGGGCCCCTTCATAGATTTTGGAATAAAAAGGGCGCCGCGGATGGAATTCCGCGGCGCCAAAGCCACACGCTAACAGCTTTAAGGAGTCAAAGCTGGTTTAGCCAAAGAAGCGCTTGATCTCGATCTCGGCGTTCTCCAGGCAGTCGGAGCCGTGAATCACGTTGGCGTTGACATCGACAGCGAAGTCGCCGCGGATGGTGCCGGGGGCAGCATCAAGCGGGTTGGTAGCACCCATAAGGGTGCGCATCTTGGAAACAGCGGAGAGACCAGAAACGACCATCTTGACGACCGGACCGCTCGTCATAAAGTCGCAGAGACCGCCAAAGAAGGGCTTGTCGGCCAGATGGGCGTAGTGTTCCTCGACGGTAGCGCGCTCGAGCGTGGTCATCTCCATGCGCTCGATGACAAGGCCGCTGCGCTCAATGCGAGCAACAATCTCGCCGATCTTGCGATCGCGCACGGCGTCGGGCTTAATCATGATGAAGGTCTTCTCGATAGCCATAAGGTAGCCTTTCAAGTAGGTTCGCGCGTGCCCAAGTCCCATTCCGGCACCCGCCTGGACTGCATCGTAACAGAGTTTTAGCTGCAGTTAAACAAAAAGCTGTTTATTGAAACGCTGCAATTTATTGAAGCGTTCCATATGTGTCACTTCTGTTTCGAAGCCCGATTAGAGTACCATCCGGCCGCCCATCAACCGCACCGAACAGAGCAGGCGGTCGGTTGCCGCCCGCGAACGTATCCCCTTCACAACCTGCCCAAAGGTCCTACAGAAGTTCTCGACAAGCCCCTCCCCCATAGCAACAAAATACGGGCGCCTACATCAGCAGGCGCCCGTAAAGCGAAAACGATTTATCAATAAATGGACAATACGTCTTCAGCCAAACCTCTACTTTGCCCCGTGACCCATCTCGACGACCTTGGTTAGCGATCCAAACACGCCTTCGTCGGCCACGAGCTGCGCCTTGGCACGCTGCAGCTGCACGGCAACGGCGGCAGGAGCGGTGCCGCCCTCGGTCGTGCGCGCGGCGACAATCGACGGGATGTCGAGCGCCTCGGTAATGTCGCGCTCAAAGAGCGGGCTTGCCTCCTGGAACACCTCAAACGGCAGGTCCTCAAGATTGCAGCCGCGCTTTTCGCACATCAGGACCAGATGGCCCACCACGGCATGTGCCTCGCGGAACGGCAGACCACGCTTAGCCAGGTAATCGGCAACATCGGTGGCGGCAAGGTGCCCCACGCCACACTCGCGCGCCATGGCATCCTCGTTGACGGTCCAGGTCGAAATCATTCCGGCCATAACGGACAGGCACTGCAGGAGCGTGTGAGCGGTATCGAGCGCGCCCTCCTTGTCCTCCTGCAAGTCCTTGTTATAAGCAAGCGGCAGGCCCTTCATGGTTACGAGCAGCTGCACCAGGTTGCCATAGACACGGCCGCTCTTGCCGCGGATAAGCTCGGCAAAGTCGGGATTCTTCTTCTGCGGCATGATAGACGAGCCGGTGGAGTAGGAGTCTGAAAGCGTGATAAAGCCAAATTCGGAGCTCGACCACAGCACGATCTCCTCGGAAAGACGCGACAGGTGCATGGCCATGACGGAGCCGGCGTAATGCAGATCGAGCAGGAAATCACGGTCGGAAACAGCATCGAGTGAGTTAGGAATCACGCCCGCAAAGCCAAGTTCGGCAGCCGTCATCTGGCGATCGAGCGGATAGCTCGTACCGGCAAGCGCGGCAGCGCCCAGCGGGCAGTTGTCGGCGGCATCAAAGGCGGCCTTCAGGCGTGTAAAGTCGCGCGCGAACATCCAGGAATACGCCAGCAGATGATGCGACAGCAGCACGGGCTGAGCATGCTGCATGTGCGTGTAGCCCGGCAGAATCACCTTGTCGTACTTCTTGGCCGCATCCACCAGCACATGGCGTAGCTCAAGATTGGCCTCCATGAGCTCCTTGGCCAGCGCCTTGACGCCCAGTCGCGTATCGGTCGCCACCTGGTCGTTGCGCGAACGTCCGGTATGCAAGCGCTTGCCAGCCTCGCCGATGCGACGCGTCAGCTCGCTCTCGATGGACATATGAATGTCCTCATCGTTGATGTCGAAGGTGAAGTTGCCGGCATCGATATCCTGTTCGATTCCGGTCAGGCCCTCGGCTATCGCTTGCTCGTCCTCGGCACTGATAATGCCCTGGGCCGCCAGCATCTTGGCATGCGCCTTAGAGCCGGCGATATCCTGCTTATAGAGATGTTTGTCGACCGGCAGCGACGCGCCAAACTCCTGCGTGACCTCGGCCACGCCCGCCTCAAAACGACCGCCCCAAAGAGCCATGGAACCGTCTCCTTTCTCCAAATACCAAAACGAGCGCCCAAAGCAATGCACCCTGTCGCTAAAGCGATTTTTCAACCGCTAGTTTTGCATATTCCCCACTGTGCGCGGGGCCATGTAGCTAATTTGCAAAGAAGTGACGCACCATGCACTTGGCGCCCAACGTTTCCCTCCGGATGTTGCCCTGCGAACCGTCGATCCAGGCCTTCAGGCCCATAGGGACGTCCTCGACCTTTGCGGCATCGAGCTCGGGCGCGAGAGCAAGTAAAGCATGCGCGATAGCATTGAACATAATGGATACTCCTCATATATATAGGTGCAAAGCCGCCAAATTGATAGAAGGAGCCCCGCCGGACAACCCCGGCGGGGCTCGGACTCAGCCGCAGTCGCGGCATCATATATGCGGGCGGAACGTAGGGGCCACCGATGTTAAGAAGTGTCAGCAAGCATAACGAAAGGTAGGGACCCCATGCGCCCGTTATGTATCACGCGGATGGGCCGCGCGGATACCAAGGGAAGGAAGACTTAAGCCTGAGCGGCAGCAGAGCTGGGACCCTGGACCTTGGCCCACGTCTTGAGCGACAGCGTATCGATCTCGATAAAGCCGGCGCTGGCCTTCTCGTCAAACGTGGTGTCGCGGTCGTAGGTAGCCAGACCGTAGTCGTAGAGGCTGAAGGGGCTCTTGCGGCCGACGACATGGCAGTTGCCCTTAAAGAACTTCAGACGGACGGTGCCGGTCACGAACTTCTGGGTATCAGCCATAAAGGCGTCGAGCGCGTTCTTGAGCGGGCTGTACCACTGGCCGTTGTACACGGCGGTAGCCCAATCCTGTTCGAGCTTAATCTTGGTCTTGAGCAGGTCGCCCTCGACGCAGATATCCTCGAGCGCCTTGTGGGCGGTGATGAGCGTCAGGGCGCCGGGAACCTCGTAGCACTCGCGGCTCTTGAGGCCCACCAGACGATCCTCGACCAGGTCGAGACGGCCAAAGCCGTTGTCGCCGGAGATCTTGTTGAGCGCGATGACGATCTCGGAGAGCTTCATCTTCTTACCGTCGACGGCGACGGGCTTGCCGGCCTCAAACTCAATCTCGGTATACGTCGGGGTATCGGGCGTGTCCTCGGGATTCTTGGTCATAACCCAGGCGTCGTCGAGCGGCTCGTTCCAGGGATCCTCCAGGTGGCCGCACTCAATGGCACGACCCCACAGGTTGTCGTCGATGGAATAGGGGTTGTCGTTGGCACCCTCGGGAACCGGCACGTTGTGGGCATGGGCATAGGCGACCTCATCGGGACGGCACTTCAGGTCCCACTCGCGAACCGGGGCGATGACCTTGAGCTCAGGGTCGAGGGCCTTGACGGCAGCCTCAAAACGAACCTGGTCGTTACCCTTGCCGGTGCAGCCGTGGGCGACGTAGGTCGCGCCAAACTCGTGAGCGACCTCGACGAGCTTCTTGGCAAGCAGCGGACGGGACAGAGCAGAGAGCAGCGGATACTTGTTCTCGTACATGGAGTTTGCGGCGATGGCCTTGGTCAGGAACTCATCGGAGAACTCGTCGCGCAGGTCGAGTACCTGGCAATCAAGAACGCCCAGGTCGAGCGCCTTCTGCTTCTTGGCATCCAGGCCGGTCTCCTCCTGGCCCACGTTGCCGCAGACGCAAACGACATCGAGATTCTTCTCGTCCTGGAGCCACTTGACACATACGGATGTATCAAGACCGCCGGAATATGCGAGAACGACTTTTTCCTTGCTCATGGCTGTTTCCTTTCGCCCTTGGTAGCTAGTTAGAACATCGGTCAGTTGCAAGTCATTTCGAGGTCATATACCGTGCAATATCAGGTTAAATAGCAAAAAGCAGCACAACATGCCCTAGAAACATGCGTCTATGTCGTGCTAAAACCCAACGACCTCAAAATGACTCTGTTGGGGCATTTCACCCCATACGAACAGAGACGATTGTTATCGTCGTCGGGAAATTGCGCGCTGGCGTCGGATGGCATTGTCTGCAGTGGTGATGATCTTTACGAACTGCATCTGCCTCTCCTTTCACGTATCGCCGGGCGCAATTCAAATATCGCAAACGGTACCTTTTCTTCGGTAAGCGGTTGTTTTTCCGTCTCCGTTTTCGATGTTCGCTATATTACGCTAAAGTGCCCGCAGCACAAGCGACAAATTCAAATTTCTGAAAAGTTTTTTCATTAGTTTGTGAATGGTGATGCAAACGCGCGCCAATCCTGCGAAAATACGCCTGACTACGAGTTGATGGTTATAACGTCTGAAACAATTTCGAAACGAAAGGCTCGCCTTTATGCAAACTTACGAATCGGACGCCAATATCGGAAACATTAAGCTCATCGCCGTCGACATGGACAAGACGCTGCTCACCGACGAGCGCGTGTTACCGCAGGGTCTTGATGAGCGCCTGGACAAGCTCGCCGACGCCGGCATCGTATTCTGCCCCGCCAGCGGACGTCCCGCCCCCAAGCTCGAGGAGATGTTCGAGGGCATCAAGAACCGCCTCGCCTTTTGTCCCGACAACGGAGCGTGCGTGATCTATCGCGGCAGCTATATCTATAAGAGCAATATTGACGTGGAGCTGTATCAGCAGGTCCTGAGCCGCGCCTCGGAGGATCCGCGCGCTGTCCCCGTCCTGTGCTGCTTCGACGAGTTCTACGTACTTGCCCGCGACCATCAATACCACGACGAGATCAGCGTCTACTACAACACGATTAACTACGTCGATAGCTTTGAGGGCCTTGATATCGAGTCCAACAAGATTTCGATCTTCTTCCCCGCCTATGATGCCGAGCCCGCATTCCGCGAGACCTATAACCCCGAGTTCTCGGACAAGCTCTACGTCACCAACGCCGGGCGCGAGTGGATCGACTTTATGAACCTGGGCGTTGACAAGGGTGCCGGCGTCGCGCATCTGTGCGAGCACCTGGGCATCGATATCGCCGACGCCGCTGCCGTGGGTGATACGTACAATGACATCCCCATGCTTGAGCGCGTCGGACACAGCTTTATCGTGGACAACGCCGAGGAGCATATGAATGCGCACGCCAAGTGGCGCATTCCGAGCAACAACGACGGAGGCGTACTGACGCTCATCGACGCCATCTTGGCGGCTCGGTAGCCGTCCCATCGGGCCTGGCCGGGCGGCACGGGATAACTTTTCGCTCGGTCAGGTCCTGCGCAAGACGAAAGCCACATTAAGTGGCTTTCTTTGCGTGCGGAATCTACGAAAAGTTAACCCGTGCCGCCCGGCCAGGCCCTAGGTTTACTTACCTGCCGCCAAGATGGCGTCTTGGCGTCTAGATACTTGGCTGAATTTTTTGGAATGAAGGGGGCTCCTTGTTGGTAAGGAGCCCCCTTCTGCTTTTGGTTACTTTGGGTTTGTTGGTGCTTCTTTATTTGGCATCGGCCCAGGTTATGCCGGTGCTGGCTTCGGCGATGAGGGGTACGCGGAGGTCTACTACGTGTTCCATGACGTCGCGGACCATGGCGGTCAGGCGTTCGACTTCTTCGACCGGGCACTCAAAGTCCAGTTCGTCGTGTACCTGCAGAATCATGTGAGCGGCAAAGCCCTCCTCTTCCAGACGGCGGCTCACGCGGGCCATCGCGATCTTGATGATGTCGGCGGCGGTGCCCTGCATGGGGTGGTTCATGGCCGTGCGCTCGCCAAAGCCGCGGAGTTGCGGATTTTTAGCCTTGAGCTCAGGAATATGGCGACGACGGCCGTACATGGTCTCGGCGTAGCCCGTCTGCTTGGCACGCGCCACCACGTTGTCGAGGAACGTACGCACGCCCGGATAGGCCTCGTAGTAGCGGTCGATCATGCCACGCGCCTCGGCCATCGAGATATGCAGCGACTGCGACAGGCCGTAGGCCTGCTGGCCGTACACGATACCAAAGTTCACAGCCTTGGCGCGGCTGCGTAGGTCGGGCGTTACCTCGGACACCGGCACGCCAAATACGCGCGCGGCCGTCTCGGCATGGAAGTCCTCACCCTCATTAAAGGCGCGCACCAGGTGCTCGTCACCCGAAAGATGCGCGAGCAAGCGCAGCTCGATCTGCGAGTAGTCCACCGCCAAAAAGACGCTGCCCTCGCCCGCCGAGAACGCCGTCTTGACGGTACGCCCCAGCTCCGAGCGAGTCGGGATGTTCTGTAGGTTCGGGTCGCTCGAAGACAGACGCCCCGTCGCGGTGATGGTCTGGTTGTACGTGGTGTGCACACGACCGTCACCACGGCGCAACGGACCTAGCGTGTCCAGATAGGTCGACTTAATCTTGGACTTCTCACGCCAGTCCAAAATCAGGCGCACGATCTCGTGGTCGCGGGCAAGATCGCTCAACACCTTGGCGTTGGTCGAATAGTAGCCGCGCTTGGTCTTCTTGAGGCCCTTGGTCGGAAGCCCCATCACATCAAACAGCACGTGCGAGAGTTGCATGGGGCTGCCGATGTTAAAGGTCTCGTCACCGGCAAGGTCGCGAATGCTTCGCTCGACCTCGGCAATCTGGGTCGCCAGACCCTCGGACAGACTGTGCAGGCGGTCGGGATCCACGAGCATGCCCGCGCGCTCCATCTTGGCAAGCACCGGCACAAGCGGCATCTCGATGCCATCGAACACGTTGACGGCGTTCTCGCGGGTCATGCGGTCGCGCAACGGCGCCACGAGCGCCAGCATCAGGGCCGCAGTACGGGCGGCAGGCGACGGAGCGTCCTCGCCGGCACCCTCTGCACCGCGCGCCGCAGGCAACGTCATCTGCAGATAGGTATCGGCCAGATACGCCTCATCAAACTCGGAACGATCGGAATCCAGCAGATAGGCAGCGACCACGGTATCGAAGATACGCGTGGAATCGGCAGCGAGCGGATCCATGAGCTCGGGCTCAGAGGAATCGATAGGAGAAAGCTCGTGCAGCAGCGCCTTCATATCCGGGCTCGCCACGCGGCCCTCCATAAACAGGCGCGCGAGCACGCCGGCAATCACGCCGTGGGCGAAGTTGAAGCCCTCAACCTCAGCCGCCGCACCGCCGTCGCCCTCCTCGAGCGCGAACAGGCCCTTGGACGTCGCCAGCCACAGCGTGCGCGTCAGTCCAAAGAGCGCGCCCTCTTCCTTGTCGTCGTCCACCACGGCGGCGACCCACTCGCCGGCATCAATCGCGCGGGAAATCTCAGCCGCAACGGCACCAAGCGCGTCAGCATCGCCGGCGGCTGCGCGAACCATCGCAGGCGTCTCAAACACACTGGAGGCAGCAGCAGCCCCGCCCTCGCCGCCGATCAGCGCCAAGAAACGGTTCTGCATGGCGGTGATACCAAGCGTGCCCAGCGCCGCGGAAACCTCATCGGCAGAATACGCCGGGAAGGACGTCGCCTCAAAATCGAGCTCAACGGGCGCATCGGTGCGGATGGTCGCGACCTTGCGGCTCAGCAGGGCATCGTCGATGTGCGCGCGCAGGTTTTCGCCCATCTTGCCCTTGACCTCGTCGGCATGCGCGATGACCTCGTCCAGGCTGCCGTACTGTGCGATGAGCGCACTCGCCTTTTTGGGGCCGATGCCCGGCACGCCGGGAATGTTGTCCGACGTATCGCCCTTTAGACCGTAAAAATCGGGCACGAGCGCCGGCGTAATGCCGTGATACAGGTCGTCCACGCTCTCGGGCGTCATGATCGCCACGTCGGACAGGCCCTTGCGGGTCGAGACCACGTTGACGTGCTCGGTCACGAGCTGATACATATCGCGGTCGCCGGTCACCAGCAGCATGTCACAGCCGGCCTGCTCGCCCAGGCGCGCCATAGTGCCCAGGATATCATCGCCTTCCCAGCCCTCGGACTGCAAAATCGGTACGTTGAGCGCGGCGAGCAGCTCCTTAATCATGGGAAACTGCGCATGTAGATCGGGGTCCATGGGCGGGCGCTGAGCCTTGTACTGCGGCAGCATCTCCATGCGCACGCGCGGCTTGCCCTTGTCAAACGCCACGACCACGCCGTCGGGGTTAAAGGCGTCAATCATCTTGAGGAACATATTCAAAAAGCCAAAGATCGCGTTGGTGGGACGACCGTCCGGCGCGTTCATGGTGGGCGGCACGGCGTGGAAGGCGCGGTGCATGAGTGAGTTGCCGTCGATGACGGCAAAGGTACGGCGCTTGTCAGACATATTGAATACCTCGCTTTGGGGTGGGCACGGTTTGCTCACACCAGTTTACACGCTCCCCGCCCCGCGGCCACCGCACATCAAGCTCCCCCCACCGTGAGCCCGCGCGTGATACGATGGCTCACGGTACATCAACCAGCACGATCGATCCGAAAGGAGCCTGCGTCATGGAGCGTCCCTGCGCATGGAAAAAGTACACGCCACAGCAAGTCGAGGAGCTCGAGGAGCTTTGCCGCGGCTATAAGCAGTTTTTGAGCGAGAACAAGACCGAGCGCCTGTGCGTCAAGACCGGTATCAAGATGGCCGAGGAGGCGGGCTACGTCAATCTGGAGACCGTGATCGCCGAGGGCCGCGCGCTCAAGACAGGCGACAAGGTGTACGCCGCCAACCACGGCAAGGACCTTATGCTCGTCAACCTGGGCACCGCCCCGCTCGAGCAGGGCTTTAACATCCTGGGCGCCCACGTGGACTCGCCGCGCCTGGACCTTAAGCAGAACCCCGCTTTCGAGGCCGGCGACATGGCCTATCTCGACACGCACTACTATGGCGGCGTCAAGAGCTACCACTGGGTCGCTTCCCCGCTCGCACTCGTAGGCGTCATCTGCAAAAAGGACGGCACCACCGTCGACATCAACATCGGCGACAAGGCGGACGACCCGGTCTTTACCATCTCCGACCTGCTGATCCACCTCTCGAGCGAGCAGATGGCCAAGCCCGCCAAGGATGCCGTCGATGCCGAGATCCTCGACGTGATCGTGGGCGGCCGCCCCGTCAAGTTTGACGAGGACGACAAGGACGCTCCCAAGGAGCCCGTCAAGCAGATGTTCCTGGATATCCTCAAGGAGCAGTACGACGTCGAGGAGGAGGACTTCCTCTCCGCCGAGATTGAGGTCGTGCCCGCCGGCCCGGCCCGCGACATGGGCCTCGACCGCTCCATGATTCTGGGCTATGGCCACGACGATCGCGTCTGCGCCTATCCGTCCATGCTCGCCCAGATCAACGTCGCCAACGTGGAGCGCACGAGCATCACACTCATCGTCGACAAGGAGGAGATTGGCTCCGTGGGTGCCACCGGCATGACGAGCCGCTTCTTCGAGAACACCGTCGCCGAGATCATGACGCTCGCCGGCGAGGATAGCCCGCTGGCCCTGCGCCGTGCACTCGCCCACAGCCGCATGCTCTCCTCCGACGTGTCCGCCGGCTTCGACCCGGGCTACGCCGGCAAGTTCGAAACCAAGAACGCAGCCTTCATGGGTCGCGGCCTGTGCTTCAACAAGTACACGGGCAGCCGTGGCAAGGGCGGTTCAAACGACGCCGACGCCGAGTACGTGGCCCTCGTCCGCGATATCATGGACGAGGCCGGCGTGGACTTCCAGACCTGCGAGCTCGGCCGCGTCAACGCGGGCGGCGGCGGCACCATCGCCTACATCATGGCCAAGTACGGCATGAACGTCATCGACTCCGGCGTTGCCGTCCTGTCCATGCATGCCCTGTGGGAGGTCGCCAACAAGGCCGATATCTACGAGGCCTACCGCGGCTACAAGGCCTTCATCGAGCGCGCCTAACCAACCCTTCATCAGTTGCGGTGTAATACGGACTAAACTGGCCCATACACGGCCAAAACAGACCGTATTCCACCGCAACTTCTTTTTTGGCAGAGGAGAGTCTATGCTGCAGGTCATCATTTCGCCCGCCAAGCAGATGCGCGCGGCCCAAGATGCTTTTGAAGTCCTGGGCATTCCACCCTTTGCGCGCGAGACAGCTCGCCTCCACCGCGCACTGCTAGATATCGAGCGGAATGAAGGCAGCGGCGGCCTGCAGGCCCTTTGGAATGTGAGCGACAGGCTGCTTACAACGTGCCTGGATACGCTTCACGAATTTATGCCCGTCCTGAGCGATGCCGACCTCGCCGATCCCGATATCGCGCGTCACCTCTCCCCTGCCGTCATGTCCTATCGCGGCATTCAATACCAGAGCATGGCGCCCGAGGTGATGGATTCCGCGCAGCTCGCATGGCTGCAAGACCATCTATGGATCCTCTCGGGCCTTTACGGATGCGTACGCCCCTTTCATGCCGTTGAACCGTATCGGCTGGAGATGGGCGCAAAGCTTGCCGTCGACGATGCCCGAGACCTCTACGCGTTTTGGGGCGACAAGCTCGCACGGGCCATCGCTCCGGTGGGCTCCAACGCTACGATCGTCAACCTCGCCAGCGCGGAATACGCCAAAGCCGTTCTGCCCTGCCTCACCACCGATGTCACGGTCGTCACGTGCCTCTTTGGCGAAGGCATCCGCAACGGAAAGCCCATTCAGCGCTCGACCGCCAGCAAAAAGGCACGCGGTTCCATGGTGCGCTGGATGGCAGAAAACAAGCTCGAGGATGTAAGCGGGCTCACCGCGTTCGACGTTGGTTATCGCCACTTTCCCGAGCTTTCAAATAAAAACACTTTGGTTTTCCTGAACGAACAGGCCTTGTAGGACCACCGCTACTTTTGAATGTGCTGCCTAGGCACGGTGTCTATTCCGCCAGACCGTCGGCTTTGGCAATTTCATTTATCGAGCCGTCCTGATAGGTAATCTTGACATGCTCCACCTCGGATACCTTGACGCCCGACGGGGGCTCCAGGCGCCATTCCGTCAGCGCGATATCCATCGTCGTGGGCACATCCCCTTTATCTTTGAGCTCGACTGACAGCGTCTTAAGCGACGCATCGAAGGTCACGCGCTCGATCTCTTCACCAGGAATGGAACCACCGCTCAGCTGCAGCTGGACAAATCCATCGCACGGATACCAATAGTCGCCGGGAGCTGCCACCGTGTTACCGCCAGCGACCTTCACCGTCATGATCGGTAGGCTATCATCAGTCTCGAACTCCCAGGCGGCGGCGCGACCGCCAAACGTCCAGATACAAAAGGCAATCACCAGCACGGCAAGCACCGCAAAACCAATCGCGACAAGGCCATGGTGCGCGCGGCTCTCCTCGGCCGATACATCCCACTGCGTCTCTCGATATAGATGCTTGTCTTCCATGTTCGCCTCCCCACAGGCACGCTCGTTGGCCCAATCGTACCCATTCAGGCTATACTTGAGCCCATTACATAAACGGGGAGCTTGCAGGACAGGACGGCAGGCTGAGATTGGGCGCGCCCGCCCTGACCCGCAAACCTGATATGGGTAATGCCAACGAAGGGAGCCGTGCCAATGAGCACACAGACCGAGCCCAAGCTCGTCACGCAAATCGACTTCGCCCGCGCCGGGCAGATTACACCGCAGATGAAGGAGGTCGCCGAGCGCGAGCATCGCGACCCCGAGTACATCCGCGAGCGCGTGGCCGACGGCCGCATCGCCATTCCCGCCAACATCGTGCATATCAAAAAGGGTATGCGCGCCTTTGGCGTCGGCGAGGGCCTGTCCACCAAGGTCAACGTGAACTTGGGCATCTCGGGCGATAAGGCCGATGCCGCCGAGGAGTGGAAGAAGGTCAAGATTGCCGAGGACTTTGGCGCCGACGCCATCATGGACCTCTCCAACTCGGGCAAGACGCGCCAGTTCCGCCAGCAGCTCATCGACGAGACGCCGCTCATGGTGGGCACCGTCCCCATGTACGACGCCATCGGCTACATGGAAAAACCGCTGGTCAAGCTTACCAAGGATGACTTGTTCGAGGTCGTGCGCGCGCACGCCGAGGACGGCGTGGACTTTATGACCATCCACTGCGGCATCAACAAGTCGGTCACCAAGACCTTTAAGGAGACCGGCCGCCTGATGAACATCGTGAGCCGCGGCGGCTCGCTGCTGTTTGGCTGGATGGAGGTAACCGGCAACGAAAACCCGTTCTATGAGTTCTACGACGAGTTGCTCGAAATCTGCCACGAGTACGACGTGACGATTTCGCTCGGCGATTCCTGCCGCCCGGGCTGTCTCTACGATTCCAACGACGCCACCGAGACCGCCGAGATGATCGAGCTCGGCAAGTTGTGCAAGCGTGCCTGGGCCGCCGGCGTCCAGGTCATGGTTGAGGGCCCGGGCCACATGGCGCTCGACGAGATCGCCGCCAACATGAAACTGCAGAAGCGCCTGTGCCACAACGCCCCGTTCTATGTGCTCGGGCCGCTGGTGACCGATATCGGCGTGGGCTACGACCACATCACCGCTGCCATCGGCGGCGCCATCTCCGCGAGCTCCGGCGCCGACTTCCTGTGCTACGTGACGCCCGCCGAGCACCTGTGCCTGCCCGACGCCCAAGACGTGCTCGACGGCCTCATGGCCACCAAGATCGCCGCACACGCCGCCGACATCGCCAAAAAGGTGCCCCACGCCCGTGACATGGACGACAAGATGGGCCAGGCACGCCGCAAGCTCGACTGGGACGCCATGTGGAAGTGCGCGCTCGACCCGGTTACGGGCAAGAAGCGCTACGAGGAGTCCCCCGCCGCCACCGAGGGCACCTGCACCATGTGTGGCAAGATGTGCGCCGTCCGCACCGTCAACAAGATCTTCGAGGGCACCACGATCGACCTCGGCATGGAGGACTAGCCTTTACGAGGCAATCCAGCATGCCTGCTGCAACGCCCGTCTATTGTTGACTTGTGAACAATTGCTTACATTTGCGTAAAGATTGCATCGCCCGCCCGGGTTCGGAATACAGCCGACCCGGGCATCTTTATAATGCGGGGTAAAAGACCCATTTGAATCCGACCGGACAAGGGAGCGAACATGGATCGCAGTAAAGTACCCGCCGTTCTATCCATCGCAGGATCCGATTCCAGCGGTGGCGCCGGCATTCAGGCAGACATTAAGACCATCACGGCGCACCGTCTGTATGCCGAGACGGCCATCACCGCCATCACAGCGCAAAACACACTGGGCGTCACCGCCGTGCAGGATATCTCGCCAGATATCGTAGCCGCGCAAATTGACGCCGTTTTTGACGATATCCGCCCGAGCGCCGTCAAGATCGGCATGGTTTCGTCTGTCGAGATTATCGAAGTCATCGCCGACCGCTTGAGCGCCTGGAACGCAACGAACGTGGTCGTCGACCCCGTCATGGTCGCCACTTCGGGCGCTCGCCTCATTGCCGAGGACGCCGCTGAGGCGCTCACGCGTCGCCTGTTCCCGCTGGCGACCGTCATCACGCCCAACATTCCCGAGGCCATGGCGCTGCTCGACTACGAGGTCGATTCCGAGCGCACACAGCAAAACGCTGCCATGCTCCTCACCCGCCGCTTTGGCTGCGCGTCCCTCGTTAAAGGCGGACATTTTGTCAACGAGGCCAACGATGTGCTAGCGGAGCCCGCGCCGCTCGATGACGAGGGCAACCACCTGGGCGATCCGCTCACCACGTGGTTCCGCCACAAGCGCATCGAGACCGGCAACACGCATGGCACCGGCTGCACGCTTTCGTCCGCCATCGCCTGCGCATTGGCACAGGGCATGGATCTTGCCGACGCCGTCAACGCCGGCAAGGCTTACCTAACCGGCGCTCTCGCCGCCGGCTTTGACATGGGCAAAGGTTCCGGCCCCGTCAACCACATGTGGCAGTACTAAGCCCCGTCCCAAAACCACCGCAAAGGGGACAGACACCTTTGCGGTGGTTCCCACAAACATCTCAATCTGTAACAGTTAGAGCCCATTTTTCGGCCCACCTGTTACAGATCGAGACATTCAAATTTAGCTGAGAAGATAATCTCGATCTGTAACAGTAACTCGGCAAAATCGACCCTAGATGTTACAGATCGAGACAAACGACCGATATCGATCTAAATAATCTCAATCTGTAACATCTAGCCCGTTTTCAGCCTTAGAACTGTTACAGATCAAGACAAACAAACGAAACAAGCCACCGCAAGGGCACCTTTGTGGTGGTTTGGGGTCGCGTTACTCACCGAGCATCTCTTGGAGCTTGGCTGCCACGGCGTGACCCAGGCTCTCGTGGCTTTCGGGCATCATATGCAGATAGTCGATATCGCCCGGCTCGGCAAACTCGGCGGCATTCAAAAAGTCGCAGCCAAACTGCTCTGCCACGCGCGCATAGTACTCGCCAAAATGCTCAGATGCCTCAACGGAATGCTCGTCAAAGTCGGTCATATACACATCGGCGATCTGCGGCTTGATCTTGATAGGAGCCATCAGCAGAATGCGCGGACAAGGCGCAGCGTCGGTCCACGGAAACGCGCGGACGACGCGAATCAGTGCCATGGCGCCACGGGCGATATCGGAAGCTGTCACGTTAAAGACCGTCTTACAGTCGTTGGTGCCCAGCATGATCACAATGGCGTCCAGCGGCTTATGGGCCTCGAGCAGCATCGGAAGCGCGCGAATGCCGTTGAGGTTAGTGTCCAGATGGCACATATCGTCGCGCACCGTCGTGCGGCCGTTAAGCCCCTCCTCAATCACATGCCAGCCCTCGCCCAGGTCACGCTGCGCCACGCCGCACCAGCGCACATCCTGCGCATAGCGCACCGCGGTGCCATCGCGCATACCAGCCGGATCATAGCCATAGGTATTGCTGTCACCAAAGCACAGAACGTTTTTCATCGTAAGCCCTTCCTTTAGTAAAAAGCCGACGGAAGCAGCCCTCCCGCCGGCTCGGCACGTCACATCACGCGCACCGTTTACAGGTATTTGCGCCAGTCGTCGTCATCCTCGTCGTCCTCGGCAGCGGCCTGAGCCTGCTCGGCGGCACGAGCGGCTGCGGCGCGGGCGGCAACCTGGGCATAGGACTCCTCGTTGCGCTCGGGGAACTTTGCCAGCACGTGCTCAAACTTGGCGAAGTCCTCATCCCAGCGCGTAGAAGGCACGGCAAAGAACACCTGCTTGACCTTAAAGTCGCCCGATGCGAGCTCCTCGCGGAAGAGCTCTGCCACGGCCTCGGCGTCAAAGCCGTTGTTGTCGCAGCCCCAAGCACCCAGTACGAGCTTCTCGCGACCCAGCTCGTCGCAGATGGCAAGCACAAAGCGGATGCGATCGCGCAGAGCGTCAAGCAAGGCATCGTCGCTCACGCGATACTCCTGGCGAGCACGCTTGGCGTTGGGCGCGGCGGCCACGATTACGTCGGCATAGGCGTGCACATGGTTGCGGTCGAAGCGCACCGCGGGCACCACCAGCGCACGGTTGCGGTACAGCTCGCAGTTGATGTTGCGGCGACGGTTCTCACCGTACCACTTACGCTGCTTGTCGAGTACGTTGTACAGATACGAATCTGCGCAGAGCGTCGCCTCCTGGCCCAGGTAGCCCTGGATATAGCCGCCGCCTGGATTGGTAAACGAGGCAAAGGCAAGCACGGCCATATCGCAGAACTGCGCATAGCCGCGGCCGTTATCGAGGATTGCCTGCGTGGCGGAGGCATCAAGCACAGTGACCTCGGGCAGGGCCGGAGCAGCCTCCTCCGCGGGCGCGGACTCAGCCTCGTCGGCCAACTCGGTGGACTCGAGCGCCACCTCGGGCTCGACCGCGGTCTCCACCTCGGCAGCCTCTACCTCGGCAGCGTCAGCCTCCACAACCTCCGCAGCCTGCTCCTCAGCAGCCGCCGCCTTCTGGGCCTTGGCCTTCATCGCCGCGACAAAACCGGCAGGCATACCATCGAACTCGCGCACGCCGGCAAGCGAACGCTCGATGTCCTTGGCGCAGGCCTCGGACACAGCCGCCACATGGCGCTCGGCGGCCTTGGCACGCGCCTCGCGCTTGGGATTGGGCTGACCCGCTCGGTTAGACCTGCGGTTACGGTTCCTGTTGTCGACATCTGCCATACGTGGCCACCTTTCCTGTCGCTGCCGCTATCGGCTTTTTCCCATCCATGATACCCCGCCGCGCACAAAAAAGACGGCCCCGAAGGACCGCCTTTCGCATCGATTTGCACGCACGGCAAGCACCGCCGCAATTCGCCACTAGTCGCGACGACCGAGAATGTTCAGGATGCGCAGGAACACGTTGATGATGTCCACGAACAGGTTGGACGCCATGAGCACCGCATTGGGCAGCGTAGGTGGCACCGTCGTGGCAACATAGGTGTCGTAGCCAATAAACCCGGCGAACACCACGATCACGATCAGGTCGGTGATGGACTGCGAGACGCCCATAAACATCAGCACGATCTCGACCAGAACAGTGGCGAGCAGAATGCCAAAACCGATGCCATATACGCGCTGGAAAAACTTGGGGAACGTCACGCCCAAGGCGCCAAAGACAAAGGTGATGGCGGCCGTGGCGATAAAAGCGGTGTTGATGGTGGGCAGGTCATAGTTGGCAAGGCCAAACGACGCGGTCAGGCCAAAGGTGCTCGCAAAGATCACGTAACCCACGAGCGACAGGCCCACGGACTGCTTGCCCGCAGCAGCCGACATCATGACGATACCGACAATAGTCAGGATAAACGAGCCAAAGACCAGTGGCAGGGCGGCGCCGCTCATCATCATGCGGGCAAACGCCATGGTGCTCGTAAAGTAAGCACCGGCGCCCATGGCGCAAAAGCCCAAGAAAATGAGAGCAGACATGGCGAGATTGTACGCGCGCGGCGACATCTCCTTGGCGCGACTTGCGCCGGTCTCGATGGGGCCGTTCTGATAGCCCTGGATATCGTTCATACTTCGTCCTTTCAAAAAGCGCACGACAGCGCCGTAGGTGACAAGATTCCTGCCATTGTACCCGAATGCCGCACGTCCTTACCTACGGCGCTCGCCCTCAAGCGTACGATCAAAGGCCCAGACCCACCAACGCATCACGTGCGCCTGCGAGCCGTCCGCCCGCTCGCGCGTCTGGTCCTCCAGATACAACTCGGTCGCGTGCCCACCAAAACGCACCTTATATGTTGCCGTACGGATGCCGTGGACCATCAGGCCAAACCCAGTGGTCGAGATAATTTCGTCGATCGTAAAACAACGGCCGTCGACCCAGCAGACGGTGACCGGCACGACCTGTCCGCCCGCGAGGATGCGAGCCACGACGTCCACATACTGCTTGTGCACGCGCCGAGTTTTGCCGTCTGTCTGTCGATATTCCATGCCCCCTATTATCGAACGCGTGTTTGCATGTTGTAAAGCGAACAGACTGTGGTTTTGGGGTGTTGGGGCGCGCACGCGTGTCCTCATGGCGTGTTAGCAAAAAGAATACCCGCGGTCAACAGGGCTTATATTCAATTTTAGTGCCAAAAAATTCACTTCTCCCATCAGAACTCGGTAAAGAAACCCGCAGGAGGTGATACGATTTATCATGTTTTTGTAACGTGTCTGCAAACTTCGAGAAAGCCCATATATGGACGTAACGTTCTCAACCTTCCTCGGCCAAATTGTGTCGAACCCAGTCCTTGCCGTCACCGTGATTCTCGCGCTCGGCGCCATCTTCGTCAACGGATGGACCGACGCGCCCAACGCCATCGCGACCTGCGTCACTACGCGTTGCATGCCCGCCCGCGCCGCCATTCTCATGAGCGCCGCATTCAACTTCCTCGGCGTGCTCATCATGACGCACTTTAACGCGAGCGTCGCCAACACCATTTCACATATCGTCGACTTTGGCGGAAACAGCACCATGGCGCTTGCCTGTCTGTGCGCGGCTCTGTTCTCCATCGTCGTCTACGGTGCCACGGCGTCGCGTTTTGGCATCCCCACCTCGCAAAGTCACAGCCTTATCGCCGGCCTGACCGGTGCCGCTATCGCCCTCGGCGGCGCGAGCAGCGTCAACGTCCACGAGTGGATGAAGGTCATCTACGGCCTGGCGCTCTCCATCGGTCTGGGCTTTGTCATGGGCTGGATCCTGTGCAAACTCGTCTCGATTCTGTTTGCCGCCGCCAACAGGCGACGTGCCAACGTCTTCTTTAAATACGCTCAGATCGCGAGTGCCGCGGCCATGAGCTTTATGCACGGCGCGCAGGATGGACAGAAGTTCATCGGCGTGCTCTTTTTAGGTGTCGCCTTCGCCAACGGCCAGACGAGCGTCGGCGATGCCGGCATCCCCATCTGGATCATGCTGCTGTGCTCGGCCACCATGGGCATCGGCACCAGCGTGGGCGGCGAGCGCATCATCAAGTCCGTCGGCCAGAGCATGGTCAAGCTCGAGAAGTATCAGGGCTTCTCCGCCGACCTCGCAGGCGCCGCGAATCTGCTGCTTGCCACCCTTACCGGTATCCCTGTGTCCTCCACCCACATCAAGACCTGCGCCATCATGGGCGTCGGCGCCGTCAAGCGCCTTTCGGCCATCAACTTCGGCGTGGTCAAGGACATGATGTTCACCTGGTTCTTCACCTTCCCCGCCTGCGGACTCATCAGCTTTGTCATGGCCAAGCTGTTCATGATGTTCCTCTAGTCAAACCGAACGTCCATCCGGACTGCATTACCTCGCCCACCCGTCTTCGCCTCGAAAGGACCCACCCATGGCAAAGAAACCCGATTCGTTCTACTTCGACAACTACGTCGCCTGCGCCGACCTTGCCGTCCAGGCCGCCGAGCTGCTCACCAAGATTTTCGAGAACTTCGATCCCGCAAAGATTCACGATATGCTCAACAAGATGCACGCGATCGAGCATGCGGCCGACAAGAAGCACCATGAGCTTGAGGACGCCTTGCTCACCGCCTTTATCACCCCGCTCGAGCGCGAGGATCTGGATCTGATGAGCTGCTCACTCGACACCGTGCTCGACCGCATCGAGGGCGTCGTGCAGCGCGTCTACTTCACCAACATCCAGAGCATCCATCCCGACGCCATCGTCATCGCCCACAAGGTGACTGACGCCTGCCGCGCCATGAAAGACCTGATGGTCGAGCTGCCCAACTACCGCAAGTCCAAGACCCTGCGCGAACTCGTCATCCAGATCAACACCATCGAGTCCGAAGCCGACGAGCTCTATATCAACGCCATGCGCAACCTGCACGTTAACGGCAAGGACCCGCTCGAGGTCATCGCCTGGCGTGACGTATACGCCTTCCTGGAGTACTGCGCTGACTGCTGTGAGAATGTGGCCGATGTTGTGGATTCGATTGTCATGAAGAACAGTTAATTGGGGGTACGTGTCCCACCGGTCGCGGGCCCGGCCACTAATAACCTTTTTCACTCCGGCTGCAAGCAGAGTCGTTCAAAAGGTTATTAGTGGCCGGGCCCGCTCCCTTATGCACCACCATTGGGAACTTTGGCTGATAGGTTTAGCGCAATGGGGGTTTGGCTGAAGGGACCTTTGGTATCCGTTCGGACACTTTGGCCCTTGATGAGCGTTTGGCCGATTGCTGCTTTGGGTACTGTTTGGGTTACTTTGGGTTTGTTTGATTTTTAATTGTTGGAGGGCTTGTATGTCTTATTTGGATCTGGCTCGGTCTCGGTATTCTTGTCGCGAGTTTGAGAATCGTTCTGTTGAGCAAGCTGTGGTGGATGCCATTGTTGAGGCTGGGCGTATTGCTCCTTCTGCTTGTAATAATCATCCAACCCGTGTGATGGTGTTGGATACGCCTGAGCTTCTGGAGAAGGCAGCTGCTTGTCAGCCTCGGTTTGCTCGTGATGAGTCTATCTTTGGCGCTCCGCTTGTCTTCCTTATTTGCAGCGTTACCGGTGATGCTTGGGTGCGCCCGTATGACCAGATGAATTCTAGTGAAATCGACACCTCAATCGTGTGTGATCAGATGATGATGGAGGCCACCGAGCAGGGCCTGGGAACGTGCTGGGTATGCCATTTTAAGCCTGAGGTGGCGCAGGAGCAGTTCAATCTGCCCAAGGGCGTCTATCCCTATCACATGCTCGTCTGTGGATATCCTGCCGACCACATCGCCGATCCCGAGCATCGCGAGGCCCGTACCATCCCCCTCCCCGACTTCCTCCTCAGGTAGATTTTTGGGACATGCCTTAAAACCTACCCTTGACCGCTCACCCGCTCGCCGAGTTCTGCGCCATTATGTGCAGGGCTCGGTTTTTTATGTTACGCACTCCGGCACAGTCATAAAAAAGGACCCGCAAGCTGCGGGTCCTTTCTAGGCACTAAATTGTAGGCCGAATGTTAGTCCAGGTCGTCGGCAGCAAAGTTGTCGATCGGGGCGAAGGGATCGGCCACGGGGACAACCGGGTCAGCGACGGGCAGCGGCTCGGCGGGAACAGTCACTGCAGGAGAAGCGGCAGAACCGACCGGCGTGGAGGCCATCAGATCGGCCGGGAAGGAATTCTGGGCATCGTCCATGAAGTGCTGGATGAGCTTGAGATACTCTGCCTTGAACTCCTCACGGGAAGCCTTGAGACGATCGATCTCCTCGAGCTCGGCCTGCTTCTCGGTCAGAGCCTGGCGGATAACCTCGCGGGCCTTGGCGTCAGCCTCGTTGCGGATACGCTCAGCGTTCTCGTTGGCATCGTTGACGATGGTCTCAGCGGTCTGCTGGGCAGCGATCAGGGCAGCGGAAATCTGGCGCTCCTGAGCGGAGAAGTCAGGGGCGGGAGCAGCCACGGGGGCGGCAGGAACGGCCTGGGCGGTGGCATCCTGAGCTTGGGCAAGCTGAGCCTGCGCATCGGCAAGCTGCTGCTCGGTAGCAGTCAGGCGACCCTTAAGGTCGACGATCTTAGCGAGCATAGCGTCGACCTCGGAGGACAGCGTCTCCAAGAAGACGTCGACCTCAGCAGGATCGTAGCCACGCTTGGCCTCAGAGAAAGTCTGAGCCTGGATGTCTGCAGGGGTAATAGCCATAACAAGTCTCCTTTTTCATCGCCTCGGCGCTACACGCCCGACGTAAGTTACTAAGTCAGTTCTACACGAGTATACCTATAAGAAGCTGCAGAACCAGCCTCTGCACCAACTGCAACGCAATAATCGCAACGACCGGCGAAAAATCGATACCGCCCATCGGCGGGATGAAACGACGGAACAGGTTAAGCCACGGACCGCACACGCTATCAAGCACCGCGGCAATATCCTGAAGCAAACCACCCTGCTTCATGGGAATCCACGTCATAAAGCAGTAGACGATAATTAGCGTGGAATAGAAGTTGAACAGCGTGTTGACCAGCTGGACGATAGTGTAGATGTTGATGGGAATCTCCTCGTCTTGTCTTTACTTGAGGTAGCCGTCGGCACGAAGCTTCTTGAGATCGGAATCTTTGACCTCGCAACCGGCGGGCAGCACCATGAACACGCGGTCGCCCACCTCCTTGACCGTGGCACCCAGACCGCAGGCAAAGCCGTAAGAGAAGTCCAAGACGCGCTTGGCAACTTCGGTGCGTACGCCCACAAAAATCAGTGCGACAGGCTGCTTGGTGCGAACGCGGCGCACCACGGTCTCCACGTCGTCATAGCTCTCGGGGCGCAGGACATAGGCCGGCAGCTGCGGCGTGGCGTTGATGATATTGCTCGCATAGGCCGAGGCATCGCTCGGTGCAGGCGCGGGCGCAGCGGCGGCACGGGCGCGGGTGTTCTCGGCGTAGCTCGACGGCGTGTCATAAGCACCAGGACGATAACCGCTCGCAACACTGTCCTGCGAGCGCGAAGGCGGGTTATACGTCGTGGCATGGCGAGAGTCATCGCCGACCAGCTGTCCGGAGCGTGTATACACGGCAACCGACTCAGCTTCACCACGGCGCGTCTGACCAAGCAGGCCGTTGCTCGGCTCGTCTTGGGTGTAGAAGCCCTCGCCCGAAGCACCGCTGTAGCCGTTGCCCTGATAGCCATCGTCATAGCCATCATCGTAGCCGTAGTCGTCGTCCTGGCCATAACCCTGGTCGTAACCCTGCTGGCCGCCCAGGTGCATCTTATTTTTAATCTCGTCAAGGAAGCCCATGGTTGTGTCCTCTCGCGGTTTAGTGCAGGCGCTCTGATAATCAGTGCGCACTTCAGAGCCTTATTTTACTGCAAACTCCGGGCTAAATACTACCCTGCCCAGGCGAACGAGCGTAGAGCCTTCCTCAAGGGCAGGCTCAAAGTCCTCGCTCATGCCGCAGGAAAGTTCAGGCAGGCTCAGGTCGGAGTGCGTCGCCTCAAGCTCATCCCTTAGCTCGCGAAGTCCGGCAAAGGTGCGGCGCGCCACATCCTTATTCCCCCGGGGTGCCATAGTCATAAGGCCCTGCACACAAATTCCCTCAAGCTCCGCAAGCTCACTTGCGGCGTCTCGGACCTCGTCGGGCGAAAAGCCGCCCTTGGACTCCTCGCCGCTCACATTGACCTCGATCAGCACGCGCTGGGGGCCGGAGAGCTCGCCCGCCTCAATCTTGCGGACCGCACGGCTCGAGATAGCCTGAGCCAAATGCAGCGAGCTTACCGAATGAATCAGCTCGGCCGAGCCCAGAACCGCATTGATCTTGTTGGTCTGCAGGTTGCCGATCATATCGAAGCGCACCTCGGGTAGCTCCGGATGCTCTACGAGGCCCGCAAGCTTGCGAACGAGCTCCTGCGGGCGGTTCTCGGCAAAATGGCGATACCCCGCCTGAATAGCGGCAACGGTCTCATCGACGCCAACAGTCTTGGAGACGGCAATCAGGCGCGCGGCATCGTGGGGACGGCCCGCGCGATCGAGTGCGGTATAAAAACGCTCCAGAATCTGCTCGCGGCGAGCGCGCATCAAGTCCAAATAGTTATCCATTGCCAATCGCCTCCGCTGACAGTCAAACAAGTAGCCCCATGCTAACGCAAGAGCGCGGCCTCGCATGTGCAAGGCCGCGCTCACTTAGGTATTTACAATCTTTCGACGAACGGAGCTACCCTACTCCTCATCATCCTCGGTGTCGTCCTCGTCCTCGAGGTGCTCGAGCAGGTAGCGAAGACCCTCGCTCACCTCGTTAGCGGGCACTTTGGCAACATAGCGTGCATCGACGGCAGGCCTCATGATGACGCCCTCGCCCGAAGGCACGCGCATACTCTCGAGCTCATCCTCGTCCGTGCGCGCGATATCGCCGGCGTTCATGCGCTGACCGGTCAAAAGGAAGGTCAGGCGGCAGGCGGCATCGATCGAAATCGAGGCGATGCGATCGAGGTAGCGCGAGACCATGATGGCGCGGCGCAGATCGTCATAGCTGCTGTCGTCGTCCATAAAATCGCCCGTGTCCATGCGGTTAAAGGTGCGGAAGAACTTCTCGTACGCCGCATGCACCGGCTCGTCCTCGACGGCCAGGTTGCAGATGATGGACATGTCGTTGGTGACGAGCGCGGAAAGCGACGAACCCAGCACCTGATAAACAGCCTCGGCCTCGGCCTCAACCGTACCGACGAGTTCCTGGGGCAGCGAGATGTCGGCCTTGACCATGTGGCGCGTGGCGCGGCAGATCTGGCGAACCTTATCGGTCATGCGCTGCAGGTTAAAGTCGACGTAGATGATCGTCTGCAGCAAGCGGAAGTCGGAGGCGACCGGCGACTGCGTAGCGATCAGGTTGTAGCACACGGCCTCCAAGTTGGCGCAGCGCGCATCGAACGAGAGCGTGCGCTTCTTGGTCTTGGTGGCGAGCTTGCGATCGTCGGTCACATAGGCCTTCACGGCGTCGTGAAGCGCCAGGTCTACAGCCTCGTAGATGCTCAGCATCTCGTGACGGGCTTCGATGAGCTGACGGGAAAACAGTTTGCGCATGGTTCACTCCAATCAGTTGGGTGCGGTCATGCCGCCCGCACAGTGAATACGCACCGGACCAGGTCCGATCGGCTTGGGACTAGTCGCACCGATCAGCCAAAGCGGCCGGTGATATAGTCTTCCGTCCGTGAATCCACCGGGCTGGTGAAGATCGCGTCGGTTTGACCATACTCGATGAGCGTGGCGGGCTCGCCGGCAACTTCCTGCAAGAAAAATGCGGTGTAGTCGCTAATACGAGCGGCCTGCTGCATAGAATGCGTGACGATGATGATCGTCATCTCGGGCGCCAGCTCGGCCATCAGATCCTCGACCTTGGAGACGGACGTGGGGTCGATGGCGGAGCAGGGCTCGTCCATCAGAAGGACATCGGGCTGCACCGCAAGCACACGCGCAATGCACAGACGCTGCTGCTGACCGCCCGAGAGCGCCAAACCGTCCTTGTTGAGCTGATTGGATACCTCTTTCCAGAGGTTGGCGCGCTTGAGCGATTCTTCCACGATGTCATCGAGGTCGCTTTTGCTAGTCACGCCCTGCAGACGAGGGCCAAAAGCGACATTCTCGTAGATGGATTTGGGGAACGGGTTGGGCTGCTGAAAAATCATGCCCACGCGACGGCGAAGGCCGACCGGGTCGACGCCCTCGGCATAGATATCGTTGCCGTCGAGCGTCATGGTGCCCTCGACGCGGGTGCCCTCGATCAGGTCGTTCATACGGTTGATGCAGCGCAAAAACGTCGATTTGCCGCAGCCCGAAGGACCGATAAACGAGGTGATGGCGTTTTTGGCGATGTTGAGGTCGAGCCCCGTCAGCGCATGAAAGTCACCGTACCAAAAGTTGAAATCCTTGGCCGTGATGGCCGCTTGCTCCGGCGTGGGAGCGGACTGATAGACGGACATGGGACTCCTTAACTAGCGGCGTTTGCGCGACAGATAACGCGCAAACAGGTTGAAGGCCAGAATAATCGCCATCAGCAAAAGCGCAGTGCCGTAGGCTGCGTTCATGTTGATGCCGTCATTGGCAAGCAGATAAAGGTGAACGGTCATGGGGCGGCCGGAATCGAGTGGCGAGATAGGCAGGTTGATGGCCTGACCCATGGTGTAGAGCACCACCGCAGTCTCGCCGATGGCGCGGCCGATGGCAAGCACGATGCCGGTGGCGATGCGGCCAAAAGCCGAAGGAAGCACGATCTTGGAGACGACCTGCCACTTGGTGGCGCCCAGGCCATATGCGCCCCAACGGATATAGCGCGGAACGGCGCGGATTGCCTCCTCGGTGGTGCGCATGACGATAGGCAGCATCAGAAGCGCCAGCGCCAGCGCGGCCGAAACCATCGAAAGGCCCAGGCCCATGGCCTCGACAAACAAGGCGTAGCCAAAGAGGCCCATAACAATGGAGGGCACCGAGGCCAGGGCATCGGCAGCATAGCGAATGATGTCGACAATCTTGCCCTGCTTGGCGTATTCGGCCAGATAGACCGCAGCCAGGACGGCAACCGGCGTGCAGATGAGCATGGCGAGCGCCGTCACGTAGATGGTCGAGACGATCGTGGGCCAAATGCCGCCCTCGGCGTTGACGCCCTGCGGCCAGCCGAAGATAAAGTCGAGCGAGATATGCGGCAGGCCGTTGATGACCACGTAGGCGATGATGGCGATCAGCACCAGCGTGGTGATATAGGCCGCGGCGCGAAACACGCCGAGCATGATCTTGTTGGACAGATCCTTGTTGATGCGGCCCTTCTTGCCATGGGAAAGGGCACGCTTGATGCGCTCACGCGACGAGGTCGTATCGACCGTCGTGTCAACGGAATCGGACATAGCCTACCCCCTCTTCTTGGAAATCAGGCGGACGATACCCACCAGTGCAGCGGAGATGATAAACAGGACAACGCCCATGCCGAACAGAGCCGAGCGGTGCAGGCCCGAGGAATAACTCATGTCGAGCGCAATCTGACTCGTGAGCGTCGAGATGGGGCTCGAGATGCTATCCGGAATGACCGGGGCGTTGCCCACGACCATCAGCACGGCCATGGTCTCACCGATGGCACGCCCCATACCCAAGACAATCGCATCGACAATGCCCAGCTTGGCTGCAGGAAGCACGACCTTGTAGATGGTCTGCCACTTGGTGGCGCCCATGGCATAGGACGCCTCGCGAATGCCCATGGGAATGGAATTGAGGGCATCTATGGTGAGCGTGGTGATGGTAGGGACGATCATGATGGCGAGCACGAACCACGCCGTCAGTGCGCCAAATCCAAGGCCGCCGGTCAGCTGGGCGATAAACGGGCGGATGATGATCATGCCGAAGAAGCCGTAGATGATGGAGGGGATGCCCGCCAGCAGGTCGACAGCGGGGCTGATGAGCCTGCGCACGCGCTTGCTGGCGATCTCGACCAGATACACGGCTGTGCCCACACCCAACGGCACGCCCATGGCAAGGGCACCGACCGTCACCAGGCCAGAGCCCGCCAGCAGCGACATGATGCCGTAGTGACCCTCAGAGGGCGCCCACGTAAAGCTAAAGAAGTCCACCAGACCGATGTCGGTAAAGACCGGCAGCGCCGAGTACGTGGTAAACACAAAAATCAGGATGACGGTGACGACCGCTAAGAACGCACAGGCAAAGAAGATCCACTGCAGTGCCTTCTCCTTGAGATAGGTGCTGCGTGACACCAACGCTAACTCACGCTTTTTGGGCGCCTGCGCCTCATGCTCAATCTGGGGGGTTTCCTGTGCTTCCACGCTACTCACTCCCCTTTCCGTCGTTGGTGACGGGAATAAAGCCCGCCTCGCGAATCTGCTTGTCCATCTTCTCGGACGTCACATAGTCAATGTAGTCCTGCGCCTGCTGCGAAGGCGTACCCTTCACAAAGAAGTAGAGGTCACGCGAGATGGGATACCCGCCGCTTGCAACCGTTTTCTCAGACGCCTCGACGTGATTGACCGAGACAGCCCTAACCGTGGTCTTGGCATTGAGGCTCTCGACAAAACCCAGCGAGATGTAGCCAATAGCGCCACGCGAGCGGGACACGACATCGCGTACCTGGCCCGTACCCGAAAGAACAGCCGAGCGGCGATCGAACGGCGTGCCGTCCATCACGATGGTGCGGAAGGCCTCACGCGTACCGGAAGCCTCGTCGCGGTTAATAACCTGAATCTTCAGGTCCTCGCCACCAACTTCTTTCCAGTTGGTGATCTTGCCGGCGTAAATATCGCGAAGCTGCTCAGTCGAGAGGTTATCGACCGGGTTGTCATCGTTCACGATGACTGCGATGCCATCGTGGGCGATAACGATTGGGGTCAGGCCCAAATCCTGCTCGTCGGCATTGAGGCCACGAGACGAGCTAGCGATGTCGGCGGTGCCGGCGCTAACGGCTTCGATGCCCGCAGAGGAACCAAGGCCAGAGACGAGCACGTCGATGCCGGTCTCTTCCTTAAAGCACTCGGCCGCGATCTCGGCAATGGGAAGGCAGGTGGTCGAGCCGGCCACGGTAATAGAAGACGTAGAAGATCCCGAAGAACAGGCACACAGCGTGAGCGCGAGCACTGCTGCACTCAGAACCGATGCGATCTTTCTCATAGCATCACGCCAATCGCAGCATGGCGCCCACAGGTCCCGCCCTCGTTGCGATAGGAATAAAAGCGGTCGTTCTGACGCACGGTCGAAAGCTTGGTGTCCACAATGCCGTTCACATCGACACCGACATCCACCAGCGCCTCGCGAATGGCGGCGGAAAGATCGAGCATACGGGAAGCGCACGCATCGATGCACGCGAACTCGGCGGCAAAGCGGTCCATGAGCTCTTGGGACACCTCGTACTCGTCACCCAGGATATGGGGGCCGATATAGGCAGAAACATCACTCGCATTGCAGCCGGCTGCCTCGCAAAGCGCCTGGCACGCCTTGGCGGAAATGCGCGCAATCGTGCCCTTCCAGCCAGAATGCACCACGGCAAAACCGTTGGGAGCAACCAGCACCACGGGAACGCAATCGGCAAAGCAAAGCAGCACGGGCACCTCATGGGCCGTACAGACGATGGCATCGCAGCCCTCGGCAATCTGCTCGCGAATGTTCTCGAGATCGTCGGCGCCGTTCGAGGTCACCGTCACGACATGGTCGCCGTGCACCTGATTGGGAACAAGCAGATTATGCTCGCACTCGGCGGCCCCCACGGCCTCGAGCGCACGACGACGATTTTCTTGAACAGCAAAGGGGTCATCGCCTACATGCGAGCCCAGGTTGAGCGAGGAGTACGCATCTTCGGAAACGCCACCGGTGCGCTCGGTAAAGGCAAAGCGAACATCGAGCGTCGCGCCCTCCACCAACGTAACTCCATCATGGTCGACACGCGAAACGTTGTCCGCACGTGCTGCCATACTAAAGCCTCCTAATAACACAAGTATCGCGGCGAAGCCGCAGCAGTCCGTGTCATACGGCTGCCACACTTCATAAAAAAGGATACCCGCAGCGGTAAGGAGCAAACGTAAAGGGAACGTAAGGAGATTGGAGGCTTTCGTTTACAAAGGCGAAACACAACAAAAAAGGGGTGCGCCCAATCGGACGCACCCCATGCAGATCGTTGAGAAAAACGAACTAGAAGCTGCCGCGCTTGAGGAAGTCGGGAAGCTCAAACTGATCGTTGCCAAAGTTGGGCAGCTCGGTACCACCGACGTTGCGAGTCGGGGCAGCCTGAGCGGGGCTGGCAGCCGGAGCAGTGCGCTGCGGCTCAGCAGAAGCAGCAGCCTTGCTCTGGGACTGCTGGGCAGCGAAGAGCTCGTCCTGACGGTTGACGTTGGAGTCGGAGAAGCCCGTAGCGATAACGGTGATGCGCACCTGGTCGCCCAGGGACTCGTCAACAACGGTACCGAAGATGATGTTGGCCTCGGGGTCGACGGCATTGGCGACAACGTCGGCGGCGTCGCTGATCTCCTGGATGCCCAGGTCCTTGGAGCCGGCGATGGAAAGCAGGACGCGCGTGGCGCCATCGATGGAGCTCTCGAGCAGCGGACTGGAGATAGCCTGCTGGGCAGCGTCGACGGCACGGGTGTCCCCAGAAGCGGTACCGATACCCATCATGGCGGTACCGGCCTGCTTCATGATGGTCTTAACATCGGCGAAGTCCAGGTTGATGATACCCGGGACGGTGATGAGGTCGGTGATGCCCTGGGTGCCCTGGGAAAGGACGCCATCGGCAATTGCGAAGGCCTCGAGCATCGTGGTCTTCTTCTCGGCGATGTCGAGCAGCTTGTCGTTAGGGATAACGATCATGGTGTCAACGCAATCGGAGAGGGTCTTGATGCCCTCCTCGGCGCTCTTCTTGCGCTTGCGACCCTCGAAGGTAAAGGGCTTGGTCACGACGGCGACGGTCAGCGCGCCGACCTCGTTCATCGCGATATCGGCAACGATGGGAGCGGCGCCGGTACCGGTACCACCACCCTCGCCGCAGGTGATGAACACCATGTCGGCGCCAGCGAGCGCCTCGGCGATATCGTCGCGGGACTCATCGGCAGCCTTGCGGCCAACCTCGGGGTTGGCGCCGGCGCCCAGGCCGCGGGTAAGGTCGGTGCCGATGTGCACCTTGATATCGGCATCAGAGATCGCGAGCGCCTGAGCATCGGTGTTGATGGCAACAAACTCGACGCCGCGGATGCCCTCTTCGATCATTCGATTGACCGCGTTGGTACCGCCGCCGCCGACGCCGACCACCTTAATGACGGCAAGGTAGTTGTTGATCTCTGTCTCGTGCATGTCGGTCCTCCGAACAAAGGTTATAGCCATAGCATGGGTTGACCCCTGCGCACATTAACCTTCAGGTTGAAAGTAAATGCAAAGGTAAACCGTATTATGTTTGCACATTATGAGTGTTTCAGTCAAATAATTGACCGTGAAAACCAAACAAACCAGATAAACGGCGTGGTATGGCCCCTTAACAAAGCCGTTTAGGATGCTAGGCGGTCGGTGCGTTCCTAAACGTGTAGTTGCCCGGAGAGCGCACATTGATATAGGTTACGCCCTCTACCTGCGAAAGCAGCTTGGTCACGATACGTTCTTTCTTGGCGATATCGTCCGAATCGCCCAGCGACACCTCGACGCCGTTGTCGAGATTTGCCGAGATAGCCTCAACGGAAGGCGTGGAAATATCCTTCACCTGGCACAAGAACTCGCTCGAAAAGCCGCGTGCGTAATCCAGGCCGGCCTTGACGGCCTTGGAGCTCACCGCCCGACCCGAAACCGGTGCGACATCGGCCGAGACATCAGTCAACAGCACGGCGCCGTAGTGCTTGGCAAGCGCCAGGGCCGCATCGATGCCAGTCAGGGTGTTGGCACCCTCCCCCGATGTAATGACGTTCCCCTGGTCGTCCACCTCGACAGACGTCGACAGCGGAGCGATCCAGGTGTCATCGTCTCCGATAGCCCAGGCAAGGTCGTCGGAGCTGATATATGCAATGGCGATAACTTTACGCTCCGTCGGCGTGATGATAAGCGTATGGGGAAACTGGCGCTGGACATCCACGCCCGAGACCCACGGGTTTTGCTTGAGGCCCTCGGTAATCTGATCGGGATCCACGTTAAAGAGCGACGTGTTCTCGGGAAGACTGATGAGCTGCATGGCGTCGTGCTTGGTCACATGCTCGCTGCCATGAATCTGAATATCGGTGGCGGCGAACAGGCCAGAGTTGCTGACGACGATGGCAATAATGGCAAGTAAGGCCACGGCTGCCAGGATACCGCCCGCGATCTTGCCCTTACCCTTGATGGCAGAAGCGGCGTCGGTCGCCTTACCCGCCATGGCACCGAGCGATGACAGAGGATTGAGGCCCTTTTTTGCCGAAGACGCCTTGGCGGCGGGTACCGATGTCAGCGAACGCGGCTTAGCGCCAGGCAACGTACGACCGGCATGCGGCGCACGAGCTCCCAGCGAAGGCCTGGGCGTCGCCATGGGTCGGGAGGTCTTGGTGCCCATCGCCGGCTTGGGCGTCACCGAAGGACGCGGAGCCGGACGACTCGTCTTTTTAGAAGCGGGGCGTCCTCCCAGCTGCGAGCCGACGACCGGGCGCTTGGCAGGACGAACGGGCCCAACAGACTTGGAGGGCATGGCGGGCTTATGTTGAGGCTGGGCAGGTGCGCCGGAACGCCCTCCGGCGCGGCGGAAGGTTGGTTTCGATGCTCTAGAAGCCGAGGAATTTAACTTCCGGTCTGAGCTCGATGCCATACGCCTCCCTCACCTTTCCGTGCACATGCCTGATAACCGCGGCCACGTCATCGGCCGAGGCGGTTCCGTTATTAACGATAAAATTAGCGTGTACGGGCGAAACTTCCGCACCGCCAACCGAAAAACCCTTTAATCCACAATCCTCAATCAACTTGCCCACGCTTGCATCGGGCGGGTTGCGAAAGACCGATCCGCAGGATGCACGGCCCATGGGCTGCGTGCGCTTGCGGCGCGTCAGGTACCGCTCCATACGCTCGCGAATGTCGGCCTTGGACGCGGGTTTGAGCTTGAGCACGCACTCGAGAATGATCTCGTTACGCGGCAAGCTGCACTCGCGATACCCCCAAGCGATCTCGGACCCTGCATAGTGCTTTATACCGGACGCCGGATCAAACGTGACCACGTCCTCGATAAGAGAGCCGATCCACTCGGTCCGCGTACCTGCGTTCATGGACACGGCGCCGCCGACCGAACCGGGAATACCGACCGCGAACTCAAGGCCCGAAAGCCCGCGCGACAAGGCGTCGTTGACCAAACGCGCGAACATCACGCCCGCACCAACGGTCAGCGTGCAGCCGTCCTCGGCAACAACCGTGCGCTGAAACTCACGTCCCAGCGAAATAACGGCGCCGCGATAACCGGCATCGGCAACAAGCAGATTGGACCCCTTGCCGATAATCACCCACGGCACCTGCTCGCGGTCGAGCACCGCCACGGCGCGACGCAGGGCATGGTAGCTATGGCACGTCACAAAGAGGTCGGCCTTGCCACCGATACGATAGCTTGTATGGCGTGCAAGACGTTCGTCCTCGACCACGTCCGTGTCGATCATGCCCGAAAGCGCCATGACGGCGTTAAAGAGACCCATGGGGTTTAAGCGTCTTTCTTGGCAGTCAGATACTCGATGAACTCGGGGCCGACGGTCGTAACGTCACCGGCACCCATGGTGAGCAGCAGATCACCCTCGCCCACGAGCTTCTCAAGCTCCTGGTTGAGCTCAAGACGGCTGGAGCAGTACACGACCTCCTTGCCGGGGTGCTTAGCGCGAACGGTATCTGCGAGCATCTTGGAGGTAACGCCCGGAATCGGCATCTCGCCGGCGGAGAACACATCGATCAGCAGCAGCTTATCGGCGTTGGCAAAAGCATCGGCAAAGTCATCGCACAGAGCCTGCAGGCGCGAATAGCGGTGCGGCTGGAACACGACGTCGACATGCTTGTAGCCCAGCGAAGAGGCAGCAGCGAGCGTCGCCTTGATCTCGGTGGGATGATGGCCGTAATCGTCAACCACCGTGATGCCGTCGATATCGCCCACGTGGGTAAAGCGACGGCGGACACCCTCAAAACTCGAAAGTGCCTTAGCGGCGGCGTCGATATCGAGACCCAGGACATGGGCGACGGTCAAGACGGCCGTGGCGTTGAGCATGTTGTGACGACCGGGGTTGCTCTTAATCTCGACAGCGTGCTCGGTGCCGTCCTCAAAGCGAACGATAAAGTCGCTCTGGATGCCCTTGACATCCGGATGCACGCAGACGATGTCGTTGTTCTCGGCAAAGCCATAGGAAAGCACATGACGGCCCGTCGACTTGGCGAGCTCGACCAGATGCGGGTCCTCGCCACAAACGATGACGGTACCGCTCTCTCCAACCAGGCCCATAAACTTGGCAAAGGTGGCCTCGATCTCCTCGATGCCCGAGTAATGATCGAGATGGTCGGCCTCGACGTTGGTCACGATGACCACGTTGGGGTTCAGGAACAGGAACGAGCTGTCGGACTCGTCGGCCTCGGCGACAAAATAGTCGCCCGAGCCGTTCTTGCCGTTGGTGTCGTAGCCCTCGACAATGCCACCGATCAGGAAGCTGGGGTCCAGACCCATGCGGTCGAGCATGGTGGCGCACATCGAAGAGGTCGTGGTCTTGCCGTGAGTACCGGCGACGGCGACGGTGGTGTAGCCGTGACCCAGGGCCGAGAGCATCTTGGCACGGGGCCACACGGGAATACCGAGCTCGCGGGCACGCACGAGCTCGGGGTTGGACTCGGGAATAGCAGTGGAGACCACAACCACGTCGGGCTTGACCTCGTCGATCGTCGCAGCCTCGTGGCCCACGTGGACCTTCACGCCGGCGCGGGTAAGCTGGCGAATATAGCGCGACGTCTTAAGGTCGGAACCGGTAACGGTATAACCGCGCTCGTGCAGGACGAGGGCGATGCCGCTCATGCCGGCGCCGCCGATACCGATAAAGTGGGCGCTCTTGAACTCGGGCGCGGAGGTTGCAGTCTGGGAATCAGCCATGTGCTCGTGTACTCCTTGCGTAAACACTGCCTGTAACCCGTTAACTGTACCGCACCTACCGCATTCGCGCGAGGGCGACCGGCGATATCCCGTCTAACTAACGCAATCCCTCTACCGCGTCGGCCAAAAGTGCGGCGGCACGGTCCTGGGCCAAGCCACGCGCCGCCTGCCGCATGGCATCACGCGCCGCAGCGTCATCGATCAGGTGCAGCAGCTCCTCGGCAAATGCAGGGGCATCGATATCGGCATCGGGGCAAAGCACGCCGGCACCGGCATCGACCAGGTAACGCGCATTCGTGGTCTGGTGGTCGGCCGTGGCGTGCGGATACGGCACGAGCACCGAGGGCACGGCAAGCGCGGCAATCTCTGCCACGCTCGAGGCACCGGAACGCGAGAGCACCAAATCGGCCGCGGCCAGCATATCGCCCATGTTGTCGATGTAGGGCTGGACACGATAGCGCTTCGCCTCCTCGGGCGTCAGCGCCAAAGCGCGCTCGGTCTCCTCAAAGCCGTCGGCACCCGTCGAATGCAAAATGTAGAGATTCTCGCGGGTCAGCAGCTCACTCTTGAGCGAGGCAACGCGCTCGTTGAGATGCTGAGCACCGAGCGAACCACCAAAGACGAGCAGAAGCGTCGCGTCCTCGGGCACACCGAGCGTCTTGCGACCGCGGGCGCGATCGCCCTCGATCACCGAACGACGCACGGGATTGCCCGTCATGAGCACATGGTCGGAGTCGCCCTCGCGCTCAAAGACCGCGCGGGCCGCAGGTACCGAAATGCACACGCGGGCGGCATGTGAGTTCATCATCTTATTGGCCAGACCCGGAACAGAGTTCTGCTCGTGCAGCAGATACGGAACGCCGGCGCCCTTGCACCAACCCAGCAGCGGGACCTCAACGTAAGCACCAAAGCCGATGGCGGCATCGGGCTTACCGACCTTTGAGAAGTGACTGGCAAGCGCACGCTTCGCCTTGTTGACGCGCCACAGCGAGGTCAGCGCCGTCCAGGGACGGGAGCGATCGAAGCCCGTGACCGTGATGGGCACAAAATCGAATCCGGCCTCGGGAACCAGACGACCCTCGAGTTTGCGCGACTGGCCCACGAACACAACGTGATGACCGCGGTCACGCAGCTCCTCGGCCAAGGCGAGCGCGGGGTTGATATGTCCTGCCGTGCCGCCAGCTGCAATAGCAACGGTCATCTTATCGGTCATGGTAATCCCTTCGTACACGCGGCCCCTGGTCATCGGTGCGCAAACGCGCCGACGGGTCCGAATTCAAATCGATTCGATTATATCCGCCGCCCGCATTGCGAGGAGTGGGGCGCTGCGGACGACCTTGCGGCGCCGTTCGCTGACGCGGACGGGCCGCCGGCTCGGTCGCAGAGCCATCCAGAACAGTAAAGCCGTTACGCGAAGATCGCTCGCCGCGCACGTGGGGCACGCCGGCGGTACTCTCATCCATAACGGCAAAGCTCTCGCGGCGACGATCGTACTCATCGCGACGGGCGCTCTCATACGAAACGCGCAGGATCAGACCGGCGAGCATAAGCGACACGATAATCGACGAGCCGCCGTAGCTAATAAACGGCAGCGGCTTGCCCGTCATGGGAAACACATTGAGAATGCCCAGCGCGTTGATCAAAAACTGCACCGCAAGGATGGCCGCGGAACCCGATGCCATAAGTGCTCCGCGACGGTCGGTCGCCTGCTCGGCAATGCGAAACGCCGAGTAGATCAGCATCGCAAACACCAAGAAGAACAGCACGGTTCCGATAAAGCCAACTTCCTCGCCGATGATAGCCAAGATGTAGTCGTTATGCGCCTCGGGCAAATACGAGTACTTCATGGTGGAGTTGCCGATACCGCGACCGAACAGGCCGCCCGAGGCAAACGCCATGATGGCAAGCGTGGCCTGATAGCCGTCGCCATATTCGTCTGCCCAAGGATTCCAAGCAACCTCGACACGCGTCATACGATACGGCTCGGCGATAAGGGCAATCGCAATGACGGCGATGCCGGCAACGACCGTCCAAACGATATATTTGGGGTCCAATCCCGCAAACAACGCCATGCACATGAGGGTCAGCAAGATGATCAAGACGGTGCCAAAATCGGGCTGAACAAAGATCAGAAAGAGCGAAATGCCCAGGTAGACGCCCATGTTGCGAAGAAACTCGTTGATGTTGCCGCCGGGCGAAAAGATGCGGTCGAGCATGATGGCCGAATACGCGATGGCGAACGGCTTTAAAAACTCAGACGGCTGGAACTGAATACCGGCGATGTTGAGCCAGCGCGTGGCGCCACGACTGCCGCCACCCATAAAGAACACCAGAACCAGTAGCCCTATCATGCCCATGAGGAAGATCCTGAGCACGTCTTCCCCAAACCAACTGTCCGGCAAGACGCGCACGATGGCAACCATAGCCAGCACGCCAACTCCGGCAAACGCGGCCTGTCGAAACAGGAAAAACGTCGCCGTACCATTCTCGTGCAGTGCCTCGACCGAAGATGCCGAGTACACCATCAGCAAGCCAAAGCAAACCAAGCTAAACAGGCAAGCCATAAATATCAAACGGGGGCGCATGATGCGGGCGGGGACGCCGGCAATATAGCGCTCACCGAACGTCTGCCCGCCGCGTCCGGAACGCGGCGTGCTACGCAGCGAGGAAGCACGGTCCGAGTCGGGCCTCCTCATATCACTTCGGGGGCTCTCCTCTCTCACCGGCAACCCCTATTCCGTTTGCGATTTCGCTGCTGCGGCAAGCTGGGCAACGTAGTCCTTAAACACGCGACCGCGCTCCTCGTAGCCCGAGAACTCGTCGAACGAAGAGCAGGCGGGCGAAAGCAGGATCACGTCGCCGCGGCTCGAGAGCGAGCGGGCAACGTCAACGGCATCGCGCAGATCATCGGCCTGGGCGATATCCACGTCACCATCGACATCGGCCTCGTCCATAGCGGCGGTAAAGCGCTCGCGCGCATCGCCAAAGCAAACGACCGAGCGCACGTTGTCCATAACGACGCGGGCAAAGTCCGCAAGCGGCGTACCCTTATCGTGACCGCCGAGCAGCAAGATCACGTCGTCATCGGGAAACGCCGTCAGGGCCTTTTCGACCGCATCGGTGTTCGTTGCCTTGGAATCGTTAACGTAGCGCACGCCATCGATCTCGCCGCAGGGTTCAACGCGGTGCTCCAGCGGCTGGAACGATGCCAAACCGCGGCAAATGCCCTCGGGATCGGCACCGACGGCCAGAGCAGCCGTGGCGGCGCATAAGGCATTGATGACATTGTGATGGCCCGAGATCTTGAGCTCAGACGTGGCGACAAGCTGAGTCTCGACGCCCTTCAGGCGCACGACCATCTTGCCGTCGCGCACAAAGGCGGCGTCTGCACCCTCGGGCTCGTCAAAAGCGACCTTGCAGATGCGGCGACCCGGTGTGTAGATGTACTCATCGAACTCATGGATGCCGGCATCCTCGACGTCGATAACCACGAGGTCGTCATCGACCATATTCTCGAACAACTTGATCTTGGCAAGCGCATAGTTCTTGTGGCTCTTGTGCCAGCCCAGGTGGTCGGGCGTGATGTTGAGCAGCACCGCCACGCGAGGATGAAGCTCGGCGGTCGTCGCAATCTGATAACTCGACAGCTCGGCCACAAACCACTCATTGTGTGCGCGGCCGTCGATCTCGTTCACCGGCGGCTCGCCGATATTGCCGACGGCCACGCTGGCTTCACCGGCGGCCTTGAGCAAATAATCGGTCAGCGACGTGGTAGTTGTCTTGCCATTGGTGCCCGTGATGGTGATCCAATTTTGGGGAGACAGGCGATAGGCAAACTCGGGCTCGCCCATAATCTGAGCGGCATGCTCACGCCCGGCCTTAAAGAAGGCCGAGAACTCCGAGATACCCGGGCATGTCACGCACACGTCATAGGCACCCTCGACCTGCTCGGTGCCGTAGACAAACGACGCGCCCTGCGCCTCGAGCGCACGTGTGGCGTCATTGGGCTCGGAGGTACCGCCGCCATACACGGTCGTGGCGCTCACGCGCTCGGGGTGAGCCAACGCCCAACGGGCGACATCGAGACCGGATTTACCCTGCCCCAAAACAAGCAGGCTAAAGACATCAGCAAGAGGCATGAAAGACCACTATCCCAACTGGAAGAACAGGGCGAGGCCAACGGCGCCAAAGGCCGCGGCGATAATCCAAAAACGGATAACGACCTTGGTCTCGGCCCAGCCCTTCTTTTCGAAATGATGATGGATGGGCGCCATAAGGAAGACGCGCTTGTGCGTAAAGTGGAAATAGACGACCTGGATCATAACCGACAGGGTCTCGACGATAAACAAACCGCCGATGATGAGGGAAACGACTTCGGTGTTGGTAATGATGGAGGTGCAGGCAAAAGCGGCACCCAGGGCAAGCGAGCCGGTATCGCCCATAAAGATGCTCGCCGGGTAGCAGTTGAACCACAAAAAGCCCAGGCAGGCACCGGCGCACGCCGTGCAGAAGATGGACAGGTTCACGTCACCGTGCAAAAACGCCATGGCGGCCATGGCGAGCATGGCGATCATGGAAGTGCCGCCGGCAAGGCCGTCCAGACCATCGGTCAGGTTCACGGCATTGGAAAGACCAGCGATCATCAGCCAGCAAAATACAATGTAGAGCCACGGGAACGAAAGGCCGCAGATGGTGGTCGAAAGAACACCGAGGTCAATCGTCAGGCCGCCGGGAAAACGAATCTCGGGGGCGACGCCGCACCAATTGACGGCGAGCACGGTAAAAGTGACGCAGATGATGGTCAGACCGATCATCTTGGCGTGAGGCGTCAGGCCGAGTGAGCGACCATGCGTGACGGATGTCAGGTCATCGATGAGACCCAGAACGCCGGTGGCAAGCGTGGCAAGCAGCACGAGCACGAGCTCGGTGGTGAGCTTGCCCATCAGCAGGCAGGTCAGCGAGATCGCGACAAGGATGATGACGCCGCCCATGGTCGGCGTACCCTGTTTAATCAAATGACGCTTGGGGCCGTCGGCTCGAACCTGTTGGCCGATACCCTCGACCTTCAGCAGCTTGATCCACCACGGCATAAGCAGCAGCGCAATGGCGGCAGCGATGCCAAGTCCCAAAAAGGCCTGATACGTAGGATACGAGGGATTGCCGAACATGGGCTAGCACACACCTTCCACAAAGCGGTCGAGCTCAACAAAACGGGAACCCTTGACCAGTACAACATCATGATTTTCAAGCGCGCCGCCCATGCGGTCGAGCACCTGCTGATAATCGGAGAACACCTGGATGCGGTCCTCATCCATACCCATCATACGTGCGGCATCGGCCATGAGCTGAGCCAGCTCGCCGCCGACGCACGCGAGCATGTCGAGCTTCTTGGCGGCGGCATAGGCGCCCACGAGCTCATGCATGCGGGGAGCCTCGTCGCCCATCTCGCCCATCTCGCCCAGGATCGCCATGCGCGAACCGTCACATGAAAGCGAGCACAGCAAATCGAGGCCGGCAGCCATAGACTCGGCACTGGCGTTATAGGAGTCGTCGATGATGCGCGCTCCGCTCTTGGCGCGCTTGATCTCCTGGCGGTGGCCGGTGATCGTAAGACCCCTAAAGGCAGCATCGATCTGCTCGGGCGTCACGCCCAGACGATAGGCGACCGCGGCGGCCTTGACGGCATTGGGCACGGACTGCACGCCGGGAATGGCCAGCATGGTATCGACCGTGTCGCCCTGACCAAAGTCGAGCGTAAAGACCGGATGGCCCTCGTCGTCGACGCGAATGTCGCGTGCGCGGACCTCGTCGTCGTCCGAGACACCGGCCAGCATCACGTCAATACCCGCAGGCTGGGCGAACGTATCGCGAATGAACGGCGTAAAGTCGTCCTCGCCGCCCAACACCAGCAACGGCGAGAAGTCGCCGGCGGCGCACATGCCCTGGACAATCTCGGACTTGGCGCGGGCGATGTTCTCGCGGCTGCCCAGAATACCGATATGGGAGGTTCCAATCTTGCTCACGATGGCAAGATTGGGGTTGGCAGACTGGGACAGGCGCTCAATCTCATGAAAATGGTTCATGCCCATCTCGAGCACCAGAACCTCGGTATCGGCCGGAGCGGAAAGCACCGTGAGCGGCATGCCGATCAGGTTGTTGAAATTGCCCTTCGTGGCCCAGACGCGATAACGCTTGGCGAGCACGGCGGCGAGCACGTCCTTGGTCGTCGTCTTGCCAATCGAACCGGTAATGCCGACGACCAGGCAGCCAAGCTCCAAGCGATATACATGCGCCAGGCGCAGCAAGAACTCCTCGGGGTCGTCGGTCAGCAAGATGGCGCATCCCTTGTCCTGCGCCAGCGAAACCAGCTCGGCATCGGGTTCGCGCGTCATCACGACGGCACCGGCACCCGACTCGATGGCACGGGAGGCAAAATCGTTGCCGTCGACCTTTTCGCCGGGGAAGGCGACAAAGATCGTCCCCTCCTCGACCTGACGCGAGTCGATAACGCACCCGCGGCATACCCGATCGACTTCTTCCGTCACGGTTCGGGCCCCCGTTGAGGCCGCGAGGTTGTTGACGGCGATCTCTATCATTGCAGCTCCCCTGTAAACCTAATATTGCTATCGGCGTATTGTATCCCAGTGCCATGCGCGCGTGGTGCAGGGCATGTGAACACCCTTCAGATCAAACGGCAGACCACGCTCAAGATTGTAACCCCCTACTTCGTGCGCGGGATACCCAGCACGTCGAGCGCGTTGGCCATAATGGACTGGAATGGCACCGCGGCGGCATCCGAGCCGCTCGGCGTTCCATCGAGTGTGATATAGCACAGCACCTTGGGCGATTGTGCCGGCGCAAAGCCCATAAAGGACGACATGTAGTTCTCCTTGAGGTAACCGCCGTTCTCGTCAGCGCGCTCGGCCGTACCGGTCTTGCCCGCTACGTCATAGCCATCAACCGCACCGCCAACGCCCGTGCCTTCGGACACGACCGTCTGCATGCACGATGTCACCTGGGCGGCAGCGTCCTCCGAAATCGCACGCTCGCCTTCGCCCCAGTCCTTCTCATCGCCCTTGCTGGACTTATAGAAGTGCGGCGTCATCATCACACCGCCGTTCGCGATGCCGCCCACGGCACGTGCGACCTCAATCGGCGAGACGGATAGCGCCTGGCCAAAGCTCATCGAGCCCAGCGTGGCGCCGTCGTACTGGTCGCGCTCCTTGACGATGCCCAGACTCTCACCCGGAAAATCGACACCAGAGCTATGACCGATACCCCACTTGTCCACATAGGTGGCAAAATCATCGGCACCGATCTTGCGTCCCACCAGGACAAAGCCCACATTGGACGAGCGGCGCATCATCTCGCGCACGTCCATGGTCATGGTGTAGTCGCGCTTATCGGCGTCGGTAACGGTGTCGTCGCCAACCTTAATGCTCGCCGGCACCTCAAACGACGTGCTCGAACGCACAGCGCCCAAGTCGAAGCCGGCACCGGCCACGAGCGTCTTAAAGACCGAGCCGGGCTCGTAGGCATCGGTAACCAGGCGCAAGTTCATGTCCTCGGTCTTGGCGTTTTCCAGATCGGTCTGGTCATATGTCGGATACGAGCATGCCGCCAGAATCTCGCCCGTCGTGGGATCGGTGACCAGGGCCGAGCCATTCTTGGCCTTGGTCTTTTCGACCGCCTCGGCCAGGGCGTCCTCGGCGGCGCGCTGGATATTGACATCGAGCGTCGTCACGATGTCCACGCCGTCCACCGCGGCGACCTTTTTATAGGCGCCGCCCGCGATATAGCTACCGTCCCTCGCCCGCTCACGCACCAGCGAACCGTTGGTTCCGGTCAAAAGCTTGTTGTACTGTTTTTCGAGGCCCGTCAGACCGTCGTTGTCCACGTTTACCACGCCAAGCACCTGCGATGCCAGGTTGCCGTAGGGGTACACGCGCTTCATGGCCTGCTCAAAGAGCACGCCTGGCAGGTTCTTCTTCTCCAGCGCCGCGGCATCGTCCTCGTCCACCTGGCGTTTGATATACACCCAGGTGCCATCCGACTCAACGAGCTCGCGACAGGTCTTTTTATCGATTCCCGTAGCTTTGACCAGCGCCGATACCGTCTTGTCAACGTCCTCGATAAGCTGAGGATTCACGGCGATGTTGCGGCATTCGACCGACGACGTCAGCACGTTGCCGTTACGGTCGTAGATGGTACCGCGCTTGGCATACAGCGTCTGCGCAAGCAAGCGACGTGCATCGGCACGGTCGCGCAGCTTATCGGCTTCCACAATTTGATAGTCGGCAAGGCGAAGGACGCCCAAACCCAAGCCAAACCCGATGAAGCCCATGACGGCTTTGCGACGGGGCAGCGGCGTGCCCGTGAGCCATTCGGTCGACGAGCTCTTGCGTGGTCTGGTGTTATGCATTTGAGGACCACTCGAGCCACGGAGACGCGACGCGGGGTCGTTGCCATAGGACGGCCTCGCGTTGTAAGATGGCCGACCCGTTCCTTGATAACCAGAACGTCCCCGCGATGAGGGACGTCCAGAACCGCGACCCCCGTCGGAGCCGCGGCGATAGTCATTTGTCATACTCAGCTACCGTCTTGTTACTGAGCGGTCGCGGTCGAGCTAGCGCCCGCGGCTGCATCCTGCGAAAAGTCAAGTGTAACGCTCTCGCTGGGCTCCACCATGCCATAAGCGCCCGCAAGGTCGCGAATGCGCGTGTCGGCACCATAGACCGAATGCATGACCTCCAGGTCGGAGCTCTCATCGGTCGCCTTCTCGAGCGTGTTGGTAAGCGCGGCGTTGCTGTTGAGCACCTGGGCCGTAACGCCGGCGAGCGCCACACGGGCGACACCGATCGTCATGAAGATGGCCGCAATGATGCAAAACGTTTTAAGAACGCTCATGAAAACCGGGCTTACCGCCTGGTTTGCCTGACGGCCCGCGCCCGTGTAGACATCAAAGCGCGGCGTGCGCTGCTCGCGGGGAGCAGCGGGAGCCTGCGGTGCCTCACGATAGGCGGGCATGGCGTTCATATCATAGGCGAGTGCTGCGTTTGAAGTGTTGTAGCCCATGATATGCCGCCTCCCATCCCGAGTACGTTGGTAGTGTGTTTAAGCTTCGTTTGTGGTACGAGCGGGAGGTCCAATATCGCGCAGTCGCGTCTACAGACGCTGCGCCACGCGGATCTTGGCTGATCTCGCCCGAGGGTTGCGCGCAACCTCATCGGGTTGGGCAACCAGGGGTTTGCGGGTGATGACCTTGAGTATCGGCACGTTGCCGCACACGCACACCGGAATCTCCGGCGGACACGTGCACCCCTGGCTCATCTCCTTAAAGTGGTTCTTTACGATACGGTCCTCGAGCGAGTGATACGAGATGACGCAGATGCGTCCGCCCGGGTTGAGCCACCTTGTGGCGGCGTCAAGCCCTCGCTCGAGCACATCGAGTTCGTGATTGACCTCGATGCGAATGGCCTGGAAACTTTTCTTGGCTGGGTGTCCGCCATGCCGACGAGCGGCAGCGGGGATACCAGCCTTGATGATCCCGACAAACTGGCCTGTGGTTTCGATCGGCTCATGCTCGCGGCGGCGCACGATCTCGCGCGCGATCTGCGAGGCAAACTTCTCTTCGCCATAGACGCGTAGAATCCGGGCGAGGTCGTGTTCGTTATAGGTGTTGATGACCTCAGCTGCGTTTAAGGTGTTGTTACCCGGATCCATCCGCATGTCCAATGGGGCGTCCTCGTTGTACGAAAAGCCCCTGCCAGGGATATCGAGTTGCGGCGACGAAACGCCCAAGTCGAACAGGAAGCCATCGACCCCGGGCACCTCGGCCGAGCAAAGCAGCTCGTCCAAGTCGCCGAAGTTGCCCTTCAGCAGCTGGTGCGGGACGCCGGGAACCTCGCGGTCCAGACGGGCGCCAGCGGCCTCGAGGGCCATGTCGTCCTGATCGACGCCGAGCAAAAGGCCGGTCTCCCCCACCTGCGCGGCCATCTTTACCGAATGGCCGGCACCGCCAAGGGTGCAGTCGCAGACGACGGAGCCGCTCTTTAGCTGCAGCGACTCAAGCACTTCGCCGAGCATGACAGGTTCATGCCGATATTCTTGTGTCAAGATCCCACGCTCCATCCGTTACTCGTGCCTTGCCCTTACGAGAAGAAGAGGTCCAGCAGGGCCTCGTCATCATCGTCCTCATCGGCCGTAGCGCGGTCCCAAACCTCAAGGTGGTCGTAGTTGCCCACAACCGTGACCTCGCGGTCGAGGTTCGCCTGCTTGCGGAGAGACTCAGAAAGACCGATACGACCCGCGCTGTCCACATCCATCGACGTGGTGCGCTTGTTGATCGCCCTCATGAGCTTCTGGTCGTTGATGTCACGCGGGTTAAAACCCTCGTGGCCCTCACGACCCGCGAAGAGTCCTTCGACCCACTTATCGAAGGCCTCGGCAGAGAACACGTACAGAGCATCGACATCCAGGGCTTTGAACACGCGAACGTGCTCTCCAAGCTCCTCACGAAGGGGTGCAGGCAGGGATAGACGACCTTTTGCATCGAGATTGCGCTCGTATGCACCCGTCATTCCCATGTGCGCCCTCCCCTCGGTTACTCAGATGGCACGTACGCGGGGAACCAC
>CABQJV010000011.1 GCA_902464565.1 uncultured Collinsella sp.
CTGCGGAAAGATTTGGAGAGTAACCCTGTGCCCGGCCTGCGGTAACTAAGGGGTCGCCGCGTTTATCTTGGAGTGCTGCATATACAAAGTTGGAAGGGTCTGAATTGCGCTTTGTCGATATGTGCCCTTTTCCCTGATGGAACCGTGCTTGAGGGGCGTCTTCATGAGTTGCGGTGAAATAGGGACTGTTGAGCCTTTAAGCTGGCAAAACAGTCCTTATTTCACCGCAACTGAAACAGGGGCGCTCTCCAAGAGAGCGCCCCTGCCGGGTTTCCATAGTACTGGCGAAACAGTTTTATAGTTCTGGCGAAGCAGTCCTTGAGATCCGCCTTGCCTTATGCCAAGAACTCCTTGGTGGTCGCCACGATGTTGGCGGCGTCCAGGCCATACTTGTGCAAGAGCTCGGCACCCGGACCGGACTCGCCAAAGGTGTCGTTGACACCGATCTTCTTGAGCGGCGTCGGGCACTGCTCGCACAGGACATCGGCAACGGCGCTGCCCAGGCCACCGATCACGGAGTGCTCCTCGACGGTCACGACGTGGCCGGTCTTGGTGGCGCTCTTGACGATCAGGTCGGCGTCGATGGGCTTGATGGTGTGCATGTTGACGACCTCGGCATCGATGCCCTCGGCAGCAAGCTGCTCAGCGGCCTCGAGCGCCTCGCCGACCATCAGGCCGCAGGCAATGATGGTCACGTCGGCGCCCTCGCGCATGACGATGCCCTTGCCCAGCTCGAACTTGTAGGTCTCGGAATCGTTGATGACCGGCGAGGCCAGACGGGCGAAGCGCATGTACACGGGGCCGTCGCACTCGTAGGCGGCGCGCGTCACGGCGCGGGCCTCGACGTCGTCGGCGGGAACAATCACGGTCATGCCGGGGATAACACGCATGAGGGCGATATCTTCGCAGCACTGGTGCGTGGCGCCGTCCTCGCCCACCGAGATGCCGGCGTGCGTGGCACCGATCTTAACGTTAAGGTGCGGATAGCCGATGGAGTTGCGGACCTGCTCAAAGGCGCGGCCGGCGGCAAACATGGCAAAGGTGCTCGCGAAGGCAACGCGACCGGTGGTTGCGATACCGGCGGCAACACCCATCAGGTTGCTCTCGGCAATGCCCACATCGAAGAAGCGATCGGGGCAGGCGGCCTTGAACTTACCGGTCTGCGTGGCGGCGGCCAGGTCGGCGTCGAGGACCACAAAGTCATCGTGCTCGTTGGCGAGCTCGACGAGGGCCTCGCCGTAGCTTACGCGCGTGGCGATTTTCTTGACGTCTGCCATCCTAGAGCTCCTCTCCGGCGGCCGTGAGCTCTGCCATGGCCTGCTCAAACTGTTCATCGTTGGGGGCCTTACCGTGCCAACCCACCTGGTTCTCCATAAAGGAAACGCCCTTGCCCTTCATGGTCTCGGCGATAATGGCGGTCGGCTGACCCTTGGTGGCGCGGGCCTCGGCAAAGGCGGCGCGGATCTGATCGAGATCGTTGCCGTCGGCGAGCTCCACCACATGGAACTTAAAGGCGCGGAACTTGTCGGCGAGCGGCATGGGGTCGTTGACCTCCTCGACGGGGCCGTCGATCTGCAGGCCGTTGTGGTCGACGATCACGCAGAGGTTGTCGAGCTGCTGGTTGCCGGCAAACATGGCGGCCTCCCAGACCTGGCCCTCCTCGCTCTCGCCGTCGCCCAGCAGGGCGTAGGTGCGGTAAGTATCGCCCCAGTGCTTGGCGGCAACGGCCATGCCCACGGCGGCGGAGATACCCTGGCCCAGCGAGCCGGTGGACATGTCGACGCCCGGGGTGTCGTTCATGTTGGGGTGACCCTGCAGGTGGCTGCCGATGTGGCGCAGCGTCTCGAGATCCTCCTTGGGGAAGAACCCGCGCTCGGCGAGCACGGCGTACAGACCAGGCGCGCAGTGACCCTTGGAAAGCACGAAGCGATCGCGGTCGGCCTTGCGGGGGTCGGCCGGGTCGACGTTCATTTCCTCAAAGTACAGATAGGTCATGATGTCGGCAGCGCCGAGCGAACCGCCCGGATGGCCGGACTTGGCAGCGTGCACGCCGGTGACGATGCCCTTCCTTACCTCGTTGGCAACCTTTTTGAGCTCTTCGTCGCTCATTGTGCCTTCCTTTCATCCTCTTTAGACAAGATGCGCACGGCACAGAAGGTCGTCCCAACCCAGCCGCGATGCACGTACGTCATTCATTATGCTGGAAACTGGAAGCTTTACCAGAGTATTTATCATTATTTGAACAATTGAGCAGGCAGAACCGCTGATGAAACGGTTTATCAATGTGAACGTCTTTTGGATGGAACGCAGTCGGCCCTACGCGTTAATGTCCTTGAAGCCCTCACCGAAAGTTTCCGTAACGTCGGCCACGGTCACGATGGCACGCGGGTCGCGCTCGCGCACGATCGTCTTGAGCGTATTGAGCTCGCGACGGCTCACAATGACCATGATCACCGGTTTCTCGGCGCCCGAGTACATACCGGTCGCCTTAAACTTGGTGCAGCCGCGGCCCAGGCCATACATGATGTCGGCCGCGATATCGGGAAACTTGTCCGAGATGATGAGCACCATACGGCGCCTGTTGCCGCCGTCGACCACAGCATCGATCACATAACCGCTAATGACCATCGAAAGGCCTGCATACAGCGCGTTTTCGACCGAGAAGACCGGGGCCGAGAGCGCGCACACGGCGACATCGATCGCCATGACGGTGGAGCCCACCGGTAGCGACGTATTGCGCGAGATGATCTGGCCGATCGTGTCGGAGCCGCCGGTGTTGGCGCCGGCGCGCAGCACCATGCCGTAGCCGATGCCCGTGATAATGCCGCCCCACATAGCGGGCAGCATCAGATCGGCATGTGCCAGCGGCGCCACAAACGGAGCGAACAGGTCGGTGAAAAAGCCCAGCAGCACAAAGCCCGTCGCCGTCTGTACCACGTAGAACATGCCACCCTCGCGCATAACGACCAGCAGCAGCAAGGCATTCATCACAATGGTTTGAATACCAACAGGCAGCGAGATGCCATGAGACGCACCGACCGCTTGGATAATCGTGGCGAGACCCGTAACGCCGCCGGCGGCAAGGCCGTTGGGGATCAAAAACAGGTCCGTCGCGATAGCGGCCAGAGCACAGCCCAGCATAATCTTGGGCAGATCGTGAAAGAAGTTCAGCGAAAGAATGCGTTTGATGTCCAGACGATATGCCATGCTGCCTCCCTCAAAAAAGCGCACCCAAACGAGTGCGCTTTGAACTTCTTGCTGTATTCGATTCTACCGATTCATCGAGCAAATACCACCCCTGCGAAGTGTTTGCATCGACCCGGAGCCAACCATATGCCTAGGCGTCCGAGCCTTCCGCATCGGCGTTGCCGGTTGCCCAGCGATGGTAGCCGATCACAAACGGATCCAGATCGCCATCGTCGAGAACGGCCTCGACGTTGCTGGTCTCCACGCCTGTACGCAGGTCCTTGACCATCTGGTACGGGTAGAGCACGTAGCTGCGAATCTGGTTGCCAAAACCGATCGTGGTCTTGGGTCCACGAATCTCGTCGAGCGCCTCGGCGCGCTTCTCGAGCTCGATCTCGTACAGACGGGCCTTGAGAATCTGCATGCACGCGGCCTTGTTTTGAATCTGGCTGCGCTCGTTTTGGCACGTGACCACGATACCGCTGGGAAAATGCGTAACGCGTACGGCGGAGTCGGTGGTGTTGACGCCCTGACCGCCCGGGCCGCTCGCGTGGTACACGTCCACGCGAATATCGTCGGGACTAATCTCGATATCGATATCGTCAGGCAGCACGGGGATGACCTCAACGCCGGCAAACGTGGTCTGGCGGCGCTTCTTGTCGTCGGTGGGGCTAATGCGCACCAGACGGTGGACGCCGGCCTCGGCGCGCAGCATGCCAAACGCGTCCTTGCCCTCGACGGTAAAGGTCGCGCGATCGATGCCGATAACCTCAGCCGCGGGGCAGTCGTTAATGGTGACCTTCCAGCCGCGACGCTGGCAGTACTTCATGTACATCTTAAAGAGCATGAAGGTCCAGTCCTGCGCCTCTAGGCCACCCTGTCCGGGCTTGATGGTCACAATCGCGTCGCCGTGATCGAACTCACCGGTAAACCAGCTCGAAAGCTCGAGCTCGTCGATAGCGCGGGCCAGGCGTTCTGCCGTAGCGGCAGCCTCCTCGCGCAATGCGGCGGCATCGGGGTCGTCGCCCATCTCCTCGGCAAGCTCCAGCGCCGCGCGGGCGTCAGACAGCTCGCCGCGCGCGGTATCCACGGCAGCGATATCTTCCTTGGCGCGAGCGATCTCCTCCATGGTGGCGCGAGCGGCGTCGGCGTCATCCCAAAAGCCGGGGGCCACGCTTTTGGCCTCGAGCTCCGTTACGCGGGTGCGCTTCTCGTCCAAATGAAGATACGACTCGACCTCGCCGAGCCGGTCCGCAAATGCGTCCAGCTCGGCGGGCGTTACCTCTAAAGCCTCGGCCATTAACGATTCCTGCCGTGGCAGTACTTGAACTTCTTACCGCTGCCGCAGGGGCAAGGGTCATTGCGACCAACGTTGACGTACGGATCGTCGCTCTCGTCCTTGCGGTAGGTGGTCACCTTGCCGCCGTTGTTGACAGCAGCCGGGCCTCCCTGGACGGCCGTACGAGCCTGCACCTGTGCCTGCTTACGCAGCACCGAGTTGCCGTTGTCGCCATCGACATCGGCGGGGCCGGAGAAGCGCGCACCCTCGAGCGCGGGGTCCTCCTTGTGCTCCACGGCCTGCGGGGCGGCCTTGATCTCGATGCGCAGGACGGTGCGCAGGTAATCCTCGTACATGGTGTCGACGAGTATCTGGAACGCGCCGTAGGCCTCGGTCTTGTACTCGACCAACGGGTCGCGCTGACCAAAGCCGCGCAGGCCGATGCCGGTCTTGAGGTAATCCATCTCCTGCAGGTAGTTCATCCAGCGGGTATCGATGACGCGCAGCATGACCTGGGTGTTGAGCTCGCGCATGAGGCCCTCGCCCAGGCGCTCGGCCTTCATGTTGTAGCACTTCTCAACGTAGGCCAGGACATCGGCAGCCAGGGCCTCAAAGTCCTCGTCGGGGAACTTAGGCGTATCGATATGTCCGGTGAGCTCCACAACCCATTTGCGCAGACCCTCAAGATCGCGCTCGCCCTCGTGGCTGTCCTTGGTGCAGAACTCCTGGACGCAGCGGTACACCGTGTCGTGCATGACCTCGGTGATGTGGTCGGTCAGGTCCTTGCCATCCAGGATCTTGTTACGCTCGGCGTAGATGACCTGGCGCTGCTTGTTCATGACGTCATCGTACTCAAGGACGCTCTTGCGCATGGAGAAGTTGATGCTCTCGACCTTATGCTGGGCGTTCTCGACGGCCTTGGAAATGATCTTGTGCTGAATCGGCATGTCGTCGCCCATGTCAGCCGTGACCATCATCTTGGAGACACGGTCCATCCTGTCGCCGCCGAACAGGCGCATGAGGTCGTCCTCGAGCGACAGGTAGAACTGGGTCTCGCCCGGGTCGCCCTGACGGCCGGAACGGCCGCGCAGCTGGTTGTCGATACGACGGGACTCATGGCGCTCGGTGCCGATGACGGTCAGGCCGCCGGCGGCAAGCACGCGCTCGCGCTCGGCCTTGCAGGTTTCCTTGGCCTCGGCGTTAAACTGCTCGAGCTGCTCGGGCGTCACGTCCTCCATGGTCAGGCCCTCGTACCCAAGGCGCTCGCGCACCAGCTCGTCGGGGTTGCCGCCCAGCAGGATGTCGGTACCACGACCGGCCATGTTGGTGGCGATGGTCACGGCGCCGTAGCGTCCGGCCTGGGCAACGATATGAGCCTCGCGCTCGTGATGCTTAGCGTTGAGGACCTCGTGCGCGATACCGCGCTTAGTGAGGGCGGCGGACAGTTTCTCGGAGCTCTCGATGGAGACGGTGCCCACCAGGACCGGCTGGCCCTTGGCGTGACGACGCTCAACGTCGTCGGCAACGGCGTTGTACTTGGCCTGGATGGTGCGGTAGACCAGGTCCTCGTGGTCAACACGCTGCACGGGCTTGTTGGGGGGAATGACCTCGACGGGCAGCTTGTAGATCTCGCGGAACTCGGCGTCCTCGGTGAGCGCCGTACCGGTCATGCCGGAGAGCTTGTCATACAGGCGGAAGTAGTTCTGCAGGGTGATGGTGGCAAGGGTCTGGTTCTCCTCGCGCACGAGCACGCCCTCTTTGGCCTCGATGGCCTGGTGCAGGCCCTCGGAATAGCGGCGACCCTCCATGATACGACCGGTGAACTCGTCGACGATCTTGACCTCGCCGTTGGTGACCACGTACTGCTTGTCGCGGTGGAACATGTACTGGGCCTTCAGCGCCTGCTGCAGGTGGTTGACCAGCTGGCCGGAGAGATCGGCATAGATGTCATCGATACCCAGGCGGCGCTCGATCTTCTTAAGGCCGCGCTCGGTGGCGGCGATGGTGTGCTTGGCCTCGTCCATGACGAAGTCGCCCGTGGGCTCCACGTCCTCGGTGGCGGTGAGCATGTCGTGCGAGACGTCCTCACCGCGCTCAAGGCCGCGCACGGCGCGCGCGAAGTCCTTGTAAGTGCTGGCGGACTTGGTGCCGGCGCCCGAGATGATGAGCGGCGTTCTGGCCTCGTCGATCAGGATGGAGTCGACCTCGTCGACGATGGCGTAGTTGTGGCCGCGCTGAACACGCTGCTCGGGGCGGGTAACCATGTTGTCGCGCAGATAATCGAAACCGAACTCGGAGTTGGTGCCGTACGTGACGTCGGCCTGGTAGGCTGGGCGCTTAAGCTCGAGCGGCATGTTGTTCTGCAGCAGACCGACGGTCATGCCCAGATACTTGTAGATGCGACCCATCCACTCGGAGTCGCGCTTGGCCAGGTAGTCGTTGACGGTGACGACATGCACGCCCTTACCGGCGATAGCGTTGAGATAGCCGGCCAGCGTGGAGACGAGGGTCTTGCCTTCGCCGGTCTTCATCTCGGCGATGTGGCCCTCGTGCAGCGCCATGGCGCCGATGAGCTGCACGTCAAAGTGACGCATGCCCATGGTGCGCTTGGAAGCTTCGCGCACGGTGGCAAAAGCCTCGGGAAGCATGTCGTCGAGCGACTCGCCGTTGGCGTAACGCTCGCGGAACTTATCGGTCTGGGCGCGGAGCTCCTCCTCGGTCATCTTCTCAAACTGGGGCTCAAGACCGTTGATCTGATCGACGATCTTGTAGTAGCGCTTAAGGTCCTTATCGGATCCAAAGGACAGCAGCTTTGACATGAATCCCATGTGATTTTCCTTTTTGGCCATCGCCCACGCCATGCAGCCTTGGGCGAGTTAAACACAGATAAATGTACTTTAGCCAAACAAGGCGCGGCCTATACGGTCGACCTCGACCGCCACGTAATAACTACGACCAACCTGCCAAAAAGGGACAGGTTTATTTTGGCAGGTTTTATCTGGAAAAACGCTGCCTCTCTGCCATTTGGTGCAAACCAACCTGTCCCCTTCGCACCAATCTGGTGCAATGGGGACAGGTTAGCTTACACCAATAAAAAGAAAAGGGCCGCGCACCCAAACGGATGCACGGCCCTTATGCCATGAATGCGAGCGATTCCGCGGCGAGCTATTTACTCAGCAGCCTCGGTGGTCTCGGCCTCGGCAGCGGCCTCCTCGACGGGAGCCTCTGCGGGAGCCTCGGCGGCCTGCTTGGCAGCCTCCTCGGCGAACTTAGCGGCACGCTTAGCCTTCTCGGCAGCCTTAGCCTCAGCGGCGGCCTTGCGAGCGGCCTCGGCCTCAGCAGCCTTGGCGGCCTTGGCAGCCTTGGCCTCCTCAGCCTTCTTGAGCTGGGCGGCAGCGGCGCCACCGAACTTGTCGGCGAAGCGCTGGACGCGTCCACCGGTGTCGACGAACTTCTGCTGGCCGGTGTAGAACGGGTGGCACTCGTTGCAAAGCTCGACCTTCATCTCGGACACGGTAGCGTGCGTCTTGAAGGTGTTGCCGCAGGAGCACGTCACCGTGCACTCGACATACTGGGGATGGATACCCTGCTTCATGGTAGGACTCCTTATTGGTCAGGCGCTGGTTACCGATCAGCGCATAAGGCGTCTTGGTTTCCGACCAAGACAACAAACTCGGCTATGGTACCACGGCGCCGCGTGTCCCACAAAAGGTTCACGGTCTTTTCGGAACGACACGAATCTGACCCATCGAAACACATCTCCACCGTTCCTTCAACTGGGAAAATGCCGTCCCCGGGGCCTGAGAAGGGCCCCGGGGACGTTCGACTGACTGCGGGAACGGCCTTTCCGCTCAATGTGTTCGGCTGAGATCGGAAATCAACCAAACTGAACTAGGTTCAGTTGACATGGTTAAAAACGAGGGGCGACGCTTTTGCGTCACCCCTCGTCCCGGCCGGGTTGCTTTAGTTGTACACACGGTAGTTACACTTGAACTGGGTTATGTGTCCATAGCTGGAGCGGTACCAACCCGATGTATAGCTGATTACTTCTGGGCCTAGATATTCGTATCTCTTGTTGTAGCGAAGCTGACGGTAGGTCGTGTCGTACTCTGCTATGTAAAACGTGTCTCCAGAGAAGGCTTTGTACCGGTCTTTAACCGTCGAAGCCATGTACGCGGGTTCGACATCGCCTTTCTCTCCGTTGAGCGCATAGACGGGTGCCGCGATTCCGCATAAAGCCGTTGCCACGAGGATGGCGTAGACAGCCATGCGCGACGCATTGGACTTCAGCTGTTCAAATAGTTTCATGTCATTCACCTCCCTCGTATGTATCGAGGTATTCCTGCTTGAGCGTCTGCGAGGACGACTCGGTCTTTTCCACGAGCGTGCCGGCCTCGATGAAGTAGAACGAGTTGGTGAGGTCTGCCAGGTCGTCGAGCAGATGGCTTGAGATGAGCACGCTTCGTCCCCGCGCCACCTCGCTGCGCATCGCGTCGCAGGAGGTTTTCCGCTTTCCCGGATCGAGGCCGTTCAGCGGTTCATCGAGGATGAGGTACGGGCAATCGGTCGATATCGCCATGGCAAGCTTTACCTGCTGCTTCATTCCTGTCGAGAGTTTACGGGTCGGCTTGTCGAGATATGGGGAGATTCCGAGGGAGCTGCAGAGCGAGTCGATGTCGGTGGCCGATTTCCACGCCTCCCTAACGAAAGCAAGGTGCTCGATGGCCGATAGCGTGGGATAGAGATCCGTGCCGCCTGAAGAGCTCAGGTAGACGAGTTCTGCAAATTCGGCTGATTGACGTTGGCTGATTCCGTCTGCCGCCAGGCTTCCCGAGCGGATGCGGGTGGGAAATTGGCCCGACAGCGCTTCAAGAAGGGTGGTTTTCCCCGAGCCGTTGGGAGCAACGAGGCCCGCCGCCGTTCCCGGGCTCAGGAAAAGCGACCCGATTGAAAGTATCGTCGTGCTTCCGTATCCCACGCTCGCGTCTAGAAGCTCGAGCCCATGGTGCTTTTTCGCGGGTCCAGGCTGTTTGGGGGAACGTGTCGCAACGGCGCCGACCGTAAAAAAGACCGCGACGTATGCCAGGGCCACGGCAAGCATCGATGCGCCGCCCGAACCGGAGCCAATGAATTCTGTCGGGAAGCATCCTACGTAACCCGTTGCCTCGATAGGCGAGAATACGGGCAGCGGCAGGAGATTGAGCGCGGCATTATGCCCCAGTGCCGAATCGGACAATAACGGGAATGCCGGGGCCGCGACAAGCAGCGCGGAGGCAAGGGGGCCCGCGAGGACGCGCCTCGTTGCGGTCGATAGGACGGCGGAGCAAACGGATATCAAGGTTCCGCCCGCAAGCAGCGCGAGAAGCAGGGTCGTGAAGACGTCTCCCGCGGTCGTGGTGGTAAGCGCGCCGTCATGGAAGAAGGCGATCGGGTACCCGATCTGCCCGAAGCCGTTTAGGGCCAAGGCGTAAATGCCCCCGGGTGCGAGGCCGGCGAGGAGCATCGCGGCCCCCGCGGCGATTATCGAAAACACGGTTTGGATAAGGCGCCGGAATTTGGGCACGGGCGCCTTCGCCGCCAGGGTCCCGGGCCTTGTGGCGCCGAGCACGAGTATCGACGAGAGAAGGAAGGGGATGAAGGGAAGGAAGGACGGCGCCTGGGCAATGGCGTAGGGCAGGAAGGAGAGGAACGGCAGGTCGTTTGCGGAGGCCGGGATATCCGCGATGCCGGAGCTGCTCAGAGCGCGGCAATATGCGAGCTCTGCGTCATTGGTCTCTCGGTCTCCCACGATGGACCCGGATTGGAAGCCCTCGCCCATGAGCGCGTAGTAGCTCTCGGCAGAATCGAGAAAGGCGGCGTCGGTTTGAGCGGCGAGGGCGGCGTTCGCGTATCTTGCAAGCTCCGCGTCAGCTTGCTGCTCTGGAGATAGGTCTGTGCCGCTGGCCTGGGGCGCGCGCGTATTGAATGCGTCGACAAAGCCCTGCATGCCCTGCTTCATAAAGAAGGGCCCGTAGATGGGTGAATTGAACGCAATGGGGACGGAAAAGGCTGCAGCGAGAACGAGCGTACAAATCCATACGGCCCTGTCTCTTAGGATTAGTTTGAGAAGAAGTCGACAGTACATTTGGAAGCACCTACGTTCCTCAAAGAATCGTTAGATTAAAAGTAACAGACCGGATGAAGATACGTGCGACGGGGGCGAGGCGAATGGCTGAGCGGTATCGATATGCGGGTTCAACGGTATTATATTGACCACATAGATTTTTAACTTGCATTTCTACCCGCCCTTTTCGTAGAGTCGCCGATACGTGCTTAGCGCACCCTCGGCGCGTCCGGCAGGCTTTGCGAAATGGGATCCAGGAGACTTCGGCGCAGCATCATCTTGCGGAATGCTTCTAATGAGCCTCCCATCCTTCAAAAACAGAATCTCATCGCACAGCCTATCGACCGAATCCAAGATGTGGGATGACATGATGATGCACGTACCAGAATCGGCCAGCTTCCTGAGAATCTCGGAATGCAAGTCCACCCTGCTGGGGTCGAGCGCGTTCATGGGCTCATCTAATAGAAGGTACCGCGCGCCCGTCGCATACGCAATCGCCAGGGTAAGCTGCTGCTTCATGCCCTGGCTCAGAGTGCGGATCCTCATCTTCGCGAACTCGCCTATCTGCGTTTGTTCCACTATCTCTTCGATATCGCGAGCATGCGGCCACATATCGCAAACCATCTTGAGGTGATCTTCCGCACGCAATCCGGGATACAGCAGCGTCCCCTCACCAGGTACATAGAAGATCATAGAACGGACCTCTCTCGCACCCGTACCCTGCACCTCATCCAGAACGATGCTCCCGTCCACGCGAGGACCCGGCAAACCTGCCATCGCACGCAGCAACGTCGTCTTTCCATGCCCGTTCGGAGCGACGAGACCGTAGACCGTACCCGGGGCAAACTCAGCGTTCACCGAATCTACGAGCACCTTCTTTCCATAAGAGATCGTCAGCGTTTGAAGGTCAATCATCGAGATCATCCCCTTTCGATCTTTGGAACACTCAGGCGCACCATCAACGGAGATACGGCGCCCAAGACCGCCAGCAGAGCGCCCGATGCGCCGACGACCTCTCCAAAAGGCATCGCGTTCGTCCCTCGCCCAAGGAACCCAATCGTCCCCACCTGGGAAGCGGGATCAAACGAGGCGAATGGAGCCAGCAGCGCGACGCCCATGCCCACGCTTTCAACATGAGCGCTCAACGAACCCAACACCAAGAGAACCGCGCAAACCATTCCGGTGACAACGGGATTGCGGCTAATCGCTGCTGTCAACGCAGCGACGACGGAAATCACGCCGTATGCCATGACCAGCAACGGAATACTGCACAACACCGCCTCCCCCACCATGGACGTTGTCGAAGCTCCCGCCCGAATGAGAGCGACGGGATACTCCGATCCACCCGCACCGTTCTTAATCACGGACACAACGACAGCGGGAACCATCGACACCAAAAGCAGCACCAAGCCAAGCAGGAGAGCCAGCGCAACAGCCGTCAGAAAACGCACATGCGCTGTTGCGGGGATCTGGAGAACCAGAAGGGAACGACACTGCAGGTGGGTGCACGCGAGCGATGTGACAACCACGGGCAACAGCAAAAATAAGGAGGGAAGCGCTGCCTGGAGATACGAAAGGAGGATTAATGGGGGCATCTTCGTACTTAACTCGTAAACCTTGGGGTCCGGCAAGCTCGCGATCGACTCAAGCAGAAGGGCGCGCGCCTCCGCACGAGAAGGAGTCTCCGGCTCGATTCCGATCGATTGCAGGAGAGTCGCATCTGCCGCGCCCAGCTCACCTCGAGCGCGCTCGTACGTCGCAAGGCTTCGAAACCCCTCCGCAGGCATAGGCGCGTACACGAAACCCGAAAGAGCATCCCGCATGTCTTCCAGGGCCGCTTTGCCCTCGACGTCCATATTCGCAGCGTTCTGCTCTAGATACCGATCTATTGAACGGAGCTCCCCATCCCTATACCGAACAGCGGAAACGTTATCAGCGTCAGGAAACATCTCGACCAGAGCCGGGGCCAGCATCGTCGTCGACATTGCAATCGCGCATACGGCGAGGGTAGGAGAACGCAGGAGCAGTTTCCCCATCGTTCTGACGTATGCAACGGCGGAGGCACAAGCGCTCGAACGAGTTGCCGTTCTCGATGCAGTGAAGGAACCTCTCTCAAGACAAATCGGGGATATCGGGCACGCGCAGCCGCTCTTTCCAGCAACGCAAAGCAGGCTAATTGCCAGCACCTCGATCCCGATTGCGCATACGAGGGCAATCGCGCTACGCTCGAAGCAAAGTCCAGGCAGATTCACTATCTGCGTTGTCGGGTACGGGCTATAGGCGCCGACGGTCAACTCAGTGTTCGCATACGTAAGGGGATTCAACAGGGCGAACTCACGTAAAGCGATGGATCTTCCGTAATACCCGGGAACCATCGTCACCCCCATCAGGGCACATACGAACACGATTCCAAGCGTAGGGTTATTGGCAATCTTCACGGCAAGGTGAACGACAAGCGAGATGAACGCTGCCACCAAGAATTGCAAGATGGCCGTCTGCGCGAACACCAGCCAAGCCGGTTTGATAACCGGAGTCGCATATTGAATGTAGCCTATCGGATAGAACGGCGAGCCCGGGCCATTCTTCACAAGCGCGGCGATTATCCCTGGAAGATTGATGGCGAGGACGGCAAGCATTGCAAAAACACTCGCCCATACGCTCGATGCAACAAGTCTACCCAGCTCGCCCATCGGTGCCTGGATGATGAGCTTTTCACGTTTGTTAAGACGCGCGGCGAGGAACGAGACGGCAACGGCCGTTGCGACCCATAGCAAGTACTCCTTCGATCCGTCATAATAGGTGTACTCTCCATCCGATATCTGCAGAAACGGAAGTAGGGGAGAGAGCGGTGCCAAGATAAGACGTCCCGCGGCAAGAGGGTACAGAAGCGCGGGCATGCTTGATGAAGAGGTATAGACACCGTCCTCCCCCGCATTCACAAGCGCATCCGCATAGGATGCTGACAATTCCTGCTCAACACGGGTTATTCCCGACTCGAGGTATTCGACCCGTCCGTCGATGCCAGCCGCGCTCCTGAAGACGGGCAGAGCACAAAGAACCATCAACGCAACAACGACAACACAGAGCGACCTGGAGGAGAGAAGCGACCTAAAGATCGCCTTCGAGATTTTGAGCATATTCATCGCCAACCTTAACCTCATCCAGTCGGAACAGAGGGGCCGAACAAAATGCTCGGCCCTTATTACTTGCCGGCAAAGTCAATTTAACATAAACTGTTAAAAAGTAACCTGAGTTTTTTAAATTCTTCGGAGGTTATTATGAGTTCCGACAATCGCACTCCCCGGCTTCATTCCTTCCGCATCGCATGTGCGATAGCCTCTGCGACCCTTTGCGCCACCGCCATCGCACAAGTGGCGTTCTCCTTAAAGCCAGCAATCGAAGTGCTCGACAACCCTGTAATTGCAGACTCCCCCGCGTATCCAGCCCTTGCGATCTCGACATTGGTCCCTGCCGTCATCGGTATCGCTACGACCATCCTCAGCGCCGTTCTCGTGTGGACGATCAAGAGCGGAGACCCCTTCAAGAAAGGGTCTGCGACATGCTTGAAGGTGCTCGGCATTCTCTTCGTTGTTCAAGCTGCCACCAGCCTCTACGCCGGCTCACTCAAAACCTCCGTTTCGATGTTTGGCGGCGAGGGGGCCGTCGGCGCCCAAGAGATCGCTTCATCATTCGATTGGACCTCTCTGGTTCTCGGCATCGTCCTGTTCATGCTTTCCCAGCTCTTCTTGTACGCCCGAGAGCTGTACCTCGACTCCGACGAGATTGCGTAAGGAAACGCCATGCCCGTAATTGTTCGCCTCGACAAGATCATGGCCGAGCGAAAGATTTCCTCGAACGAACTTGCCGAAAGAATTGGAACCACGCCCGTGAACCTGTCCCGTATTAAAAAAGGGCATATTCGCGGCATTCGCTTCAACACACTCGAGCAGCTATGCCTCGCCCTTCGTTGCCAACCCGGAGACCTTCTCGAAGTCATGAGCGAAGAGGATGCCCGAAAGGAGTTCGGACTCGATTGGTCCGCCGAGGATTAGAGGGCGGTCGTACTCGCCCTGCACACGGGGATGCGAATCGGCGAGGCCTGCGGCCTTCGGTGGTGCGATGTGGATTTCGAGACGGGCCTGATCTCGATCAGACACTCGGTGGCGTACGCGAAGGGAATGGGTTCGTTCATCAAGGACACCAAGACCCATGACGCCAGGGGTATCCCCATCGACCCGGTCGGCCTACTCCCCTTCCTGAAGGAGACCCACGAGATCGACTGCGGAAAGCTGCGCTTGCGCGGCCTTACCGGGGCGGTCGAGATCGGGGACTGCTACATCCTGTCGGAGCCGGGCGCGACCTTCGCGACGACAAGCTATATCCGCAGGGCGTTCAAGACGTTCTCGGAGACCAACGGCCTCATGGGCACCAACGACGAGCTGATCACGTTCCACGGCCTTCGCCACACGTTCGCAACGCAGTGGATCCGCCAAGGCGGCGATATCAAGGCGCTCCAATCGATCCTCGGCCACAAGGACGCCATGGCGACGCTCAACGTCTACGCCGACATCGAGCCCATCTCCAAAATCCATAACATGCTGCGCGCCACGCCGTGCCTTTGGCGCGGGCACCTCGGGCCGAGGGTCGATCCGGGTCCCATGTTCCAACAGAGGATCCAGGAGTCCATCGAGACGCTCCAGGCGTTCGGCTACGGCATCACCGAGCCGGACGACCGAAATATCGCCATACGCGACGTGAAGACGAACAGTTGGCTCTAGCTCACCGAGTACGCGGCAGTGCTGGGCCCATCCCAACTGAGGTCACGGTGGTCCGATAGGGGCGCCGCCCGCGGCATGCGCCGCGGAGCGGTATCCCCTACCGAAGGGCGGGGATGCCCTCCGCTTCCAGTTCGGAATCAGCCGTCGGAGGCGTTCGGCTGACTGCGGGAACGGCCTGTCCGCTCAATGTGTTCGGCTGAGATCGGAAATCAACCCAACACGAGCCGGACACGCGCCAGACGGCTCTTCCCCGTGCGGCCTTCCCCCTTACGCTCATGTTGCAGGCATGTAACGCCGCAGCGAGCGCGCCTTTTTTGCGCCAGACAGGTACAATGATGAACACTGTACCGTAGCGGAGCGCCCCGCGCGCGCCGCAACCACGCGAAAGGGTTTCCCATGGCCGAGATCTCGTCCTCCCGTATCGTCATCACCGTCCTTGGCAAGAACCGCCCCGGCATCGTCGCCGGCGTCACCCGTGTCCTAGGCGAGGCCAACGTCGACATCCGCGACATCACGCAGTCCATTATCGAGGACATCTTCACCATGACCATGCTGGCCGATACCGCCGAGTCCAAGCTCGACTTCGCCGAGCTGCAGAAGGCGCTGGCCGAGGCCGGCGAGCTTTCGGGCGTCAACGTGTCCATCCAGCGCGAGGACGTCTTTAACTTTATGTACCGCCTGTAGCGAACAGGCCGTGCGGGAACAGGCCGGCGCATCTGCACCCAAGCACGCCGCCCCCACACGGCCCCGAGAGGAGCGCGCATGGCTTACGACGCCAAGAAAATCTACTACCGCTTCGATGACCATCTGAGCCGCCTGGTCTTGGATTATGAGGCGAGCCGCCAGATTTCGCCCGAAAGCGAAAACCTCTACCACGGCCTGCCGACCGCCCCATACGACGAGGGCCTGTTCGTAGAGCACAACGTCAAACGCGGCCTGCGCAATGCCGACGGCTCGGGCGTGGTCGCGGGCCTTACCCGCATCTCGGACGTGCACGGCTACAACAAGGTCGACGGCAAAGTCGTGCCCGATCAGGGCAAACTCACGCTTCGTGGCTACAGCATCGAGGACCTGGTCAACAACGCCCAGGCCGAGGATCGCTATGGCTACGAAGAGGTCGCCTACCTGCTCATCACGGGCTCGCTGCCCACCAAAGAGGAGCTCGACGGTTTTTGCGAACGCCTGGGTGCCTTTAGGCACCTGAGCGACGAATACGTCCGCGAGTTCCCCATGACCACGGTGTCGGCGAGCATCATGAATGTGCTTCAGCGCGCCGTGCTGCTGCTCTACGCCTTCGACGCCGAGCCCGACGCCATTACGCCCGAGCACGAAATCGACGTCGCCATCTCCATGCTCGCCCGTCTCCCCCGCATCGCCGCCTTCGCGCATATGGCCTCGGTCGCCAAGCGCCGCGGCTCCGAGGTTCATGTACCGCACCCCACACCCGGTCTCTCCACCGCCGAGACCATCCTGCAGGTGTTGCGCGGCGGCATGGCATTCACCCGCGACGAAGCCATGCTGCTCGACGTGATGCTCATGCTGCATGCCGAACACGGAGGCGGCAACAACTCCACGTTTGCCTGCCGCGTGCTGTCCTCCTCGGCCACCGACCCGTATTCCGCCTACGCCGCGGCTATCGGCTCACTCAAGGGCCCGCGCCACGGCGGCGCCAACGCCAAGGTCGTGTCCATGCACGAGGACATCCGTGCGCACGTCTCCAATTGGGAGGACGAGGACGAGGTCGCAGCCTACCTGGGCAAGATCCTCGACAAGCAGGCCTTCGACGGCACGGGTCTCATCTACGGTATGGGCCACGCCGTCTACACGCTGAGCGACCCGCGCGCCGAGGTCTGCCGCCGTTACGCGCGCACGCTTGCCGCCAAGAAGGACCTGGGCGAGGAGCTCGCGCTCATCGAGCGCATCGAGCGCCTGGCACCGCAGGTGATGCGCGACCACGGCATGACCAAGCCCATCTGTGCCAACATCGACCTGTACACGGGCTTTATCTACAAGATGCTCGGCGTACCCGAGACGCTTTTTACGCCGCTATTCGCCGTCGCCCGCATGGCCGGCTGGTCGGCGCACCGCATGGAAGAGCTCTTCTGCGCGCACCGCATTATTCGCCCCGCGTATCGCCCGGTTATCGAGCCGCTGGAGTACAAGCCGCTCGCCGATCGCTAGGACGCGGACCGTTATAGAACCCGAGCGTGGCCAGGGCATCATCGCCCTCGGCCACGCTTTTTATGCCAGCAGAAAGGGCTGCATCAAATGATTGTGTTTTCCGATATGGATGGAACGCTGTTGACGAGCGATAAGCAGATGAGCGACGCCACTTGGGCAATGCTCGACGAGCTCGCACATCGTAGCATCGAGTTTGTTCCCTGCACGGGGCGTCCGCTGTCGGGCATCTTTGAGCCCATTCTCGCCCATCCCGCCGTGCACTACGCGGTCTGTGCCAACGGCGCCAGCGTCTGGCAGCTCGACGACAATGTGCCCACCGACGCCTCGTGCGCCACGCGCATCTTGAGCCGTCCGCTCGACCGTGGCATTGCCCACCGCATCCATCGCATTGCCGCCGGCCACGATGTGACCTTCGATATCTTCGCGGATGGACAGTGCTTCCTCCCCCGCTCGCTTTACGGGCGCCTGGATGAGTTCTGCGGCGGTGACCCCCACATCGCAGCTTCGCTCAAGCGCACACGAACACCGATCGACATGGATATCGACAGCAAGATCGACGAGGTCGAGACGCTCGAACGCATCGCCATGTACTGGCACGACCCGGCCGATCGCGACGCCATCGCGGCGGAGCTCGACACGCTCGGAGGCATTGAGGTCACGCGTTCGTACGCCATGAATATCGAGGTCATGGGCGAGGGCGCCACCAAGGGAACGGCCCTCACGTGGCTATGCGAGCACCTGGGCGAGCGTCTCGCCGACGCCTGGGCGTTCGGTGACAACATCAACGACATCCCCATGCTGCAGGCAGCGGGCCATGGCATGGCCATGATCAACGCCGAGCCCGAAGATCGCGAGGCCGCCGACGCCATCACCGAATACGACAACGACCACGACGGCGTCGCCCGCACCATCATGGACGCCCTCGCCTAGTCATTGGGGACGTTCTTAAACGACTAGTCACTGGGGACACTCTTCGCAAAAAGCCGCAAGGACTGTCCCCCACTGTCGGCAGAAAAGGAACGTCCCCATCTGCCGGATTAGGAGAGACTCTCCAGCACGCGACGGAGCTCCTGCTGGACGGCGTGGTCGCGGTTACAACCCACCACACGATCGGCCACCGCCTTGAGCGCGGGGCGCGCGTTTTCCATCGCGCAGCCCGTACCGACAAAGCGAATGATCTCGTAGTCGTTCATCGAGTCGCCAAACGCCATAACCTCGTCGCGTTCGACTCCATAGTGCTCCATGAGCTGTGCGATGCCCGAGGCCTTCGACACACCGGGCTGCATGGCATCGATCCACGCGTTGCCCGAAGGCGCGAAAGTAAAGAGCTGACCGAGTTCGCGCTGTAGTACGTAAGCGCTGTCCATAACGGCACCGTCATCGCAAAAGATACTCGCCTTGATGATATTTACGCTGGGATCGGGCAGCTCCCAAATGCGCTCGGCATTGGGAAGGTCCTTATCGACCTCACGCACGAACTTGCACTCGTCATCGAGCAAGAAGGACTTGGTTCGGTCAAAAAGTGCAAGATGCAGATTGGGAAACGTCGCGACGGCCTGGGCGAGCCTTCGAATCGCCAGGTGCGAATACACCTCGCGGTCTACCATCTTACCGTCGGCGTAGACCTGGGCGCCGTTAGCGGCGACAAAGTCCATCTTGTCGCGAACAGGTGCAAAGAACTCGCACAGGCGGTCGTAACGACGGCCTGACGATGCGGCGAAATGCACGCCATGCTCGTGTAGCGCCAGAATCAGTTCGTAGGTCTCGGGAGGCACCTGGCCGTTTTCGTCAAGCAACGTGCCGTCCATATCGGATGCAATCAGTTTAAACATAGAAAAGCTCCCTTCGGGCTTGATGGAATCGGACGCGTATCCGATTCCAACGTACCCAAAGGGGGCTCAAATAAGACTCCGCGGGCGTAAACGTTACAAGGACCTGGCAAATAGCTCACACATGCCAGAAGTCCTACGGTCGCGGCGTCAGGCAGTCCGCCAAAGAGTGTCCCCGATGACTAGTCGTTTAAGAACGTCCCCGATGACTATAAGAACGTCCCCGATGACTAGTCGGCGTAGGTGAAGGTTGTAACGTCGAACATGCCCTCGGGGCGGATGCGGAGCGTCGGGATGACCGGCAAGGGCAGGAAGATAATGCCCATGATGGGGTCGAGCGGCGGCTCAATACCCATGGCGCGCGCCTTGACCATAAAGTCGTCGTGCTGCGCGGCAACGTCCTCGGCCGTGCCCTCGCTCATAAGGCCACCGAGCGCCAGCGGAATGCGCGCCACGACCTCGCCGTTGCGCACCAGCACGTGGCCGCCCTGGCCCACGGCCTCAACGGCAGTCATCATATCCGCCGCATTGTCGCCCACCACGCACACGTTGTGCGAGTCGTGGCCGATCGTGGAGGCAATGGCACCACCGGTGATGGTGAAACCGCGCACCCAGCCGCGACCGATATGCTTGCCGACCAGGCCCAGGCCAGCGGGGCCGTCGCCATCGGCGCCCTCGGCCTGCAGCGACACGCCGCGGCCATGGCGCTCGATCAGCATAATGCGGCGCAAGTCCTCGGCGCTCTCGGGGCGGGCCATACCCGTGATAGCCATACCCGGGATCACATCGATAACGGCCTCGCCCGGCTTAAAGGCATAATCGAATACGTCGAGCGAAAGCTTCGGCAGCTTAACGGAAGCACGCAGCTCATCGGCAAGAGAGGCGACATCGGCCGTCTCGGGTGCGACCTCGCCCACAAAGGTGCCATCCTGCGCCACCAGGGCACCGGCGGCATAAACACGATGCGGAGCCTTGGCAAACGTCAGGTCATCAAGCAACAGCAGGTCGGCGCGCTTGCCCGGGGCGATTGCGCCGCGGAGCTCGTGCGGGTCGCGGCAGCCGTGGTCCAGGCCAAATGCCTCAGCCGTGGAAAGGGACGCCATGGAGATGGCGACCACCGGGTCGACGCCAGCCTCGATGGCCACGCGGCAGGCATTGTCGATCATGCCGGTCGAAAGAGCATCGGAGGGAGCGCGGTCGTCGGTCGCAAAGCAGCAGCGGCGGGCGCGCGCGGGATTCTCCAGCAGCATCGGCGATAGATTGGCCAGGTCATGGCTGCACGTGCCTTCACGCAGCATCACATACATGCCGCGAGATAGCTTGTCGAGTGCCTCCTCGGGAATCGTCGACTCGTGGTCGGCGATAATGCCCGCTGCGGCATAGGCATTGAGGTCCTTACCGGCAACGAGCGGCGCGTGGCCGTCAACCTGCTTGGACGGCGTCTGGTTGGCAGCATCGATGCGAGCACAGGTCTCGGGGTCGGCCATAAAGACGCCCGGCAGGTTCATCATTTCGCCCAGACCAAAGACATCGCCTGGATGCTCGGCAAAAAACGCCTGCATATCGGCAGCCGAAATAACGGCACCGGCCTGCTCGTCGGGCAGCGCGGGCACGCACGAAGGCATCATGTACTTGATGGAGATGGGCGCGCGGCGACCATCCTCGATCATAAAGCGCAAGCCGTCGAGACCGGCAACATTGGCAATCTCGTGGCTGTCGGCAATGGCGGTGGTGGTACCGCGCGTCGCGGCCATGCGAGCGTACTCGGCGGGACGGATGTTCGAAGACTCGATATGCAGATGCCCGTCAATAAAACCGGGAGCGAGATAGCGCCCTTGGCAGTCGATGACCTCAGTTGACTCGTAGGCGCCAGCGGCATCGTCGCGACCATCGTAGAGCACGCCGACGATCACACCGTCCTTGACGGCAACGCTACCGGGCGCCACACGCTGGCCATACACGTCGACGATCTGCGCATTGGTAAACAGCGTGTCGACGGGCACGCGCCCCTCGGCAGCATCGATCACAGACCTCATGACCTCAACGGACATACATACTCCTTTAACCGTAGAAAAAAGCTGCGGAGCGGACAGGCCTTCACCGCAGCAAACCAATAGCCATTGTATGCCCAAACGATGGGTCAACAATACGCCTCTCCGCTTAACGGCACACGCCGCTTGGCGCAATGGGGGCAGGTTACTTTGCACCAATGACAAGGAGTGTCCCAAAGTGCCAGCACAAAAGGAACGTCCCCAAGTGCCAAAAAAGGCCGGAGTCGGGATTCCCGGCTGCGGCCCTATTGCACATGTTAAGTTGACCTACTTGCTAGACCAATTTGAAGCCCTTGCGCTTACCCACAGAGAGGGTGTCGCCCAGCTTGAGGGCGCCGGGATCGATGTTATAGCTCTTGGGAGCCACAGCCTTGCCGTTGATCTTGACGCCGCCGCCGTCGATATCGCGACGAGCCTGGCCGGCGCTCGCCGAAAGACCCAAGTCCTTGAGCAGGCCGGCGAGGTAGATCTGGCCCTCGTCGTTAACAGTCAGCTCAACGTGCTTCTCGGGGAAGTCGGCGAGCTGGCCCTCCTTGAACACGCGGTCGAACTCGGCCTGAGCCTCGTCGCCGGCACCGGTGCCGTGGTAGGTGTCGCACAGGTCGCGACCCAGAGCGCGCTTGAGCTCGTAGGGATCGGCGGAACCGTCGGCCAGGGCAGCGTCGATCTTGTCGACCTCGGCCGGGGTGAGCGAGCTGGCCAGACGATAGTACTTGCCGATCATCTCGTCGGGGATGGACATGGTCTTGCCGAACATGTCCTTGGGCGCGTCGGTCAGGCCGATGTAGTTGCCGTATGACTTGGACATCTTGCGCACGCCGTCGGTACCCTCGAGCAGCGGCATGGTGAGCGCGATCTGCGGCTCCATGCCCATCTTCTCCATGAGCTCACGGCCAGCGAGCAGGTTGAAGAGCTGATCGGTGCCGCCCATCTCGACGTCGGCCTTGATCTGCACGGAGTCGAAAGCCTGCATCACGGGATACAGGAACTCATGCAGGGCGATCGGCGTCTGAGACTGGTAGCGCTTGGTAAAGTCGTCGCGCTCGAGGATGCGGGCGACGGTGAACTTGGAGCACACCTGCAGCAGACCGGCCAGATCCATCGAAAGGATCCAGTCACCGTTGTGCACGATGGTGGTCTTCTCGGGATCCAGGATCTTCATGGCCTGGCTCACGTAGGTCTCGGCATTGGCCTCGATCTGCTCCTGCGAAAGCTGCGGACGGGTGGAATTCTTGCCCGAAGGGTCGCCGATCAGCGCGGTGCCGTTGCCGATGATGAGGGTGACGTTGTGGCCCAGGTCCTGGAACTGACGCATCTTGCGCAGGGGCACGGCGTGGCCCAGGTGCAGGTCGGGGCTGGTGGGATCGACGCCGAGCTTGATGTTGAGGGGCTCGCCCTTCTCAAGCTTCTTGCGAAGGTCGGCCTCGGGAACGATCTGCGCGGCGCCCGAGGTGATGATACGCATTTGCTCGTCAACAGACAGCATTGGGTATCCTCCTTTTTCTATAGCACCCTCGCCGAAAACGGCGGTGCTGGAAGTCCATAAACTCTCTTATGATAACAAACTGACGCGACGCGGCACCTACGACAGGAAAATCCTCGTCCTGCCGCATGCGTCAATGGCAACTGGCAGACGTGTACCGTCACGCTCGACCAGATAGCGTACCTGCCGACGACGCAAGCAGTCGCGGCAACGAACCTGTCCCGTCGCATCGGTGGCGCAGACGCCCTCGGCGGTCAGCAGGCAGTGCTCGCACACCATAAGCTCGGGACGGTCGGCGTCGACCGGACCCAAGACGCCGGGTTCAGCAGCCAGCTCGGCAATACGCTCCGCATCATTGCCGAGCAACTCGGCCGGCAAGTACACCCGCCCCGCACCGAATCCGCGCAGCCAGGTAAGCGTGGCCCGATTCGCGCAGAACACCGGCGCCGCCACGTCAAACGTCACGCCCAGCTCGCGAGCGATCGCCACCTGCCCCAGGTTGCGGCAGACGATGCGCCCGGCACGCTGCATCAGTGAGCGGGTCCAGTCAGCGTCACTCGCGCGGCACACCTCGTCAAGCACCACAACGGCGTCGGACAAATCGAGTTCTCCGCGCGGGTCGGCATCCATCAGCTGCCAAGCAAAAACCATGCGAGTGGGAACCGCGCACTCCACCAACTCCGTCGATGCACCGCCATCCACCGCAACGCCCTCAAAGGGCAGCACTTCAACGGCACGCTCAACGGGCGCAATCGCATCCGCCTCGGCCCGCATGCGCTCCAACACCGCCGCCGTCTGATCCAACACGCCGGCGCTGCGAATCAGGTACACCTCGCAGCCCGCGTCCACCTTACGCTTGCAATGCACGACGATGCGCTTCCCCGCTGCTGCATCCACCGGGCAGGGCACCTGCGGCCAGCGCTTGGGCACATCGGGACGCGCGTCGACACCCGGATAGAACCGAATCTCGAGCGTGTCACCCGCCGCCACGGCGGCGTCGAGCTCAACGGTCACCTCTTCGTGGCCCACAGCGACCAAACGCCCCACGCGCACGCCCTGGTTAATTGCGCGTTCAAAACTCATAAGCTCCGCACCCGAGCGGCCTCGCAAATACGCGTCGGTAAACCCGCGGTTAAACGACCTTCCCAGCTCGCGCTCAAGCTCTTCCACGGCATCGGGGTCCCACGCGCCGTCGCACAGCATATCGAGTGCCCGGCGCCACACCCGCACCACGTTGAATACGTAATCGGGGTTCTTCATGCGCCCCTCGATCTTGAGCGACGCCACGCCGGCATCTACAAGCTCGGGCAGATGCGCAATACCCAGATAGTCGCGCGGACACAGCAGGCGATCTCCCTCGACGGCGGCAACACTCTGCCCAGCCTCGTCCACCAAGTCATAGGATAGACGGCACGGCTGCGTGCAATCACCGCGCATCGCAGAGCGGCCACGTCGAAGGGCAGAGAACTCGCACGCCCCCGAATAGCCGATGCAAATCGCACCGTGGCAGAATACCTCGATGGGCACACCCGTGGCACATAGCGCCGCAATCTCGTCGACCGTCAGCTCGCGTGCCGTCGTCACGCGCTCGACCCCCAGCTCATCGGCGGCAAGCCGCACGGCGCCTTCGCTATGAACGCCCGCCTGCGTAGACAGGTGAATCTCGACCCCGGGAATCGCCGCGCGCAGCGCGCAGGCCAACCCGGCATCGGCGACAATCAGAGCATCGGCGCCCAGCTCCAGTGCATGAGCTCCCAACACCACCGCGTCGGACAACTCATCGTCAAACACGAACACGTTGAGCGTTACGTACACACGCACGCCATGGGCATGCGCCACGGCGCAGCCGCGCGCAAACTCGTTATCCGTAAAGCCATGGGCGCTCACACGGGCGTTAAAGCCGCCCAACCCCGCATAGATGGCATCGGCACCCGCGGCGATGGCCGCAAGCATCTGGTCGAGCCCGCCCGCCGGCGCCAGCAACTCGGGCAGCGCCGCACCAGCAGCATCCAATCCAGTCTCGTATTGTCCGCTCGGCCCCATCGTCCGAATCGCCATCGACAAACTCCTTACCAAGGTATGCATTCACTCTGAAAAATGCCGTCTTCCAGCATACACGAGGCATCGCGCGCCCCGTTTGGTTTATCGTGTAATAACTTATGTCCATCCTGCCCCGACGGCACATCCACCGTCCGGCACGACATACCTGGAGGTCAATATATGGGTCCTCGCCAACGACAGGGACGCAGCCGTTCAAAGACGCATGCCCTGCCCATAATCCTGCTCTCGTTTTTGGGCTTTCTGCTGATTGCGGGCGTGGCATTTGGCATCGGCATGGTCGGCAACGTCAACCGCTGGCTGTCCGATCTGCCCGACTACACCGACGCCAACGCGTATCTGGTGAGCGAGCCCACCGAGATCGTCGACTGCAACGGCAACAAGATCGCGAGCTTCTACACGCAAAACCGCAAGTCCATCACCAAGGACGAGGTCTCCCCCTACGTGCTGCAGGGCACCGTTGACGTCGAGGACGAGCGCTTCTACGAGCACGGCGGTATCGACCTGTGGGGTATCGCGCGTGCTGCGGTGGCAACCCTCGGCGGCGGACACGAAGGCGCCTCGACTATCACCCAGCAGCTGGTGCGCAACACCATCCTGCAGGAGGAGCAGTTCGACTCGACCATCGAGCGTAAAGTGCGCGAGGCCTACATCGCCGTCAAGATGGAGGATATGTACTCCAAAGACGAGATCCTCATGATGTACCTCAACACCATCTATTACGGTCACGGCGCCTACGGTATTGAGGCCGCCGCCGAGACCTACCTGTCCAAGAGCGCCGCAGACCTCACCCTGAGCGAGGCCGCGCTGTTGATCGGCCTTCCCAACTCGCCCTCGCAGTACGACCCCACGGTCAACCCCGACCTGGCGCTGTCCCGTCGCAACAAGGTCCTCGACAACATGCTGCGCCTGGGCCACATTACGCAGGAGGAGCACGATGCCGCACAGGCCGAGCCCATCACCCTCAACGTGACCGAAATCTCGGGCAGCGGCGTCGACGTATACTCGCAGCCCTACTTTGTCGCCTATGTTAAGCAGCTGCTGGAGCAGGAGTTCTCGACCGACGTGCTCTTTAAGGGCGGCTTGACCGTCAAGACCACCATCGACCCCACGATGCAGCAGGTGGCAGAGAATGCCGTCCGCGAGCAGCTCGACACGCTCTCGCTCGACGGCCTGGACATGGGCATGGTCGTCGTCGACCCCAAGACTGGCTACATCAAGTGCATGGTGGGCGGCTACGACTACAACGCCGACGAGAACCATGTGAACCACGCTACGGCGAAGCGCCCCGTCGGCTCCACCTTTAAGGCCTTTACGCTGGCAACTGCCATCCAAAACGGCATGAACCCCAACGTCACCCTCAACTGCAACTCGCCGCTCAAGGCCAAGGGCACCACGACCGAGGTCCAAAACTACGCCAACCATAGCTATGGCAACATCACGCTTAAGCAGGCGACGGCATACTCCTCCAACACCGGCTACATCCAGGTGGCGGAAGCCGTCGGCAACAGCAAGATCATCTCGCTCGTCAAAAAGCTCGGCATCGATCCCGCCAAGGACAACATCGAGGACGTTCCCGTCATGACCCTCGGCACTGGCTCGATCTCGCCGCTCGAGATGTCCGCCGCCTACGCGACGTTTGCCAACGGCGGCTACTATCGTCAGCCGATCGCCATCACCGAGATTGACTCTCGTACCGGTTCGGTGCTGTACCAGCACACGGACAATCCCTCACAGGTGCTTACCGAGGGCGAGGCCGCCGCGGTCACCGATGTTCTGTCCGGCGTCATGCAGGGCAGCGGTACAGGTGCTGCTGGCGCCCTGAGCGTCAACCAGCCCTATGCCGGCAAAACGGGCACCACCGACAACACCACCAACCTGTGGTTCTGCGGCTATACCCCGCAGCTGGCGTGCGCCCTGTGGACCGGCTATTCCGCAGGTGAGATCCCCATCCAAAAATACGGCACGGACCTGCTGGGCGACAGCACCAACCTGCCTGTCTTTAAGCGGTTTATGAACACCGTTCTGACCGGTACCGAGCGCGAGGAGTTTGCGACCGGAACGGCGCCCACCTACAAGAACAACAGCGTCTGGAAGTTCTACGGCACCAACAACACCAAGAAGACGGAGAACGACGACAAGGACGAGAACGAGGACGAAGAGGAAACCACCACAACGACCACCACGACGACCACGACCACCGAGACCACGGGCGGCGACACCACCGGCGGCACCGGAACGACCGGTGGCTCGACGGGCGGCTCCACTGGTGGTTCGACCGGCGGCGATGGCGGCACGCCTACGCCCACGCCTACGCCCACTCCCGACCCCTCGCCCACGCCTGACGATACTGTTGGCTAGAAATTCATCCGGCCATTAGCAACAAGGCCCCCGAGCAGCTTATTAAACTGCTCGGGGGCCTTTTAGTTTAAAGCGACCTGGTGGACGGTCTTTATACCGGCAAACAATATAGGGGGTACCGACCAACGTCGATACCCCCTTACAAGCCACCATGTCACGCACACAGTGCCGAGCGCACGACCCGCACGCCTACTTGCGAGAATTGCTCAGCTTATTGATCAGCGCCTCAAGACGCTCGCCGTCCTCGGCCGTCTGGGCAATAACCAAAATCGTATCGTTGCCGGCAAGCGAGCCAAGCACATCGGGCAACTCTGCCGCATCAACGGCGGCGGCGATGCCGGAAGCCGTGCCAGGCTGAGCCTTGATCATAACCAGATTATCGGTACGCAGAACGCCCGTAACGAGCTCGGAAACCATACGCTGCAGGTGCAGGTCCTCTGCCAGAACATAGATGCCCTCAGGGAGCTTACGCAGCCCCATGTCGGCAATATCGCGAGAGACAGTCGCCTGCGTGCAATCAAAGCCCATAGCGCGGAGCTCATCGACCAGCACGCGCTGCGTGCGGACGTCCTTATTGCGCACAATATCTCTAATGGCATCCTGGCGCCCATTGCGTTTTTTAGCCATACAAACCCTCTCTCCAAAAGATGGCGGAGACAATCAATCAGTGATTGAATAGTTTAACGCTATTTGAAGGCTTTTGTGTATAAGAACGCATTTCGAAACAATTCTATGCAAGTTTGTTTCGAAATGAGCCGTTTAGGCGGTTTTTGCGCCCGTCCGGTTAAGAAAAGCTGCCAGATGCGTACACATCACGCAGCGCGCGGGCTTGGCGCTGGCAATCGGCCCAAACAACAGACCGAGTCCCCGATGGTTGTCCTTGAGCGCGGCGACCATCTGACGGGTTCGAGGCGCATCGAGCATATCACGCATGCGGGCGGAACGCTCGATTGACGACACCCCATGCGGACTCAGACACAAATTCTCGATGCAGGCGACCAGTCCGGCAAAGTAGAACTTTTGGCTTGCCAGCTTGAGCCGACCACCGCTATCTGCTTCCGAAAGTGAGTCCGCAAGCTCGTCGAGCGCTCGGGTGTCATCGGATACCTTGGCATACATGGTGGGATCAAAGGCATCTGTAAGCTTAGGTGCCGCCGCGTGGAAACAAGCGTCGCCGCAGCCGGAGACGCGCTGCGCCCGCGAGAGCGCACAAGCCATAAACCCAACTGTGCGAAACGCCTTGTCGCACAAAAGGCATGCCTCAAACAGCGAGCGGCTGTACATCACGCCAGAGGTCTGAACGACTAGGCCGCCTAAAATCAACTGAGGCAGCCCGGCCACCATCGAAGATTTGCTATCAATGGAAATATGAGCAGCATCCAAGACGCGCGAATGGCGCTCTCGATGTGCATCATAACGGTCGAGCGACACCGTGGGGAACACTATGTCTGCCGCAGTATCGCACGCGATATCGACCATCTTGGAAAGGGACTGCGGAGCTAACCACTCATCGGCGTTCATAGCGATGATTTGAGAGCCACGCGAGGCAGCAAAACCGGCACGAAGACAAGCACCGCGCTTCGCGTCCTCGACGTCAATCAAATCAATATGGATGTCCCTGTCGGCAGCAACTTGAAGCGAATGGCGCACACCGGGCGCAGCATCGCGGCAGACAACGACAATCTGCAAATCGTAGAGGTCTTGGTTCTGGATACTCTCGAGCGCACGCATCGCATAGCTGGGCGAACCTTCTACCACAAGGATCACCGAAAGTCGCGGATGCGAGCCACGTCGAACCAAGTTATCCGTCCTCTCGACAGCAATGAATCAAACCGTGGTTCATGGTACACCCCGCCAATAAAAGCAATGAGACACCAGTTGTATTGCACGCCAAGAACAGATGTTGCACACGCGCAGCCCACAGATGACAGGTGTCGACGCACGACGCGTCGAGCCCTCCCCTAGTCGAGCACGACAAGCTCGTCGGGGCCGTAATCCACACCCATAAACGTAAGGCCGCAGGCAGGCGCCGTGGGACCCGCAGCGGTACGGTCGCAGGCATCAATGACCTCGCGCATCCACTCGGAATCGCGGCGATGCATGCCGATCTCCACGAGCGTGCCCACAATAGTGCGCACCATCGAATGTAAAAATGCGTTGCCCTCGATGGTAAACGTCAGGATATCCTCGCCAAAAGCGACCTCGTGGCCAAACTCGGCACGCATCACGCAGCGGTGCGTGGGCTTGCCCACGGCAGAGGCGACCTTACAAAAGCTCTTAAAGTCCTGCTCGCCCAAGAGCGCAGGGCACGCTGCAGCCATGGCATCGACATCCAAGGGAAAGCGTTGCCACCACACTGCACCGCGCGAGAGCACGGGGCGCGCGTCGCGATCGGCAATACGGTACGTATACGTACGGGAACGCGCATCAAAGCGTGCAGAAAAGCCTTTACGGGCCTTGTAGACCTCGTTTATGGCGATATCTTTAGGCAGGAGGGCATCCATAGCCCTCAGCCACCTACGGCGCGTCAAAGCCAGCTCAGCGTCCGTTACGGGCACACTAATGTACTGGGCCACCGCATGCACGCCGGCATCGGTACGCCCCGCGCACGTCAGGTCAATCGGACGGCGCAGCAGCGTCTCGATAGCGCGGCGCAACTCGCCCGCAACGGTCGTCTGGCCCGGCTGCTCGGCAAATCCGCTATACGAGGAGCCATCATAGGCAACACGGAATACGAGCGTGGCATCGAGCTCTGGAATCGAATTCAAATCAGACGGCGCGGTCATGGGCGCTCCCAACAAACTATCAACGGTATCGCGACAAAAAAAGAGGGGTACGCGAACGTACCCCTCGAATATAGCCTATGCAGACGGATTGTCTACTCAGCGGTCTCCACAGCAGGAGCCTCCTCGACGGCCTCGACCTTCTTGGGAGCAGCGGCCTTCTTGGGGGCCGGAGCAGCCTTCTTGGCCTTAGGCGTGCAAGGCTCGGTGACGAGCTCCATGATAACGATAGGAGCGTTGTCGCCCTTACGGTTACCGAGCTTCATGATGCGGGTGTAACCGCCGTTGCGGTCCTGCCACATGCCCTGGGCAGCCTTGTCGAAGATCTCGGCAACGAGCTGCTTATCGCCGAGCTTGGCGATGGCCAGACGACGAGAGTGCAGGTCGCCCTTCTTGGCCCAGGTGATGATCGGATCGACGACCGAACGCAGCGCCTTAGCGCGGGTCTCGGTGGTCTTGATGCGGTCGTTCTCGAAGAGGGCCTTGGCCAGGCTCTTCTTCATGGCCTTGGTGTGGCTCGCATCGGTGCCGAGCTTCAGGCCCTTCTTAACGTTGTGACGCATGGTCTAGTTTCTCCTCAAATATGCGAAGCATTAAGCCTTCAGGCTCAGGCCCATGGACTCAAGCTTGTCCTTCACTTCCTCGATCGACTTAACACCGAAGTTACGGATGTTGAGCAGATCGTTCTCCGAGAACTCAACGAGCTGACGGACCGAGTGAATGCTGGCGCGCTTAAGGCAGTTGTAGGAACGGACGGAAAGGTCCAGATCCTCGATCTGCTTGTCCAGCTCGGCGTTGTCGTTGGTGACCTCGGGAGCGAAGATCGAAGCCTCCTCCTCGACCTCGGGGGTCTCGGCAAGGTTCATAAAGGCAGCCATATGCTGGTTGATGATATTGGCAGCCTGGACCACGGCGTCGCGCGGGGCGATGGAGCCGTTGGTCTCGATCTCGAGGACAAGGCGGTCGTAGTCGGTGTGCTGACCGACACGACAAGCCTCAACGAGCTTGGCGCAACGGGAAACCGGCGAGTACAGCGAGTCGACATGGATCACACCGATGGGATCGTTATCGCGCTTGTTGGCCTCGCCAGAAACATAGCCGCGGCCATAGCCGATGCGCATGCTCATGGTGAGATGGCCACCCTCGGTGAGCGTAGCGATGTGCTGCTCGGGGTTGACCAGCTCAAACTCGGACGGAATAAAGAAGTCCGCACCGGTGACCTCGCAGGGGCCGTCAACCGAGATGGTGGCGGTCGCCTCGTCGGTCGTGCCGAGAGCCCTGAAGACAAGACCCTTGACATTCAGGACGATGTCGGTGACATCCTCGACCATGTTAGGGATGGTCATGAACTCGTGCTGCGCACCATCGATCTGAATAGCCTCGACAGCGGCACCCTCGAGCGAGGACAGAAGAACGCGACGAAGGGAGTTACCCAGCGTATCGCCGTAACCACGCTCGAGCGGCTCGACGGAGACACGAGCAGACGTCTCGTTGATCTCTTCGACCTGAACCTGAGGCCTAATGAATTCTGACATGTATTACCTCCAGCCTCAGCAGCCCGGATGGACTACTTAGAGTAGAGCTCGACGATGAGCTGCTCGTTGATATCACCGCTGATCTGCTCACGCGTCGGCAGAGCGAGCACGTTACCAGACAGCTTCTCGATATCGACCTCGAGCCAGCCAGGAACCTCAAAGCGCTCGGAGGAAATCAGGGCCTCCTTGATGGGGAGGAGGTCACGGAACTTCTCGCCGACAGCGACGACATCGCCGGCCTTGACGCGGTAGGACGGGATGTCCACGCGCTTGCCGTTCACGGTGAAGTGACCATGACGGACGGACTGACGAGCCTCTTTGCGGGTGCGGGCGAAGCCAAGACGGAAGACGACGTTGTCGAGGCGAGACTCAAGGATGATCATGAGGTTCTCACCGGTGACGCCGTTCATCTTGCGGGCCTTGTTGAAGTAGCCGTGGAACTGCTTCTCCAGAACGCCATAGATGAACTTGACCTTCTGCTTCTCGCGCAGCTGCATGCCGTACTCAGATTCCTTGCGACGGCGCTTGGGCTGACGGATAGATTCCTTCTTGCTGCTGTAACCGAGCTCAGCGGGATCGATCCCGAGCTGACGGCAGCGCTTAAGAACAGGAGTCCTGTCGATTGCCATATTGATACGATCCTTTCAGTTACACGCGGCGACGCTTCTTGGGGCGGCAGCCGTTGTGCGGAATGGGGGTCTTGTCCTGGATGCTCGAGACCTCGAGGCCAGCAGCCTGGAGGGAGCGGATGGCGGTCTCACGACCGGAGCCGGGGCCCTTGACGAAGACGGAAACCTTCTTCATACCGTGCTCCATGGCCTGCTTGGCAGCAGCCTCGGCAGCCATCTGGGCAGCGAACGGCGTGGACTTACGGGAGCCCTTGAAGCCCACCTGGCCAGCCGACTTCCAGGAAATGACGTTGCCCTGGGGATCGGTGATCGAAACGATCGTGTTGTTGAACGTAGAACGAATGTGAGCCTGGCCCACGGAAATGTTCTTACGGTCCGCGCGCTTCAGACGGGCAGCGCGAACGTTCTTCTTAGCAGTAGCCATCTATCTAGCGCTCCTTATTTCTTCTTCTTAGCACCGATCTGACGCTTCGGGCCCTTGCGGGTACGAGCGTTAGTGTGGGTGCGCTGGCCGCGGACCGGGAGGCCCTTGCGGTGACGAAGGCCGCGGTTGCAGCCGATGTCCATAAGGCGCTTGACGTTCTGGTTGCGCTCACGGCGGAGGTCGCCCTCAACCATGATCTGGTTCTTGTCGATATAATCGCGGATGGCGTTAACCTCATCCTCGGTGAGGTCCTTAACGCGCGTATCCACGTTAACGTTGCACTCGACGCAAATCTTCGTCGCAGTGGTGCGGCCGATGCCGTAAATGTAGGTCAGACCGATCTCAACGCGCTTCTCACGCGGGAGGTCGACACCATTAATACGGGCCAACGTAGTCTCCTCTCTTAACCCTGACGCTGCTTATGACGGGGGTTCTCGCAAATGACGAGGACCTTGCCATGGCGCCTAATGATTTTGCACTTATCGCACATCTTCTTGACCGAAGGACGTACCTTCATCGTTCTTCCTTTCGGTAGCGCTCAAACTACTTCCCTACTATCTACTCGCCCAGCCGCAGGCGTTTAAAACTATGGCTGGTCTTCACACACAATCCGACCGTAGGTTGAGCTAAGCCTGCAGTCGGAAAAGGAGTGCGTGTATGCGTGCCGCTATTTATAGCGATAGGTGATGCGGCCGCGGGTCAGGTCGTACGGGGAAAGCTCCACGACAACCCTGTCACCGGGGAGAATACGGATGTAATTCATTCGGATCTTGCCAGAAATGTTGCACAGAACCGAATGACCGTTCTCGAGCTCGACCTTAAACATGGCGTTGGGCAGCGGTTCCTTTACCGTACCCTCGAGCTCAATTGCGTCTTCCTTCTTCACAAGCAATCATCTTTCTCTAGAAAACGACAGCGATTGAGTATTCTACAATACGCGTGCACGTATCGTAATATCTTCGTAATGGCTCCACAACTAAGTGAAGCTTGTTACTTTGAAATGTAAATGCCGACGAATTTGAACGCGGCCTCTACATCTCGCCTCCTTGCAAGGAGCACCAAGCGCCTTGCGCGTCGGTGGTAAGAATCACCGGGCCGTCATCGGTAATGGCGACGGTGTTCTCGTAGTGCGCGGCGGGCAGGTGGTCGTTGGTCGTAACGATCCAACCATCGGAGCCCGTGCTCACATGATTGGATCCCATCGTGACCATCGGCTCGATGGCAATGACCATACCGGCCTGGAGACGAACGCCCCTCCCCTTCTTTCCGTAATTCGGAACGTTGGGGTCCTCGTGCATCACATGGCCAATACCGTGCCCCACATAATCGCGAAGCACGCCATAGCCGTGAGACTCGGCGAGGGACTGGACGGCATAACCAATGTCCCCAATATGGTTACCGGGAACAGCCTGCTCGATTGCAGCCTTAAGGCAATCGCGCGTAACCTCGCACAGGGCCTTGGCCTCGGGCGTGGGGGTACCGACGAAAAACGTCCAAGCGTTATCTCCGACCCAACCGTCGACAACAGCACCCGTATCGATGGAGATAATATCGCCATCACGCAGAATCATGTCGGGATTGGGAATACCGTGCACCACGGCATCGTTAATCGATGCACAGATGGTACCGGGGAACCCGCCGTAGCCCTTAAAGGCCGGGGTGCCACCATGCATGCGGATAATCTGCTCCGCAAGCTGATCGAGCTCAAAGGTCGAAACACCAGGGCGAACCATGGCCCCAACGTGGCGGAGCGCCATCTTAGATAGCGCTCCTGCCTTCTTCATCTGCTCGATTTGCGTTGCAGACTTAATCTTGATCATAGACCGAGAGCCTCTTTGACATCCCCGTACACGGTCTCGCGAGCCTGGTCACCGTTGACCGACTTAAGCAGACCCTGGCCACGATAGTAGTCGACGAGCGGGCTCGTGGACTTCTCGTAGACGTCGAGACGGTTCTTAATGGTCTCGGGCTTGTCGTCGTCGCGCTGATACATCTCGCCACCACACTTGGGGCAGGTAGCATCGGCAGCGGTGCCGGTGTAACCGCAGGCGCGGCAGGTGCGACGCGAAGACAGACGGTCGATGATGACCTCGGGGGCCACGTCGACCAGAAGGGCGCAGTCGATCTCGCGACCCATGGCAGAGAGCTCGGAATCGAGCGTCACAGCCTGGGCGGTGTTGCGCGGGAAGCCATCGAGAATGAAACCCTGCTGGGCGTCATCGGCGGCAAGGCGCTCCTTGACAAGGTCGATAACGAGCTGGTCGGGAACGAGCTCGCCGGCGTCCATGTACTTCTTAGCCTGAATACCAAGCTCAGTGCCACCCTTGACGGCAGCACGCAGCAGGTCGCCCGTGGAAATGTGAGCGACGCCGAACTCGGCGACGAGCTCCTGTGCGACGGTGCCCTTACCGGCACCCGGAGCTCCGAGCAATACGAGGTTCATGAGCAATCCTCCTCTAGCCTATTTAAAGAATCCATCGTAATCATACATCTTGATCTGGCCTTCGAGCTTGTCGACCGTGTCGAGCACGACGCCGACCATGATGAGGATGGACGTGCCGCCAAATGCCTGGATCAGATGGTTACCCGTGAAGGAGAAGATGATCGAAGGCACGATGGCGATGAGCGCCAAAAAGACAGCGCTGGGAAGCGTAATCTTGTTGAGCGCGTTCTTGATGTAGGCCGCGGTAGCCCTGCCCGGACGGACGCCCGGAATAAAGCCGCCCTGCTTCTTAAGGTTGTCGGCCGTGTCATCGGGGTTGAACACCATGGAGGTGTAGAAGTACGCGAAGAACACGATGAGGAAAACGTTAAGCACCCAGTTGAGCCAACCGGTCGAAAGCGCGGAGGCAACTGCCTGAATCCAGCCGATGCCGGGGAAGAACACGGCGATCTGAGCCGGGAAGTACAGCAGCGCCGAAGCGAAGATGATCGGCACGACGCCCGCGGTGTTGACCTTGATGGGCAGGTAGGTGGTCTGGCCACCCATCATGCGACGGCCCACGACGCGCTTGGCGTAAGAGACCGGAATGCGGCGCTGGCCGCGCTCAAGGAAAACGATCAGCGGGATGACCAGCAGGATGATGGCGCAGATGATCACCATGGTGATGATGCCACCGGCGTTACCCTCGGTGCTGGAGAAAATCGCCTGCGGAAGACCGGCCATGATGTTCGCGAAGATGATCAGCGACATGCCATTGCCGATACCACGCTGGGTGATGAGCTCACCAATCCACATGATCAGCATGGCGCCCGCGGTGAGCGTACCGACGATCATGAGGTCAAAGATGATCTCGGGAGCACCGGCACCGTTGAAGCTAATGCCGAAGCTCTTAAAGAGGAAGAGGTAACCCACGGAGTTGAGGATAGCCAGAGCCAAGGTGAGGTAACGCGAATACTGCGTAATCTTGGTCTGACCGACCTCGCCCTCGCGGGCAAGCTCATGCAGGGAAGGCACGACGGCCTGGAGCATCTGGAGGATAATCGAGCTCGTGATGTACGGCATGATGCCCAAAGAGAACACCGAGACATAGCTCAACGCGCCACCAGAGAAAAGATTCAGGAGGGCCATAGCACCTGCGGCGACCGAGTTGCTCCCGGTCGAGAAAAGGCCCAGCATCCCCTGGAAGGGAATGCCGGGCACAGGAACGTGCGCACCAATGCGGTACACGACGAGCATAGCTATGGTAAAAAGAATCTTTTCGCGCAGTTCTTTGATGCGGAAAGCATTCTTAAGACCATTTAGCACGGCAGCTCGACCTTTCCGCCGGCGGCCTCGATCTTGGCCTGCGCAGAAGCGCTGACCTTGTCGACCTTGACCGTGAACTTCTTGGTGAGCTCACCATTGCCGAGCACCTTGACGGGCTCGAACTCGCTCTTGGTGATGCGAGCGGCCTTAAGAGCGGCACCGTCGATCACAGCGCCATCCTCGAACTTACGCTCGAGACGCTCAACGTTGACAGCGGTGTACTCGATACGACGGGGGTTGCGGAAGCCCGGAAGCTTGGGCAGGCGCATAGCCAGCGGAGTCTGGCCACCCTCGAAGCCGGCACCCTTGGTGCCACCAGAGCGGGAACCCTGGCCCTTCTGGCCGCGGCCAGAAGTGGTGCCGTGACCCGAAGAATTGCCACGGCCGACGCGCTTGCGGTTCTTAGTGGAACCGGGCGCGGGAGTAAGATCGTGAAGCTGCATTTGCTACTCCTCTACAATCTCGACAAGGTGCTTGACCTTGAAGATCATGCCGCGGACGGACTCGTTGTCAGCAATCTCGCGAACCTCGCGGATCCTGTGGAGACCGAGGGCACGGACAGTACGGACCTGGTCCTGCTTGCAACCATTGGTGCTGCGGACCTGCTTGATCTTGATGGTGTCAGCCATGCTTAGTTCTCCTTACCGACGAACATCTCGGAGACCGTCAGGCCACGGCGAGCCGCGACGTCCTCAGGGCTGGAGAGCTCCTTGAGGCCCTCGACGGCAGCCTTGATGATGTTGAGGCCGTTGTCGGTACCGAGGGACTTGGACAGGACGTTCTTGATGCCAGCAAGCTCGAAGAGGGGACGCACAGCGCCGCCGGCGATAACGCCGGTACCCTCGACAGCGGGCTTGATGATGATGCGGCCGGCACCAAAGTGACCGAGAACCTCGTGCGGGATGGTGCCCTGATCGGTCACCGGCACGTGGAACATGTTCTTCTTGGCATCGAGAGACGCCTTGGAGATGGCCAGGGGCACCTCAGCGGACTTGCCCATGCCAACGCCGACGTTGCCCTTACCGTCGCCAACGACGACGAGAGCGACGAGGCTCATGCGACGACCACCCTTGACGGTCTTCGACACGCGGTTGATGTAAACGACGCGCTCCTCGAACTCGGAGGCCTCGCGCTGCTGCTTCTGATTACGAGCCATGTGCTACATACCTCCTAGAACTCGAGACCGGCGGCACGAGCACCGTCGGCGAGGGCCTTGACGCGGCCATGGTAGATACGGCCACCGCGATCGAAGGCGACCTTGGTGATGCCGGCCTCGATGGCGCGCTTGCCAACGAGCTGACCGACCTTCTCCGCAGCCTCCTTGTTCGAGGTGTGGGTGCCCTTGAACTCGGCCTCGAGGGTCGAGGCAGAGACGAGCGTCAGGCTGGAGCCCTTGCTGTCGTCGATGATCTGGGCATAGATGTTGGCGTTAGTACGGGTCACGCGAAGACGCGGACGCTCGGCGGTACCCGAGACCTTGCCGCGAACACGACGCTGACGACGCTTGAGGCCTTCCAGCTTCGCCTTATGCTTGTTCATACGTAAACTCCTAAAAAGGTTGATCTTGCCAGCACCTGACGGGGTGCTGGTCTTATGCGAGTGAGTCGGTTACGACTACTTGGCGGCCTTACCCAGCTTGCGGCGGATGTGCTCGCCAACATAGTGGATACCCTTGCCCTTGTAAGGCTCGGGAGGACGATGACCGCGGATCTCAGCGGCGATCTGACCGACCTGCTGCTTGTTGATACCCTTGACGTTCACGTGGGTGTTGTCGGGAACCTCGAAGGTGATGCCCTCGGGAGCCTCGACGATCACGGGGTGCGAGAAGCCCAGGGAGAACTCGAGGTTCTTGCCCTTCTGCTGCACGCGGTAACCGACGCCGGCGAGCTCGAGCTTCTTCTCGAAGCCCTCGGAAACGCCAACAACCATGTTGTGGATGAGGGCGCGGGTGAGGCCGTGGCGAGCACGGGTCTCACGCTCGTCGTCGGGACGGGAAACGGTGAGGACGTTGTCCTCGACGTTGATAGCGAGCTTCTCAAAGACATCGAGCTCGAGCTGGCCCTTGGGGCCCTTGACGACAACGTTGTTGCCGTTGACTGCCACTTCGACTCCGGCGGGAATCTGGACAGGCTTATTACCGATACGAGACACGGTGATCTCCTTTCCTTCTACCTACCGAGCGAATTACCAGACGTAAGCGATGATCTCGCCGCCGACGTTGTGCTTGCGAGCATCGCGGTCGGTCATGACGCCATGGCTGGTGGAAATAATGGCGGTACCAAGGCCACCGCGGACGCGGGGCATGTCGGCAACGCCGGTGTACTTACGCAGGCCCGGCTTGGAAATGCGGCGGATGCCGTTGATGACCTTAGCCTTCTTGGGACCATACTTAAGCGTGATGTGCAGAGTCTTCTGGGGGACGGTGTCCTCGACATCGTAGCCCTCGATGTAGCCCTCCTCGTGCAGAACACGAGCGATCTCGACGAGCTTCTTGCTGCTCGGCATGGAGACCGTGGCCTTGTTCACAGAGTTAGCGTTACGGATGCGCGTAAGCATATCTGCGATCGGGTCTGTAAGGTTCATACAGATTCTCCTTCGTTCTTGATGAACACGTGCTCTTGGTTCTTCGCCGCCCTTAACGGCAAAGCCTTTTTAGCGCGTTTTCCCTGTTCCAAACTGATGCTTGAAACGCTGGTAGTGACTTACCAGCTGGCCTTCTTAACGCCGGGAAGCTCGCCCTTGAGTGCAAGCTCGCGGAAGCAGACACGGCACAGGCCGAACTTGCGGTACACAGAGTGCGGACGGCCGCAGCGCTGGCAGCGCGTGTACTCACGAGTAGAGAACTTCTGCTTGCGATTGCACTTGACGATCATCGATGTCTTAGCCACTTATATCCTCCTCACATAGAGTATTGTTCGCCCCAAGCGCCGCCCCCCTTGTGGGAACGGCGCTTATAGGGCAGGTGAACCTATTTCTTGAACGGGAAACCGAAGGCGTCCAGAAGGGCCTTGGCCTCCTCATCGGTGTTGGCGGTGGTCACGAAAGTGATGTCCATACCGCGCTGGTGATCGACGGAGTCGAAGTCGATCTCGGGGAAGATGAGCTGCTCGGTGACGCCCATGGAGAAGTTACCACGGCCGTCGAAGCTCTTGGCGGAGATGCCGCGGAAGTCGCGGATACGGGGGATCGCGACGGAGGTCAGACGATCGAAGAACTCCCACATACGGTCGCCACGCAGGGTAACCTTGCAGCCGATCGGCATACCAGCACGCAGGCGGAAGGTAGCGATGGACTTGCGGGCACGGGTGATCATCGGCTGCTGGCCGGTGATGGCGCGCAGGTCGCGCACGGCACCGTCGATGGCCTTGGAATCGGTAGCGGCCTCGCCGACACCCATGTTCACGACGATCTTCTCAAACTTGGGGATCATCATGACGTTCTCGTACTGGAACTTGTCCTGAAGCTGCTGCTTGACCTCGTTGTTGTACTTGGTCTTCAGACGCGGCACATACTTCTCTTCTGCCATTGTTCACTCCTTCTTGGGGTTTTAAGCACGGGGCGTGGCCACGATGGGTTGTCCTCGTGCCTCCTGGCTGCATCCGCGCCGCTCATGGCATTTTGCGGTTTGGACTCGACGCAGCAGGAGCCGACAAAACAATCGGTACTATACGCGCATCGGGAGCGTATTTCCAGAAAAACCTCGTCTGCCTGCACAACTCCACAACTCCCCCGCACAAATGGATCCCAAAAAGCAGTTGCGGTGAAATAGGGACTGTTTGGCGGCCTAACAGGCTTAAACAGTCCGCATTTCACCGCAACTTATTGGTGGGGATGCGATTAGCGCTTGCGGGGGACGAGTTTGGTGCGGCGCAGGTGGATCATCTCGGCGGCGATGGAGATGGCGATCTCCTCGGGGTCCTCGGCCTCGATGGCAACGCCGATCGGAAGGTGCAGCTCGTCGATCTGGTCCTGCGTAAAGCCTTCCTGCTCCAGGCGGGCACGCACAAAGGCCGTCTTGCGGCGCGAACCCAGACAGCCCAGGTAGGCAGGCTTGGCGTGCATGGCCTGAATCACCACGTCGATATCGGACTTGTGGCCTGCTGTGGCCACGACCACCAGGTCGCGCGGGCCGATGGGGCACTGCTCGCTCAGGTTCTTGTAATCGACCAGGCGACGATCGTAGACACCGGGCACCCATTCGGGCGTCAACGTGCCGGGGCGGTCATCGCAGGCCACGACGGCAAAGCCCGCCGCCGTGAGCACGCGCGCCGTCGCGGCGCCCACGTGGCCGCAGCCAAAGATGTAGGTCAGGCCCTCGGGGCAGAGCGTCTCGATGTGCGCCGCGGGAATCTCAGAGGCCGCGTTGGTGTAGGTGACCTTACTCCCCTCCTCCACCAGCGAAAGCCCGGGGCAGCCGGCAATGGTATGGCGCGATGCCTCGCCATGGTACTCGGCCACATCGCCCTCGAGCGCGCTCGCGATAAACGGCTCAAAGTCGATGACGAAGTCGCCGATGCGCCGATAGACCAAGACGTCGGCAATTTCCTGAAACAACGGTGCCTGGGTCGCATCCAGATGCAGATAGCACAGGCAGATGGCTCCGCCGCAGATCATACCGGTATCGGAGTTCTCGCCGCCCATGGTGTAGCGAACCAGACACGATTGCCCTGCGGCCAGCAGCTCGCGCGCCTCGTTCAGCGCAAAGAGCTCAATCTTGCCGCCGCCGATGGTGCCCTCTTGGCTGCCATCGGCAAAGACGGCCATCCAGGCGCCCACGCCGCGCGGCGATGACCCTGCCGTGCCGGCAACTACCACCAGCTCGCACGTCTTACCAGCCTTCAGAGCGCCAAGCGCAGCATTCACCACATCGAGCTTTTCCATTGCAATTTCCTATCCCTGGAATACACCGGTGAGCATGGCGAGTGCCTCGAGCACGCCGCCGCCGACCGACGTCGCCTTGTCCGAAATATAGTTGATATAGCCGGCATCGCCGCGCGGGTCGACGTCGGCACATTTAAAGCCCTCGGTCACCTGAACGCCGTCGGCCAAAAGGCCGCGCAAGCAGCCGTCAATCTGCGTGACCATGGGAGTATCACCCGCATACCCGATCACATCGCCGGCACTCACGATATCGCCGATTGCGCGGTCAGACCGAAACACGCCGGCGGCGGGGCTGTGGATAACGCGCTCTTTGCCGTAGCCGGCAATGACACCCGGCACGCCCGTATTGGGCTGGGGCGAGCCCTGGGTGATGGCACGGCCGAGGAAATGACCGCGCATGGTCTCGACCACGGCATCGCAATCGACCGGCGCGGTAAAGCCCGGCCCCACGGCGATGACGACAGGCGCCATATCGCGCGTGGTGCCCAAGTTGCGCTTGGCCAGAATCGCGTCGACCACGGCAGCGGGTTTAAGCTCATCGAGCATCTTGGCCTGGGGGTCCACCACAACGGCAACATCCCCCGCCTCGGTAATTGCAAGCGCCTCTGCCGGCGTCTGCGCCAAGCGAGCGCGAATGCCCTCGACCTGGACCTCGCCCAGGCGAATGGCCTCGCAAAAACTGATTGTGCGACGGATGCACGTGGGAACCGCGATATCGGCCATGACAACCGACACGCCGGCGCGTACCAAACGGGCAGCGACGCCCGTGGCGATATCGCCGGCGCCGCGAACATAAACGAGCATTCCCGGGGCACCTCCCTGTGCTACGGTTTGAGCAGAGCAAAAGCGGTTCGACCGCTACTCTGATGATTATTTATTATCACAGTATTATACGGCGGTGAACAGATGGAAACGGTTAGCGGCAATCTTGCCTCGGCGCTCAGGATCGAGCCGGGCATTACCGCGATTATCGGCAGCGGCGGCAAGTCGACGTTGCTGAAGACGCTCGGCCTTGAGCTTATGCGCGCTGGCGGCCGCGTGCTCCTCTGCACCACCACGCATATGCTTCCCGTTGCCGGCGTGCCATGGGACGGGTCGAATCGTCGTCTGGACGCCGCGCCTTGGAAGCCGGGGGCCCTGCATGTTCCCGGCTGCACCTGCGAGGCATGCGCTGGCATGAGCCGCGGAAGTATCTGCCAGGCGGGTATTTTGGACCCGGAGACGGGCAAGCTCTCCTCCCCTGCCGAGCCGCTCGACCAGCTGGCGCAGCGCTTTGACTACGTCCTGGCCGAGGCGGACGGCAGTAAGCGGCTCCCGCTCAAGGCGCATGCCCCGTGGGAGCCGGTCGTTCCCGCCGGCACGGCCAACGTCATCTGGCTCGTCGGCGCCTCGGGGCTCGGCAAGCCCATCAACGAAGCCGTCCACCGCCCCGAGCTCTTTTGCGAGCGTTGCGGCTGCGAGCTCACCGACGCTGCCACCCCAGAGCGCGTCGCCATGGTGCTCAATGCCGAGCTGCGGATGCTGAACCTCAATAATGCCCGCATCATGCTCAACCAAGTCGATAAGCTCAGCGACCCCACGATGGCCGACCGCTTTGAGGCCGCCCTCGGCCGCCCCCTCATCGCCACCAGCCTCAAATAGCCGGCCCCATCTCGTCAGTTGCGGTGAAATACGGACTGTTTGGCCGCATGACGGCCGCAAACAGTCCGTATTTCACCGCAACTGCGGAGGGGACACGGCATCTTTGCTGCTAGCGGGGCACGTAGCGGCCGGGTTGGGCTCCGGTGAGCTCGCCATCGCGTGCCGCCAGCACGCCGTTCACAAACACGGCCTTGGCGCGGCCATGCGCCTCAAAACCCTCGAGCGGCGTGTAGTCCACAGCCTGATGCTGCGTCGCCGCGCTAATGGTCCAGCGCGCCTTGGGATCCCACACGCATACGTCAGCATCGGCGCCCTCGGCAAGACAGCCCTTGCGCGGATACATGCCAAAGACGCGCGCCGGGTTCTCGCTCATCAAGCGGCACAGATCCACGGGTCCCAGCTGGCCCTCAAAGCTCGTGGCAATCGCGACGGGACGATGCTCCACGCCGGGCCCGCCGTTGGGAATCGCGCGGAAATCGTCGCGCCCGCGGTCCTTTTGCCCATGCAGGTTAAAGCTGCAGTGGTCGGTCGCAATCGTATCGATCTCGCCGGCCACAAGCGCCTCGCGCAGTGCCGCACGGTCACCCGCATGGCGCAGCGGCGGGCTCATCACATACTTGGCACCCGCAAAGCCGTCCTCGCCCTGCTCCAAGTAGCAAGTATCGTCGAGCATCAGATATTGAGGGCAGGTCTCGACATAGATATTCTTCTGCCCGCGCGCCTTGGCGGCACGGATGGCCTCGAGCCCCAGCTTAGTCGAAAGGTGCACCACGTTGACCGGAGCGTCCCCGGCCAAGTGCGCCAGATACAGCAGACGGCTCACGGCCTCGGCCTCACACACGTCCGGACGGCTGAGCGCATGCCCCTCGGGTCCATGAATCCCCTGCTCGTACACGCGCTTCTGCAGTTCATTCACCAACGTGCCGTTCTCGCAATGCACGCACAGGATACCACCCAGGCGCTTGAGCTCCTCCAGCACCTCGAGTGTCTCGGCATCGTCCAAGCGCAGGTGGTCGTAGGCAAAGTAGGTCTTAAACGACGATACGCCCGCCTCGCGCATAGCCGAAAGATCGGCGCGATTGCGCTCATTCCACTCGGCGAGTGCCATATGAAAGGCGTAGTTTGCCGTGCAGGTGCCGTCGGCGCGATGATGCCACTCGGCCAAGGCATCGGGCATGGTCACGCCGCGATCGGCCGTCGCGTAGTCCACGATGGTCGTCGTACCGCCGCAGGCAGCCGCGCGCGTGCCGGTCTCAAAGCTATCCGCTGTCCAATCCATGCCGGTCCAGCACTGCATGTGCGTGTGGCCGTCGATAAAGCCGGGAAACACCCAGCAGCCCGTGGCATCCTCGACGGTATCGCCCTCGGCCGGCTCAATCGCCGCGGCGATCCGCGCGATCTTATCGCCATCCATGACAAGATCGGCGCGGCGAAGCCCCTGTGGCGTCACGAGCGCGCCGTTTTTGATGATGATCATAATTGCTCCTTATTGATTGATGCAGTTGGCCACGCGATCAAAATACGAGCAGGCGGCGATATGCTCCGCTATGCGTCGCTGTCCCTTGGCGGTATCAACGTCCCACAGCTCGTAGGCACGCGCCTCAACCAGTACCACGTCGGTACGGCCCTTGAGGATCGAACCGCCGCCGTCCTTGCCCTCAAGACACATAAGTGCATCGAACAGTTCCGCCGGAAAGAGCACCGGACTCGAAGGCTCACCGCTGCACGCCAAGCGCACCGGATGTTTGCGGCCACGCTCGTCAAACGCGTGAACCATGGCCTCAAAAGAATCCGCGCTCACAAGCGGCTGGTCGCCCGGCAAAAAGAGGCAACCTTTCCAGTTGCGTTCGACTCCCCACGAAAGGCCCGCACGGACGCTTTCGCTGCGCAGCTCGCCATCGTGCAGCACGCACGGGCAATGCTTGTCCTCGCAAATCTGAGCGACCTCGGGCCAACGCGTCGAAACCACGACGTCAAAGCCCCGGGGAACCGAATCGATGGTCCGGGCAATCAGCGGCTCGCCATAGATATCGGCAAGCATCTTGTTAGAGCCAAACCGCTTGCCCTCGCCCGAAGCCATAATGACGCATCCAAGTCTCATGGTGATACCTCCCCTGAAACCATCGTACCCATAACTCGCGCCGCGGGCATCCACATCGAAAGCGCTTATCCCGCACGCCCGCGATGCAAAAAAAGGGGCACCCCGCCGGTTGGCAGAGCGCCCCCTTTACATAGCTTACCTCAGCCCAGCTTTAGGCCTGGAGCCAACGGGCGGTGTTGCGCTCGTCGAGGGCCTTGAGGGTAGCGGCGGGATCGGCGACCTTCTGCAGGAACATCATGGCAGCGATGGCATACGGCTTGTAGCTGGCCTCCTTGTACATGCCCACGCGGTGCATGTCGAAGACGTCGGCGTTAACCTCGCCGTGCTCGCAGGAGACACCGGAGATGTCGGCGGGCAGCGGGTGCATAAAGATGGTGTCCTGGCCGTTGGCGGTCTTCTCCATGAGCTCGGTCGTGGAGCACCAGTCCTGATGGGTGGCGTTCTGGGCGAGCAGCTCCTTCTCGAGCGCTGCGATGCCGGCGTCGTCGCCCTCGGCGTACAGGTTGGTACGCTTCTCCATGGCGGCAAACGGAGCCCAGCTCTTGGGGATCACGATGTCGGCACCCTCGAAGGCCTCGGCCATGGTGTTGACCTGCTTAAAGGTGGTACCGGACTCGGCGGCATAGCCCTTGGCGCGCTCGACGACCTCGGGCATGAGGTCGTAGCCCTCGGGGTGAGCCAGGGTGACGTCCATGCCAAAGCGGGGCAGCAGGCTGATCAGCGACTGCGGGCAGGACAGCGGCTTGCCGTAAGAGGGCGAATAGGCCCAGGTGACGGCAACCTTCTTGCCCTTGAGGTTCTCGAGGCCGCCAAACTCGTTGATGAGGTAGAGCATGTCGGCAGAGGACTGCGTGGGGTGATCGGAATCGGACTGCAAGGAGATGAGCGTGGGACGGTGATCCAGAACGCCGTCCTCGTAGGCCTGCTGGACAGACTCGGAGACCTCGGCCATATAGGCGTCGCCCTTGCCGATGTACATGTCGTCACGGATGCCGATGACGTCGGCCATAAAGGAGATCATGGTAGCGGTCTCGCGGACGGTCTCGCCGTGGGCGATCTGGGACTTCTTCTCGTCCAGATCCTGCAGCTCAAGGCCGAGCAGGTTGGCGGCCTTAGAGAAGGAGAAGCGCGTACGGGTGGAGTTGTCGCGGAACAGGGAGACGGCAAGACCGGAGTCGAAAATCTTGGACGAAACGTTGTTCTCACGCAGCTCGCGCAGGGCGTCGGCGACGATGTAGAGAGCCTTGAGCTCATCGGTGGTCTTGTCCCAAGTGTGCAGGAAATCGCTGCCGTACATACCCTTAAAATCGAGGCCGTTCAGTTGCTCGACGAGCTCGGTAAACTTAGCGTCCATGGAAATGTCCTTTCTAAAGATGAAACGATCGCAATGAGTAGATGTGCTCCGGCGTGCGCGTGTGGCTAGAACATGCAGAGCACCATGACGAGGACCCGCCACCGTCGAGGAAGCATGGGAGATAACGACCGCGGGCCCCAAGTCAACAGAGGGTGCCGGGGACACGAGCGGCCCCCGGCTCAACAAAATCGAGGAATGGGACTAATCGATCTTGTTGTTGGTCAGACCGGCGCGGAACACGGTGGCATCGCCATCGGCCTTGCTCGGATCGTAGAGGTTCAGGGCAGCCACGTACATGGCGGCAGCGGTGACCAGGTCGTCCTTGTAGGTGACCTCGTTGGGAGCGTGAGCCTGAGACTCGGCACCCGGGCCAAAGCCCACGCAGGGGATGCCGTAGCGGCCCTGGATGGAAACGCAGTTCGTGGAGAAGGTCCACTTGTCGCACAGCGGGCGACCGGTGCGCTTGTCCATGCTGGGCTCGCAGCCGATGCGCTCGTCACCGAACATGGCCTTGTGGGCGTCGACGAGGGCCTTGACGTGCGGAGCGGTCTCCTTGTTGATCCACGTGGGGAAGTAAGCCTCGGTCTCGTAGACCTCGCCGGTCCAGGACGGACGATCGTACATGTACATGGAGACCTTCACGTCGTCGCCGTACTTCTTGGCAGCCGGCAGGTTGCGGATCTCGTCCAAGCAGGACTCCCAGGTCTCACCGGCGGTCATGCGACGGTCGATGGAGATGGCGCAGGAATCAGCCACAGCGCAACGGCTGGGGCTGGTGTAGAAGATCTGGCTGACGGTGCAGGTGCCGCGGCCCAGGAAGCGGGCATCCTCGAAGTGCTCGGGGTTGTACTTGGGGTCGAGCATCTTGACGAGGCCCTTGATGTCGGTCGACTCGTCACAGCCGTTGTTGTTGAGGGCGCGGACGTCGGCGATGATGTCGGCCATCTTGTAGATGGCGTTGTCGCCGCGGTCGGGAGCGGAGCCGTGGCAGGAGGTGCCGTGAACGTCGACGCGGATCTCCATGCGGCCGCGGTGACCGCGATAGATGCCGCCGTCGGTGGGCTCGGTGGAAATGACGAACTCGGGCTTAATGCCGTCCTTGTTGTAGATGTACTGCCAGCACATGCCGTCGCAGTCCTCTTCCTGGACGGTGCCGACGACCATGATCTTGTAGCCTTCGGGGATGAGGCCCATGTCCTTCATCATCTTGGCAGCGTAGGTAGCAGAAGCCATGCCGCCCTCCTGGTCGGAGCCGCCGCGGCCGTAGATGATCTCGTCGGTCTCGTAGCCCTCATAGGGATCGGCGTCCCAGTTCTCGATGTTGCCGATGCCGACGGTGTCGATGTGGGAGTCGATGGCGATGATCTTGTCGCCCTCGCCCATAAAGCCCATGACGTTGCCCAGGCCGTCGACCTTGACCTCGTCATAGCCAAGGTTCTCCATCTCGGCCTTGATGCAGGCAACAACCTCACCCTCCTCGCAGGACTCAGAGGGATGGGAGATCATAGCGCGCAGGAAGCGAGTCATATCAGCACGATGAGACTCAGCAGCAGCCTTGATAGCGTCGAAATCGAGTTCTTTAGCCATTGTTCATAACCTTTCAAACGAAGGAATCTACCTGTGAGGTGGCGGAGCGATACCTATTTACTCCGCCCCAACGATTAGCAAGTGGGATATTCGCCTTCCCAAACAATGCGGCGATACTGGTCGGGATCCGTATCGCCCTCGGTGGAGAAGCAGAGCACGGAGCTCGTCTTGTCCAGGCCGATGAGTTCCTTGAGCTCGGCGTACTCGGGATCGAGCATGAGGGTCTCGACCAGGCCGGTGGTCACAGCGCCGGACTCGCCGGAGATGACGCGCGGGTCGCCCTTCTCGGGAGCGCCCAGGGTGCGCATGCCGCGAGCGGTGACCCAGTCGGGGCAGGACACGAAGGCGGTGGCGTGGTTGCGCAGGATATCCCAGCCCAGAATGTTGGGCTCGCCGCAGCACAGGCCGGCCATGATGGAGGGCATGTCGCCGTCCACGATGCGCGGGTCGCCGTCGCCGGCGGCAGCGCCCTTGTACAGGCAGGCGGCCGGAGCGCACTCGACCACGACAAAGGTGGGCGGGTTATCGGGATACAGGTTGGTGAAGTAGCCCACCACGGCGCCGGCCAGCGAGCCTACACCGGCCTGGACAAAGACGTGCGTCGGGCGATTGATGGCCATCTCGCGCAGCTGCTCGGCAGCCTCGGAAGCCATGGTGCCGTAGCCCTCCATGATCCAAGACGGGATCTTCTCGTAGCCCTCCCAGGCGGTGTCCTGAACGATAACGCCGCGCTCGCAGGCGTCGGCCTCGGCGGCGGCCATGCGCACGCACTCGTCGTAGTTGACCTCTTCGATGGTCACCGTGGCGCCCTCGGCGGCAATGTTATCGAAGCGGGGCTTGGTGGAACCCTTGGGCATGTGCACGACGGCCTTCTGGCCCAGCTTGTTGGCAGCCCACGCCACGCCGCGGCCATGGTTGCCGTCGGTGGCGGTAAAGAAGGTAGCCTGGCCAAAGTCCTTGGCAAGCTGATCGGAGGTCAGGTAATCGAAGGTGCAGTCGGCAACGTCCTTGCCGGTCTCGTCGGCAATGTAGTTGGCCATGGCAAACGAGCCGCCCAGGACCTTAAAGGCGTTGAGGCCAAAGCGATAGCTCTCGTCCTTAACGCACAGGTTGGACAGGCCCAGGCGCGCGGCCTGACCGTCCAGGCGAGCAAGCGGAGTGACGGTGTACTGGGGGAACGACTGGTGGAAGGCGCGGGCCTTCTTCACGTGGTCGAGGCTCATGATTCCCAAGTGCTTGTCATCGCTCTTGGGCATCGTGTTGCTCGCCCACTGGATCTTATCGGCCATACGGTGAACTCCTTAAGTCCTCTCTTGCCGGCCCCCGCATACGCGTTTCAGCCCATTCCCATTCATACGACTGAACTTTTATGTGGATGCCAAACAAAAAGTTTGTTAGTAATGTTCTATCACACTTTTTGATTGGTATACCTAACGAATTGTTTGTTGCCGCAATCGGTACTTTTTCGCCGCCGAACGGTCATGAATTGCCTTGTTGATGGATTTGTTTGCGGTCATGTGTGGTTTATGGCACAGTGAGCCCAAACTAATTTTTAGGAAGGCACCTATGACCCCCGCACAGATTGAGTTTTATAAGCGCCTTGCACACGGCCTGGCGCTCCAATTTGGCCCCAACTGCGAAATCGTCGTCCACGATCTGGAGACCGAGGACGTGGACCACTCCATCGTAGTGATTGAAAACGGCCACGTCAGCGGGCGCAAACTGGGTGACGGCCCCAGCCATATCGTGTTTGAATCCATGCACGAGGGTGCCACCGATGTACACGACCGCGAGCCGTACCTCACTAAAACCACCGACGGTAAGCTGCTCAAATCGTCGACGATCTTTATCCGCAACGACGAGGGCAAGCCCGTCGGCATTTTGGGCATCAACTTTGACATTACGCTCATGAAGGCTTTTGAGCGCTCGCTCGATGCCTTTACCGGCACCGGCGGCACGGGCTATACCGAGCCCGAGCCCATTACCAAGAACATCGGCGACCTGCTCGAGGACCTGCTGCACGAGTGCGAGCAGTTCGTGGGCAAGCCCGCGGCACTCATGACCAAAGACGAGCGCATTCGTGCCATTGGCTACCTCGACCGTCGCGGCGCCTTCCTCATTTCCAAGTCGAGCGAGCGCGCCTGCGAGTTCTTTGGCATCTCCAAGTACAGCTTCTATAGCTACCTCAATGAGGCCAAGGCGGCGGCCGGCGACAAGTAGGCACTCGCCTGGATTGCCCCTCCCCTTTTGGGCGCGAGTTCTGGAAAGCACGAATCCAAGACCGAGCCGCTTGGAAAGTTCCATATAATCGATGTCATTAGTATTTCGAAAGGATGGGACAGAATGGCGTTGAGCAAGGCATCATGCACCGGTCGCGGATTGATTCCGGCAATTGGTGGACATGTGCACCACATGTTCGATGAGAGTGAAGACGACCTGTTTTCGCTGAGCCTTGACGACGTGATGGATGATCGCCCGTGGACCGCCGACGAACTCATGGGCGGCGGGGCTCGCCCGTCAAGTCCCAATCCCGCACTTGCGCCTAAGCCCGCATCTGCGCCGACTCCTGCGCAGTCGCCTGTTTCGACGCCCGCGCCTACGCCCGCACCCACTTCGGCGCCCACGCCCGCTCCCCGCCCCGCAAGCGACCCGTCCGAGACGGCGGCATTTCTCGCAGCAGCTACGCAGGGCAAATCGGCCGACAGCACCGTTATGTACAGCGCCCAGCAGTTGCCTGTTCCTGCGGCACGCAAGCCTCCGGTCGCAAAGCTCGATGAGCCCGTTGCCCATCAGGTTGCCTACGATTCCTGGGCTGCAGCCGATCTGGATGAGACCTCTACCGGCATGCCGGCGCTCGATGTTCCAGTTAACCCGCTTTTTGCCGCCAACACGAGCGCCGCGGACTATGAGGGCGGTGCGGCATATCCCGATTATTCCGATGGCTATGCTGGCAACGGTCGCATCGAGACCGAGGATTATGGCACCGCATCGAGCGATTATCTCAACGATCCGTACGCTGCCACGCCCGCACCGGAATATGACCCGGAGGCCGCGTCCGCGCCGGCGTATACCAAAAGCACGGGCGAAGAGCGCTTCGCCGATTATTACGCCGAGGAAAAGGCGCTGCGTTTCTCGGAATTTCCGCAGGCAGTCAAGGTTGCCTTTATCGCCATTATCATTGCCCTGCTCGGTGTCATTGCGTTTGAGGGATTCCAGCTGTTCCGCGGCCCCACCCAAGCGGAGTCGGAGACCCAGCAAAGAGAAGACGATAACCAGTACCTGGACATCAACACCCTCAAGGGCGACCCCAACGACGGGGACGATGAGTAGCGAGAGCTGAAGGCAGCCGCAGGATCCCGCATCCAGCACCGGCTTCTAAGTGCTGTTTTGTCATCCAGCCACACTTTTCCGAAGTTTTAAGGTGCCCATTTCGACACTTTTCCGGATTTTATACTCTGTCCCTCCAGATGCGCTTTACGGTGCAGGCGTTGGAAGAAGGGCCATGTGCCGCTGGCGGCCCACATGTTCTGCAGATCAAGCTGCTCGGAGACGGCTCGCGCGAGCCGTCCAGCTGGAAGCTCTTTGCCGACGGCGCGTGCGTTGCGGACGGATCCGGCGCCTTTGCCCGCGAGTGCTTCTGCGAGGGCGCCGAGGTGTTTCTGGACCTGTGCCGCGACGCCGTACGCGCGACCGAGCTGTACCAGTGGAGCCAGAGGGAGTACGAGCTGCTGAGTGCGGCCCGCAGGATCGTAAGGGTGTAGACGGGCGGACGAGCCATCGACGATTTTGAGCTGGCAAGGGCCGGGAACTAGATTCCCGGCCTTCAACCTAGCACTGCTTTATGAGATCGAGTACCGCAGGAATGTCATCGACATTCCGAAGCGCAACGTAAGTGGGTAAGCCCGGGCCAAATCCACCCTGCGTACGCTTGTCCTGGCACATGTCCTCTGGATCCGTTAGATCATCCACACTCTTTGCCAAGCCAACGGCAATCCAACCACCGTTGCTGGTCCTGCCTTCTAGCACGGCATGCAGTTTTCGCTTGCCCGACCTGAAGCCTACATAGTACTTAGCTATGTAGGACTCCCACGAAGGGTTACCACTCAGAACGGACTCGCGCACCTCATCGAAAAGCTTCTGATTGAGCCCACCTTCGGCAAAGGTGGGGTGGTTCTCCTGCAGAGTCCAGACAGGAGCCTCGTCAGACTCCCCACGAGAAGGACGGTACTTGTCGACGACGTCTGCCGGAAGGTCGGGATACTTCCATATCTCGCACGCTTCTTTCGCCAGCTCGTCCGCGCGCTGCCCAATCTCTTCCTCACCCCATTTTTCATGCGAGACAATCGATTTGTTTAGGTAGAGCGGGCTGCACTTAAATCCGACGTCAGGCAGATTGAGCTTGTCCGAGAACGACCGGTTTGAGTACTCCTGGTTGTAGCCCGTCAGCGTAAGATTTCCCAAGTTGTTGCACAGCCTGTCGTGGACGTCTTCCCAGTTCTCACCAAGCGATTCCTTCCAGCCGTGCTCATCATCGATCGCCTGGGGCATGATGTGCTCGATCTGGTAATCGTCGGCTGAGATGGACTCCTTCGGGTGGTGCCAGTTCTCCATGCGTTCCAGGTAATAGCGCTTTTTAGAGAAGCGGTTGTAGCAGTCACGCGTCTTAAACTCCTCGACAAAATGCTCGTCTGTCGGAAAGTATGCGGTCATACCGCTGCTGTGGATAAGGAGCATCGCCGTAACGTACTCCTCGATATCGTCCTGCTGCTCGAGATTGCGATACATGCCGGCAAAGAAATTATTTAGGCCCGTGGTAAGTCTGCCGCAAACCGCTCGCCTGAACAGAAACGACTCGATAGTCTCGCAGATACGTAAAAACGCATTGCGGTCTAGTCCATTCCCCTCGTAAACCGAATAAAGCAACATTAAGAGGGGCCTTATCTGCTTCACGTCGAGGCTTACGATTCTGCCGAACACTCGGCGCAGTCCGTCGTCCTTCTCCTTACCAAGGAACAGACTGGCGTATCTATGTGCATACCCGCGCAGCTCCTTAAGCAGGCCCTCGGTGTCACCATCGTAGTCGTCGGCGAAATAGCGCTTAAACTCGTAGTAGGCCTCGTTCTCCTTCGGCATCCTATTGGGAACTTTAAGCCACAGCCAGTACCAGATAAATGCATTGAACTCGTCCTCGCCGCCTTTTCCGAACAAGCACTCGAGTGGATGCCAATAACCCTCATAAAGCTTGGTCTGTTCGTCGTTGGGAAGCGACATTAGAACGTAGTTACGGATGAGGTCAATGGGCGTGAGCGGCTTGCCCTTGGAGTTCATGGACTCAAATATGAGCTGGGCATTATCAACGCCAGCGGTGAGCTTAGTGTCGATGACCTGCACGCGGTTTAGCCCCGCCCAAAGCCTTGCCGGGTCAAATGATTTACCACGCATCTTCTCGCGGAAGAACGCATGGTTCTCGACAATCCGATCCGATTTTTCATCTGGCACGGGAGCCCCAGACACGATGGAGAACAGCGTCTCTTTATCGTCCTGCGAGAGCACCAGCTTGTAGCGTGCCAGACCGTTGTAGTCGTCATCGTTAAAGAGGTAATTTTTCCTCAGCGCCGAGATTTTGAGGTCGCCAAGGAAGCCAGCCTTGTCGGGGTTGCTCTCCAAATAGTCAGCCAAAGCTGCAATCATCAACGAAAACGTCGTCATGCGCTGCTGTCCGTCAATCAGAAGCACGCGCGAAATGCTCGTGGCAGAGCTCTCGGACTCGGGGATATAAAGCATTGACCCCACGAAGTGCGATACGCCATCACGACCCGCTCGCATGACGTCATCCCAAAGCACCTCGCACTCTTTTACACTCCACGAGTAAACTCGCTGGTACACGGGAATGACAAACTGCATCTTCGCCACGCCCATAAGGTCGAGCAGATTCGCCTCGGTTGCTTTCATTTACGCTTGTCCCCTTTCTTGTTTACGCCGCTTGCGGTCAGTCCCCCACTGAACGAAAGACGCTAAAGACCAGAGCATCGAAGCGCTGGAGCAACCGGGATGCTCGTCTCACTAGATTTTACAACGCTTGTCGCGAATACAGTTGAAAGCCAATCCGGTTCCGATGGCTCCCCCTATGAGAAGCACGTGGACACTAAGGGACGCGTTCTGAGCGACAAGTGCATCGCGGACGAGGTTCCGTTTGGGATTCCGGAAAGCTGGGCCTGGGCGAGATTTAGTGAAGTCATTGGAATTGCAGCGCGTTTGGTCGACCCGTTGAAATAATCAGGACTTTCCTCATATCGCGCCTGACAACATCCAAAAAGGCACCGGAAAGCTCTTGTTCTGTCATAGTGTTAAGGCCGACGAGGTTAAGAGCGCCAATCACCTGTTCTCTGCAGGACAGATTCTCTATTCGAAGATTCGTCCAGCTCTTCGAAAGGCGGTTATCGCCCCTTTTGATGGGCTGTGTAGTGCGGATATGTATCCGCTCAACACCAAGCTGCAACCTGAATATGTCCTCACGGTTCTCCTCAGCAATTTCTTCACTGAGGAGACGCTTAAGGGTGATACGCGTGTCAAAATGCCAAAGACTAATCAGAAGTCATTGAACGTCATTCTGGTCCCAGTTCCGCCTCTCGCCGAGCAGCGCCGCATCGTCGAGCGGGTGAACGAGCTCATGCC